>NZ_CP021080.1:1224345-1836518 GCF_000802245.2 Streptomyces pluripotens
AGGACGACGTCCGCCCAGGTGCCGTTGGTGATGAACATCTTGGTGCCGTTGACCACGTAGTCGTCACCGTCGCGGACGGCACGGGTGGTGAGACTGCCCGCATCGGATCCGGTGCCGGGCTCGGTCAGGCCGAAGCAGCCGACGTACTCTCCGGCGGTCAGCCCCGGCAACCAGCGCCGCTTGTGCTCCTCACTCCCCCAGACGGCGATCGTCTTGGCGACGAGCCCGAGGGAGACGGAGACGATCCCGCGGACGGAGGAGTCCCCACGCCCCAGCTCCTCCGTCACCAGGCAGTAGGTGAGGTGGTCGCCGCCGGAGCCGCCGTACTCCTCGTCGATGGTCAAACCGAGGAAACCGACCTCACCGAGCTTCTTCACGATCCCCCGGTCGACCTCCTCCTGGCGGTCCCAGGTGACCGCGTGCGGTGCGATCTCGCGCACCACGAAGTCCCGGGCGAGTTGCCGCACGGCCGCCTGTTCCTCGCTGAGCCCCAGGTTCACCACGAGATCACCCCACATCGAACGGACACACCGGCGGACACACCTACGAGCGCATCGACGATCTCGAAAACCGCCCCTTAAATTAGCACTGCTAGTTTCTGGTTGCAGCCCTACTATGTGCGCCATGGCCAGACCGCGCAAGCCCCTCCTCAGCACCGACCGGATCGTCGAAACGGCCCGTGGCCTGGTGGACCGGGAGGGCCTCGCGGCCGTCTCCACCCGCCGACTCGCCGCTGAACTGGGGGTGAGCGGACCTTCGCTGTACAACCACTTCCGCACCAAGGACGAGATCCTGGAGGCGGTCGCCGACTCCGTGAGCGCGCTGGTGGACCTGTCGATGTTCGAGGACGGCCGGGAATGGCGGACCGCGCTGCACGACTGGGCCGTCTCCTACCGGGCCGCCCTGCGGGACCATCCGAACATCGTCCCGGTACTCGCCCGCGGCCCGGGCCGCCGTCCCGCCGCCCTGCGCCTGGCCGACGCGGTCTACGGCGCGATGGTCGAGGCAGGCTGGCCACCTGCGCAGGCGACCTCCATCGGCGCGCTGATGCGGTACTTCATCATGGGCTCCGCGCTCGGTTCGTTCGCCCGCGGCTTCGTGGACGACGCCAGCGCCTACGACCCCGCCGACTACCCCCACCTCGGCCAGGCCCACCTGCTCGCCGAGCAACAAGAGAAGATCGACGAACGGGCCTTCGCGACGGGACTGACGGCACTGCTGGACGGACTGGCCCAGCAGTATGAGCAGGTACGACAGAGCGCATAGCGCCGCCGCGGACCTTTCGGCCGGGACCGAAGCGTCGGTACCGCATGCTGGCTCCATGACCACCAAGGACTCCCGGGCGGCCGGCCTCGCCTCGTTCGCCGCGCTGGTCGCCGACGACACACGGGCCGCGTGCCTGCTGGCGCTGCTGGACGGGCGGGCCTGGACCGCCGGTGAGCTGGCCCGGCACGCCGGGGTCGCCGCGTCCACGCTCAGCGAGCACCTGAGCAGGCTCGTCGCGGGCGGACTACTGACGGAGGAACGCCAGGGACGGCACCGGTACGTCCGGCTGGCCGACGCCCGCGCGGCACAGCTCGTGGAGGGTCTCGCGGCGCAGTTGCCCCCGACAGCACTGCCGCACCAGCCGCGCACGCTACGGGAGTCGAGCGCCGGATCGGCCATGGTCCGCGGGCGTACCTGCTACGACCACCTGGCCGGACGGCTCGGCACCGCGATCACGGACGCGCTGACCGAGCGGGGGTTCCTGCGGCAGGACACCGGATTCGCCCTGACGGACTCGGGACTGGACTGGTTCGGCTCAGCGGGAATCGTCCTTGACCGCACGGGTCGCCGCCCGCTCGCCCGTGCCTGTCTCGACTGGACCGAGCGGCGTCCCCATCTCGCCGGGGCCGCCGGGGCCGCGCTGTGTCGGCATGCGCTGGAGGCGGGCTGGTGCGTGCGGATCGGAACCGAGCGGGCGGTGAGGGTGACGCCGGCCGGCGAGCTGGCACTGTCCTCGATGCTCGGCGTCCCATCCGGTGCCCTGCACTGAACTCCGGGCGTGGGGAACGCGGGTTTCCGCGTTTGCGGGACGCGGGTTCCCGCGGCCAGCTGAGCACGGGTCGCCCGCGACAACGCCGGTTCCCCTCGTCCCCGGTTCCTCACCTCCTCGGTACCGCACCGCCCGGGCGTGCAAGCCGTCACCGCACCGGATGGCCATCCGGCATCCGCCGACCGGGACCACCGTCCCACTCCCACCTCAGGAGCACGATGAACACCACTCTTGGCCGTCCCCGTCTGCCCGCCACCGCAGCGGCCGTCGTCACGGTCGTGCTGTGGGCCTCCGCCTTCGTGGCGATCCGGAGCGCGGGACGGGCGTACTCGCCCGGAGCGCTGGCACTCGGCCGTCTGGCGTCGGGCGCCCTCACCCTGGTGGTCATCTGGGCCGTCCGCCGGGAAGGGCTGCCGCCCCGGGCCGCCTGGCGCGGCATACTGCAGTCCGGGCTGCTGTGGTTCGGGCTCTACATGGCCATCCTGAACTGGGGCGAGCGGCAGGTGGACGCGGGGACCGCGGCGCTGGTCGTGAACGTCGGTCCGCTGCTGATCGCCCTGCTGGGCGCCCGGTTGCTCGGTGACTCGACACCGCCGAGGCTACTGGCTGGGATGACGGTGTCCTTCGCGGGCGCGGTGATCGTGGGGCTGTCGATGTCGGACGGGGGCCGGTCCTCGGTGCTCGGTGTGGTGCTGTGTCTGCTGGCAGCCCTCGCCTACGCCTGCGGGGTGGTGGCGCAGAAGCCCGCCCTGGCACGGGCCAGTGCCCTGCAGGTGACGACGTTCGGATGCCTGACCGGCGCCGTGGCCTGTCTGCCGTTCGCCGGACAACTCGCCGAAGAGAGCGTGCGCGCCCCCGTGCCGGCGACCCTCGACATGGTGTACCTCGGCGTGTTCCCGACCGCCCTGGCATTCACCACCTGGGCCTATGCGCTCGCCCGGACCACCGCGAGCCGGATGGGCGCCACGACCTACGCCGTGCCTGCCCTGGTGGTGCTGATGTCGTGGCTGGCGCTCGGCGAGGTTCCGGGGGTGCTCACGCTCGTGGGCGGGGTGTTGTGTCTGGCGGGCGTGGCGGTGTCGCGGTCCCAAAGGCGCGCCGGTCGGCCCGTCCGGGTCGCGACGGGCCGACCACGGCCCGAATAGGGCCGGGAGCAGGGTCAGAACACGACCAGCGCACGGCCGCCCTTGCCCGCGAGCATGTTCTCGAAGGCGGCCGGGATGCCCTCTAGGGCGATCCGCTCGGTGACCAGCGCGGAGAGGTCCAGCCGGCCCTCGCGCACATGTGCGGCGAGTACCGGCAGGTCGCGGGCGGGGTCGGTGTTGCCGTACACGCAGCCGGACAGGGTGCGGCCCCAGTGGAAGATCTCCAGGGCGTTGAAGGTGACCTGCTGGTCCTTTCCACCGATGCCGACGACGGTCGTGCGACCGCCCCGGCGGGTGGAGTCCCAGGAAGCCCGGATGGAGACGGCGCGGCCCACACACTCCACGGACACGTCGACGCCCTGTTGGCCGGTGAGGGCGCGGATCTCACGCGGAGTGTTCTCGGTGGCGAGGAGGTAGTCGGTGGCGCCGGCCGCGCGGGCCAGCTCCTCCTTGCCGGGCGAGACGTCGACGGCGATGACGCGGGAGGCGCCCGCGATGCGGGCCGCCTGGAGTGCGGCGAGGCCGACTCCGCCGACACCGAACACGGCAACCGTTTCGCCGGGCCTGACCTTCGCCGAGTGGTGGACAGCCCCGTAGCCGGTGAGGACCGCACAACCGAGGAGGGCGGCGTCAGCGAGCGGGACACCATCGGGCAGGGGCAGCACACAGGACGCGGCGACGACGGTCTCCTCGGCGAACGCGGCGACGTTCAGACCGGGATGGAGGTCGACGCCATCGGTGGTGCGGGCGTAGACGTCGGCTGCACCGTTCAGGGCGTTGGCGCACAACCAGACCTCGCCGAGCACGCACGTGTGGCAGGTACCGCAGGAAGGGGCCCAGTTGAGTACGACGGGGGTACCGGGGGAGACATGGGTGACGCCCTCCCCTACGGCGACGACCGTACCGGCACCCTCGTGACCGAGGACGGCCGGCACCGGCACTCGCATGGTTCCGTTGGACAGGGACAGGTCGGAATGGCAGACGCCGGCGGCGGCGAGCCGGATCCGGACCTGTCCGGGGCCCGGATCGGGCAGCTCGATGCCGGTGATCTCCAAAGGCGCACCGACGGCGGGCAGGACAGCGGCTCGTACGGCCATGGCTTTCGAACTTCCTCAGAACTGGAGGGACTTGGTCTGCAGGTACTCGGCGAGCCCGTGCGCGCCGAGTTCCCGGCCGACTCCGGACTGCTTGTAACCGCCGAAGGGGGCGAGCGGGTTGAACCGCCCCCCGTTGATGTCCACCTGACCGGTGTCCATGCGGCGGGCAAAGGCCACCGCCTCCGCTTCTTCCCCGGCCCACACAGCGCCGGCCAGGCCGTACACCGTGCCGTTGGCGATGCGCAGGGCCTCCTCCTCGTCCTGGTAGCGGAGGAGGGAGAGGACCGGGCCGAAGATCTCCTCCTGGGCGATGGTCATGCCAGGGGTGACATCGGCGAAGACGGTGGGGCTGACGAAGTAGCCCCTCGGCCGCGGCGGCTGGGGGCCGCCGGCGACCAGCCGGGCACCCTCGGCGATGCCCTTCTCGATGTAGCCACGCACCCGGGCCTGCTGTTTGGCGCTGACCACCGGGCCGATGCGCTCACCGTATTTGGCGGCGGCACCCGCAGCCAGCTCCACGGCCTCGTCGTACTGGTCCCGGTGGACCAGCATGCGGGTCCAGGCGCTGCACGTCTGGCCGGAGTTGGACATCACGTTGGCCACGCCGACGTTGACCGCCTGGGCGAGGTCGGCGCTGGGCAGGATGACGTTCGCGGACTTCCCGCCCAGTTCCAGGGCCACCTTCTTGACCGCCCCGCCGGCCACCGCGCCGATCTGCTTGCCCACTGCCGTGGAGCCGGTGAAGGAGACGAGGTCCACGCCGGGATGCTCGGCCAGGGCCTGCCCGGCGACCGGACCGAAACCAGTGACCAGGTTGAACACGCCGGCCGGTACACCCGCCTCGTACACCGCCTCGGCGAACAACTGGGCGGTGAGCGGGGTGTTCTCGGCGGGCTTGAGGACGACCGTGCAGCCCGCGGCGAGAGCCGGAGCAACCTTGGCGACGATCTGGTGGAGGGGGTAGTTCCAAGGGGTGATCGCCCCGACCACGCCGATCGGCTCGTGCAGCACGGTGGAGTTGCCGACCCTCTCCTGAAAGGAATGGGTTGCGGCCAGCTCGGCGTAGGAACCCGCCACCGCGATCGGCACGGCCACGTGCACGGCTTGTGAGAACGCAAGGGGCGAACCGAGTTCGGTGGTGACCGTCTCCGCGATCTCGTCCTTGCGGGCCACGAGGACGTCCCGGAGCGCGGTGAGGCACGCGGCACGCTCGGCCGGCGCGGTGGCGGCCCAGGCGGCGAGGGCGGAGCGGGCCGCACGGACGGCGGTGTCGACGTCCAGGGCGCCGCCCGCAGGGACCCGGGCGACGATCTGCTCGTCGGCCGGATTCACGACCTCGATCTCGTCCCTGCCCTCGGCCGGCCGCCAGGCGCCGTCGATGTACAGGCCGTCGTGTGCCTTCATGCTGCTTCCTCCCGGCGGGTCGAGGTCGTCCGGCACACAAACTAGCGGCGTTAGTTTTTGGGCGCCAGAGGTACCCGGACATCATCGCCAAGGCGGAGGTCGCTCACTCCTCCGGGTCGGACGGCCGGCCGAAAACGGGGCAACGGACGAGTTCCACGAGGGGCGGGCCCGTGTGCCGCCGTGCACCCGGATGGCTGGGGTGGCGTGTTCGGCCCATTCACCGACCCCGCGCATGGCGGCCCGGTCCGCTCGCGCACCGGGGCCCGGACGCCGCCGGGGGTGCCGCGCCGCGACCGGAAGGCCCGTGCGGCCGGGATTCAACGGGTGCCCGCCGTGTCGCCTGCTTCCCGGACGCCGGCGGGGGGAACGGGCACCGCGCGCCCCTGGATGTCGCCCTTCCGGCTCAGCCGGTCGGGTGTGCGGTCACCTCGACGGGTACGCCGTTGAGGACCGCGTTGCCCGACAGGGGGTCGAGCAGGCTGCCGTCGAGGAGCTGGTTGACGTTGACGCCGGGTGTGGCCGAGGCGTGGCCCAGCCGGGTGCCGGGGCGGTTGTGGCCCCAGCCGTGCGGCAGGCTCACCACTCCGGGACGGACCCCGTCGGTGACCTCGGCGGGAGCCACCACCTCTCCCCCGGCACCCTTGACACACACCTCAGTCCCGTTCCGCACACCGAGACGGGCCGCGTCCTCGGGGTGGATGTGCAGGGTGCAGCGGTTGCTGCCGCCGGTGAGGGCGGGCACATTGTGCATCCAGCTGTTGTTGGAGCGCAGATGACGGCGGCCGACGAGGACGAGCCCCTCGGGCCTCTCGTGCAAGGCCCGGCGGAGCCTGGGCAGGTCGCCGGCGATCGGCTCGGGCAGCAGCTCGATCTTGCCGCTTCGTGTCCGGAGCGGCTGCGGCAGGCGGGGGCGGAGCGGGCCGAGGTCGATGCCGTGCGGGTGGGCGAGCAGTTTGGCCAGGGTCAGCCCCTCGGCATGCATGCCGAAGCCGTCGCCGTAGGGACCGAGGCGCAGCATCATGTCGAGCCGCCGCTCGGGGCCGTTGTCTCCGGTGAGCTGGTCGGCGAGACGCCGGGGGTCACGGCCGTGCACCGGTGAGTGCTCATCCCGGACGGCCTTGCCCAGAGTCTGCTCGATGACCATCGCGTCCACCGCCGTCGGGTCGGTGCCGTGCATGCCACCGGCGGCCAGGACCAGCCGGGCGAGTATCTCGCTCTCGGCCATGCGCCCGGGCTCCAACGGAACGGCAGGGCGGGTGTAGCGGACCTGGTTGCGTACGGCCAGGGCGTTGAAGGCGAAGTCGTGGTGCGGGCTCTGGGAAGGCGGGGGCGGGGGGAGGACGACGTGGGCGTGACGCGAGGTCTCATTGAGGTACGGATCGACGCTGACCATGAACTCCAGGGAGTCAAGGGCCTTGTCGAGGCGGTTGCCATCGGGTGCGGACAGCACCGGGTTCGCCGCGACGACGATCAGCGCGCGCACCGGTTCGCCCTCCTCGGTCGCGGTGTCGATCTCCTCGGCAAGCGCCGACAAAGGAAGCTCGCCCTTGGCCTCCGGGTGCTGCCGGACCCGGGAGTGCCAGCGGCCGAGCGCGAAGCCGCGGCCGGGTCCGGCCGGCCGGGGCGTCTTGTCGGTGGCGGCTCGGGGGAAGAGGGCGCCGCCGGGCCGGTCGAGGTTGCCGGTGAGGATGTTGAGGACGTCGACCAGCCAGCTGGCCAAGGTGCCGTGCGGAACGGTGCAGCTGCCGATGCGGGCGTAGACGGCGGCGGTGGGCGCGGCGGCGAGTTCGCGGGCCAGGGTACGGATGACACCGGCGTCGACATCGCAGGCCGCGGCCACGGCTTCCGGGGTGAAGTCCTCGGTCGCGGCCCGCAGTTCCGCAACGCCCTGGACGTACGGGGCCAGGGCCTGGGGATCGGCCAGGTCCTCCTCGAACAGCGTGGTCACCATCGCCGCCAGCAGCAGGGCATCGGTGCCGGGCCGGATCGCGAGGTGCCGGTCGGAGAGCCGCGCCGTGCGGGTCCGGCGGGGGTCCACGACGATGAGCCGTCCGCCGCGGGCCTTGAGCGCCTTCAGCTTGCCGGGGAAGTCCGGGGCGGTGCACAGACTTCCGTTGGACTCCAGAGGGTTGGCACCGATCAGGAGCAGATGGGCGGTGTGGTCGAGGTCCGGCACCGGGATGGCGTTCGCGTCGCCGAACAGGAGCCCGCTGGAGACGTGCTTGGGCATCTGGTCGACCGTGGAGGCGGTGAACAGGCTGCGGGTACCCAGGGTGCCCAGCAGGACCGGCGGGTACAGGGCACCGGCCACGGTGTGCACGTTGGGGTTGCCGAGGACCACGCCGACGGAGTTCGGGCCATGCCGCTGTGCGACCGGGCGCAGGCCGGCGGCGACGGCGTCGAAGGCCTCCTCCCAAGTGGCCTCGCGCAGGGTGCCGTTCTCCCGGACGAGCGGGGTGCGCAGCCGGTCGGGGTCACTGTCCACGGCGCCGAAGGAGGCCCCCTTGGGACAGATGAACCCCTTGCTGAAGACGTCCTCGCCGTCACCTCGGGCACCGGTGACCCGGGGGCCCTCGATGGTGAGGGTCAGCCCGCAGGTGGCCTCGCACAGGGGGCAGATTCGCAGGGCGGTGCGGGACACGGGTCCTCCCGGAGGATCGGCGGCGGTGTCGGACGGATGCGCAAGGAGCATACCGACCGGTAGGCATGGAAGGGAGACCCCGGATCGATGACGTCGGTTTCCGGTGCAACCGAGCAATCAGGTGGGCCCGGGACCCCCCGAGGCCCGGCCGGCACTCAGTCGAGCACGCGCCCCAAGTACGCCCGCAGCAGTTCCCGCGTCTCGTCGATGATCGCCTCGTCCCCTTCCGGGTGCGTCCGGAAGGCCAGCTGGACCAGGGTGTCAGCGGCCTCCACGGCGACCAGGAAGACCCGGCGCAGGTCCGCGTCGGGGACGCGGCCGAGGTAGCCCGAGAGCAGGTCGGTGAGCCGGCCGGCGACCTTGATGTTGGGCTCGCCCTGACGGGCGCCAACCGGGATCTGATTGCCGAAGTCGATCAGGGAGAAACCGGGCGCGGTGCGTTTCATGGCCAGGTATTCGTCCAGGACGGCGTCCATGGCGACCCGCCAGTCTCCCCGGCGGGGGGACCTCCCGGATCCGCCCCTCCGGGAGGTCCCCCCCTCGCGGGCCTCCGCAAGGCGCCGGGTGACCCGTTCGGTGTACCGTTCCAGGTTGCGCTGGGCGAGGGCGTCGACCATCTCCCGCTTGTTGCCGAAGAACCGGTAGACCGAGCCGATGGGCACACCGGCCCGCAGGGCGACCGTACGGGTACTCAGGTCGTCGTAGCCGACCTCGTCGAGGAGTTCGGCGCACGCGTCGAGGATCCTGGTCAGCCGTTCGGCACTGCGCCGCTGGACGGGCGCACGGCGGAGCGATGTCGCATGGGGCACGGACTTCATGATGCCTCTCCGCCGGGGTCCGGTGAACAGCGCCCCTCAGTACGGAGGAAAGTGGCCGCTGCACTCATTCACCGGCGACTGCGGTCGTGGTTCCGGCCGATGGCCGGCCGGTGTCCGCCCGCGCGTCCGACACCGTGATGTCGGCGGTGCTCTCGACCGGCTTGCCGTGCACGGCCCACACGGTGGCGTCGTCGGCGTACAGCCGGGCGGTGACATGGTGGGTGCCGCGGGACACGAGACGGTCGGGCAGGTGGTAGCGCTGCGTGCGCAGGCGGGCGATCTGGCGACCGTCGACGAAGAGGAGGGCGAACCCGCGACCGGTGGCCGCGACCGGCTGCGCGCCGGGCGCGGAGCAGCGGAAGCGGCGGAAGGCCAGCCGGACGTCCCAGCCGCCGGTGGAACCCGGGGACACCTCCACGGCGACCTCGGGCGCGTTCTCCCTGGCGACCTCACGCAGGTGCCGGCCGGTGTCGTCGGTACCGTCCAGGACCTTGCCCGCCGGCGAAGGCGAGGGCGCACCGCCGCGCCGGCCGTGCGCCTCACCGCCCCCGCAGCCCGCCGCCGCGAGGGGGAGCAGGACACAGGCCGCCAGGGCGACGAGAGACCTGCGCGGCCATGACATCCACGACATGCTCCGGAGATTAGGACAACGCACCGGCGGCCGGATCCCCCTGAAGGCTGGTTCTTTCCGTCCCCCGGGAGGAGTACGCGGGATCCCCTTGCGTCCACCCCTCCGGATTCCTACGGTGTTACATAGGAATCCGGGACGCAAGGGAGCGAACATGAGCGGCGACGCACGGAAGACCGCCGAGGGACTGTCCTATATGACCGGGTTCGGCAACGAACACGCGTCGGAGGCGGTGCCGGGCGCCCTACCCGAGGGCCGCAACTCGCCGCAGCGCGCACCGCTCGGCCTGTACGCGGAACAGCTGAGCGGTTCCGCCTTCACCGAGCCGCGGGCGCACAACCGCCGCTCGTGGCTGTACCGCATCCGCCCGTCGGCCGCACACCCGGCCTTCGTCCGCACCGGAAACGGCGCGATCCGCACGGCTCCCTTCACCGAGACCGTTCCCGACCCCAACCGGCTGCGCTGGAACCCACTGCCCGAACCGCCTGCCGGCACCGACTTCCTGGCCGGTCTGTGGACACTCGGCGGAAACGGCGACGCGACCCAGCGCGCCGGCATCGCCGTGCACCTGTATCACGCCAACGCCTCGATGGAACGGGTCTTCTCCGATGCCGACGGTGAACTGCTGCTCGTACCCGAGCGGGGTGGGCTGCTGTTGCACACCGAGTTCGGGCGGCTTCATGTGGAACCGGCCCAGGTGGCGTTGATTCCGCGTGGGGTGCGCTTCCGTGTGGAGCTGCTCGACGAGTCAGCGCGCGGTTATGTGTGCGAAAACTACGGGGCGCCCTTCCAGCTTCCCGACCTCGGCCCGATCGGCGCCAACGGGCTGGCCAACCCGCGGGACTTCCAGGCCCCGGTCGCCGCGTACGAGGACGTCGAAGGCCCGGTGGAGGTGGTGAACAAGTACTGCGGCAACCTCTGGACGGCCACCTACGACCACTCGCCCCTCGATGTCGTCGCCTGGCACGGCAACCATGTGCCATACATCTATGACCTGCGCCGGTTCAATGTGATCGGCAGTATCTCCTACGACCACCCCGACCCCTCCATCTTCACGGTCCTCACGTCTCCGTCGGACACCCCGGGCCTGGCCGGTGCCGACTTCGTGGTGTTCGCACCGCGGTGGCTCGTCGGCGAGGACACCTTCCGCCCGCCGTACTTCCACCGCAACGTGATGAGCGAGTACATGGGCCTCATCGAAGGCGCCTACGACGCCAAGGCCGAGGGCTTCGTGCCCGGCGGCGGCTCGCTGCACAACATGATGTCGGCCCACGGCCCGGACCGGGAGACGTTCGACAAGGCGAGCGCGGCCGAGCTGGAGCCGCACAAGGTCGACGACGGGCTGGCCTTCATGTTCGAAACCCGCTGGCCGATCGCCCTCACCCCGCACGCGGAAGGGGCAGACCATCTCCAACAGGGCTACGACGGTGTCTGGGAGGGGTTGGAGCGCCACTTCCGGCCATCGCACTGACGCATTGCGCCGAACCAGCCCCGACAGGTACGGATAGCCCCGTGACCTCCTTCGCCCCGGACTCGATCGTCCTGAACCGCAAGCTGCCGCTCTGGTACCAGGTGTCGCAGTCGCTGCGCGCTTCGATACTCGGCCGCTCACCCGAGGCCCCGCTGCGCCTGCCCACCGAGGAACAACTGGCGGAGCACTACGGCGTCAGCGTGCTGACCATGCGGCAGGCCCTGAAGGAGCTGGAGGACGAGGGGCTGATCAGCCGGCACCGGCGGCGCGGCACGTTCATCGAGCCCGGGGTGCGGCGCGGGACCCCGGTGCAGTTGCTGGGTTCCGTGGACGCGATCGTGGCCCAGCAGTCCGGCATGACGACCGAGCTGCTGGACCACGGCACGGCACCCGTGCCCGCCGAGATGGCCGAGTACTTCCCCGATCTGGCTCGGGTGGCGACGTACCACCGCCTGCGCAGCGACGAGAAGACCGGCGAGCCGACCAACCACGCCGTCAACCACGTGCGCCCCGAACTGGCCGCGCGCATCGACCTGGACGACCTGGTCCGCTGGCCGATGACCAAGGTGCTGCGCGATGTCGTCGAAGCGGACATCAGCCGGATCACCGACACCGTGGAGGCCCGGCTCGCCGACCCCGAGACGGCACGGCTGCTCCAAGTGCCGCTGCTCAGCCCGATCCTGCACTACACGGGCGTGACCTACGACAGTTCCGGCAGGGTGCTGGACGTAGTGGTCATCCACTACCGGGGCGACCGCTTCGCGTTCACCGTCACCCTGGACGCGACCTGATCCCGGGCGCTGGTCAGGCCGTACCATGCCCTGCGTGACGCACGACGACGCTCCGCTGCTGGCGGACCTCATGCCGTGGTCCGTCGCACCGCTGCGGCCGGGCCGCGCCTGGCCGACGGCACCCGATCCCGCCTCCCTGAAGGCCCGCTGGGACACCCTACTCAAGGCGGACGGCACGGACCGGAACGCACTGTTCGGGCCGACCCGAGCCCGTACACTCCACTCCGCGGTGTCTCAGCTCCCCGGCCACCCGGCCGGCACCGAACGGCTCGCCCGCGCCGAGGGCCCCTGTGCGGAGCCGGTGCGGGTCCTGGCGGCGCCATTCGACGAGCGGTGGCTGATCCCGGACCACCGGCTGATCGACATGGCCCGTCCGGAACTGTGGCGCGTGATGGACGACCCCCAGGTGTTCACGGTCGAGACGGGCGCCGACCCCACTCCCCTGCTGGCGACCTCACTCCTGCCGATACTTCGGACCGGCCGGATCCGCCCGCTCTACCGGCGTCCGGGCGGTAGGGAACCGAACCTGGCCCCGGGCCTGCTGGACCATCTGACCGCTCTGCTGGGCGACCGCCCCACGGCGCCGGACGTGCTGGCCTGGATCCTGGCCACGGTCCGCCCCGACCTCACCGTCCCGCTCACCGGCGACGCCCGGCTGTGGCAGTCCGGGGTGGAGCTGGGCCGCCGCCTGCTCTGGCTGCTGCGCCGTGACGGCGAACGCCCCAAGCTGCCGGGTGGCCGCCGCCCCTACGTCCGCGCGCCCTTGCCGAGCCGACCGCTGGCCCTGCGCTATGACCGTGCCGAGGAGACCCTGTACCTGGACGAGGGGCGCATCTCCCCCGTCCCGCCCGACGCCTGGGACTACGAAGTCGCCGGTGTCCCGGTCCTGGAGAGCTGGTTCGCCGTCCGCACCACCCCGGCCGAGCGCGGCACCCTCGCTGCGCTCCGGCCGGCCACCTGGCCGCAGAGCTGGACGTCGGAGCTGCTGGAACTGATCACCGTTCTCGCCCTGCTGGCGGAACTACGTCCGCAGCGGGACGAGTTGACCGTGACGGCGCCGGTCACCGCGACGGACCTGCGGGACGCGGCCGTACTTCCGGTCCCGCGGCCCTGCCGCCGCCCGGCCTCGGTCCTGGATCATCACGAGGAGGGCCCGGAGGGGCAGTTCACGCTGCTGTGACGGCTGCGCAGGGCGACTTCCAGCCGTACGGCGTCCTCGGCGTCCTTCTGCCGGTGCGGCCGGGCGGGGCCCCGGCGGGCGTCATCGGCTTGCTCCCGAACTAGACGCGCGGATCGACGATCGGCGTCTCCAACGCACCGGTGCGGCCCGACGCGGCACGCACAGTCGGTCCGACCAGGAGCGCCGGATGCTCGGTACCGGTGCCGGGTGCCCCTGCCCGACCGACCCGCAGCAGCCGCACCGCACCGGCCCGGGCGTGCGGTACGCGCCGCGTTCCCCGGCCGTGTCCCGTCCGGTGCCTGCCCACCCGGCTACTGACAAACTCGCCGGGCAAAGGAGATCATCCCTCGCATGGACCGTCTTCCGCTGCCCCTGGAGGGCATCACCGTCGTCGCCGTCGAACAGGCGGTGTCCGCGCCTTTCGCCACCCGACAGCTCGCCGACCTGGGCGCCCGGGTCATCAAGGTGGAGCGGGTCGACGGCGGTGACTTCGCGCGCGCGTACGACACGGCGGCCCACGGCCTCGCCTCGCACTTCGTGTGGTGCAACCGCGGCAAGGAGTCCATCGCCCTGGACCTCAAGGACACGCGCGGCCTCGACGTGGTACGGCGACTGCTCGCGGATGCGGACGTGTTCGTACAGAACCTCGCGCACGGGGCCGCAGCCCGGCTCGGCCTCGACGCGGCCACACTGTGCGCGCGCCACCCACGGCTGATCGCCGTGGACATCTCCGGCTACGGAGGTTCGGGGCCGTACGCGGACAAGCGGGCGTACGACATGCTCGTGCAGTGCGAGGCCGGACTGGTCTCCGTCACCGGGACGCCGGAACAGCCGGTCAAGGCGGGCATCCCGGCCGCGGACATCGCGGCGGCGATGTACGCCTTCTCTGGTGTGCTGGCAGCACTTGTGCGACGCGGGACAACCGGGCGGGGCGGGCCGGTGGAGGTATCCATGCTGGAGGCGCTCGCCGAGTGGATGGGGCATCCGCTGCACCATACGATGCACGGGGGCGAGCCTCCGGCTCGCACCGGGCTCGCGCACGCAGTCATCGCACCGTACGACGCCTATGTCACGGCGGACGGCAAACGCGTGCTGCTGTCGGTGCAGAACGACCGGGAGTGGCAGCGGCTGGCCGTGCAGGTCATGGGCCGTCCGGAACTGGGGACGGACCCGGCCTACGCGACGAACGCGGCACGGGTGGCACACCGGGAGCGCACCGACCAGCTGGTCGCCGAGGCCCTGGGGGCGCTGGGCGCCGAGGAGGCGCTGGCCCGACTGGAACAGGCGGGGATCGCCTGTGCACGGCTGAGGGACCTGCCCGAACTGGCGGAGCACCCGCAGCTAGCGGCCCGGGAGCGGTGGCGCCGGGTGGGGTCGCCGGTCGGGCCGCTGGGGGCACTACTGCCCCCCATCACGCTGCCGGGCGGGGACGAGGCACGGATGGGTGACGTGCCCGGGCTCGGTGAGCACACCGATGCGCTCCTGCGGGCCATGGGAATGACGGACGGCGAGGTCGCAGCGCTGCACCGGGACGGTGTGGTTGCCTGAGCGCGGCACCCCGGACAGGACCTCCGGGGGCGCCGTTCACCAGATGGCCGCCGAACGACCGCTCAGTGGCTGCCGAACAGCGAACGGCGCAGCCGGCGCAGCGGTGCGAAGAGGGACACACGGCCAACCCGCACGCCCCGGTCACTGCGGTTGTGTACGGAGTCACGCGCCGTCAGTTCACGCATCAGCGATGTCGCCTCGACCGTCTCCCGCTGCGGTATGGCGGGCCCCGCCAATACCGACAGATGGCGGTCGAGGCGCGAACTGGTCGCGCTGCTCCCGCAGGTGATCGCAGGAACCCTGGCCCTGCTGCGCACTGTTATCTGCTCCATGTCACTCCCCACCCGTACGAGTCCACCCGGCCCGGGCAGGGTAACCCTATCGCCCTGGCGGGGCATGCGTGCATCTCGGCCATGGGATTCACCTTCCCTGCAAGGCGGTTGACCATGCCTCGTTGACTACTCTCCGAATCCGACCGATTTCAGGGTGAGTTGGACAATGGGCCGCCCGGTGGGCTGAGCTGACCCACCGTCAGGCTCGACGGTTACGGCGAGTGACGTCGAGGAGGGATCGAGACCCGTCGCGACCAAGGGCGTGTCGCCCGCGAAGAGCCCAAGGGAACGCGGTTGCGCACCGGGGCGCATGAGCCAGAGCTGATGCACACGCCCGTCGGCCGGAGTGCCGTACCCGCTCAGGGTGACGACGACTTCCCGCTCCGATTCGGAAGCGACTACTCCGATACTGCGGCCGTGCGCGTCCTCACTGCGTGCGGCACGGGTGTCGGGAGCAGCAAGAACGTGGGCGATCTCACGTGACCGGGCCCGTTCGGCGTCGAGCCGGTCCTGGGTGCGGTTCGCCTGGACCGCGAAGAGTGAGGCGACTACGAGGGCGGCAGCGGCGGTGGCAGTGGCGAGCGGCACGAAGAGGGAGCGCATCCGTCGCGTGCGGGTGCGTCCCGGCGGGGGCTGGACACCCCAGACGTGCGGCGGCAGCCGGCGCGTACGCTCCCGGGCCGGTGCCTGCTCCTGCGGGATGGTGCGCACGGCGGCGAGAACCCGGTCCCGCAGGGCGGTGGGTGCGGGCGCCGCCGCCTGCCAGGCGAGGCGCACCGCGTCCTCGGCCAGGGCCCGTACCTCAGCGGCGCACCGGTCGCATCCCTGGAGGTGCTTCTCGAAGCGGCACCGTTCGCCGGGTTCGAGGGCGTCGAGTGCGTAGGGCGCAGCGAGGGAGTGTGGGGCCTCGCGGCGCAGCAGCCTGCCGAGGGTGCTCATGTGGCTCCTCCGAGGCACTGGCGCAGCCGGGTGAGTCCGTCGCGCATGCGCGTCTTGACCGTGCCCAGTGGCAACGAGAGCCGCTCGGCGACCTCACGGTAGGTGTACCCGTCGTAGTAGGCGAGGGTCACCGACTGGCGTTGCAGGGCAGTGAGCCGGTTCAGGCAGCGGCGCACCCACTCTCGTTCCAGGCCTGCCTCCACCTCCTCGGCGACGTGATCGAAGGCGGGTTCCTCGGCGCGTATCGCTTCCCGCTGCTCGCGGTCGCCGGCCGCGCGGGCGCTACGCACCCGGTCGACGGCGCGACGGTGGGCAAGCGTGAGGATCCAGGACAGGGCGCTGCCCCGGCCCGGGTCGAAACGGGCGGCGGAGCGCCACAGTTCGAGCAGGACCTCCTGGGCGACCTCCTCCGACTGGGCGGGGTCACGGACCACTCGTCGCACCAGCCCGTAGACCGGCCCCGAAACCAGTCCGTACAGGTCCTCGAAGGCCCGTTGATCACCGCCGGCCACGAGCACCAGCAGTTCGTCGGCCGCCCGACCGGCTGCCTCGCCGTGGCCGCAGCCTGCCCTTCCTCGCGTACCGCGCATTCGCACCGCACACACCTCCCCAGGGTGGTACGGATCAGCGGGCCGAAAACGCGGGCCGCAAGCGCACAGAAGTTTTTTCCCCTCCGACCAATCCGCACGGTGGTGCCACTCCGTATACCCCTCCGTCAAGGCAAGTTGGCACTGAGGACGGACGGCATGACACCTCTTTTCTCCAGGAGCGGCACGGGGCGCACGGGCCTGGCCACGCTCATCTGCGGTGCATTGGCCGCCGGAGGGCTCGCAGCCGCCGGCGTCGCCACGCTGGAACCCGGGGCGGCCTCCGCCTCCTCGCACCGGGAGGCCCCGCTGATCTCGGGCGCTCCGCAGTACGACAACACGGACCTGTACGCGTTCGTCAGCCCCGACAAACCGGACACGACGACGATCGTGGCCAACTGGATCCCGTTCGAGGAGCCCGCGGGCGGACCGAACTTCTACACGTTCGCGGACGACGCCCAGTACGACCTGCACGTCGACAACAACGGTGACGCGCGTGAGGAGTTGATATTCCGCTACACCTTCAAGACGCACACCAGGAACAAGAACACCTTCCTCTACAACACCGGACCGGTCACCAACCTGGCCGACCCCGACCTCAACGTCACACAGACCTACGACCTCGATCTGATCCGGCTGAAGAACCGGCACGTGGTGTCGAAGACCAAGCTCGCGGACGATGCGCCGGTGGCGCCGTCGAACGTCGGCAAGGCGTCGATGCCGGACTACGGCAAGCTGCGCGCACAGGCCGTCTACAAGACGGCGGGCGGCACCACCACCTTCGCCGGGCAGGCGGACGATCCGTTCTTCGCGGACCTGCGCGTCTTCGACCTGCTGTACGGAGGCAACCTCAGCGAGGTCGGACGGGACACCCTCAAGGGCTACAACGTCAACACCATCGCCCTTCAGGTGCCCAACGACCTGATCCGCGAGTCCGCCCAGCAGCCGGTCGTCGGCATCTGGTCCACGACCCAGCGCCGCAACGCCCAGGGCTATTACTCCCAGGTCTCGCGGCTCGGCAACCCCCTGGTCAACGAGGTCGTCAACCCGCAGAAGGACAAGGACCGGTTCAACGCCTCCCAGCCCGCCTACGACGCGCAGTTCCTGAAGAACGTCACCGAGCCGGAGCTGCCGAAGCTGATCGAGTCCATCTACAAGATCAAGGCCCCCGCCGAGCCGCGCAACGACCTGGTCGACGTCTTCCTCAAGGGAGTCAAGGGCCTCAACCAGCCGCCGCACGTGCGACCGGCGGAGGAACTGCGTCTGAACACCGCCATCAAGCCGAGCATGCATCCGAAACGGCTGGGCGTGTTGGACGGCGACAAGGCGGGCTTCCCGAACGGCCGGCGGCTCACCGACGATGTGGTGGACGCGGCACTGCAGGTCATGGAGGGCGAACTGGTCGGCTCCAAGAACGATCTGGGTGATGCGGTCAACAAGAACGACCGGAAGTTCGAGAAGTACTTCCCCTACATCGCCCAGCCCGCCTCTGGTTCTCGCGGCCCGCTCGCCAAGGGCACGACCTCGGGCACGGACGTACGCAGCCAGCTCGGCGACGCGCTGCAGCCAACCGGGTCCTCCGGGAGCGGCTCGGGCGACACCATGCTGATCGCCGCCTCGGCGGCCTCCGGAGCGGCCGCGATCCTGCTGCTCGGCAGCGCCTTCGCCTGGTGGCGCCGGCGTGTGCGGCGCCCATACTAACGCCCACACCCCACCGAGACCGGCGCGACCCGCGTCCGCCTTCCCCCGACGACGGGCCGCGCCTCCTTCCGGTACCCGAGCGGCATGAAGTGAGCACCAGGGCGGATCAGATGACATCAGGCGACCGAGGAGAGGGCATGTCCCCGCGTACGAACGACGACGAAGCCGGCGAGCCACGGGTGAGCGGGGAGCCGGACAGGACCGGGAAGCCGGACGGGACCGGGGGGCCTGCCGCGGGGGAGGCCGCGTCCGGCGACGGGGCCGCCATCCCGGCCCCGGCCGGGGCCGGGGCGGACTCCGGCTCCGGCTCCGGCTCCGACTCCGACTCCGACGAGCGCGTGGCGGCCGTCCGCCGTTTCCGTACCGCGGGACGGCGCTGGCGGCTCGCGCAACTCGCCACGTCCGTGGCTCTGCTGGCAACTGCCCTGACCGGTGGCGCGATGGCCCTCGGCACCGGCCGGGCACCGGCATCCCGCCCGACCGCCGCCGTCGCCGTCGACCCCGGTGTGCTGAGCGGGGGGAACCTGGATGCGAGCATCGCCGCGCTCCAGGCGCATCTGCGGGCCCAGCCCAGGGACTCCGGCGGCTGGGCCACTCTGGGCCTCGCCTACGACGAGCAGGCGCGGACCAAGGGCGACCCCTCCCGGTACAAGCAGGCCGACGGGGCACTGCGGCGGTCCCTGGCGCTGGCCCCGGACAACGACCAGGCCCTGGCCGGCTGTGCCGCCCTCGCCGCCGCCCGGCACGACTTCCAGCACGCTCTGAGCTATGCCGACCGGGCTCTGCGGCAGAACCCGTACAGCGAGCGAGCGCTGTCCTCCCGGGTCGATGCGCTGGTCGAACTCGGACGCTACTCCGAGGCGGCGGAGGCCGCCGAGACCGCCGACGCACGCAAGCCGGGCGTCCCGGTCTTCACCCGGTACGCCTACGTGCACGAGCTGCGCGGCGATGTGACGACGGCACGCCGGGTCCTGAAACAGGCGTTGTCCGCCGCCACCTCGCCGGGGGACACGGCGTACGTGGCCGCGCAGCTCGGACTGCTCGCCTGGAACCAGGGCGACTACAAGTCCGCGCTCACCTCCTACGCCCGTGCCCTGGCCGCCGACGACGACTACCTCCCGGCGCTGGAAGGCCGCGCCCGCGCGCAGGCAGCCACCGGTGACCGCGACACGGCGATCAAGGGGATGGAAGCGGTGGTGTCCCGCTATCCGCTCCCGCGCCCCCTGGTAGAACTGGGTGAGCTGTACGAGGCGCGGGGCGCCGCCGGGGACCGGGCCAAGGCCCAGCGCCAGTACGCGCTCGTGGACGCCTGGATCGCGCTGGCCCGTGCGAACGGCGTCGACGCCGACTTGGACACCGCGATGGCCGCCGCCGACCACGGCGACCGGGCTGCGGCGCTGCGGGCCGCCCGGGCCGAATGGACCCGCCGGCACAGCGTGCACACCGCCGACGCCCTCGCCTGGGCGCTGCACGTCAACGGCCGCGACGGCGAGGCACTGCCGTACGCCCGCACAGCCACGGCCACCGGCTACCGCAACGCGGCGTTCCTCTACCACCGCGGCGTGATCGAGCTGGCCACGGGACACCGCACGGCCGGCCGCGCCTCACTGACCTCAGCCCTGAAACTGAACCCGGGCTTCTCGCCGCTGGGCGCCACGAGGGCGCGCAAGGCCCTGGAGGGTGCCCAGTGAAACCGCGGCTGCCGTTCGTCCTCCTCGCCCTGGGCGCCTTGGCCCTCCTGCCGGCCGGGGTGGCGAGCGCGCACCCCCTCGGCAACTTCACCGTCAACCGCTACGACGGCCTGGTCGTCGCTCCCGGGCAGCTGCGTGTCGACCACGTGGAGGACCTCGCCGAGATCCCGGCGACCCAGGTCAAACCCGACCTCGACCGGCTGGGGCTGACGGCGTGGGCCAGACAGCGGTGCGCACGCGCCGCAGCCGGCAGCAGGCTCACCGTCGGCGGACGCACGGTCGCGCTGACCGCCGAGGACTCCACGGCACACCTGCGCCCGGGCCAGGCGGGGCTGCACACCCTGCGGGTGGAGTGCCGGCTGACCGCCCCGCTCCCCCGCGACGGCACCGAGTCCCTCGGCTTCCACAGCGCAGACACAGCCGGTGGGGCGGGATGGCGGGAGATCACCGCCCGCGGCGACCGTATGACACTGACCGCAACGGACGTACCGGGGAAGTCGGTCTCGCACGAACTGACCGCCTACCCACAGGACTTGCTGGCCTCTCCCGCCGACACCACCGCCGCCGTACTGCGCGTGCGCCCCGGCGGCCCGGCGCTCGTCGCGCGGGAGCAGCGGCAGGACGCCCCGGGCGCCGCCGTACTGCCCCGGGGCGCGGACCGCTGGACCCGGGCACTGGACGAACTCGTGGCCCGGCACGACCTGACCGTCGGCTTCGCCGCGCTCGCGCTGCTCATAGCGGTCGTCCTGGGCGCGATGCACGCTCTGGCGCCAGGCCACGGCAAGACCCTGATGGCCGCCACGGCGGCGGCACGCGGGGGCCGGGCCCGACTGCGGGACGTGCTTCCGCTGGCCGCCTCGGTCACGGTGACCCACACGCTCGGCGTGGTCGCCCTGGGTCTCCTCGTCACGGCCGGTTCCGCGGCCACGCCCACCGTGATCGCCTGGCTGGGCACGGCCAGCGGCGCTCTGGTCCTGGTGGCCGGCGCCGGGCTGGTACGCCGGGCCTGGCGCAGTCGTGCGCACGAGGCCGCGCACGTCCATGCGCACGCGCCGGACGATGTTGAGCAGCGCCAGTTGGCCGGTGTTGGTGGCCGCCAGGAGTCGGCCCACCACCATCACCCTCACGAGCACCTCCATGGTGACCACGCCCACCGTCACGGGGACGACGATCACGCCCACACGGGTGGGGGGCACACCCACACCCACACCCACGGAGGCCATACGCACACGCACTCGACCGCGCCCACGCTTCGCGGCACGATCCTGCTCGGCTTCGCCGGGGGGCTGGTGCCCAGCCCGTCCGCCGTGGTCGTGCTGGTAGGAGCGGCGGCACTCGGGCAGGCCTGGTTCGGGCTGCTGCTCGTCGTGGCGTACGGAGCCGGTCTCGCGCTCACCCTCACGGCGGCCGGTTTCGCTGTTGTCCGGCTGGGTTCGGGAATGACCCGGGTGCTGGAACGGCGCCCGCGCTGGACCGCCCATCCGCTGACCGCCCTGGTGCGCCGGACGGTGCCGCTGGTGTCCGCGTTGGCGGTCGTCGCGCTCGGCACCGGATTGTTGCTCAGGGGGGCTGCATCCGCACTCGGTTGAGCTACTTTTGTGGAGAATTCGCGCAACATACCCTGGGGGCGCCCGTGTCCGGAGAACCGGGTCGTGAACGTGTGATCGCGGACCGCTACCGTCTGTTGTCCCCGCTGGGCGAGGGCGGCATGGGGACGGTGTGGCGTGCCCGTGACGAGGTGCTGCACCGCGAGGTGGCGGTCAAGGAGGTACGGGCGCCCGCCGGGCTGCCCGGCCCCGACGTGGAACGGATGTACGCGCGCCTGGAGCGGGAGGCGTGGGCGGCGGCCCGAGTCGCGAACCGCAACGTGGTCACGGTGTACGACGTGGCCGCGGAGGGCGGCCGGCCCTGGATCGTGATGGAGTTGGTGGCCGGCCGGTCCCTCGCCGACCGGCTGGAGGCGGAGGGTCCGCTGTCGCCGCAGCAGGCCGCGCGCATCGGTGCCGAGGTGCTGTCCGCGCTGCGTGCCGCGCATGCCGCCGGGGTGCTGCACCGGGATGTGAAGCCGGCCAACGTGCTCCTCGCGGATGACGGCCGGGTGGTCCTCTCGGACTTCGGCATCGCCACGGTCGAGGGCAGTTCCGCGCTGACCATGACCGGTGAGGTGATCGGCTCGCCCGAATTCCTCGCTCCGGAGCGGGCACTGGGGCGTACGCCCGGGCCCGAGTCGGATCTCTGGTCGCTGGGTGTGCTGCTGTACGCGGCCGTCGAGGGCATCTCTCCGTTCCGGCAGGACACCCCCCTGAGCACCCTGCGCGCGGTGGTGGACGAGGAGTTGCCGCCGCCGCGCCATGCCGGTCCGCTCGCGCCCGTCATCGGTGGGCTGCTGCGCAAGGACCCGGCCGAGCGGCTGTCCGCCGAGCACGCGGAACGGGAGCTGCGACTGGTCGCGGCGGGTGGGCCCCTGCGGGCGGACACGATGCGGCCGGCGGCGCCGTACGTCCCGACGGTGGCCGCCCAGACGGCGCAGCCCTCGCGCACTCCGCCGATCCCGCCGCCCGGCGGGTACCCGGAGCCCCGGCCCGCGACCCCCGAGCCCCCTCTCCGGCCGGAGCGCGGGCGGCGTTCCGCTGTGATGCTGGCCGCGGGCGTGCTCGCGGGCGTCCTGGCGCTGACGGGGCTGACCTACACGCTGCTCCACCACCGGAACGCCGGGACCGGCCGGACCGGCGGCACTGCGAGCAGCGGCCGGGCGAGCGGTGCGCACACCCCCACGGCGAGCAGCGGCACCGCATCGGCCACCAGCGTGCCACCGTCCGCGCGGCACAGCACATCGACGGGTGACGGTCCGTCAGTCAGCCGGCCGGCCCAGTCTGTGCACGTCGGCCTGAGCAGTGCGCACTCGGTGTACTCCGGGTCCTGCCCACCGCCGGGCGCCCAGGCGCCCACCTTCACAGCGACGTTCACGGTGGGACGGCTGCCCGCTCAGGTGGAGTACCGGTGGGTGACAGCCCGTGGATCGGTGTCCGACCCGGGGTGGAAGACGCTGTCATTCCCATCGGGCGGCGGGCGGACCCGGCAGCAGCGGCTGACCGTGACGGCGTACTCCGGTAGCGGGGCGATCAACGACGAAATCAGCGTGGAGGTGCGCACTCCCGTGCGGGCCACGTCGGAGTCCGTGCCGTTCTCGGTGACCTGCACGACGGCGGAGACCCCCTCGTACGGGGCCTCCGCCGCTCCGTCGGGCTCGCCCGGAACCTCACCCTGAGGGGCGAGCCCGCTCGGGTCAGGCTGCGTTCGTCAGCACGGGCAGATAGCCGCCCGACTGGCCTGCTGCGGTGGGGTGGTACGACTCGCCGATGTCGAGCCAGTTGAGGCTGTGCAGCCAGGAGTCCCCGGAGCAGATCTCGTGGTTGGCGAACGTGGGACGGACGTCTCCGAATACGAAGTTGTGGGCCGTGGCACGGGTCTTGACGGTGGCGTCGAGGTAGTCGGCCGCATCGTTGATCGCGGACCGCTTCGTCTCGGAGAGGCCGAGGCAGAGCTGCCCGAGCAGATAGAAGCGGGGGTAGCCGATGACCACCACTCGGGCGGACGGGGCTTTGGCGCTGATCGCGTTGTAGACGGTGTCCAGCTTGCCGGGGAGCGTGTTGGCGACGTACGCCTTGGCGGTGTCGATCCTGGAGAGGCAGGCGCTGGTCGACTGGAGCACACAGGTCGTCATGACGTCTGCGAAGCCTGCGTCGTTGCCGCCGATGGTGATGGACACCAGTGAGGTGGCTGAGTTCAGCGAACCGAGCTGGTTCGCGAGGACGTCGTCCGTAGTGGCGCCCGAACAGGCGTTGAAGGCGAACGACGACGGACTGTGCGCGGCGTTCCACAGATAGGGGTACGCCTTCGTACTGCGATCGCAACTGCCGCTCGAACTGATGTAGCTGCCAGACCCGACTCCGGAGGAGTAGGAGTCACCGAGCGCCACGTAGCCGCCGGACACGGCCGTCGTGGAGGCCTGCGCCGAGGCGGCCCCAGTGAGGCCGAGGCCGGCGGCGAGAAGGAGCGAAGTCACGAATCCGGTAAATCGGGAACGTCTCATGGAACCTCCCTTTAGCAGCAACTCTTCAGTAACCGTCGTAGCAACTACGCGTGTTGACGGGAAGTGTCCATGCCAAGTCTCTTGTGATCTCAACAGAATCAGCCCGAGACGTTCACTGCTCACCTATTGCACTGGGGGATCGGACATGCTGACGCAGTATCAGTTGACATAGCGTCAGGAAGGGTGTCGCGGGAGCAGAGCGGCACGAGGGGGAGCCGGGCAGGAGACCCGGACAGAAGCCCCGGCGGAACGCATGTTTAGGGAGGAATCGCCGCCTTGACGGCCCACCTCGGTCTGCGCCACATTGAAGTCCGGCATCCGGCGCGACAGGGGGCAAAGTCGCCCATGCAGACCTTACGCATCAAGACACCTTCAACAGACGATGTCGCCGGAGGCACCCCCGGGGTACGGGCAGGACCGGGGAGGGGCCTACCCCCGCTGCTCGCAGGGGCTGCGACCGGCGTCGGTGCGGCCGGAGCACTGCTCGCCCTCACCGATTCCGCTTCTCCACTGCGCGCCCCGTGCACGCTGTCCTTCCTGCTCATGGCGCCAACCGTGGCGATCGCTGCGGCGCTGCGCGGACTGGATCCGTTCGCCCGGACGCTCTGCGCACTTGCGGGCTCGGTCGTCGTCAACATGCTGGTCGCCCAAGGCATGCTGGCCGTGCACCGCTGGTCGATCCGCGGCGGGGTGGCCACGGTGACCGTACTGAGCCTGCTCCTTCTGCTCCTGACGTTGGCCCGGGAACGGATTTCGGGTAAATACCCACAGAAGCCAACGACATAGACCAAGGTTGCGTAACAGCCAAACCAATAAGAAGGTGAGACAGCGGTTCAGGTCTTGCCATTCGGACTCAATCGTCAATAACGTCGTACATCTCACCCGCACCGGCACGTCGGCACACGGCTTCAGGGGAGGGCTCAGGGCCGCGGCGGTGCCGGAGCGGGGCGCGGTAGGGGGGTGCCGTGCTCGGTCACCGCAACGGTGACCGAGTCGTGCCGCGCGAGGGGCTGCCGTCTTGTTGCGGCAGGCCGGCCAGCTTTGCCAGCTCGTCTTCGGGCACGGAGATCAGTTCACCGTGCCCGAAGACGAGAACCCCCCTTTCGAACCGGACACACAGCCGGGCCGCCCCAAGGGCGGGCGGTCCACCGGACGAGAGGGAAATGACTCATGAGTTCCGTTCTCCGCCCGCCCAGTTCGGGCCAGGATCCTTCCGTCGCCACCCGCTACCGGCCCATCTCCTCGCACCTGGCGATCGCTCCGCCGGTGAGCGTGGTGATCCCCGCCATGAACGAGGCGGAGAATCTGCCCTACGTCTTCAAGACGCTGCCGGACTGGATCCACGAAGTCGTCCTGGTGGACGGCAGTTCCACGGACGACACCGTGAAGGTGGCCCGCTCCTTGTGGCCGGACGTCAAGGTCGTCGAACAGCGGGGCAAGGGCAAAGGGGATGCCCTGATCACCGGGTTCGAGGCATGCAGCGGCGACATCATCGTGATGGTCGACGCGGACGGCTCGGCCGACGGCAACGAGATCGTCTCCTACGTCTCCGCCCTGGTCTCGGGCGCCGACTTCGCCAAGGGTTCGCGCTTCGCCAACGGCGGCGGCACGGACGACATGACCTTCGTCCGCAAGCTCGGCAACTGGGCGCTGTGCACCGTCGTCAACCGCAAGTTCGGAGCCCGCTACACCGATCTCTGCTACGGGTACAACGCCTTCTGGCGGCACTGCCTGGACAAGATCGACCTGGACTGCACCGGTTTCGAGGTCGAGACCCTGATGAACATCCGGGTGGTCAAGACAGGGCTGAAGGTGCAGGAGATCCCGAGCCACGAGTACCTGCGCATCCACGGCATGAGCAACCTGAGAGCCGTCCGGGACGGACTGAGGGTGCTGAAAGTCATCATCAAGGAGCGTTCCAACCGGCGCGACCTGCGCCGCCGGACGCACCACTCACCGCTGCTCACCGCCGGACGGGGAGAGGCGTCTTGAGAGGTCCCGGCATCTCCGTGGTGATCTGCGTGTACACCGAGGACCGCTGGGAGGACATCCTGGCAGCGGTCCGCTCAGTGCGCGCACAGTCGTATCCCGCGCTGGAGACGCTTCTCGTGGTGGACCACAACCCGGCCCTGCTCGACCGGCTGACCCGTGCGTACGAAGAGACCGGCGGCGTCCGGGTCCTGCCCAACGCGGGACCGCGCGGCCTGTCGGCGGGGCGTAACACCGGCGTCTCCGCCTCCCGCGGAGAGGTGATCGCCTTCCTGGACGACGACGCCGTGGCCGAACGCGGCTGGCTGCGCAGCTTCGCCGAGGGGTACACCGACCCACGTGTGCTGGCGGTCGGCGGCCGTACGGTCCCGGTCTGGGCGTCGGGCCGACGACCGGCCTGGTTCCCGGAGGAGTTCGACTGGGTGGTGGGCTGTACCTACAAGGGACTGCCGCCGGGCCGGGCCCGGGTACGCAACGTCCTCGGTGGCAACGCCTCGTTCCGGCGTGCGGCGTTCGAGGCCGCGGGCGGCTTCGCCACCGGGATCGGACGGGACGGCGACCGGCGCCCGCTGGGCTGCGAGGAGACGGAGTTGTGCATCCGCCTCAGCCTGGCCTGCCCGGACGCCGTCCTGCTCATCGACGACCGGGCGGTCATCCACCATCGGGTACCCGAACCCCGCGAACGCTTCGGCTACTTCCGTACCCGCACCTATGCGGAGGGACTGTCCAAGGCCCTGGTGGCCCGCAGCGTGGGCGCGGCCAAGGGCCTGGAGTCAGAGCGCCGCTACGCCACCCGGGTGCTGCCAGCGGGGTTCGCCCGGGGCCTGCGGGACGCCCTGCTCGGCCGGCCGGGCGGTGCGGGGCGCGCAGCAGCGATCGTCACCGGCATCCTCACCGCAGCGGGCGGGTACGCGGTGGGCAGCGTACGGGCACGACGGAGCGGAAGTCCGTTCTCCGGCGCGGCGGTCCGGGAAACGCAGGGGCAACGGCCATGAGTGACGCGCCCGTGCCCATCCTCATGTACCACTCCGTCGCCGCCGCACCCAACCGTGCCACCCGAGCCCTGTCCGTGGCGCCGGAGGCGTTCGCGCAACAGATGGCGCTCATCGGTGACCTGGGCCTGACCCCGGTCACCACCGCTGCCCTGGCGGGCTGCTGGCGCTCTGGCCGTCCGCTACCCGCCCGACCGGTGCTGATCACCTTCGACGACGGCTACGAGGGCGTGCATCGGCACGCCCTACCGGTGCTCGCCAGACTCGGCTTCCCGGCCACGCTGTTCGTCTCCACCGGCTGGATCAGGGGCGAGTACGACACCGGAGGCGGCCTCGACACCATGCTCGACTGGCGGCAGGTGCGCGACCTGAGCTCCGCCGGCGTGGAGATCGGCGGGCACAGCCACACCCATCCACAGCTCGACCAACTCGACGACGGCACACTGCACGGTGAGTTGGATCGCTGCACGGAGGTCGTCGCCGACGAGCTCGGCTCCCGTCCGGTGTCGTTCGCCTACCCCTACGGGTATTCCAGCCGACGGGTCCGCCAGGCCGTGCGCGACAGCGGATACGGCCAGGCGCTCGCCGTCGGCAATGGCCTCGCCCACCACCGTCAGGGCCCGTACGCACTGCTGCGCCTCACGGTCCGCCGTGGCACGGGCGTCGAAGAGTTCGAGCGGCTGCTCCACGGCCGTGCCATCGCCCGCAACTTCGCCAGGGACCGCACCCTCACCAAGGGGTACGCCCTCGTCCGCAGGGCCCGCCAGGTCCGCCGGAAGGCCATCTGATCCCGTGTCTGACACGACCACCACAACCGAGGCCGGTAAGGGCGCCGAGGGGCCCGGGAAGTCCGAGCGCCGTCTGCGGCTGCCCGGAACGAACCCGTCCCCCGGTGGCAGCCCGCTCTTCCGCAACGCCTACGCCCTGATGCTCAACACCGGCATCTCCGCCGTCCTCGGACTCGGCTTCTGGCTGGCCGCGGCGCACTACTACTCCGAGTCGGCCGTCGGCCAGGGATCGGCCGCGATCGCCGCGATGAAGCTCCTGGCAGGGCTGACCGCGGTGACCCTGACCGGCGCACTGGCCCGCTTCATCCCGGTGTCGGGAGCCGGCACCGGACGGCTCATCTTCCGTACCTACGCGGGCAGCTCACTGGTGGTGGCGGGCGCGGCCGGCCTTTTCCTCCTCACCCTGGACGTGTGGGGGCCCTCGTACCGGTTCCTGCACGGCACCCTCAACGGCCTGGGCTTCATCGGCGCCGTCGCCGCATGGAACCTGCTCACCCTGCAGGACGGGGTGCTGACCGGGCTGCGCAACGCGACCTGGGTACCGGTCGGCACTACCGTGTTCTCCGCGGTGAAGCTGGCCCTACTGGCCGCGTTCGCCGTCGCCATCCCGACCACTGGCGTCTTCGTGTCCTGGGGGGCCGCGATCGCCACCTCGGTGGTGCCGCTGGGCTGGCTGGTGTTCCGGCGGCTGGTGCCCCGGCACGTCAAGGCGACCGAGGAGCACAGCGCCCCGCCGGCCCTCAAGGAGATCGGGAAGTTCCTGGCCGGGGACTACACCGGCTCCCTGTTCTCCCTCGCAGTGGTCTACCTCGTCCCCGTGATCGTCGCCTCTCAGGTCAGTTCCGCGGAGAACGCCTACTTCTACATCACCACCACCATCGGCGGCACCATCAATCTGCTCGCCATCAACATGGGCGCATCCCTCACGGTCGAGGGCTCGCACGCCCCAGGCCGGCTGGCCGCCAACACCCGCGCCGCGCTGAAACGGATAACCAGGATCATGCTGCCGATCGCGGGCCTGCTGTTCATGGGCGCTCCCTGGATCCTGGGCGTGTTCGGCGAGGGCTACGCGGACGCGGCGACCCCGCTGCTGCGCTGGTTCGCGGTCGGCGCGGTGCTGCGGGTCGTCATGGAAACCTACTTCGCCGTGTTGCGCGCACAGAGCCGCACCGCCGGACTCGCCTGGCTACAGGGCCTGCTGTGTGTGCTGGTGCTGGGGTTGACCCTGCTGTTACTCCCCCGGATGGGGCTGACCGGAGCGGGTGTCGCCGAGATCTCCAGCCTCGCGGTGATCGTGGCGATCGCCGCGCCGAAACTGTGGCGGACGGTCCGGGCCGCACCCGTCGCCGTGCCCGAGGCGGCGGCACCGGACGGGGACGTCTCCGACCTCGGGGCGCACGAGGTCCCGGCCGATGCCCCGGCCCGTAGGCACGGACCTGCCTGGGCGCTGGACTCCGACACCCTCACACTCGGCCTCCACGTGGACTTCGATCACCTGGAGCGGCGTCCGGACGTCCGCCCGGGCCCGGGAACACCGCCCACCGGTGCGCCGGTGGCTCCTCCCCGGCCCCCACTGGGGCTCGTGGGGCAGAGGCAGGAGCCCGCTGCCCAGGCCGCACCGGGCCCGTCGCTGCCGGCCCGGACCGACGCACCGGTCAGGGCCCGGGAGTTCGGCGCGCCCCGTAAGCGAACCGCACCGGGTGCCGACGTCCTGGCCGGGGCCCCCACCCACGAGGCCGTACCGAATGGCCCCGCACCCGGGGAGCCAACGGTCCCCGTGCCGCTTTGGCGCTGGCCGCTACCCACCCGCCCGGGTGTCGCTCTCGGCTGTCTGCTCGTCTTCGCGCTGCTGCTGTACTGGGTCCCCGCGCTGCGACTCGGCGACGCCGACCTGGACCGGATGGGCGGCCTCGGGTTGGTCTCGGTGCTGCCACTGCCGACTCTGGCCGGAGCGGCCCTGCTGATCACCGTGTTCGCCGCGCTGCTGTGGCTGCGCCGCGAACACCGGTTCCTGCTGCTGGTGACGCTACTGGCGACCGTGGTGTCCCTGCATGCCCTGCCCGCGCTGATCGAGAGCTCACCGCGGTTCCCGACCGCCTGGCAGCACCTCGGCTTCATCGACTACATCGATCGCACCGGCACCGCCGTACCGGACCTGGACGCACGCTGGAGCTGGCCGGGCTTCTTCGCGGTGGCCGCGTTCGTCGGCAGGGCGTGCGGGGTCACCCACTTCACGGAGGTCATCCGTTGGTGGCCCACCGTCATCGAACTCGCCTGTTTGGCACCGATGTTCCTACTCACCCGAGCGCTACGGGCGAGCTGGCGGGCAAAGTGGACCGGTTTGTGGATCTTCGTCCTGAGCAGTTGGGTCGGCCAGGACTACTTCTCCCCGCAGGGCTTCACCTATGCGCTGTACCTGGTCTTCACGGCGATCCTGCTGGTCTGGTTCCGCCCGCCGCGGGTGATCTGGAACAGGGTCCGACCCGGCGAGGCCGAGGTGGAGCCGGCCGACCGGCGGCAGCGGACGGTGCTGCTGCTGGTGCTGATGGGCCTGTACGCGGCGAGCGTCCCCGCGCACCAGCTCACTCCGTTCGTGATGCTCGGCGTGCTCGCGGCCCTCGTGCTGAGCGGCCGCTGCGAACTGCGCGGCCTGCCCTTGCTGTTCGCGGTGCTGGTCGCGGTCTGGGTCTGTTTCATGGCGGAGCCGTACTGGTCCGGGCACTTCGACGACCTCTTCGGCGGTGTGGGCGGGGTGGGCAGCAATGTTTCCACCTCCGTCACCGGCCGTATCCGGGGCGGGAGTCCGACGCACAAGCTGGTGCTGTACACCAGGGTGCTGCTGGCCGGTTCGGTACTGGTCCTGGCCTGCTGGGGCTGGTGCCGACGGCGCCTGAACCGGTACCGCGAGCGATCGCTGCTGGTGCTCACTTTCGTGCCGTTCCTGGGCTTCGGTATGCAGTCGTACGGCGGCGAGATGGCACTGCGGGTCTTCCTGTTCGCCCTGCCGGGCGCGGCGCTGCTCGGCGCCTTCGCGCTCTTCCCGCGGACCGGCGTCACCCGGGAGGAGCCTGGGAACGGGTCCGGGAACCAGACCGCGGAGAAGCGGCTCGCCCTCGGTCCGCCGGCCGCGCTGCTGGCGGGACTGCTGCTGATGGGTGGGTTCCTGGTGGCCCGCTGGGGGAACGAACCGTTCGAGCGGACCCGGCCGGGCGAGGTCGCGGCCATGGACTGGGTGTACGCCCACGACAAACCGACCGTACGGCTGTTGTGGCTGAGTCAGGACCCGGTCAACGACGTCACCCCGGCCCTGCCGTGGGGCGCGCGGGACATGGAGCGGGTGACCTATGTGCCGACTCTGGCGCCGACCGACCCGAGGCTGGTGTCGGGCCTGGTCAAGAGGCTCAGGGACGCGGGACCGAACTCGTATCTGATGATCAACCGGAGCCAGGTGACCTACCTGGAACTGGATGCGGGGTTCTCCACGGCCTGGCAGCGCCAGCTCGTGGAGGACCTCGACAACCGGCCGGAGCTGGCAAAGGCCCTGGTCAACGCCGATGTCACGGTGTACGCGCTGCGCGAGCCACCGGTCGGTCCGGTGCCGAAACCCGATCCGGGACCAGTCGGGCCGCAGGTGACCTGGACGCCGTGGTCGGTGGTCGGCGCGCTGGCCGCCGTCGTCCTGCTCCTGCTGCTCGCCGCCCGCGAGACGGTGCGGGTCGCGATCCGGCCGGGTGTGCGCCAGCTACGGCTGTTGCAGGGCGGATTCTGGTTCTCGCTGCCGCTGCTGGCCGTGGTGCTGGCCTCACTGGTGCAACGGTTCCTGACGATGAAGTGAGGGTGGCCCGGCCGGGTCACCGGTCGAGCCACTTCACCTCGTACGCGCGCATGTCGAACCGCTTGCCGTCGACCTGCGCGCTGATCCTCCGGTCGAGGGTGTTGACCACCAGGACGGTGCTGCGGCTGGCGAGGACCCGGACGTGGGGTTCGTCGGCGGCGGCGACGGACACGGACTCGTACCTCGTGCCCGGCGGGAACGCCTTCGCGAACCTGGACACCAGGTCGTACAGGGGAAGGGCCTTGCCCCCGTGGGGGCCGTCGGTGGGTGTCCACAGGCAGCCGGGACAGGAGCCCTTCTCCTCCTCCGGGTTCCAGTAGAAGCCGGAGTCGGCGCCGCCCTCGGCCATGGCGATCATCCCGGTGGCCTGGACGGCGACGCGGTGCGGTGCGGACCACCCCTTGCGGTCGTCGTTGCCGTCGCCGGGTTCCACGTAGTACTCGGCCCACCACAGCGGCAGGTCGTGCGTCTGCCGCCGTACCCACTCACTGACGGCCCTGAGTTTGCCGGTGGCCGCGAACTCGTCGGGCAGCAGCTCGTCGTCGCGGGTGTAGCTCGAACCGTCGACCACCGCGAAGTCGGCACCGACCTTGTGCGTGTTCCAGTAGGCGAAGGCGTCCAGGACCCGCTGGTCCATGGCGCCCCAGGGGCCCCGGAGCGCCGTGGAGGCGTTCTGGTCACGCGGGTCGACACTGTCCATCACGAGGTAGGGCCCGCCGACCATGATGTCCTTGCCGACCTTCTTGAGCGCCTCGTAGACGAGGTTGTACATCCGGGTGTATCCCTCGTAGTCCCAGCGGGCCTTGGCGTCGTTCCAGAAGCCCTTGAACTCGTTCCAGACGATGAAGTGCTTCACGTCCGGGTAGCGCCGGGCGACGGTCGCGGCGAGGTTGGCGAAATCCTGGTAGTGGTTTGGTGTGGGTGCGGTCTCCAGGGCGGACCGGCTCCAGTCGGTGTTGCCGACCCCTGCCTTGCCCCCCTTCATCCAGTCCGGGGAGCAGCACAGTGTGATCACCGGGGTGCCGCCGGAGGCGCGGACGAAGTCGACACGACGGTCCAGTGCGGCGAAGTCGTAGTGCCCCTGGACCGGTTCGGGATTGTCCGCACCCCACCCCATGATGTGCTGGTTCTGCGCTAACCCGCCGTCCTTGCGCAGCAGTTGTTCCACCCGACGGATGGCCGCAGTGGTTCCCTGGTCGGCGCTGTACTGGGTGTGTGTGAAGCCCCAGCCGACGTATGGTTCCGGCTTCGCGGTGGGACCGGCGGGGGTGCCGTGAACCTTGTCGCCGTCGCGTGTGGTGCCGGCCGTGCCGGGGTCGGCGGGCAGGGAGCCGAGCAAGGTCACGGCCAGGACCAGCACGACCGCGCCCACACCCAGCAGGGCGGCGAGCCGCCACCGTCGATTCTCCACATCCCACCCATGACGTCCCATCGGGGACACAGTAACCACGGAAGCCGTACAAGGGGCAGGACTTGGGCACACCGCAGGCCGCTCCAGGACACCCGCAACGGTCCGGGGACACCGGGGCACCGCGGCGGAAATGCCGTGCACGGAGCGGACGGGTGCCGGATCATGGTCGCATGTCCGCGAACCCGCACGACGCTCTGCCGATCCGGCTCCAGGTCGACGACTCCGACTCCCCGCCCGACGTCGTGGACGCGCTGTTCCTCGGCCGCTTCGCCACGGGCGAGCAGCCCTACTCGCACGCGGCGAACATCGACCGTGTCCGCTCCGGCGTGACCCTGCTGCCGGACGGTGCCCGCGTGCTGCGGGTCGCCCGTGACGACGATCGCAGCGCCACCCTGGCGGAGGGCGACGGCTGGACCCTGTTGGTCTCCCGCTGGAACCGCGGCGCGGACGTCACGGTCACCGCGACCAGCGCCGAGCTGGCGAAGTCGGTCCTCGACCAGGCCACGGAGGGTGCCGCCGACGAGCCCGAACCGCAGCCCGAGAACGTGACGATGGGTTTCTGGTACGTGTCCCCGAGGCGCGGCCCGCACCGCACCACCCGGCAGATCTCCGCGGGTACCTGGGACGAGATCCGGCCCAACTACACCGCGCCGGTGGCGGATGCCATGGACCGCCTGATGACGACGACCCCCGAGCGCATCGCGGGTCGGCTGCTCCTCCTGCACGGCCCACCCGGCACCGGCAAGACCTCCGCGCTGCGTACCCTGGCCCGTTCCTGGCGGGCCTGGTGCCAGGTGGACTGCGTGCTCGACCCGGAACGCCTCTTCTCCGACGTCGGCTATCTCATGGACATCGCGATCGGCGAGGACGACGGCGCCGGCAAGGGCCGTTGGCGGCTCCTGCTGCTGGAGGACTGCGACGAGCTGATCCGCGGCGAGGCCCGGCACACGGCGGGTCAGGCCCTTTCCCGGCTGCTGAACCTCACCGACGGTCTGCTCGGCCAGGGGCGCAACGTCCTGGTCGGCGTCACCACGAACGAGGACCTGGAACGTCTGCACCCGGCCGTGGTCCGCCCCGGCCGCTGCCTGGCCCGCATCGAGGTGGGACCGCTGACGCGCGGGGAGGCGGTCAACTGGCTCGGTACCGAGGAGGGCCTCGGCCGCGAGGGCGCGACCCTCGCGGAGCTGTACGCGCTCCGTCGGGGCACGACACCCGCCTCGGTGCCGGGCACCCGGGGCGCAGCGGACGCGGGCCTGTACCTGTAGTGCTTTGATGGTGCTGTGACCTTGTTCGTCGGCACCTCGGGGTGGCAGTACAAGGACTGGCGGGATGTCGTCTACCCGGCCGGGGTCCCCGTACGGCTGTGGCTGGAGGAGTACACCCGCCTGTTCGCAACCGTGGAGATCAACAACGCGTTCTACCGGCTGCCGTCGTACGACACCTTCGCCGCCTGGCGGGTCCGGGTCCCCCCGGACTTCGTGATCGCGGTCAAGGCCAGCCGCTACCTCACCCACATCAAACGCCTCAAGGACCCCGAGGAACCGGTCCACCGGCTCCTGACCCACGCAGCAGGCCTGGGCGACCGCCTCGGGCCGGTCCTGCTCCAGCTCCCGCCCACCCTGCGCGCCGACCCGCCCCTGCTCGACGGCTGCCTGAAGTGCTTCCCGCCCGGCGTGAGGGTCGCGGTCGAACCCCGCCACGACTCCTGGTGGACGGCCCGGGTCCGCAGCGTGCTCGAATCCCGGGGCGCGGCCCTGTGCTGGGCCGACGTCCTGGCCCGCCCGGTCACCCCGCTGTGGCGCACCACCGACTGGGGCTACGTCCGCTTCCACGAGGGCCGGGCCCAGCCCTGGCCACGCTACGGCCGCCGCTCGCTGGAAACCTGGGTGGACCGTGTCGCGACGACGTGGTCCGGCGAAGAGGACGTGTACGCGTACTTCAACAACGACCCCGGCGGCGCGGCGGTGCGGGACGCGGAGGCGTTCGGGAAGGTGGCGGGGAGAGCGGGGCTGGTGGTGACGAGGGTCCCGGAACCGGCGGTACACCGATGACGGCCGGCCCGCTACCGTCCATAAACTGCCCGCAGGGCATCCCGTACCGCGGCCAGCGCTGCCTCCTCTCCCAGTCCCAGCCGCCGCACCCGCTCCGCGTACGCCTGTGCGGCCAGGGAAGCCTCCCGCTCCGCGGCCGTACCGGCGGCAGCCACGAACGTGCCGTTGCGGCCCCGCGTCTCGATCACTCCGTCGCTCTCCAGTGCACGGTACGCCTTGGCGACCGTGTTCACCGCGAGCCCCAGGGACTCGGCCAGCCCCCGCACGGTCGGCAACCGGTACCCCACGGGCAGCGCTCCGGACCGCGCCTGCTCGGAAATCTGCGCCCGCACCTGCTCGTACGGGGGCGCGCTGTCATTCATGCGGATCTTCAAGCTCACAGCCCGATTGTCCCGCACCGAGCGGAAGGTCCGGGGGCAGGAACCGGGCGGAAAATGAGAGGCACTCCGGCCTCCCCTCGCCGTACGGTCCCTCTCCATGACCCTGATCGTGCGTGACCTCCGCCCTGACGTCCGGGGCGGCGTCGAGGGCCCCCTCGTTCGGCGCCTGGCTCTTCGCCGTGGCCTACGCCGGCGGCCACGCCCGGTATTCCCCACCATGACCGGTCGCGCCCGTGCATTCCGCGGGCGTGACCTGGCCCAGCTCGCCAAGGCGCACTCCCTGTACCGGGCGCGCGCCACCGGCATCACCGAGGTCTTCAGGGCAACGACGCCGGCAACAACGCCATGGCCGCGATCAACGAGGGGCTCGGGTACGAGGCCTGCGCCACGGAGGTGCGCTCATGTCCGCAAACTTGGCTGATCCTACGGCCCGTCTGGAAGTCGTCCTGGTCAAGGGAGGTCGTACGAAGATCCGTTACCCGGCGGAGCTGGTCCGGGACGACGGCGTCCGGGTGACCGTCCGCGCTCTGTGGGCCGGTTCGGACGTCCGCGACTTCGGCTTCGTGCGCTTCGAGCCGGGTGACGTGTTCACCGAGTACTACTGGCGGAACCGCTGGTACTCGGTGAAGGAGGTCCGCGGGGCCGATGGGTCCCTCAAGGGCTGGTACTGCGACATCACCCGCCCGGCGGTCCTTCGCGGCGCGGAGCTGGTCGTGGAGGACCTCGACCTGGACCTGTGGCGCTCCGCCGACGGCTCGGACGTACGGCGCTTGGACGAGGACGAGTTCGCCGAGAGCGGGCTGACGGAGCGGGACCCAGAGGCCGCGGCGGCCGCCGTGGCCGCACTCGGCGGACTGGAGGAGCTGGCCCTCGGGAGCGGCTTCGGCGAGCTGCTGGCCTGACACCAGCTCCCGGGCGGGATCACTCGTGGTTCACGGTCGTGCTCACACCGGCGCCACCACCGCGTACCGCTCGTCAGTCACGTCCTTCCCCCACAGCAGCGAGTCGCCGGACAACCGCTCCACGCGCACCTGCGCGGTGAGCGGCTCCAGCAGAGCGGTCAGCCGGGCGGCGGGAATGCCCACCGGGTGCAAGGTGCCCCAGACGCCCTCCACCAGCACGAAACGGCCTTGGGGCCGCAACAGCCTCCGCCAGCGCCGCAGGGCACCTGCGAGATCGGGCAGTGCCCACACCACATGCCGTACGAGGACCACGTCGAAGCGCTCCTCGGCAACCGGCGGGGTCGCGGCGTCCCCGATGAGCACCACCGCGTCGTGCCCGGCGAGCTTGGCGCGGGCTCGCCCGGCCATCTCCGGGGAACTGTCGACACCCGTCACCCGGTGTCCCTGCTCGGCCGCCAGGAGCGACAGGCTGCCGGTACCGCAACCGAGGTCGAGGAGGTCGGCGGAGTGCTCGGGCAGCCAGGAGCGCAGCCTGGCCGCCCAGGCCGCGCGGACCTCAGGGGCACGCATGCCGTGGTCCGGCTCGTCGTCGAAGGCGGCGGCCTCGGCGTCCCAGTTCACGTCCGTCCCGGCGGACACCGCGCCCAGGTGCTCATTCCCGTTCGTCATCCCTGGAGAGTGACACATGCCACTGACAGACCGGCACCGATGAGGAACTCTCGCCGGAAGCGCCTGCTCCCGTGCCGACACGGAACCCGGGCAGGCTCTGAAGGAGGCAGCCATGCGCCGTGTGACCGTGCAGAAGCCCCTGAAGAGGACGGACAGCCGCCGGATCCGCGAAGAGGCGGACGAACTCCCCGCGCGCCGGCCGGAAGTGCGCAAGGACATCGCACGAACCTGGTGGCCCGACGGCTGACGCTTGCCGCAGGCGCCCGGGCGCTCGGCGTCCCCTGTCGGTCATGGCGCGCACGCCATCTACCTGAGCTCTGCCTGAGCACCCCCTTAACAGCACCATAAAGATCTCCTCCGCCCGCCTCTGGCAGGCGATCCCGCGGTTTCCTGGGACTGGCTCCGGATCACCCAACCCGGATCCGGCCCATCCCACGGACCGTTCCGAGGAGAGTTCCGCATGCCCGCTCGTACCCGCCCCAGGGCTGCCGCCGTCGCCGTACTCGGTCTGGTGCCGCTCACCCTGACCGTGCTCGCCGCCGCTCCCGCAGCGGCGCACGGCTCGATGGGCGACCCGGTCAGCCGCGTCGTGCAGTGTTACGCGGAGGGACCGGAGAGTCCGGCGTCGGCCGCTTGCAGGGCTGCGGTTGCGGCCGGCGGCACCCAGGCGCTGTACGACTGGAACGGCATCCGGATCGGCGACGCCGGCGGACGACACCGGCACCTGATCCCTGACGGCCGACTGTGCAGTGCCGGCAACGAGGAGTTCAAGGGGCTCGACCTGGCCCGCGCCGACTGGCCGGCAACGAGCGTGCACAGCGGGCGGTATACGTTCAAGTACCGTGTGACCGCCTCGCACAAGGGCACCTTCCACGTCTACCTGACCAAGCCCGGCTACGACCCCACGAAGCCGCTGGCCTGGTCCGACCTGGACCTGGAGCACCCGGTCGCGACGGCCACCGACCCGGTTGGCTCGGGCGGCTTCTACACGTTCCCCGGCACGCTTCCCGAGCGATCCGGTCGGCAGCTGCTGTACGCGGTCTGGCAGCGCTCGGACAGCCCGGAGGCGTTCTACTCCTGCTCGGACGTCGACTTCGGCGGTGGCCGGGGCCTGCGCACCCCAACCACCGCCCCGGCCCCAGCCGTTCCGGCTCCCTCCACGTCCTCCGGTCGGCAGACCTCGGCCGGTGCCGGCAAGCCGGCCGCCGAGCGCGGCGGGCACGGCGGTGCGAGCGAGCCGGCACAGCCCGCCTCCCCGGCCAACCGGCCGGAGGCCGATGGGACGCCGGCGCACCTCGCCGAAACCGGCGCGGCCCCCGGTACGTTCCGCGCCGCGATCGGTGGTGCGGCGGTGCTGGCACTCGGTGCGGCAACGCTGTTGCTGTCGGCCCGCCGCCGGGCGCGCGGCGACCAGCGCCGGTGACACCTCCGGGGCCCGTCCGGCGGCTCAGGCCGGACAGGCCCCGGCGGCACGTCAGCTGAAGGCCGACGCGCAGGTGGTGGTCCTGGCGTGGGCCGGATCGAGGGCGTTGGCCACCTCGTGGAAGGCGATCCGGTCGAAGAGGGCGATCGCCACGTGCTCGGAGAGATCGAGCGGGCACAGGTCCTGCAGCAGGACGTTGTGGACGTCCGGACCGCTCAGGTACTGGCTGCGCCAAGGGGTGGCCACCTCGTCGTACTTGGTGGCGATGACCGTGTAGTGCACTCCGGGGACGGTGTCGCCGCCCGCGTTGAGCTTGGTGAGGAAGGCGGAGCCGGGAATCTGGTCGGCGAGGCCGGGGGTGGCGGCCTTGATCAGGTAGGCGGCACCGGGGAAGTACGGCAGCAGGTGGGTGAGGCCACTCAGCGTGGCGCCGTGGTTGTCGGGGGCGAGGCCGACGAGGGCGTTCACCTTGGCCGCCCCACCGAGGAACCGGAGGTAGTAGCGGGGCATCATGCCGCCCTGGGAGTGACCGATCAGGTCGGCCTTGGCGGCCCCGGTTGCGGCGAGCACCTTGTCCACGAAGGCCGACAACTGCTCGGCGGACTTGTCGATGGGGCCGAGACCGTAGAAGACCGGAACACCGGTCAGCTGACCGTAGTCGAGGGAGAAGACGCAGTACCCGCGGTGCTTCAGGTAAGGGGCGAGGGCGAGCCAGTTGTCAACCGAGTTGCCCAGGGTGCCGTGGACCAGGACGACAGGGCGGGGATGGGTGGTGGAGGGCTTGCAGGAGTAGTCGTTCCAACCGCTACTCGGGGCGGTGGCGGCCCGGGCGGTGGCGGCGGGGACGACGGCGACGGCGGCTGTCAGGAGGAGGGCGGCGAGTGGTCTGAACACTCGCTTCCAGGGCAGCATCGTGTGATCTCCTTGCGGCTCAAGGGAGGTGCGACGGCCTAGCCCTGTGATCCGGATCACGGGATGCTGTTCACTCGCTAAGTTACGAACGAGTAGTGCAAGTGTGAAGTTACGCGTCAGTAAAAACTTCCAGTGATCAGTGTGGGCGTGGCCTCCGGCGTCACCTGCGTCCCGGGATCACGCCAGCGCCCCCGGCATCACCGCCCTTGGCCCGAACTTCGCCCGCACACGGTCCGCGACCTCCTCGATGCGGCGGGCCTTCTCGTCCACAGGGTCGAAGGTGAGCTGACGGGAGGCCTGTTCGGCAGAGGTCAGACCCTCGGCCCGCAGGGCGAGCGCGCGAACCCGGGCACGCTGCAAACCAAGCACCCCGTACATGCCGTAGGCCGCCGCGGCCAGGGCCGCCGAGTGCGCGGTCGACTCCCTGAGGGTGCGGCTGCGGGTGGTGGTGGAGCGATCGGCGTAGCGCACGGTGAGGGTCAGCGTGCGGCACACCGTCCGCGACGCACGCAGTCGGGCACCGATCTCCTCGGCGGCCGACAGCAGCTCCCTGCGGTGTCGCTCGGGACTCAACTCATCTAGATCAAAAAGACGTTCGGTGACCAACGAGTGGGTCACGGCGTTCGGAACGACCCGGCCCCGGTCGATGCCGCTCGCCTTCTCACGCAGTTCACGGCCCGCTTTCGCCCCGATCAACCGCTGGAGCGTGGACAGCGGCGCGGCGGCGACCCGGCCCAGGGTGTCTAGGCCGTATGCGCCCAGGGTGCGGGCGGTCGCCACGCCGACGCCGGGCAGCGCGGACACCGGCAGGCCGGCAAGGAAGTCCGCGACAGCGTCCGGGGTTTCGGGCACGACACACGTCGCTCCGGGCCGGGCCCGACGCTGTGCCACGCGGGCCGCCGTCGGCCCCGGACCGACACCGATCACACAGTCGACGCCGTACCGGGCGAGGGTCCGGACGCGGATCACCGACGCCAGCTCGACGGCGCTGCGTCCGAAATACCGTTCCGCGCCCCGCAGATCGACCAGCGCCCCGTCCGGGGGCAGCGCCTCGACGAACGGGGTGAACTCCCCCAGCAGCCCCAGCAGTCCCGGCAGGGCCGCCTCGTACATCGACGACAGCTGGAAACGTACGCACAGAATGGTCATCCCGCGCTTCCCGGACTCTGGTGCCACAACTTCCTTATCTCCGCAGGCCCCTGTGCGGCCTCCTGCCCCGCGGGCCGCAGGTCGGCCCACGGGTGCATGTCGTATCCGGTCGACAGATGGATCCGCCGGACGCTCGCCGGATCACCGCCCGCCCCCTCGGGCACGGGCTCCGCGAGTCGCGCCGCCACCTCCTCCAGGCCGCCCCGGGCGCGCAGTTCGACCAGTTCGGCGAGATTCCAGGCCGCGGAGCCCACCACACTCAGGCTGTGCGGGCCGCGCCGCTGCACCACACCGCGCACCAGCAACAGCCAGGAATGGAAGACGGTGTGCGCGCAGGCGTCGTGGGAGTCGTCGAAGAAGGCGAGGTCGACCAGGCCAGTGCCGTCGTCCAGCGTGGAGAAGATGACCCGCTTGCCGGAGCGTCCTGTTGACTGCACCTACTCGTGAGGGCCCGGAGGCCCCGGGACTGAGAGGTGTGGTGTGCAGAGCGTGCGGACGGAGCTTCGCGAGGGGCGTGTCGACCTGCGACGAGTGGGCAGCGTTGTGGCTACTGACCAGGCTTTTCCGCCCTGGACAGTGCTCGACTCAAGTGGCATGCCAATCGGGGTGGTTGTCGACTACTTGAGGAGCCTGGCCCTGGGTTCATCAAGCCCGTCAACCTGTCGCAGCTATGCCTATGACCTGTTGAGGTGGTTTCGGGTCCTCTGGCAACTCGGCATCGCCTGGGACCGGGCGACGGTCAGCGAGGTGGAGTGTTTGGTGGGGTGGATGAGGACTGCGTCCAACCCGCAGCGTGAAAGACGCAGCCCGGATTCGCCTCCGCCTGGATCAGTGAATCTGCGGACCGGAAAACAGACGCTCGGACCGGGGTATGCGGCTCGGACCATCAATCACGCGCTGACCGTGATCTCCGGTTTCTACGAATTCCATGCCGGGAGCGGCGCCGGTCCTGTGGTGAATCCGGTACCGGCGTCCAAGGACCGCCGTGCGGAACTGTCTCACCGGAGCCCGATGGAAGCGCCGATCCATGTACGGCGGGCACGACTTCGACAACGCGTACCCAAGCGGCTTCCCCGCTCGCTTCCGGACCTCATGTGGGACGAGTTGTTCGAGGCGATGAAGAACGACCGGGACAGGGCACTCCTCTCCTGTTATGTCTCAAGCGGTGCGCGTGCCGAAGAACTGCTGGGTATCGAGATCGGGGACATCGACTGGGCCGGTCAGCAGATCTACGTCGTCTCCAAGGGGACGAAGGCACGGGAGCCGGTGCCCGCGTCGCCCGACGCCTTTCGGTATTTGGCCGCATACCTTTCCCAGGCTGGAGTGCCCAAGGCGGGCGAGAAGCTCTGGAGGGCTTTGCGTGGCGATCCGAGGCCGCTCACATATTCGGCCATGCGCCGGGTCCTGCAACGAGCGAACGCAAAGCTACAGACCAACTGGACTCTACATGATCTCCGACATACCGCCGCGACTCGGATGGCGAACGACCCGAAAATGACTCTCCCCGAGGTCCAGCGGGTGATGCGCCACGCGAAGCTCGACACGACGGGCATCTACCTGACGGTCCGCCTGGAGGAGATGACCGAGAAGCTTCAAGACTTCTATACGCGTCCACGCCAGGTACCGAAGTTCGCGCCCGGCTACGACCCCGAGGACGTCCGGGCGGTGTTCGGTGGCTGACAGCACTCTGCGGCATCGCCGGATCGACCATGTTCCGGCGCAGTCCGGAAAGCGTCTCAAGCACGACGTCAGCAAGCTCGTGGCCGCACCATCCATTGCGCGTTCCTCGCCTCGCCCTTACGGCGACCTGAGCGAGGCCGGTGTGGAGGACATCGCCGACTGTGCGGCTGTTGCCTGGGAGACCGTCACCCACAGCAGCGGAAGGAAAACACGCAGGATCGCAACACGGCGGGTCCTTACGTATCTGGCTCAGTTTCCGGGGAAGACTTGGCAGGATCGCTGGGTTGCCAGTGGTCTCGACGAACCCGGCAACCCGTTGAAAGAGCGGTTCGACCACGGCCCTCACAAGACTCAGGCAGCACTCGGCCTGCGTTGTCTGATCTGTCTCCGGGTCATCCAGCCGTCACTCCGCGCCGTACGCTCGAACGACTTTGTCGGGCTTGCGGAACAGTTCAGACATGTTCAGCGGGACAAGCGCCTGGACGAGTTCTTCACGGCGGAGTCGGCCAGCGCCCACAGCCTCGGCCAGCAGCGGACCTCGTTGTTCGACGTGACCCTCGCACTGATCACTCAGGGGATCACCCTGGAAGATCTGACTCCCGAAGGGCTACTGCACTATTCGCTCGAGTGCCATAGGCACGGACTGACACGGGGCGCGTCGCCTGGAAGCAGCCGTTTCGCCGGCCACTCCGCCTGGGAAACACTGCACGGCATGGAGGCCTTCCCCGCGGGGACGCCCCAACACCTCCGCGCTGTGCTGGTCTCCGGGCAGAAGTCCGTGACCGAGCTGGTGGACAGTTATCCCATCCGGTGCGGTGGGGTGCGGCAGCTGTTCATCGACTATCTCGAGCGACGTCGAACCGAGCTCGACTACAGCGCGCTGACCGGCTTGGCACAGCTTCTGGTCTCGGTGTTCTGGCAGAAAATCGAGGAGATCGCGCCCGAGCAAGCCGACCTCAGCTTGTCAAACGATGTCTACCAGAAATGGAGAGAAGAGGTCAGCTTCGTCGGAAAGGAGCGAGACCAACCGCGCCGGACCCTGGACTCCCTCCTCCTCCAGGTCCGGGGTTTCTACCTTGATCTGCAGAGCTGGGCTCTTGAAGAACCGGAACGGTGGGGTGTCTGGGCAGTACCGTGCCCTGTCCCCCGGCACGAGGTGCGCTCCGCGCGAAGCGGCCGCCGCAGGGCGAAGGAACGGACCGACAACCGCATTCGTGAACGGCAGCCGCTTCTGCCCACGCTGGTTGAGCACGTGGAGGAGAAGCACAGGAAGTCGCGCGCCCTGCTTCAGGCCGCGGCGGGTGTCCCGCCCGGCGAAGAGTTCACTCATGCCGGCCGCTCCTACCGCCGGACGAACAGTCGAGCCGACCAGGCGAAGGCTCGCCACTCCAAAGCGCCGGTGCGTGTGGAGGAGCTCGCCACCGGCGAAGCAATCCATGCCAAAGGAGCAGAAGAAGACGCCTTCTGGGATTGGGCCTACGTGGAGACACTGAGGCTGAGCGGGGTCCGGATCGAGGAACTCGTCGAGCTGACGCAGCTCAGCATCCGGCAGTACCAGAGGCCGAACGGCGAGGTGGTAGCCCTCCTGGTCATCGCGCCGTCGAAAACCGACCGAGAGCGCGTCATCCCCATGTCGGCAGAGCTTTTCCATGTGATCGCATCTGTGATTCGCCGCCATATCACCGGCGAGCAGAGGTCTGTCCCCCTTCTTCAACGCTACGATGCACACGAGCGAAAGTGGTCTGCCTCCATGCCCTTCCTGTTCCAACGTGGCTCACGAGGCGGCCGAGGCGTGATCAGCCCTAACACCATCGCCAATCGGATCAGGACGCTCTGCCACGAACTTGCCGAGTCGAACCCGGCCTTCGTCGGCCTGACGTTCGCCCCCCATGATTTCCGCCGACTGTTCGCTACCGAGATCGTCAACAACGGGCTCCCCATCCATATCGGTGCGGCACTGCTGGGCCACTTGAACATCGAAACCACCGGCGGCTATGTAGCCGTCTTCAACGAGGATGTCGTACGCCACTATCAGGAATACCTGGCTCGCCGTCGGGCCGTGCGCCCCGCCGAGGAATACCGGTCGGCAACCTCCGGCGAATGGGACGAGTTCCAAGAGCACTTCGACCGCCGAAAGGTTGAACTGGGAAATTGCGCCCGCCCCTATGGCACCCCTTGCCAGCATGAGCACGCTTGTCTGCGTTGCCCGATGCTTCAGGTGAATCCCAAGATGCTGTCACGTCTCAACGAACTGGAAGAGGATCTGGAAGCGCGCCGGAAGCAAGCAGAGACGGAGGGCTGGCTGGGTGAGATCGAAGGCATCGATCTCACACTGCAGTTCCTTCGCGAGAAACGGAAGCAGGCTCTGAGGTCTGAGCAACCGGGCCGCTCGGTCGACCTCGGGATCCCTTCCATCCTGCCCCGTCCCTGATCGGGAGAATACGAAACCAACGCGGCCCCTGCGCCAGCGGGTTGAGACTTCGGACACTCCCCCAACCACACAGTAGCCTCGTGCGTTGCGCATCCCACCAGCGTGACTCGACCGGTGGTCACGCTGAAAGGCTCGCTGAGATTCATTTCGCTTGCCGCCCCGTGAGACTACCGAGAGGCCCGAACCACGGGTGATCGCACTGAAGGGGTGGCCGGTTGACCGATCGTATTCAGTTACATTCAACCTGGTTGGAAGAACGCGAGCATTTTCCGGCTGGCGTCCGGCGACATCAATAATTCCTGCATGTCCGCGGACATTCGGGCGGCAGCGCTGGTGCGTTCGAACATCTCGCGTTCGTATTCTTTGACGGCGGCGGGGAAGTCGTCCGGGTGCGCGACCAGCGCGAGGCCGAGGAGGGCGCCGTCGAGCAGCGCCAAGTTGGCGCCCTGTCCCACCGGCGGCATCAGGTGCGCGGCGTCGCCGAGCAGCGTGACGCCTGGCGTCGACGGCCAGGTCAGGCCGACCGGGAACGCGCTGATCGAGCGCGGGAGGACCGTTTCGTCGCAGGCCGCGATCAGCGCGGTGAACCGTGAGTCCCAGCCGGCGAACAGCTCGATCAGCCGCACCCGGGCGGCGGCCGGGTCGTCGAATGGGATCCCGCTGGTAGCGAACCAGTCCTCGGCGGTGTTGTAGAAGCTGAGACCGATGCGAACGCGGCCGTCGCCGTTGCGCTGCGCCGCCAGGGATAGTCCGTTGCCGAGCACCCAGTAGTTGCCGCGCCCTACCATTGCCGCGAGTTCGGGGTGCGTGCGGTCGATGTCGGGAATGCCGACCTCGACGACGTGCTGGCCGATATGCGCCGGGCGGGCGTCGGTGAGCAGCGCGCGGACCCGGGACTGCGCGCCGTCCGCGCCGACCAGCAGGTCGTACGTCGCACTGCTGCCGTCGGCGAAGTGCAGCACGCCGTTGTCGGCGGATGTGAACGCGTGCCCCCAGCGCACCACGTCTTCGGGGAGGGAATCCAGCAGCAGGTTGCGCAGATCGACGCGGTCGACCTCGGGTCGCTCAAGTGGGGCGTCGTCGGGCGTGTCCTCCTGGAGCAGCAGGGTGCCATCCGGCTCGAGAAGACGCATGTCCTGGCCTTCACCACGGGCAATCGCGTAGAACTGGTCGATCAGACCGGCCTCGCGCAGTGCCCGCTGGCCGGAGTGGATGTCGAGCATGCCGCCCTGACCACGCGCGCCGCGCGACGGTTCACGTTCGTAGACGACGGCGTTGATGCCGTTCACGTGCAGCACACGGGCAAGGGCCAAGCCGCCCAAGCCAGCTCCAACGATGGCGATGGTTGCGCTCACCAAGCCCCCGTCCTCTCCTGTCCCACCGGCCGGGTCCGGCGCACTGATCAGCCGGTTCACCGGCGGAGCCGAGGTGCGAGCACCGTGCGCACGGCCTTGGCCACCTTGTTCTCGGCGGCTCCGTCCTCTTCTTCGGGTTCCGGTTCCAGGATGCGCTGGAGTTGCAGCAGCAGCTGGTTCGTCGACCGCCAGAGCGGGACGAACATGCCGACCACCGGCCCGACGCCCCGGATCGGACTGTCGGACAGCTCCGTGACCTTCTTGGCAAGCGTGATCGTCGTCGGGTCCCGCAGGATCAGGTGCACCTCGTCGTCGACCAGCCGGATTTCCATCTTTCGCGCGGCGGTCTCCTCCGGGTTCGCGTCCGTGGTCGTCTCCGGATCCAGTTCGTCGATCTTGGCGGCGACCGCGTCCGGGTCGACCCCGAGTTCGCGCAGCACCCTGGACGCCATGCTGTTCTCCGCCCGCAGCATCGCCTCCAGCAGGTGATGGCTGCCGACCGGTGCGCCACCAGCCAGCGCGCTGGCGGTGAACACCGTGTCCTCGGTGGCGGGTGTGCCGGCCGGCCATGGGCCAGCCGTGACGTCCTGTGATCCCTCCGACGACGTGAGTACCGCGGCACGGATCTTGTCGATCGGATCGATCCGCTCGGCGAGCACCTGCGCGCCGACGCCCTCACCTTCGCTGACCAGGGCGAGCAGGATGTGTTCCGTACCGATGTCGTTGTGGTGCAGCTGCCGCGCCTCGCGCAGGGCGAGTTCCAGTGTCTTCTTCGCGCCCGGCGCGAAGGGGATGTGGCCGCTCAGCTCCTTCGTGCCGGGCTTGACCACCGCGGTGATGTCGGCCCGCGCCGCCTCCTTGTCGTATCCGAGCCGGTGCAGCACTTTCGCCGCCGTGCCGTCCGGCACGTCGAGCAGCCCCAACAGGACGTGCTCCGTGCCGATGTGGTCGTGCTTGAGCTTCCTTGCCTGCTCCTGGGCCGCTACGACCGCCTGGCGGGCCTTCACCGTGAACCTCTCGAAAGTCATGCTTCCATGCTCTCAACCCTGTCAATACACTGTTATTGACAGGGTCACCATGCTGAAGGGAGGGTGTCATGGAGACACCGTCGGACTGGGAGGACCGGCTCGCGCGCTGGCAGAACGAGCTGGAGTTGTTCGAGCAGCTGGACGAGGCACCCTGGGTGACGCTGGCCAAGGCGGAGGCGGAGACCGGCGTCTCCCGCTCGGCACTGCGGTCCTGGTACCGCAACGGCGAAATCCAATCCCGGCTGGCGGACGGCCCGAACGGCCCGCAGCGACTGGTCCGGCTGGACGCGGTGATCGAGCGCGCCGCCGCGTCACCGCGCATCCAGCGCAGGGCGGAACGGGAAGTCAGCCTGGAAGCCCAAGTCACCCTGCTACGGCACCGGGTAGACCAGCTTGAGCTGCGGCTGGCCGCGCTGGAGCGGAAGTGACTGCTTGCAGCGACGGTCACCCTCGCGGGTGACCATGGGCATGATGAACCACGCAACCGGGGCCTGAGGCAGGTCGAGTGCGGTAAGACAGGCAACCAACAGGGCTCCTGTGTTGGTGAGTTGAGACTTGAAGGCAGCCGTGGCGCTGTCACGACCGTACGAGGGTCGCCGGCCCCACCGAGCCAGGCCATCTTGCGGCGATTCGATCGAGGACCGGTTCAAGTCGGCGGGCGCTTTCCGCCTGCCGATCGAAGGTGAGCTGCTGACCGGATAGCTGATCGGCCGTCAGGTCCTCGGCTCTCAAGGAAAGGGCTGTCACCCGTGCCCGCTGAAGTCCCAAGGCATCGTGCAGTGCTTGTGCGGTGCCCGCCAGTACCGGAGTGTGAGCCGTGGGTTCTGGAAGCACTCTCCTCCGGGTGGTCATAGACCGATCCGCGTAATGAACTGTGAGCGTAAGTGCGCGGGCCACCTGGCCGTCCGTTCTCAATTGCCTCCCGACATCAACGGCAAGTCCGAGTAGCGCACCGCGACGTACGGATCCATCGACCTCGTGCCTGCCGAATCGCCATTCAGCGCTGGTCGACTTAGGCGGAGCCTGCGGTACCACGCGTGTCCGGTCGATGCCATGGGCCCGCTCGTGCACAAGACGCCCCATCTTCGCACCCAGGATCCTCTGCAGGGTGGCCTCAGAAGTTCCTGCCACCTTGCCGATACTGTCCAACCCGTACTCGCAGAGCACGCGAGCCGTCTTCGGCCCCACTCCGTGCAGGACCGCTACTGGCTTTGGATTCAGGAAGCCGGAGATTCCCTGTGGGGTATCCGTGATGCAGCGAACGGCACCAGGCGGTCCATGATGCCCGGCCATCCTGGCGAGCATGGGATTGGGAGCCACACCGACAGCACAGTCAAGGCCGTACAACGCCAGTACGCGCACACGCACCAGCCGCGCAATCTCAACAGCGTCGCAATCGAAATAGCGAACGCTCCCACTCACATCCGCCAATACGGCGTCGGGAGGAACGGCCTCGACAACCGGGGTGATGTCGCCCAGTACCTGAAGAAGTGTCTCCCATGTTTCCCGAGGCGGTCCTGGCGCCTGGATATAGATAACGGCCATCTCGATCACCCTGCGCTTCCAGGACTGGAGTGCCAGAACTTGCGGCCTTCCATAGAGGCACCACCAGCGGGCCTCAGATCCGCCCATGGATCCATTTCGACGCCGTTGGCCACTTGAATTGTTCGACCAGGCTTTCTCGCCTCAGGGTCAGGGCGCTCCTGACGCTCCGCCAATCGATCCGCCACAGCATCGAGGTCTCCGGACCGGCGCAACTCCGCCAGTTCCATCAGATCCCACGCGGCAGAGCCGACAACACTGAGCGAACGTGGCCCGCGGCGTTGGACTTTCCCACGGACCAGCAGCAGCCAGCTGTGAAAGATCGTGTGCGCGCAGTCGGCCTGACTGTCGCTGAAGAAAGCCAGGTCTATCAGGCCGGTCGAGTCGTCGAGGGTGACGAAGATGATCCGCTGCGGCTCCCGCGCGGTCGCCTCCCCGTACGGGCTTGACTTGGTGCGGTGAAGGATCGGCGGGGTCTGGGTGGCCGCCTTGGCTCCCGCGACCAGCACGGTCTCACCGTGCCGGACCTCGCGCAACCGACGTGCGAAGACCACGCCCAGCTCCTTCAGGAACTCCTGGTGATCGTCCATCAGATTGCGTGAGGCGTCCATGGACAGCACGCCCAACTCGGCGCTGAGCTGCTCCGCCGATGTCAGAGCCGGCAGTCCCGCCGGTGCGGTCTTCCTGCCTCCCGCCAAGGGAAGTTGTCCGCCACCGCGTCGGGCACCCCGGTGCAGCTCGGTCAGATGCAGTTGCAGGTCGCGCCGGTTGGCGCCGAAGGCGTCCAGCGCACCCACCTGGGCGAGCCGTCCGGCGAGCGGCCGGCTCGGTCGGGCCCGCTCCCAGAAGTCCAGTAGCGAGGAGTACGGCTGGCCGCCCTCGATCCGCTTCGCCTCGGCTGCGCTGATGCCGTGCACGTCGCAGAGGGCGAGCCGCAACCCCCACACCGCGGGAGATTCGGACACCAGTTCGATCTTGTGGGTCACTCCGGAGACGTTCACGTCCAGGGGCAGGATCGGCACCCCGCGCCGCCGCGCGTCCGCCAGCAGCAGCCGCTTCGGGTACATCCCGGGGTCATGGGTGAGCAACCCGGCATAGAAAGCAGCTGGGTGATGGGCCTTCAGCCACGCCGACTGGTACGTCGGCACGGCGAAGGCGACCGCGTGCGCCTTGCAGAAGCCGTACGACCCGAACGCCTCAATGATCCCCCAGGTGCACCGAATCGCTTCTGCGCTGTAGCCTCCCGCCGCTGCAGCCTGCGTGAACCAGACCTTGATCCGCCCCTGCGACTCCGGGTCCGACAGCCCGCGCCGCACCCGATCGGCCTCGCCGCGACCGCAGCCGGTCATAACGGCGATGATGTCGATGACCTGCTCGTGGAAGACCACGACCCCGTAGGTCCCCCTCAACGCCTCCTCCAAGTGCGGGTGCGGATACCGCACCGGCGCCCGTCCATGCCGCGCCTCGATGAACGGCCGCACCATATCGGCAGCGACCGGGCCGGGCCGGAACAGCGAAATGTCGACGACCAGGTCGTGAAAGGTGCTCGGCTGCAACCGTCCCACCAGGTCGCGCTGGCCCGGCGACTCGATCTGGAAGCAGCCCAACGTCTCGGCGGACCGGATGAGCCGGTACGTCGCCGAGTCACCCGGCGGCAGCGCATCCAGGTCGACCCGCTCCCCTGTCACCCGCTCCACCTCGGCGACCGCGTGCGCCATCGCCGACTGCATCCGCACCCCCAGCACGTCCAGCTTGAGCAGCCCGAGGTCCTCCACGTCCTCCTTGTCGAACTGCGACATGGGAAGTCCCTCGCCGCTGGTCGGCACCACCGGCGTACGGGCGAGCAGGGAGGCGTCGGAGAGCAGCACCCCGCACGGATGCATGGCGATCCCGCGCGGCAGGGCGTCGAGCGCCTCGACCAGTTCCCACAGCCCGCCGTACCGCGCGCCGTTCCGCTGAAACTCCTCGGCCAATTCCTTCAGTTCGGGCAGCTCCTCCAGTGCTGCACGGGCATCTCGCGCCCGGATGTGCGGAAAGGACTTGGCGATCCGGTCGATGTCCGCCGGATCCATGGACAGGGCGGCCCCCACGTCCCGGACGGCGTGCCGGACCCGGTAGGTCTCCGGCATCGAGACGGTGGCGACCCGCTCCGCACCGAACCGGTCGATGATCGCCCGGTACACCTCGAGACGGCGCGCGGACTCCACGTCGATGTCGATGTCCGGCAGCACGACCCGCTCCTTGGACAGGAAGCGCTCCATCAGCAGTCCGTGCTCGACCGGATCGGCATGCGCGATCCCGAGCAGGTGATTGACGAGGGAGCCGGCGCCGGAACCGCGCGCGGCCACCCGGATCCCCATCTCTCGCACGTCGGCGACTATCTGAGCTACCGTCAGGAAATAGGAGGCGAAGCCGTGGTGGGCGATGATGTCCAGCTCGCGGTGCATCCGCTCCCAGTAGACGCGCCTGGCGCCGTAGCCGAGCCGCACCATCCCCGCCACCACCCGCGAGGCGAGCGCCCGCTGGGCAGTACGGCGGCCGGCGCCGACGAGGTGCGGCTCGGGGAAGTGGACGGTGCCGATACCGAGGTCGCGCTCGGGGTCGACCCGGCACTCCGCGGCCGTGGTAGCGGTCTGCTCCAGCAGTCGGTGGGCGGTGTCACGCCGGTAGCCCGCCGCCTCCACCACTCGCTCGGCGATCCGCCGCATGGCCGGTGGGTCCTTCAGCCAGGCCGCGCCGGAGTCCAGCTCTCCGCGCGGGTCGACCGGGACCAGGCGGCGGGCGGCGTCCAGCACGTCGGCGACCGGCCCCAGCCCCGGATCGGCGTACCGGACGGCATTGCTGAGCACGGGCCGGACGCACTGCTCGGCGGCGAAGCCGACGGTACGGGCGGCCAGCCGCAGGGAGCCGGGCCCCGTGCCCGTGCGACCGTGCCAGACCGCCTCCAGGCGCAGCGCATCCCCGTAGACCTCGCGCCATGGGGTGAGGAGTTCCACAGCCCGGTCGAAACGTCCCGCGGTGAGCGCGCGGCCCACGTCGGAGCCGGGGCCGAGCAGCACGACGAGACCATCACCCCGATTGCCGGACCAGGGCAGCAGTGGACTGCCCTCGCCCGCATGCGCCGCAGTGACGATCCGGCACAAGTCGGCCCACCCCCGCGCACCGTCCTGGGCGAGGAAGGTCACCCGGGGCGCCGACTCGTCCACGAAGGCACCGCCCCGCACCGGGGTGCGACGCCTCTCCGGGGCTCGCGGCTCCGCCCGGACAGTAGGCACCCCCTCCCGCCGCACCGGCTCCGACGCCTCCACCGCAAGGTTCACCCCGAACAGCGGGCGCACGCCCGCTCTGGCGCAGGCCTTGGCAAAGCGGACCGTACCGGCGAGAGAGTCACGGTCGGCGAGGGCGAGGGCGTCCATACCCCGCTCCGAGGCGCGCTCGGCCAGCCGCTCCGGATGGGACGCCCCGTATTTCAGGGAGAACCCGGAGACGGTGTGTAGATGCGTGAAGCCCGGCACACGCACCTCCCGCACTCGCAAACCCCGAACAATACTCGAACATCAGTTCCCCACCCCGTTCTCCACCATACCTCCATTCTCGAACATGTGTACGACGCCCGTTCGGCCGTGTCCCACCTGCGCAAACGCCTGGCCACCCGGAACGTAGGGACATGAAACGGACAGCCGAGGCGGCCTCGCCCCACCCCTCCCTCCGCGCCGAACTGAAGGACGCCGTGACCCCCCGGGCAACGCTCCTCGTCATCGGTGTGATCGCCCTCCAGCTGCTGTTCATCGCCTCCTACGTGGGCGCCCTGCACCACCCGGAACCCAGGAATGTCCCCTTCGCGGTCGTCGCACCCCAGCCCGCGGCCACCCAGGCGGTGGCCCGGCTGGAGCAGCTGCCCGGTACCCCCCTGGCCCCCCGCACGGTGGCCGACGAGGCGACCGCACGCGGCCAGATCCTGAACCGGGACATCGACGGCGCCCTGCTGGTCGATCCGCGCGGCACCACCGACACCCTGTTGGTCGCCACCGGTGGCGGCACCGCCCTCGCCACTTCCCTGAAGAACCTCGTCACTGCCGTGGAACAGTCCGGACACCGCACCACCCGGGTGGTAGACGTGGCCCCCACCGCGGCCACGGACTTCAACGGCCTGTCGTCCTTCTACCTGGTCGTCGGCTGGTGCGTGGGGGGCTATCTGTGCGCATCGATCCTCGCGATCAGCACCGGCGCCCGCCCCGCCAACCCCCGGCGGGCACTCATCAGACTGGCCGTGATGGCCGTGGTGGCGATCACCGGCGGACTGGGCGGCGCGGTGATCGTGGGGCCGATCCTGGGCGCCCTGCCCGGCAGTGTGTCCGCCTACTGGGGCCTGGGCGCACTGATCACCTTTGCCGTCGGCGCGGCCACGCTCGCACTCCAAGGCGTCTTCGGCATCATCGGCATCGGCCTGGCGATCCTGCTCGTGGTGATCGCGGGCAACCCGAGCGCGGGCGGTGCCTTCCCCTTCCCCCTGTTGCCCCCGTTCTGGCAGGCGATCGGTCCGGCCCTGCCACCGGGCGCGGGTACCTGGGCAGCCCGCTCGATCGCGTACTTCAAGGGCAACGCCGTCACCAGCTCGCTCCTGGTGCTGTCGGCGTGGGCACTGGCCGGCGTCGCGATGACACTGTTGACGGCCGGTCTCCGCGTACGGCGGGAAGAGGAACGCAACGGGGACCGTCCAACCGCAGCCGCCGGCGTGATGAGCACGGGGAACCGCGCGGCCCCGCCCCGTGACCGGAGCGAGGCCGCACCCGACGGGACCGCCACGGGAACCGTCAGGGAAGGGTGACCCCGTAGTAGCTCAACGCCTCGGTCACCGGTTGGAAGAAGGTCGTGCCACCCGAGGAGCAGTTGCCACTGCCACCGGACGTCAGACCGTAGGCCGTGGTTCCGTAGTACAGCGGACCACCGCTGTCACCGCCCTCGGCGCAGACCGTGGTCTGGATCAGCCCGCGCACGATGTCGCCGCTGCCGTAGTTGACGGTGGCGTTCAACGCGGTGACCCGGCCGCCGTGCGTACCGGTGGTGGAGCCGCGCCGGTAGACGGTCTGGCCCACCCGGGGCGTGGCCGCCCTGGTGATGGACTGGCCACCCACCGCACTGGGATGCGCGATGGAGGAGTTGGTGTACCGCACCAGCGCGAAGTCGTTGCCCGGGAAGCTGTATCCGACGTTGGTGCCCAGCACCGTGTGGTGTCTGGAGTCGCTGTACCAGGTGGAGGCGACCTCGCCGCAGTGCCCGGCGGTCAGGAAGTAGTACGTGCTGCCGCTGCGCACGTTGAACCCGAGCGAGCAGCGGTACTGGCCGCCGTAGATGGCGTCGCCGCCGGTGATCAGTTTGCTGAACCTGCCGGGTGTGTGCTTGATGGTGAGCGCGCCCGCATTGCTGCCGGCCTGCTTTCTGATCCTGGCGATCCCGGCCTTGGAGACCGAGCTGTCGACGGTGACGACGACGCGGTTGCTCTTGCTGTCGACCGCCCATGCCGTGCCGGGTATGTCCGCGTTCAGGACGGAGCGGCTCGCCCTGGTGAGCTGGGCGGTGCTGAACGGGTGGGCGACGGCGGCGTTCGCGGTGGGGGCGGCGAACGCGGCTGCGGCCAAGAAGCCGGTGGCCACGGCGATCAGCCGGGTCCGTCTCGTCGTACCGCTGCGGGGAGTGGTGCGCTTGATCCTCACTTCTCGTTCCCTCCAAGGGAAGTCGGGGGCCCGTGTGGGGTCAGGGCCGGTGAGGCGCAGTCAGGGGCACGGCTGGTTTTCGGACGCTCATGCCCCGGACCAGCGCTGGGGGGAGTATTCGGCCGGACGGCCGGACGGCACAAGAGCGCCTTTCGGCCGGACGGCCGGACGGCACAAGAGCGCCTTTCGGCCGTCCGGCTTTCAACTGCTGTCTTTCCTTGGTGTCTTCACTTCACGGCGCCCGACGGCGTCCGGAGCGTGCTCAAACACTCCGGCGGAAGTGCCGTACTGCGTAGCGTCAGTTGTCAACGGCAGCGTCGTGGCTGGTCGCGCGGTTCCCCACGCACCTTCAGGGACCGCCCGGCCGCGCTGGGTTTCGCCCGGCCTGCTCAGTAGAGGCTGACGCCGTACGCGCTCAGCGCCTCAGACACGGGCTGGTAGAACGTCGTCCCGCCAGTGGTGCAGTCGCCGCTGCCACCGGAGGTGAGGCCGAGGGCCTTCGTCCCGTCGTAGAGGGGCCCGCCGGAGTCCCCGGGCTCGGCGCAGACGTCGGTCTGGATCATGCCCCTGACCGTACCGCCGCTCTGGTAGCGGACGCTGACGTTCAGAGCCGTAACGGTGCCTCCATGGGTGCCGGAGGTGGAGCCGGTGCGCTTGACGTTCTCGCCCACGTAGGCGTCTGCGGCGGTGTAACCCCCTGGGTGGCGGAGGGCGGTGTTGTCGTAACGGACCAGCGCGTAGTCGTTTCCGGGGAAGTCATGGGCGACGGTCGGACCGATGAGCGTGGAGTGGGACGGGTCGGTGTACCAGGTCTTGGCGACCTTGCCGCAGTGGCCGGCAGTGAGGAAGGAGTAGGTGCCGCCGCCCACCACATTGAAGCCGAGCGAACAGCGGTACTGGCCGCCGTAGATGGCGTCGCCGGCGCCCAGGAGGGGTCGGAACACGCCACCGACGCGGCGGATTTCCACGGCACCCGGGTCGTTGCCCGCGGCCTTCTCGATGCGGGTGATCCCCGCCTTGCCGACCGTGCTGTCGGCGGTGACGACGACGTGCCCGGACGCCTGGTCCACATACCAGGCGGTGCCGTCGACCGCGGCCTGGGTGACACCATCCGAAACGCGGGCCAGCCGCGCAGCGTCCCGGGCGGGGGCGTCGGCGGCCCCGGCAACGGGTGCCCCCGCCAGGGTCACGGCGACCAGACCCACGGCGACGGCGAACAGTCGGGTGCGCTTGATCCTCACTGATCCTCCTCATGGGAAGCGGAAGGCCCTATGGGGTGAGGGCCCGTGAGACCGTGGGAGGTGGCATGTTCCTGACATGTCTTAGCGAGGATGACTCCGGAACGCCGGGCACACAAGAGGCTCACCGCAACCGGAGCGTGCGCCACCGGTTCAGCGCAGGCCGGACCCCTCGGCCCGGTCACCGTTCCCGTGTGCCACCGGGTGTGCGAAGGACAGAAGCGGCCAGCGCGGGGCCACCGTGGGAGCCGGGCGCGATCCAGGCCCGCGCTGACGGTCCACCAGGAAGCGAAGCATGGCGGGGGGCGCGAAGTCGCGCTCAGCAACCGTCGCAGAGGCAGCAGCAGTCGCAACCGTCGCAGCCGTCACACGGACAGTCACAGCAGCAGTCGCAGTGCTGGTAGCACCCCTCACGCTTCCTGCGCGACCAGGGCCCTTCGTACTCGTCCGCGCAGCACATCTTGCAGCTACAGCACATCAGGAGAAACACTCCGCAGCCGGCCAGCAACCCGCGGGGCGGTTTGGGCTCTTGCGCCCAAGGGTCGGAGGCCGTGTGCCCCGACTGCCTCGCCTGCCCCGTTCCCGGCTGGTGAGCAGCGCACCTCGGCACCGTCCCGAAAGCCCGGTCTACGGAGCGCCGCAGCTCGTGCACGAGGAGCAGATGAACCAGCCCGCCCTCGACGAACTCGGTCTCCCGCAGGGCGAACCGGATGCCGCGCAGGGCGTCATCGGCGAGGCGGCGGGCCTCGGCAAGGGACGTACCAGTGGCAGCAAGGGGGTTCCAGGCACCCGACACCGCGTCGGCCTGCCGGTCCTCCACGGCGTCCAGCAGATGGGCGAGCCGCCCGAAGAGCCGCCCCGCCTCCGCCAGCGGCTCCGCATTGGCCGGCCGTCCGGCCAGCACCGCGGTGTGCGCGAAGGCGGCGGCGGTCGCGGTCTCGGTCGGCTCGGTGACCGTCAGAACCGGGGTTCCAGGCCCTGCCAGCATCTCGATGCCGGACTGCCGGTCGACAGCCTCGACGAGAACAGCGGTGTCGAACCCGACCGCCGCTCCGCCCTGCGCCCCGGCCCGGTCCCAGCCCGCGGCGACCCGGCGCGCCGCGGCCGCCACCGGCCTGCGGGCCAACAGTCCGTCTCGGTCGGCGACGTGGTCGCGCATCTTCGCCGAGGCGAGCACCAGCGAGACGGCGGCGGCGAGCCGCGCCCCCTCCCCCTGTGCCACCGACGCTGTCCGCAGTCCACGCAGCATGCACGGTCCGGCCGTACGGCGGGCCGTGCCTGCAGGAGCGGCCTGAGCCTCCGTCAAGACCGAGATGAGAAGCCCGTCATAGTTCGTCACAAGGCGTGAGAACTGACCGTGATCGCGACGCAGGGCGAGGCAGAGCCCGCACAGGTGCGCCATCCACTCGGCCTTCAGGCGCTCTCCGAGCCGATGAGAGCAGGGCTTGACGATTCCGAACATGGCGATCCCCCCCTGGGCTGGCGCTGCAATACTGCAGGGACGTTCACCCGTACGCACCTTGCGTCACCCGTCCGCCAGCGAACATCATATTTCACTCACAGTCAGCAGCCGTACGGGTCACACCCCTTGGGGCACAAGGACTCTCGACGGATCCGCTGTGCACCAGTACCGTCACAAACCCCCCGCGCGGCGTCTATCCACTTGGCGCACCGTCCGCATCATGGATGACCATAGGGATGCGGAACGCAAGAAAACCGCTGTGAGAGGAGGCGTCCATGGGATCGGTACGCAAGGCGAGTGCGTGGCTCGGCCTCGTCGACGACAACGATGACGAGCGCTACTACGACGACGACTACTCCGAGGGCACCGAGTCCGGGGACGCCTGGGTCACGGACCCGCGGGTGAGGGTGGCCTCGGACACGGCCGAGGAGAAGGGGCGCCGGATCGGCACGGTCGCCCCGGACAGTTTCCGGGACGCCCGCGCCATCGGCGAGCTGTTCCGGGACGGCGTCCCGGTCATCATGAACCTCACCGCGATGGAGCCCGCCGACGCCAAGCGCGTCGTGGACTTCGCGGCGGGGCTCATCTTCGGGCTGCGCGGCTCCATCGACCGGGTGTCCAACCGCGTGTTCCTGCTCACCCCGGCCGACACGGAGATCGTCAGCGGTGAGGCGTCCGCGCACCGCTCGGACGGCTTCTTCAACCAGAGCTGAGGCGGGGCCGCCCACCGGCCCCGCCTCACCGGGGGCTCACCGGAACGCATCGAGCCCGGTGAGCGCCTTGCCCAGCACGAGCTGGTGCATCTCGACGGTGCCCTCGTAGGTGAGCACCGACTCCAGGTTGGTCGCGTGCCGCATCACGGGGTATTCCAGGGAGATGCCGTTGGCACCGAGGATCGTCCGCGCCGTGCGGCAGATCTCGATGGCCTCCCGGACGTTGTTGAGTTTGCCGAAGCTGACCTGCTCGGGACGCAGGCGACCGGCGTCCATCCGCCGCCCCAGGTGGTGAGCGAGCAGAATTCCCTTGTGCAGTTCGACCGCCATGTCGGCGAGCTTGGCCTGGGTGAGCTGGAAGCCGCCGATGGGCCGTCCGAACTGCTCCCGGGTCCGCGCATACTCCACGGCCGCCTCGAAGCTGCTGCGCGCCGCGCCCATCGCGCCCCAGACGATGCCATAGCGGGCGTGCGAGAGGCAGCTGAGCGGTCCGCGCAGTCCGGCACCCCCCGGGAGCACCGCGGTGGCGGGCAGGCGCACGTCGTCAAGGATGAGTTCGCTGGTGACGGAGGCCCGCAGGGACCACTTGTGCTTGATCTCCGGCGCCGAGAAACCGGGGCTGGCGGTGGGGACGACGAAGCCGCGGATGCCTTCCCCGGTCTGCGCCCAGACGACGGCCACCCCGGCGACGGACCCGTTGGTGATCCACATCTTGCGACCGTTGAGAACCCAGTCGTCGCCGTCGCGCTTGGCGTGGGTGCGCATGGAGGCGGGGTCGGAGCCATGGTCAGGCTCGGTCAGTCCGAAGCAACCGATCACTTCGCCGGCGGCCATGCGGGGCAGCCACTCCTGTTTCTGCTCCTCGCTGCCGAACCGGTGGATCGCGTACATGGCGAGAGAGCCCTGCACCGAGACCAGGGACCGGATGCCCGAGTCGGCCGCCTCCAGCTCCAGACACGCCAGTCCGTACTGCACGGCGGACGCACCCACGCAGCCGTACCCGGTCAGTGACATGCCGAGGGCGCCGATGCCGCCGAGTTCGCGCGCGAGGTCCCGGATACCGGGCAGCTCACCCTTCTCATACCAGTCGGCGACGTACGGCAGCACGCGGTCGGCCGCCCAGCCACGCACGGTGTCCCGGATGGCCAGGTCCTCCGGCTCCAGCAGGTCGTCGATCCCGAGCGGGTCGGCGGCATCGAACGGGGGCAGCTTCGCGGACGCGGACATGGAACACCCTCCGGGGCGTGGGCACACTGACGGGGCCAAAAACTAGCAGCGCTAGTTACAATTCCGCAGCCGACGTTACGGTGCGGTGTCCCGCACGTCCAGGGGCCATCGAGGTCAGGCGGAGACCCACGGCTTTCCGGCCGCCGCCTCGCGCGGCGCGGGCAGCTCCACCTCGGCACCGTCCTCGGCCCCTTCCTCGGCGCCCCTGTCGATGCTCGCCTCAGCGCTCACTCCGATGCCCGCCTCGGTGCTCATCTCGACGCCCACCCCAGGGCCCACCCCGGGGTTCTCCTCGGCACACTGCATGGCCCACGGCAGCCGAAGTGCCATCACCGCGCCCAGCAGGAGCAGACCCGCACTCACCAGCAGCGTCACGTGCAGCCCGTGCACGAAGGAGTCCCGAGCCGCCCGGCGCAGCGCGGCCCCCGCGGAGCCGCCGAGCCGCCCGGCCACCTCGTAGGCCTCACCCAGCGAGTGGCCCGCGGCGTCCGAGGCGGGCTGTGCAACGCCGGGCACCGACCGCAGCCCAGGCGCGTAGGCCGCGTTCATCACGCTGCCGAGCAGGGCGATGCCGATGCCGGCGCCGAGCTGGTACGACGTCTCGCCGATCGCCGCCGCCCCGCCGGACTGGTCCGCCGGGGCCTCGCTGAGCATCGACTCGTATGCGCCGAAGAGCGTGGTCTCCAGGCCGAAGCCCAGCAGCACGAAGCCGGTCAGCAGGAGCTTCGCGTTGTCGGTGCCGCCCATCGCGGTCAGGGTCAGCACCGCGGCCGCCGTCAGGCAGAAGCCGAAGCACACCATGCGGCGCGGCCCGAAGCGGCGCAGCATCCGCGCGCCCGCCAGGCCCGCAGCCATCGCCGCGATGGTCAAGGGCAGCAGCCTCAGGCCGGTCTCCAGGGGCGAGAGGCCGAGCACCAGCTGCAGATACTGGGCGGCGATCAGCTCCAGGCCGACCAGCGCGAGCATCGCCAGCACGATGCAGCCCACAGAGGTGCTGAACGCGGGCCGGCGGAACATCCGCAGGTCCACCAGCGGATGCGGGAGCCGGCGCTGCCGGCGCACGAAGAAGAAGAGGAGGACCGCCCCGACCGCCAGTGGCAGCACGGTGAAGGGGCTCACCGCCGGTTCTCCACCGCCCAGCCGCTTCACCCCGTAGACGACGCCGAAGAGCCCGCCGGCCGCCATCAGGGCGCCGGTGATGTCCCAGGGCCCGTTGCGATCCCCCCGGGACTCGGGCAGCAGAATCCGGCCCACCGGCAGGCTGACCAGCATCAACGGAATGTTGACCAGGAAGACCGCGCCCCACCAGAAGTGCTCCAGCAGGAAGCCACCGAGCAGCGGCCCGACCGCGGCCCCTACGGCGGCGACGGCGCTCCACACACCGATGGCGAGCGCGCGTTCACGCCGGTCGGGGAAGACCTGGCGGAGGATGGACAGGGTCGCGGGCATGATCATGGCGCCGCCGACACCGAGCAGTGCGCGGGCGAGGATCAGCGTCTCGGCGGTCCGCGCGAAGGCGGCCATGACGGAGGCGACCCCGAACAGTGCGTAGCCCAGCAGCAGGATCCGTCTGCGGCCGACGCGGTCACCCAGGGTGCCGAAGAGGATCAGCAGCGATGCGCAGACCAGCGGGTAGACGTCGACGATCCAGAGCAGTTCCACGGCGCCGGGCCTGAGGTCCTCCGTGACGGCGGGCACCGCCACGTGCAGCACGGTCGCGTCGAGTGCGACGAGCAGCAGGCTGACGCAGAGGACGACGAGGACGATCCATCGGTTGGCACCGGCCTCGGCCCCCCGAGGGCGCGGCCGTAGGGCGGCCACGGTCGTCCCGGACATGTACGTACCTCCCAGACGCTCCCTCGCGTGGGGGCGGGCCGACGGGGTGGGGACTCCCCGTCGCACGGCCGGAGAGGAGCGGTGTCTCCGGCCCGCGCAAAGCCACGCGGGTGACTCGCCAGCGTACGCGAGTTCGTCGCACGGACACGTGGCGGACCTCTCACACACGCGACGGAACCCATGTGGCGTACACCACGTCTCCTTCTCTTGACCCACGACCCGGCAGTCGGTCCGGTTCCCCTTCCCGTCGATAATCGACACCGTGACCGATCTTGAAACACGGGTGGCCCCACCTCGACCCGCACTGCTGCGCCGGGCGGCCCCGGCCCTTCTGGGCTACGCGGCGGTCCGCGCCCTGGGGCTGGCCGCGCTGGTGGTGTGGAGCGCCGCGCGCGGCAAGGACGCGTACACCTTGTTGACCGCGCGTTGGGACTCACTGTGGTACGCGCGGGTCGCCGAGCTGGGTTACGGATACGAGGTGCGGCTGCCCAACGGGGACGTCCACTCCGATCTGGCGTTCTTCCCGCTGCTGCCGTGGCTGGAGCGGCTGCTGCACACGGTCACGCCGCTGTCGTACGCGGACGCCGGTTTCGCCGTCTCCCTGGTCGCCTCACTGACGGCGGCGGCAGGCGTCTTCGCGGTTGCCGACCATGTGTACGGGCCTCTTTACGGGGGTCGGGTGGGCGCCTGCGCCGTACTCCTCTGGGCGGTGCTGCCGGTCGGCGTCGTGCAGTCGATGGCGTACAGCGAATCGCTGTTCACGGCGCTGGCAGCCTGGTCGCTGTACGCGGTGCTGACCGGACGGTGGGTGAGCGCCGGAGTGCTGGCTGCGCTGGCGGGACTCACCCGACCGGTCGGCGCGGCGGTGGTCGCGGCGGTGTGGGTGGCCGGTGCGGTCGGGTTCGTGCGGGAGCGAAGCCTCCGGCACACGCCGCGCGCCCCCGCCCGGCACCGCGCCCTCGGCATGCTCCTGGCTCCGCTCGGGGCCGCCGGTTACGTCCTCTGGGTCGGCCGCCGCACCGGTGGGGGCCCGTTCGGCTACCTGGACGTACAGGCCGGATGGCGTAACGGTTTCGACGGCGGATACGCCTTCGCCCGCTTCGTGGCCGGCGAGTTCACGTCGTTCCCATCCGTCCTCGCCGGCATCGGCCTGGTCACCGGGGTCGTCCTGTTGATCTGGTGGTACCTGACCGGCATACGCCAGCGTCAGCCCGTCGAACTGCTGGTGTACACGGGTGTCGTGCTCGCCCTCGCCCTGGGTGCGTCGAGCTACTTCGGCTCCAAGCCCCGGTTGCTGCTGCCTGCCTTCCCGGTACTCCTGCCGCTCGCGTGCGCGCTGGCCCGGCTGCGGACGTCCCGATCCGTGTCGCTGACGGCCGGACTGGCGGTCGTATCGGCCCTCTACGGGGCGTTCTGGCTGAACGGCTCCGGCCCTCCATGATCAACTTTGGGCGATCGGTGACACCGCGGAGAATTCCACCCGAGGATGGGGTTAACGCAGCCATAAGCGCCACATAAACAACACCCGGCACGATCAATGGAATTGCCGGGAGCAACCTGGTGGGATTACAGAATCCCTGGAATTGCGACCACCCTTGAGAGGTTTCCCACATCACATCGTCATCACAAAGCCGCTGTTTCGACCGGGAACACAGCTCACTCGCTGTAACGTCGATTGGGTGCGTACCGAACGAAACGTCACCCGGCGTCTAGACCGGGTGTTCGCCAGGCTGGATCGTGAGCCGGAACGACCGGCCCACATCGATGTGCCGCGGATGAGCCGGCACCGGGTCGTTCTGTTCTCGGCGACCCTGGCTTTCTACCTGGCGATCGTGTGGGCCGTGGCGACCACCTCCTGGCTGGTCCGGCTGGACTGGCAGGTCATGTTCTTCCGGCCCTACCAACAGTGGCCGCAGGTGCACGCCCTCCTCGACTACTACGTGGTCCTGGGCCAGCGCGGCCCCACCGCCGTGATGGTCGCGGCCTGGCTCGGCTGGCGCTCCTGGCGGCAGCACACCCTCCGCCCGCTGCTGACCCTCGGCACCTCGCTGCTGCTACTGAACGTCACGGTCGGCTCCGCCAAGATCGGGATGGGACGGCTCGGCCCGCACTACGCGACCCTGATCGGCTCCAACGAGATGGGACTGGGCGGCGATATATTCCCCAGCGGCCACACCGCCAACGCCGTGGTGACCTGGGGAATCCTGGCCTATCTGGCCTCCACCCCGAGAGCGCGCCGCTGGCTTTCGGCGCTGTCGGCGGTCACCTCCCTCGGTGTCGGGCTCACCACCGTCTACCTCGGTACGCACTGGCTCAGCGACGTGCTACTGGGCTGGGCCGCGGGCCTGCTGATCCTGCTCGCGCTCCCCTGGTTCGAGCCGCTGATCGCCAAGACGGAGGTGTGGCTCTTCGAGCTGCGCGACCGCCGCCGCGCCCGGCGCACCCGGCCCGTTCCCGAACCAGTCGCCCCGGTCACACCCGTGGCGCTCCGACCGCGTCCCACACAAGCCGAGCACCCGGCACCGGAGCCGTCGGCTCCGGTGCGCGAGCCGGTTTCTTCGACGCGCGCCTCCCGCGGCCTGGCACACCTGGCCCCCGGACCGCACACGACCCGTTCGGAACGCACCCCGGTCACCCCGGCGGGAAGCCGTCGCCCACCGCACGCCGACCGCCACCCGCGCGGCACCTCGCAGCCGGCCCGCCCCCTGGCAGGCGGCTGAGAGCGGAAACGGCACCGGGGACCGGTACGCACCACCGCCCCGCAGTATGGCCGCAGGCCCCGGTCCCTTGTCCGGGAGAGGGGCCTGCGGCCATCCGGGCACATCCCACCGGGGACCGTTCAGCCCTTCCAGGCGCGGGCCACCCGGCCGCCCCGCACCTCGAAGTTCAGTCGCCCCACCCGGTATTCCATGGTGATGACCGCACCCGGCGGCAGCGACCGCACCACCTGCCACCCCCGCTGCTGAGCGAGCCGCTCGGCGTCGGCGGCTTGGAGGCCGACGTACCCTTCCGGGCTGTCCTGGGGCTCCGCCGGCGGAGTGGGAATCGGTGCCATACGGCCACGCTAGGCCCCGTCCGACGGATACGGAACCCGCACGGCCGGGTAAGAACCGCATCCTGTTCCGGTCACACTTCTGTCACAGCCGCCCGGCCCCCGTTTCAGCCGAACTCCGTCACACGTATGGGGGTTTCCGTTCGAACCACCGGAGTAATCGAACAGAATTCACGCGGGCCCCAGCGTCTCCTCGAATTGCCCGGAATAATGCAACCACAGCGCGACCCGGGTCCGGGGCGTGATTGGTCCTGCGAATCCGCACACTCCTGCGGAAACTTCCATCACATGAGAATTTCATGGATTCAACAGACGGCACCCGCATCGTCCGGAGTGCACCGGTCGGGCGCCGCGGCGCGAGCAACCGGGTCTGCCAGCGGATGCGGGCAGCCGCTGCCCGCGAAGGAACAGCGGCTGCCCCGTGCCGGGCGGCGCTCAGACGGTCAGGCGCTGGCCGGGCAGGATCAGATTCGGGTCACCGCCGATGACGGTCCTGTTGGCGGCGTAGATCCGCTGCCAGGTGGTCCCGTGCCGGGCGGCGATGGTGCTCAGGGTGTCGCCCTCGCGGACGGTGTAGTGGCCCGGGGAGGCGCTGCGGCCCGGGTGACCCGTGGTCCGCTCCGCCGGCTTGGCCGGAGCGGTGCCGGTGGTCGCACGACTCCGGGAGGCCGTGCCGGATGTGGTCGCCGGGGCGTGCCCGCTCGCCGCACGGGTCCGGGAGGCGGTACCAGAAGCGGTCGCCGGAGCGGACCCAACGGCTCCGGCGCGAGCCGAGCAGACCGGCCAGGCACCCCAGCCCTGGGCCCGCTGGACCTTGGCAGCGACGGTGATCTGCGCGCTCCGGGAGGCCCGGTCGGCCGTCGGGGCATAGGCGGTGCCGCCGTACGCACGCCAGGTACCGGCGGAGAACTGAAGCCCGCCGTAGTAGCCGTTGCCGGTGTTGATGTGCCAGTTGCCGCCGCTCTCGCACCGGGCGATGCGGTCCCACACTCCGTTGTCCGCCGCGGCGGCGTCGCCGGTGGCGGCCAGCAGCCCCAGCGGGGCCAGCAGGGCGGCTCCGGCGAGGGCGGCCGTCGTACGGACCGTGCGGGCGCTGTCGCGACGGGCGGTGCTGCGGGTGGTATCGGCACACTCGGACATGTAATTCCCTCTCCGCAAACCCGGGCTCCCCCGGACGGAACACGCCTCACCGCGCAGGACCGCGGTTCCTCGCGCCCGCCCCGTCCACCGCGGCCGGTGTCGGCGATCGTGCTCTGCCAGTGCCGGCCGGCGGACGTACCCGAGCGGTGCTCGTTGCACACGGCGGAGGAATGTAGGGAGGATGAGCGGCGGTAATCAACCAAGTCCCTGTCGTTCGAGGCCAGTTGACCGTTACCGCGAGTATCGGCGATTTCCAGACACCCGATTTATTCCCTCATTTCCCCATTTGTTGACCATCACAGGGGGCGGCTTGTGACCCACTTCACGTCGTCAAGTTCCTTGATGGTGCAGCAAGTTGACGGCAAGTGTCCAATTCCACACGGACGGTGACCATGTGCGACGGTTGATTCGAACCGGTTCCCCGTGGAGCGTGACTCCCACCACAGCACGTCCGTTGTCTCCTTCATGAGCCCGGAACCGGGGCTCATCGGCCGGGAGCCACCCGGCCGACCCAGCACCACATCCCGAGGGAGCCACCCGTGCCGCGCATGCTCGACGTCAGTGACGCCGTACGCGCCGAGATCGGCGACGAAGAAGCCGACCGGCTGCTCGCCGGAGAGAACGCCCCGGGCAGTTACGACTGCACGTCCTGCCGCACACCGGGCGACTCCGAGCAGGAGCACACCAGCACCGTTCTGTTCGTCGGGGACGAGACGGCCGTCCTCGCCTTCGCCCACGCAGGCTGCCTGCCCTCGCAGGTCGTCCAGGTCACCGAGGAGCAGTTGCAGGGGGCCGTCCGGTCCATCGGCGGCAACGCCCCCGACATCGCCGCCAGCGAGCCGCAGAAGGCCGTGCCCGACCAGGCAGTGCTCGGCGTGACCAGCGGACTCATCCTGATCGAAGGTGAGTTGCACCCCGCTCTCGTCGTCGAACCGACCACGCCGATCGCGCGCCCGGGCACCACCGGGGGCGGCGACGACTTCCTTCCACTGCTGATCGAACAGGGCTTCATGCCCGCGTCCGAGCTGGCCTCCGTGCCGCCGGTGCTGCACGGTTGGTCCGTCCTGCTGGCCGTGGGCCAACTGCACGCAGTGCTCCAGCCGGGCCCGGACGGCGGGCAGCAGGTGGCCTGGTGGCAGGCCCACCAGCCGTTGCAGGTCACCGACAGCTGGCGGGCCGCGGCCAACAAGCACCAGCAGGTACTCATGTTCGCCGCTCCGGTGGGATCAATCGGTCGGCAGCCGCGGGAGGACCTGCTGCGGGAGTCCCTCGACAAGGCAGCGGCGAACGGACAGTTGGTCGCGGCGGCACTGCCGCTCGCCGGCACCTGAGAGCCGGTCGCGGGGCGGGGAGCCACACTGCGTGCCGTATCTCTTCAAAGGCGCCGTCGTTTGGACATACGTGCACACATACGACACACCTCCCCGCCGGTCCTCCTTCACCCCCGTACCGTCCGCCCGGACGACACCGGAGGGGATCGGCGGTCCGTCGGCCACGCCGATCTACGACACGCTCTACGCGGAGTGGGTCAAGACCTTCCGCACGCTGCCGGGCGACCGCAGCGGCGAGGAGGAGTTGAGGTTCAGCGCCTTCGGGACCATCCCGGACGGCACGACCCCGTACGGAAGTCACCGGACGGGGTCGTTCAGCAGCTCGTACAGCGCCTACAGCGCCGGCGCGTACAGCGCGCGCCAGCAGTCGCAGTGGCAGCGGGTCGGCACGCTCGGGCGGCAGCAGGACACCGGAACGCACTACGCGCCGGCAGCCCTGCCGCCGGGGCCGCGCCAGGGCCGGTGACCCACGAGGGGCGGCTCGCCCAGGGGACACCTTTTCCCAACGGTGTCCCCTGGGCGAGCCGCCCCTCGTGTCCTACGGTCGTTACTTCTTCTTCGCACCGCGCTTCTCGCGCACCCGCACCGAGATGTGGATCGGGGTGCCCTCGAAGCCGAACTCCTCACGCAGGCGGCGCTCGACGAAGCGGCGGTAACCCGCCTCGATGAAGCCGGAGGCGAAGAGCACGAACCGCGGCGGCTTGGTACCGGCTTGGGTGCCGAACAGGATGCGCGGCTGCTTGCCACCCCGGACAGGGTGCGGGTGAGCCGAGACGAGCTCGCCGAGGAAGGCGTTCAGCCGGCCGGTCGGCACCCGGGTCTCCCAGCCCGCGAGGGCGGTCTCGATGGCCGGTACCAGCTTCTCCATGTGCCGGCCGGTGCGGGCCGAGACGTTCACCCGCGGGGCCCACGCCACCTGGCCCAGTTCGGTCTCGATCTCCCGATCCAGGTAGTAGCGGCGCTCCTCGTCCAGGGTGTCCCACTTGTTGTAGGCGATGACCATCGCGCGGCCCGCCTCCACGGCCATGGTGATGATCCGCTGGTCCTGCACGGAGATGTTCTCGGAGGCGTCGATCAGAACGACCGCGACCTCCGCCTTCTCCACGGCGGCGGCCGTACGCAGGGAGGCGTAGTAGTCGGCACCCTGCTGCAGGTGGACGCGCTTGCGGATACCGGCCGTGTCCACGAACTTCCAGGTCCTGCCGCCCAGTTCGATCATCTCGTCCACCGGGTCGCGGGTGGTGCCCGCCAGCTCGTTGACGACGACGCGCTCCTCGCCGGCGACCTTGTTCAGCAGCGAGGACTTGCCGACGTTGGGACGGCCGATGAGCGCGACACGGCGCGGGCCACCGACAGCCGTGCCGAAGGACTGCACGGGGGCGGTCGGCAGGACCTCCAGGACGGCGTCGAGCATGTCTCCGGTGCCGCGGCCGTGCAGCGCGGAGACCGGATGGGGTTCGCCGAGACCCAGGCTCCACAGGTAGGCCGCGTCGGCCTCGCCGCTCGGCCCGTCGACCTTGTTGGCGCACAGCACGACCGGCTTGCCGGCCTTGCGAAGCAACCGGACGACCGCCTCGTCGGTGTCGGTCGCACCGACCTTGGCGTCCACCACGAAGACGACCGCGTCGGCCGCCTCGATCGCGTACTCGGCCTGTGCGGCCACCGAGGCGTCGATACCAAGGACGTCCTGCTCCCAGCCGCCGGTGTCGACCACCTTGAAGCGGCGCCCGGCCCATTCAGCCTCGTAGGTGACCCGGTCGCGGGTGACGCCCGGACGGTCCTCCACGACTGCCTCGCGGCGGCCGATGATCCGGTTCACCAGGGTCGACTTGCCGACATTGGGGCGGCCGACGACAGCGAGCACGGGCAGCGGACCGTGACCCGCCGCCTCGATGGCGCCCTCGACGTCCTCGACGTCGAAGCCCTCTTCCGCGGCGAGCTCCACGAACTCCGCGTACTCGGCGTCGCCGAGGGCCCCGTGCTCGTACTCGTGCTCGGTCGAGCCGTCGGGCTGGATGTCGTCGTTCATGAAGTCCGTACCTCGTCGTTCATCGTGGTGATCGGTGGGCCTGCCCCGGCGGGCTGATCCACTACTCAAGTGTCGCCTAGCGCCCGGTCAGGCGCCTGGCGTCTTCCAGGTGGCTGGCGAGCTGCTTCTGGATGCGCTCGGTCGCCTCGTCCAATGCCCTGCGCGTGCGCCGCCCGCTGCCGTCGCCCGCCTCGAAGGGGTCACCGAAGACGACGTCGACGCGCGAGCGCAGCGGAGGCAGTGCCTTGATCAGCCGTCCTCGCTCCACAGTGCTTCCCAGCACGGCGACGGGCACGATCGGTGCCCCGCCGCGGACGGCGAAGTAGGCGAGACCGGCGCGCAGCGAGGCGAAGTCGCCCTCACCCCGGGTGCCCTCCGGGAAGATGCCCAGCGTTCCCCCGGCCGCCAGGACACCGAGCGCCTGCGTGATCGCGGTCCGGTCGGCGGAAGCGCGATCCACCTTCAGCTGGCCGATGCCGGTCAGGAAGGTGGCCAGGGGGCCGACGAAGGCCTCCTTCTTGATCAGGAAGTGCGTCGGCCGGGGCGCCACGCCCATGACCATCGGGCCGTCGATGTTGTGGGAGTGGTTCACCGCGAAGATCACCGGGCCGGTGGCGGGCACCTTCCAGGCACCGAGCACGCGCGGCTTCCACAATCCGTACATCAGGCCGACACCGATGCGCCGCCCGACCTCGGCTCCGCGCTCTGAGGGGAGGCCTTCCTGCCCGCGGCCCCAGAGGCTCACTTTCCGGCCCGCTTCTCCTCGACCAGGGTGACGACGCACTCGATGACCTGGGCGAGGGTGAGATCGGTGGTGTCCACCTCGACCGCGTCAGCGGCCTTGGCGAGCGGTGAGGTCTTGCGGCTGGAGTCGGCCGCGTCCCGCTTGATGAGGGCCTCGCGGGTGGTGTGGACGTCGACGCCCTTCAGCTCACCACTGCGGCGGGCCGCGCGGGCCTCCGGCGAGGCGGTCAGGAAGACCTTCAGATCGGCGTCCGGGAGGACGGTGGTGCCGATGTCCCGGCCCTCGACCACGATGCCCTTCTCCGCAGCGGCGGCCAGTGAACGCTGGAGCTCGGTGATCCGGGCGCGCACCTCGGGAACCGCGCTGACGGCACTGACCTTGGAGGTGACCTCCTGGGTGCGGATCGGGCCGGCCACGTCGACACCGTCGACCATGATGGTCGGGGCGGCCGGATCGGTACCGGAGATGATCTCCGGTTTGCCAGCGACGGCGGCGATGGCGGTGGGGTCCTCCAGGTCGATGCTGTGGGTCACCATCCACCAGGTGATGGCCCGGTACTGGGCACCGGTGTCCAGATAGCTCAGGCCGAGCTGCGCGGCCACGGCCTTCGACGTGCTCGACTTGCCCGTGCCGGAGGGACCGTCGATCGCGACGATCACGGGCTTGGCGGTCGGGGCGGCGCCGTTTTCCACGGGGGGACACCTTCCTGGTGCGGTGGGGCGGGGTGCGGGGAGCGAGAGCGCCCCGCACAAGGTTACTGGGTACGGGTCACTCGTCCGGACGCACGCACTGCCCGGGGCTACTGCCGCAGCGCCCACCCCCGGTCCCGCAGCGCCGTGCTCAGCACCCCCGCCGCCTTCGGCTCCACCATGAGCTGGACCAGACCGGCCTGCTGTCCCGTCGCGTGCTCGATGCGTACGTCCTCGATGTTCACCCCGGCCTGTCCCGCGTCGGCGAAGATCCGGGCCAGCTGGCCCGGCTGGTCGTCGATCAGCACCGCCACGACCTGGTAGACCCGCGGCGCGCTGCCGTGCTTGCCGGGTACCCGCACCTGGCCCGCGTTCCCGCGGCGCAGCACATCCTCGATGCCTGCGGTGCCGGCGCACCGCTCGGCCTCGTCGGAGGACTGCAGGGAGCGCAGCGCCTGCACGGTCTCGTCCAGATCCGCGGCGACGTCGGACAGCAGGTCGGCGACCGGGCCAGGGTTCGCGGACAGGATGTCGATCCACATGCGCGGGTCGGAGGCGGCGATCCGGGTCACGTCCCGGATGCCCTGCCCGCACAACCGTACGGCTGCTTCCTCCGCGTGTTCCAGGCGCGCGGCGACCATGCTGGACACCAGGTGGGGCATGTGGGAGACGAGAGCGACGGCCCGGTCGTGTGCGTCGGCTTCCATCACGACGGGTACGGCACGGCAGTGCGAGACCAGTTCCAGGGCGAGGTTCAGCACCTCGGTGTCGGTGTCCCGGGTCGGAGTGAGCACCCAGGGGCGGCCCTCGAAGAGGTCGGCGGTCGCGGCCAACGGACCGGACCGCTCACGGCCGGACATGGGGTGCGTGCCGAGGTAGGCCGTGAGGTCCAGGCCGAGCGACTGAAGTGCGCGGCGCGGACCGCCCTTGACGCTGGCGACGTCCAGGTAGCCGCGGGCCGCGCCCCGGTGCATGGCGTCGGCGAGCACCCCGGCCACGTGCGCGGGCGGCGCGGCCACGATCGCCAGGTCGACCGGGCCCTCGGGGGCCTCGTCGATGCCGGCGCCCAGTGCGGCGGCCGTACGGGCCTGCTCGGGGTCGTGGTCGGCGAGGTACACGGTGATGCCGCGTTGGGCGAGCGCCAGGCCGACGGAGGTGCCGATGAGGCCGGTTCCGATGACGAGTGCGGTTCTCACTGGGCGATGTCCTTGCGCAGGGTGGCCGCAGCACCGAGGTAGACATGGGTGATGTCGGCGCGGGGTCGGTCCGACTCGATGTGCGCGAGGACCCGCACGACCCGGGGCATCGCGCCCTCGATGTCCAGTTCCTGGGCGCAGATCAGGGGTACGTCAACGATGCCGAGCTTGCGGGCGGCGGCGGCCGGGAAGTCACTGTGCAGGTCGGGGGTAGCGGTGAACCAGATGCTGATCAGATCATCGGTGGTCAGCCGGTTCCGTTCCATCATGGCGGTGAGCAGGGCCCCGACCTGTTCGTCCATGTGCCCGGCCTCGTCCTGCTCCAGTTGGACGGCCCCTCGGACCGCTCGTACCGCCACGGCGCTGCTCCTCGCTGACATGCGTGTGTGCTGTTGGTCCGTCCAGCCTAATCAGCCCGCACGGAACGGGCGCGCGACGCCCGGTCGCTGAGACGAGGGCGGACGGAAAACCGATCCGCCCGGCGCGCGGGGCCGCGTACGCTCCGGGCATGCAGCAGCCCGAGGCCCCCGTGAACCCTGCGCACCTGGTACGCGACCACACGATCTACTCCTGCGTCATGGGTTCCCGGGCCTTCGGCCTGGCCACGGACAGCAGTGACACCGACCGGCGGGGGGTATTCCTCGCCCCCACAGTCCTGTTCTGGCGGTTCGAGAAACCGCCGGCACATGTGGAGGGGCCGGGCGAGGAACAGTTCTCCTGGGAGCTGGAGCGGTTCTGCGAGCTGGCCCTGCGCAGCAACCCGAACATCCTGGAGTGCCTGCACTCCCCGCTGGTGGAGCGTGTGGACGACACCGGCCGCGAACTGCTCTCCCTGCGCAGTGCCTTCCTGTCCCAGCAGGTCTACGGCACCTTCACCCGCTACGCCCTCAGCCAGCGCCGCAAGCTGGACGCTGCCATCCGTTCGACCGGCGTTCCGCGTTGGAAGCACGCGATGCATGTGCTGCGCCTCCTGGTGAGCGCCCGCGACCTGCTGCGCACCGGCGAACTGCGGATCGACGTGGGCGACCGGCGTGAGCGGTTGCTGGCGGTGAAACGGGGCGAGGTACCGTGGGCGGAGGCCGAGGCCTGGATGGTCCGACTGGCCGCCGGGGCCGAGCAGGCTCTGCGGAGCACCCCGCTGCCGCCGCAGCCGGACCACGCCCGCGTGGCCGACTTCCTGTTCCGGGTGCGGCAGGCCTCAGCCCGTCAGACGGAGCCTGACCACCAGGTCGTGCAGGGCGTCGTAGGCGCTGGGTGCATCGGGCAGGGCTGAAGCGCCCTGCGCCTCGTCGAGCACGGCGTGCAGACGCTCCACGTCGGCCTCCACACGTACGGGGTCGATCTCGGCGGTGCCGTGTTCGCGCTCCGCCTTGGCGGCCACCAACTCGGGTAGGTACCCGGGCCCGTCCACCAGGCCGAGCAGCGTGGGCAGATGCGCCTGGACCTCACCGCTGCGCATCAGGTGGATTCCGGTGAGCAGCACCCGGAATGTGTAGAGCAGCGGCTTGAGTTCACGCGTCTTCTCGTACAGCCGCCACTGCGTCACCGCGAATCCCCGGTAGTGGTGGGCGTGGTGGCTGGTGAGGACGCCGGGGGCCAGGGCGGCCAGCTCCCGGTGCGCGTCACCGGTGTGCACGACGAGCGGTGAGAGCAACTGCTCCAGTACGTATCCGTTGCGGCGGAGCATCAACCGGACGAACTTGCGCAGGTCGTGCGTGACGAGGTCCAGTTCCACGCCGTACCGCACCCAGGCCCGCGACCGGGTTTCTTCCGGCTCGCGCAGCCCGACGAGGTCGGCCGCGGGCAGCAGATGGACGCCTCGCAGGTCCACGTCCGAGTCCTGCGAGGGGAAGCCGTAGAGGTGGGCTCCGGAGACGGTCGCGAACAGCAGCGGGTGGGGCTGTTGCGCGACCACAGGGGTCAGGTCGAGGTCGTCGATCACGGTCCTAAGCGTCCCAGAGCGCCCCCAGCTCCAACAGGTCGCCCCGGTGCTCGATGCGCTCGGCCCACTCGGCTGGCCAGGCGTCCGCGCCCAGCCAGGCGCCCGCGAAGGCCCCGGTGAGGCAGGCGACGGAGTCGGAGTCACCGGCCGAGCATGCGGCCCGGCGCAGGGCGGTGACGGGCTCGTCCGGAAAGAGCAGGAAGCACAGCAGCCCGGTGGCGAACGCCTCCTCGGCGATCCAGCCCTCGCCGGTGGCCAGGCACGGGTCGGCCTCCGGCGAGACGGTCCGCGCGGCCTCCTGGAGGCGGTGCAGGATCGCCAGGCACTCGTCCCAGCCGCGCGCGATGAAATGCTCGGGGCCGGGGTCCTGGGAGCGGGTCCACAGATCGCCGAGCCAGGCGTGGTGGTAGCGGGTGCGGTTCTGAAGCGCGTACGAGCGCAGGGCGTCGACCAGCCCCGCCGGATCGACGCCTTGGGCCAGCAGGTGGACGGCCCGGGCGGTGAGGTCGGAGGCGGCCAGAGCGGTGGGGTGACCGTGCGTGAGCGCGGACTGCAACTGGGCGGCCCCGGAGCGTTGTTCGTCGCTCAGTGCGGGGACGAGCCCGAGGGGGGCCACGCGCATGTTGGCACCGCACCCCTTGGAGCCGATCTGGCTGGCGTCCTGCCAGTGCAGCCCCTCCTTCACGAGGAGACTGCACGCCCGCAGGCAGGTGTTGCCCGGGGCCCGGTTGTTCTCCGGCGACCGGTACCAGTCCACGAACTCCTCGCGCAGCGGACGCTCCAGCCGCTCCGGCGCCAGGAATCCGCGCTCCATGGCCGTCCGGAGCGCGCGTCCGAGCGCGAGGGTCATCTGCGTGTCGTCGGAGACGAACGCGCGAGCGGGCAGTTCCATCTCCCGCCACGGGCCGCACTTGGCGAGGATCGACGGCACGTCGTTGAACTCGGTCGGGAAGCCCAGGGCGTCACCGAGCGCGAGACCGAGGAGGGAACCGGTGGCAGCGCGCTTGCTCGCCGGACGCGTGGTCATGCGGGGTGTCCTTTCCGAGATGGCCGGTGCAGGGGCGGGTGCAGGTTGGTGGCAGGGCCCGGGCGGTTGAGCGCGGCAGGCTTGCCCCGGCCTCCGGACAGCCGGGCGGCACCGGGTACGGGTTCGACGAAACCGGGGGTGGCGAGCACCTTGCGGCGGACGTTGGGCCGGTCCAGGGCCCTGCCCCCACACCGTCTCGTAGACCTGCTGCAGTTCATCGAGGGTGAACTCGGGCGGGCAGGAGGCGGTGGCGACACACACTGGTCCCCCGGCAGGGCGCCGATCCGCTCGCGGGCATCGGCCAGGATCCGGTCGTGGTCGAAGGCGAGCGGTCCGGCGGTCCCCCAGGGCAGCCGGCGGGTCCGGGCCGCATCGCCGCCGCCGCGCGGTTCAGGAGGGTCGGGCAGCAGCGCGGTGAAGGCGACGGACACGACCCGCATCCGGGGGTCCCGGCCCGGTTCGCTGTAGGCGCACTGCTGTTCCAGGTGCAACCCAAAGACGTCGGCGGGGCCGGTTTCCTCAGCCAGCTCGCGCCGGGCGGCCGTCTCGGCGGACTCGCGGGGCAGCAGGAAGCCACCGGGCAGCGCCCACTGGCCGGCATACGGCTCCTGGCCGCGTTCCACGAGCAGCACGTGCAGAGTGCCGGCGCGGACGGTGAGCACAGCGAGGGCGACGGTGACCGCGAACGGCTCATGGGCATGCTTGTCGTCACCGGTCACGACACCCATCCCCCCTTATCGTCAATAAGACCATAAGAGGGGATGGGTGTTCCGCACAAGATCCGGCGTCCAGCCCTCCTGGGCCGGGGCCGTCCAGCTCTCCCTGAACCGGGGGCCAGCGTCACCCAGCTCTCCCTGGACCGGGTCCTAGAGGTCGACTTCCTGCATCAACATGCCGACCTCCGTGTTCGACAGGCGGCGCAGCCAGCCCGACTTCTGGTCGCCGAGCGTGATCGGGCCGAAGGCGGTGCGCACCAGCCTGTCGACGGGGAAGCCGGCCTCGGCCAGCATGCGCCGCACGATGTGCTTGCGCCCCTCGTGCAGGGTCACCTCGACCAGGTAGTTCTTGCCGGTCTGCTCCACGACCCGGAAGTGGTCCGCGCGGGCGTAGCCGTCCTCCAGCTGGATGCCGTCCTTCAGCTGCTTGCCCAGGTCACGGGGGATCGGGCCGACGATGTGCGCGAGGTAGGTCTTCTTCACGCCGTACTTCGGGTGGGTGAGGCGGTGGGCCAGCTCGCCATGGTTGGTGAGCAGGATGACGCCCTCGGTCTCGGTGTCGAGCCGACCGACGTGGAAGAGACGGGTCTCACGGTTGGTGACGTAGTCGCCGAGGCACTGACGGCCCTCCGGGTCCTCCATGGTGGAGACGACACCGGCGGGCTTGTTCAATGAGAAGAACTGGTACGACTGCGTCGCGACCGTCAGACCGTCGACCTTGACCTCGTCCTTCTCCGGGTCCACCCGGCGGCCCTGCTCGGTGACGATCTCACCGTTGATCTCGACCCGGGCCTGGTCGATCAGTTCCTCGCAGGCCCGCCTGGAGCCGTAGCCCGCGCGCGCGAGGACCTTCTGCAGCCGTTCGCCCTCCTGTTCGGCGCCCGGGAAGGTCTTGGGCAGCTTGACGTCCTTCTTGCCCGCGTACCGTTCCCGATTGCGTTCCTCCGCCCGCGCCTCGTACTCACGCGAACGTGCCGGCGCCGTACGGCCGCGCTGACCGGGCTGCTGTGCCTTCTTCGGACCGCCCTTGGCGCCGCCACGGGCCGTGCCGCCGCGCCCGGACTTGGGACCGTCCTGGGAGGCGCCGGGGCCCACGTCGTAGCGGCGCTCCTCGGGGCGGGGCTTGCGGGGGCGGCCCTGCCCCTGCCGCTCGTCCCTGTTGTTGCCGGCGCCGCGGTGGTTGCCGCGTCCGCTGTTCCTGCCGCTGCCGCTGCTTCGCATCAAGGTTTCCGTCTTAGTCGTCTGCGTTCTGACCGCCGGACGCGTCGGGCGCGTCCGGGTCGAACGACGGGACTCCCTCCTGGGTCTCGGCCTCGATCGCCTCCGCCTCGGGGAGGAAGGGCGCGAGCTCCGGAAGCTCGTCCAGACCACGCAGGCCCATCCGCTCCAGGAAGTAGTCCGTCGTCCCATACAGGATCGCACCTGTTTCGGGTTCCGTGCCCGCCTCCTCGACCAGACCGCGCTGGAGGAGGGTGCGCATCACGCCGTCGCAGTTGACTCCGCGCACCGCGGAAACCCTGCTGCGGCTGACCGGCTGACGGTAGGCGACGACCGCGAGGGTTTCCAGCGCCGCCTGGGTGAGCCGGGCCGTCCGGCCGTCCAGCACCAGCCGCTCGACGGCCGGCGCATAGGCGGCACGGGTGGAGAAGCGCCAGCCGCCTGCGACGAACCGCAGCTCGAAGCCACGGCCCTGCACGGTGTACTCGTCGGCCAGCTCGCGCAGCGCGTCCGCGATGGACCGCCTGGGCCGTTCGAGCATCCTCGCCAATTGTTCCTCGGTCGCGGGCTCGTCCACGACCATGAGCATCGCCTCCAGAGCTGGCTTCAGGGCAAGGCCGGCGGTGCCTCGTGGCTCCGCCGGGAGCTCTGCGGTCTCCTCGCTCATGCCTTCCTCTCCTCCTTCCGCTCCGCCCCGGGGCTGGTCTTCTCCCCGGGGTCCGCGGGCCGTTCGGGCGGCCGGTCGAACTCGTCGGTGACCGTCGGCGCCGCCTCCGCGTCCCCGCCGGTCCAGCGCACGGTCAGCTCCCCGAGCGGGGTCTGCTGCTCCAGGGCGACGGCCTTCTCGCGGTACAGCTCCAGCAGGGCGAGAAACCGCGCCACGACGGTGAGGACGTCGTCGGTGTCCTCGACCAGGGTCCGGAAGCCGGCCTCACCCAGCTCCCGGAGGCGGGCGACCACGATGCCCGCCTGCTCCCGGACGCTGACCAGCGGTGCATGGATGTGGTCCACGTACACCTGCGGCTTCGGCTTGGGCTGCATCGCCTTGACCGCCAACCTGGCGAAGCCCTCGGGGCCGATACTGATGACGACCTCGGGCAGCAGCTCGGCGTGTTCGGGTTCCAGGCCGACCGTACGGGGGTGGCGGCGGGACTCCTCCGCCAAGCGCTCGCTGAAGATGTCCGCGATCTGTTTGTACGCGCGGTACTGCAGCAGGCGCGCGAACAACAGGTCCCGAGCCTCCAGCAGGGCCAGGTCGGCCTCGTCCTCCACGTCGGCGACGGGTAGTAGCCGGGCTGTTTTGAGGTCCAGCAGGGTGGCCGCCACGACCAGGAACTCGGACGTCTGGTCCAGGTCCCAGTCCGGTCCCATGGCCCGGATGTGCGCCATGAACTCGTCGGTCACCCTGGACAGGGCCACCTCGGTGACGTCCATCTTGTGTTGGGAAATCAGCTGCAGGAGCAGGTCGAAGGGGCCCTCGAAATTGGCGAGGCGCACCTTGAAGACGCCGTCGGTGTGGTCTTCGGAGCGGGGCGACGCCCCTCCGGCCGACGGCTCGACCTGGTTCCCGGCCCGCGCCTTCGCCCCGGTCTGCGCTTCGGGGTCCTCCGCCACCTGCGGCTCTGACACGGATACGGGCGCCGGTCCGGGCTCCGACGCCACCAGCAGGGTCGAAGACGTGGGGTGCGGCCCTACGGGTGCCGACCGTTTGACGGGCCTGCCAGCCGGCGCCCCGGCGGGCGTCACCGGCGTGGTGTCGGGCTCGGCCGGTTCGGCCCGTACGGCCCCCGGGCCCCGGCCCAGCGCACGCCGGCGGACGGCGCCTGGGCCGGGAGCGGGAGCGTCGTTCGAGGTCATCGCCGTCGCAGGCTACCGCTTACCGCCCGCGAGGCCGACTACCGACCGCGCAGCCGCCGGACCAGGATGCTCGCGTCCCCGCGGGACTCAAGATCGGCCAGGACCACGGCCACCGCCTCGCGGACGATGCGCCCGCGGTCCACCGCCAGTCCGTGCTCGCCACGGAGCACCAGACGGGCGTGTTCGAGGTCCATCAGCTCTTCGGCCGACACGTACACCGTGATCTTCTCGTCATGCCGCTCACGCCCGCTGGGCCGCCGGGCCGCAGCTCTTCCCCGTTTGCGCGGCTGAGCGGGGGCGGCCGAACCTTCCTGCGCCGTCTGCCGGCGCGCCGGGCGGGTGCGGGACGCACCGGCTTCGGCCGGCCCGGCCTCCGCGGCGACGTGCTCCGCGCCCTCTCCGTCACCGCCCTGGACGGGCACCGACTGCGGTGCGTCCTCGGTAGCGGCCGTCTCGTCGCTCTCCCCCGCGGGAGCCGGCACCCGGGCCTCACCGTTGGCCGCGCGGCGGGGCGTGGACGGCTGGAGTGCCATCCCCCCTGTCGTGCGGAACAGTTCGTCGGCCCCGGGCAGACTCACTCGGCGTGACACCGGGCGAGCACCTCCCTGGCGAGCTGGCGGTAGGCGGCGGCACCGACGGAGTTGGAGGCGTAGGTGGTGATCGGCTCACCGGCGACCGTGGTCTCCGGGAAGCGAACCGTGCGCCCGATGACCGTGTGGTAGACGTGGTCGTCGAACGCCTCGACGACACGCGCGAGCACCTCACGGCTGTGCACGGTGCGCGAGTCGTACATCGTGGCGAGGATGCCGTCCAGTTCCAGCTCGGGGTTGAGCCGCTCCTGGACCTTCTCGATGGTCTCGGTCAGCAGGGCCACACCGCGCAGGGCGAAGAACTCGCACTCCAGCGGCACGATGACCTTGTGCGCGGCAGTCAGCGCGTTCACGGTAAGCAGGCCGAGCGAGGGCTGGCAGTCGATCACGATGTAGTCGTAGTCGGGCATCAGCGGCTTCAGCGCCCGCTGCAGCGTCGACTCACGCGCGACCTCGGAGACCAACTGGACCTCGGCGGCCGACAGGTCGATGTTGCTGGGCAGCAGATCCATGTTGGGGACCGCCGTCTTCAGCAGGACCTCGTCCGCGGACATGCCCCGCTCCATAAGCAGGTTGTAGACGGTGAGGTCGAGCTCCATCGGATTGACACCGAGACCCACCGACAGCGCGCCCTGCGGGTCGAAGTCCACGAGCAGCACGCGCCGGCCGTACTCCGCGAGCGCGGCACCCAGATTGATGGTCGACGTCGTCTTGCCGACGCCCCCCTTCTGGTTGCACATCGCGATGATCTTCGCGGGTCCGTGGTCGGTCAGCGGGCCCGGGATCGGGAAGTAGGGCAGCGGACGTCCGGTCGGGCCGATGCGCTCGCGGCGCTGACGCGCTGCGTCGGGCGCAAGCGTGGCCGCGTACTCCGGGTCGGGCTCGTACTCGGCGTCGGGGTCGTAGAAGTGCCCGTCGGGCAGTTCGTCGTAGTCGGCGAAGTGGTTGTGGGGCGCGCCACTTCCGTCGCCGGCCATGGCGTTCACGTGATGGCCATCCATGCTCTGGTGTGCTGTCCGGTCCGTCTGCGGACCGGAACTCTGGTGGGCTGCGAAGGTGCGCACAGCGACGGAGCCGACAGCCTCGAATCCCGCGGGGCCCTGGCCCCGTGCGGGCATTCCTGGTTGACCACCCCCGGGAGAAAATGTCGACTCATTCACAAGTCGTCTTACCTCCTTGGTGACCAGGGAACTTCTAGACAAGGTCAGCGTGGCACCATGCCGACGGTTGGCGACTCTATGGCGTGTCGGCGGTCCGCAGCAACACAATCCGCCGGACCCGGCAGGATGTGTCGGCAATGAAACATCCCTCTGTCAAGGGCGTACGGCCGTCGCACAGCAGGTTTCCCCGGTGCGCGAATCGGTCGAAGGGTTACGTTCGAGGCGAGTTGGCCGAGAGTCGCAAAGTGACCATACACACATCCGGCCGGACCTTGTCGGGCAAGGTCCGGCCGGGCGCACAGTGTTGACGAGGCGTGTTGACGAATCGCCTTTTACCTGCAGGTGACTTAACGACTCACCAGGTCAGGCAGGTCAGCCGAGCAGCGAGTCCAGCTCAAGGTGGTCCAGACCGTGGGCCTCGGCGACCTCCCGGTAAACGACCTTGCCGTCATGAGTGTTGAGCCCCTTGGCGAGAGCGGGGTCACGGCGCAGCGCCTCCACCCAGCCATTGTTGGCCAACGAGACGATGTACGGCAGGGTCGCGTTGGTGAGCGCGTTGGTGGAGGTGTTGGGCACCGCGCCGGGCATGTTGGCCACGCAGTAGAAGACCGAGTTGTGGACCTGGAAGGTCGGCTCGGCGTGCGTGGTGGGGCGGGAGTCCTCGAAGCAGCCGCCCTGGTCGATCGCGATATCGACAAGGACACTTCCGGGCTTCATGCGGGACACCAGCTCATTGGTGACCAGCTTCGGGGCCTTGGCACCCGGGATGAGGACGGCACCGATGACGAGGTCGGCATCGAGGACGGCCTTCTCCAGCTCGAAGGAGTTGGACATGATCGCCTTGACCTTCGTACCGAAGATCTTGTCGGCTTCGCGGAGCTTGTTGATGTCCCGGTCCAGCAGGGTCACGTCGAAGCCCATGCCGACGGCGATCTGGGTGGCGTTCCATCCGGACACACCGCCGCCGATGACGACGCACTTGGCCGGGGTCACACCCGGGACACCGCCCGGCAGCACACCGCGACCGCCTGCCGCGCGCATCAGGTGGTAGGCGCCGACCTGCGGAGCCAGACGACCCGCGACCTCGGACATCGGGGCGAGCAGCGGCAGCGCACGGCTGGGCAGCTCGACGGTCTCGTAGGCGATGGCCGTGGTGCCGGACTCCAGCAGCGCGTCCGTGCACTCCTTGGAGGCGGCCAGGTGCAGGTAGGTGAAGAGGGTCTGGTCCTTGCGGAGGCGGTGGTACTCCTCCGCGATGGGCTCCTTGACCTTCAGCAGCAGGTCGGCGGAGGCCCAGACCTCGTCCGCCGTCTCTAGGATCCCGGCGCCGGCAGCCACGTACTCGGCGTCCGTGATCGAGGAGCCGAGGCCAGCACCCCGCTCGATGACGACCTGGTGGCCGTTGCGCACCAGCTCGTGCACACCGGCGGGGGTGATGGCCACCCGGAACTCGTTGTTCTTGACCTCGCGGGGGATGCCGACCTTCACGTCGATCACGGTCCTTGGCTCAGGGGGTATGGGGGGCGTCGCATGACATACCCAGGCGTGCGGGGGCACACCGGGAGACACCGCAGGAGAACGTGCGGCAGAGCCAGTCTAATGAAGGTGTTCCGCCTGTCTAGCCTTTCATTGCATCAATCTTCACCGGATGCACTGCGGATTTCGCAGGGATCAGCGGCTTGTTCCAAGCTCGTGTCCTCCTCCGCCGGCTCCTCACCCAGCATGCGCTCGGCCGCCGAGCGGTGCAGGCGGGCGGCAGCGGGGTCACCGAGATGCTCCAGGGTGTCGGCCAGCCGCAGCTGGAGCGCGGCCTGCAACCGGACGTCGTCGGCGCGCCGCGCCCACTCCGCCGCCTCCTGACAGGTCTGCAGTGACTCCTCTGGCCGGCCCGCGTACTCCTGGACCCGGGCCAGTTCACTCAACGCCCGCGCGTGGGCCGCGACATCGCCGATCCTGCGGTAGCCGGCGACGGCGGCCCGCCAGTTGCGCAGACCCGCTCCGTAGTGCCCCGCGTAGGTGTGGGCGGTGGCGATCCGGCCGTACAGCCGGGCGGCCTGCTCGTGCTCCCCCCGGGCCAGCCGGTCGGCAAGGGCGCGGCCGAACCAGTCGGCGGCCCGGTCGTAGTCGCCCAGTTCCTGGTAAGCGCCGCCTACGGATTCCATCGCTCGGCCGGTCGCATACGGGTCGTCCGCCTCCCGCCCGGCGTCCAGCGCGGCCCGGTAACGGGCCAGCGCGTCCCGGGTGCGGCCGGTCTGGGCGTCCAGATCACCCAGGTTCAGCAGGGCCGCAGCCTTCTCCCGGGGCAGCCCCCGCCGCTCGGCGACGTCGAGGACGAGCCCGTGGACGCCATACAGGTCGGGTGCGGCGGCCTGGGTGCCGACATGCGCCGCCATCGCCCTGACCAGCTGGGACATCAGCCTGCGGGCGAGGGTGTCCAGCTCTCCGTCAGCCACCGCCAGCCGCGCGGACGCCAGCAGGGCGGGCCGCCTGAGGCGTAGCCAGTCGGCAGCCGCCCGCGGGCTGGGGAAGCGCGCCTCGTGAGGCATCGCGCTCAGTTTCTCCCGGGTCTGCGGGCTGTCCGTCTCGGTGATCGCCCGGCACGACTGCAGCAGCCGTACCGTCCGCTCCAGCATCCGGGCCCGGGCCAGCTGCAACTCCGCGGGCCGCTCCTGGCCCTCGGCCAGCGCACGCAGCAGCGGGTGCAAGCAGCCGGGGACCTCGTACTGGGGCAGCGGGGAGTCCACCGGGCGCAGCAGACCGAGGGCGACGAAGTCGTCCAGGGTGGCGCGGGCGCTGCCGACCGAGCAGCCGGCGAGGGCCGAGGCGGTATGCGGATCGACCAGACCGGCCGGGGCGAGGGAGAGCAGCCGCAGGGTCCGGGCCGCCGGGCCGGACAGCCGGCCGTACGCGAGCCGCAGGACGCGGGCGAGCGGGGTGCCGTCGTCGGTGTCGGCGTGCAGCCGTTTGGCGAGGTCGGAGACGGCGGCCTGCGGGCGGGCGGCGAGCCAGCCGCCGGCCAGGACGAGCGCTGCCGGGTGGCCCTGGCAGGCCTCGGCAAGGCTTTCGGCCGAACGCGGGTCGACGGTGATGCGGACCGAGCCGGTGAAGCGGGTGAGGAGTTCCACCGCGGACTTGGTGTCGAGGCCTCCGAGGGTGCAGGGGCGGACGTCGGCGATACCGGTGAGCGGTCCGCTGGAGACGGCCACCACCAGGCAGCCCGGGGCGTCCGGGAGCAGCGCGTCGACCTGCTCGGCGCCGGGCGCATCGTCCAGCAACAGCAGCATCCGACGGTCGGCGAGGGCGGCGCGCAGCGCCGCGGTCAGGTCGTCCTCGGCGGCGCCGGCCGGGACCGGCAGCTCCAGTGCGGTCAGCAGCTCGCGGGCGGTGCGCTCCACCGGGACGGGGGTGCCATCGGGCTCGCTGAGCCGGGCCCGCAGCACCCCGTCCGGGTAACCGTCGGCGACCTGCCGTACGAGCTCCTCGGCGAGCGTGGTCCGGCCGGAGCCTGGGCGGCCCGCAATGAGCAGGACACGTGCGCGCGGTGCCTTGCGGCCGGAGAGCGTGTCCAGGCCCGCACGCTCGATGTCGGCGCGCAAGGCCTTCAACTCCCGCGTCCGGCCCAGGAATCGGTTCTCCGCGGCCGGGTGCACGGACAGCCGCGCCTCGCCTGTGTCCACCGCCTGATCCGTCACGGGCCACACTCCCGTCCAACACGCGCGCGCAAGCCCGCCGGATCTTCCAAACGGGCTGTCAAGAGCCTAGTTCACGCTCTGCGACGTTCCGGGACGAGCACGACGGGCGGGTCCCCCGATCGGATCAGCGGATCGTCACACCAATGCACGCGAGTACAGGGATCAAGAGGCGAAGGGGCGGGCGGGCCATGGCGCGTCCGCCTGCCGCAGCGTGTCGAGTCCGTCGCCGCCACGGGCCGCGACCAACGAGAGAATCCCGACGACCAAGCAGTTGTTGTGCACGTCGCCGGCGAGCACCCGGCGCACCAGTTCATCGGCCGGCACGCGCGCGTACTGCAGGTCGGTCTCCTCGTGCTCCGCCTGGAAGCGCTCCCCCTCGGCTTCGGAGAGATCGCGGGCGAGGAAGATCCGTACGGCCTCGTCGCAACCACCGGGAGTGGTGTAGACATCGGTCAGTACCCGCCAGTCCTCGGCCTTGACGTGTGCCTCCTCGTACAGCTCCCGCTGGGCCGCGTGCAGCGGGTTCTCACCGGGGACGTCGAGCAGGCCGGCCGGAATCTCCCACAGCTTGTGCCGTACCGGGTGCCGGTACTGGTTGATCAGCAGGACCCGGTCCTCCTCGTCCAGCGCGAGGACGGCCACCGAGCCGGGGTGGACCTGGTAGTCGCGGCGGACCACCGAGCCGTCGGGCATGACCACGTCGTCGGTGCGGACGGAGGTCTTGTTGCCCGTGAAGGGGGTCTCCGTCGCCCGGATCTCCCACTCCTGCGGCGTGTCCTTGATCGTCATGCCCTGTCCCTCCACACGCGTTCAACCGACCGGCCGGCAAAGACCGGGGTGCCCCCTACGGAGAGGTAGGCACCCCGGTCACCGTACAACTGATGCGCTACTCGGAGATCTTCCGCTCGACCGCGGCCTTCACCAGCCCGGCGAACAGCGGGTGCGGACGCGTCGGCCGCGAGCGCAGTTCCGGGTGCGCCTGCGTGGCGACCAGGTAGGGGTGGACGTCGCGCGGGTACTCGACGTACTCGACGAGCTTGCCGTCCGGCGAGGTGCCCGAGAAGATGATGCCGGCCTTCTTCTCCAACTCCGCACGGTAGGAGTTGTTCACCTCGTAGCGGTGACGGTGCCGCTCCTCGACATACTCCTTGCCGTCGTACACCTCACGGACGATGGAGCCCTCGGCCAGCTTGGCCGGGTACATGCCGAGCCGCATGGTGCCACCCATGTCACCCTCACCGGCGACGATGTCCAGTTGCTCGGCCATGGTGGAGATGACCGGGTGGGCGGTGGCCGGGTCGAACTCGGTGGAGTTGGCATCCGAGATGTCGGCCAGGTGACGCGCGGCCTCGATCACGATGCACTGCAGCCCCAGGCAGAGACCGAGCAGCGGGATCTTGTTCTCACGGGCGTAGCGGATGGCGCCGACCTTGCCGAGCACACCGCGGTCACCGAAGCCGCCCGGGATGCAGATGCCGTCGACGTCGGACAGCTGGGCCTTGGCACCGGCCGGGGTCTTGCAGTCGTCCGACGTCACCCACTTGATCTTCACCCGGGCGCGGTTGGCGAAGCCGCCCGCGCGCAGCGCCTCGGTGACCGACAGATAGGCGTCGGGCAGGTCGATGTACTTGCCGACCAGGGCGAGGGTGATCTCGTGATCGGGTTTGTGGACGCGGTCGAGCAGGTCGTCCCAGGTCGTCCAGTCCACGTCCCGGAAGGGCAGGTCCAGCTTGCGCACCACATAAGCGTCCAGGCCCTCGGTGTGCACGACCTTCGGGATGTCGTAGATCGAACGGGCATCGGGGCAAGCGACGACCGCGGCCTCGTCGACGTCGCACATCAGGGAGATCTTGCGCTTGATGGCGGTGGGGACCTCGCGGTCGCAGCGCAGCACGATCGCATCGGGCTGGATGCCGATGTTGCGCAGTGCGGCCACCGAATGCTGGGTCGGCTTGGTCTTCAGCTCACCCGACGGGCCGATGTAGGGCAGCAGCGAGATGTGCACGACGAAGACGTTGTCCCGGCCGACCTCGTGGCGGACCTGGCGGACGGTCTCCAAGAACGGCAGCGACTCGATGTCACCGACCGTGCCGCCGACCTCCGTGATCACGACGTCCACCTCGTCGGTGGCCATACGGCGGATGCGGTGCTTGATCTCGTTGGTGATGTGCGGGATGACCTGCACCGTGTCGCCCAGGTACTCACCGCGCCGCTCCTTGGCGATCACGGTCGAGTACACCTGACCGGTGGTGACGTTGGCGGAGCCGTCCAGATCACGGTCGAGGAAGCGCTCGTAGTGGCCGATGTCCAGGTCGGTCTCGGCGCCGTCATTGGTGACGAACACCTCACCGTGCTGGAAGGGGTTCATCGTGCCCGGGTCGACGTTCAGGTAGGGATCGAGCTTCTGCATCACCACGCGCAGGCCGCGGGCCTTGAGCAGCATGCCCAGGCTGGAGGCGGTGAGGCCCTTGCCGAGCGAGGAGGCGACGCCCCCGGTGACGAAGATGTGCTTGGTCGTCGTGGCTGTGCTGTTTCGAAAAGCAGCGGGCGGCATGGCCAAGAGGGGGCTCCCGTGGTCGCGATCTGTCGTGCGGTGCGGCTGCCGGCCCGGACGCTGCCTGTTGCTTCCCGGGGGAGGCGCCGTCGCTGCGGTTCGGGGGTTTCAGGCCCACCGTCCACGGGCTACCAGGGTATCAGCGCCTGGAGGAGATGGCTTCCGGCCACGCTCCGCGCCCGACCAGGCACGGTACGGCTCACCATACGGGCCAGCACAGACACGCTCCGGCCGCACGGCTCTCACCCGCTGCTCACTCGTTCGGCCCACACGGGTTGCCCGGAGCGGCACGCAGATCATCTACGTGCGTCGTATCCTGCTCGGACACTCACTGCCAAGCCCGGCCGGAACGACGGCACACCCCCGCCAACATCACCCGGAACAACGAGAGCGCGGCAGTTCGTTGAGCAAAGACTGTCGTTTTGCCTCAGGGCTCGGCGGACTGCTTTGCTTCACCGCTCAACGACGCATAACAACGACCCCTTGACCGCACTAGCGACAGCCCCCTGCGCGGGGGTGACGTGGCCGTTCGACTGGAGTTGCACGTGGCCGGGCGCATCGAAGACTACGCACTCATCGGAGACATGCAGACCGCCGCACTGGTCTGCCGGGATGGCACGGTGGACTGGCTGTGCCTGCCCCGCTTCGACTCGCACGCCATCTTCGCCGGCCTGCTGGGCACCGAGGAACACGGTTTCTGGCGGCTCGGCCCGGCGCACGCCGCCGACGCCGAACCCCCCGCGGCCGCCCGGCGCAGCTACCGCGGCGACTCGCTGATCCTGGAGTCCGAGTGGGACACCCCGCGCGGCACGGTGCGCGTGACCGATTTCATGCCCCCGCGCGACGGCGCCCCGCAGCTGATCCGGGTCGTGGAGGGCGTCACCGGGCGGGTGCCGATGCGCTCGGCGCTCAGGATGCGGTTCTCCTACGGCCGGGTCGTGCCGTGGGTACACAAGAGCGAGGGCCGCACGGTGGCTGTCGCCGGGCCCGACTCGGTGTGGTTCGACACGGAGACCGAGACCTACGGCAAGTCGCTGACGACCTACGCCGACTTCACCGTCGCACCCGGTGACCAGATCGCGTTCACCATCTCGTGGCAGCCCTCGCACAAGGAGGCGCCGCCGCTTCCGGAGCCGGATGCGTCGTTGGAGGCGACGGAGGAGTTCTGGCGCGAGTGGGTGGAGCACTGCACGTACCACGGACCGTACCGCGAAGCGGTGATCCGCTCGCTGATCACCCTCAAGGCCTTGACGTATGCCCCGACCGGCGGCATCGTCGCAGCACCCACCACCTCCCTCCCCGAGGACATCGGTGGTGTCCGCAACTGGGACTACCGCTACACATGGCTGCGGGACGCGGCGATCACCCTGTCCTCGCTGCTGCGCACCGGCTACCGCGAGGAGGCCCGCGCCTGGCGCGAGTGGCTGCTGCGAGCGGTCGCCGGCGACCCGGAGAACCTGCAGATCATGTACGGCATCGCCGGCGAGCGTGAGCTGGGCGAGGCGGAACTGGACTGGCTGCCAGGCTACGAGGACTCCGCTCCGGTCCGGGTCGGCAACGGCGCCGCGCACCAGCTTCAGCTGGACGTGTACGGCGAGGTCACCGAGGCCCTGCACCTGGCGCACATGACCGGTCTCGCCCGCAACGACTACGCCGCCCTGCTCCAGCTGAAGCTGATCCGCTACCTGGAGGACCACTGGCAGGAGCCGGACGAGGGCATCTGGGAGGTGCGCGGGCCACGCCGGCACTTCGTGCACTCCAAGGTGATGGCCTGGGTCGCGGTGGACCGCACCATCAAGCTGATCGAGTCCGGTGACGCAGACGGCCCGCTGGAACGCTGGAAGGAACTGCGCGACGACATCCACCGGGACGTGTGCGAGAAGGGCTACGACAAGGAGCGCAACACCTTCACCCAGTCCTACGGCTCGCGGGAACTGGACGCCTCACTGCTGCTCATCCCCCAGATGGGCTTCCTGCCCCCGGACGACAAGCGGGTGATCGGCACCATCGAGGCGATCCAGCGCGAACTGTCCACTCCGGACGGGTTCATCCTGCGCTACCCGACGGAAGGCGAAAGCGCGGGCGTGGACGGCCTGCCCGGCGACGAGGGCGCCTTCCTGGCCTGCTCGTTCTGGATGGCGGACGACCTGGCGATGATCGGCCGGGTGGACGAGGCCCGGAAGCTCTTCGAGAGGCTCCTGGCACTCCGCAACGACCTCGGTCTGCTCGCCGAGGAATGGGACCCGGGTCTGCAGCGCCAGGTCGGCAACTTCCCACAGGCCTTCAGCCACGTTCCGCTGATCGACACCGCGCTGCGGTTGACGGCTTCCGGGGCCTACGGCGGCTGAGCCTCTGCGGGTTCCCGTCTCCCGTGTCGCGCGGCGCTGCCCGGCGGGCGGCCGTGGTGCTCCGGACCGGAGTCCGCCGGTTGGACCGTCGCATCCCCACGGGAGACACCTGTGCGAGAACCCGTACGTGACCGGATGAACATGAGGGCCACCCCTGTCTAGTCTGGAACGGACAATTGCCCCGTTTTTTCGAAAGGGGGCGGCCATGGCTTCCCTCTCGAAGGCGGGCGCGGCACTCGCCGCGCTGCGTGAGGATCTGGTCGGCGAGGTGTTCGCCGCGGGGGACGCCGGTTACGACGAGGCCCGTACCGTCTTCAACGCGATGATCGACCGGCGGCCGGCCGTGATCGCCCAGTGCGCGGACGTGCCCGATGTGGTCCGTGCCATTCGCTTCGGCAGAGAACTGGACCTGCACATCGCGGTGCGCGGTGGCGGACACAGCGTGGCCGGGACGGCCCTGGGCGACGGCGCCCTCGTGGTGGACCTGCGCCGGATGCACAAGGTGACCGTCGACCCGGCCGCCGAGGCGGTCCGGGTCGAGGGCGGCGCCACGATGAGTCATCTGGACCGGGCCACCCAGCCCTACGGTCTCGCGACCACTGGCGGGCGGGCCTCCACCACCGGCGTGGGCGGCTTCGTCCTCGGCGGTGGCACCGGCTGGCTGGACCGGGCCTTCGGCCTCGCCGTCGACAACCTCCTCGGTGTGGAGCTGGTGACCGCCGACGCCGAGCGGGTACACGCGAACCCCGATGAGAACCCCGAGCTGTTCTGGGCCCTGCACGGCGGGGGCGGCAACTTCGGCGTCGCCACCGCGCTCACCCTGCAGCTGCACGAACTACCGGAGTTCTCCATCGTCCTGCTGATGTACCTGCCGCAGTTCGGACCGGAGGTGATCCGTACCTTCCGCGAGATCATCCGGACCGGACCGGACGAGGTGAGCGGTGGTGTGCTGTACATGACGGGCCCGCCCGAGGAGTTCGTGCCGCCGGAGCTGGTGGGCCGGCTGCTGTGCACCGCCCTGCTGACCTATGCGGGTGGCGAAGACGACCTGCGCAAGCTCGCTGAACCACTACTCGCGCTGGCGCACGAGGTGGAGTTGGCCGGTGACATGCCCTACGCCGACGTGCAGTGCATGATCGACGATCCGCCGGGGATGCGGAACTACTGGTCGGTCGAGTATCTGGCCGGACTACCCGATGATCTCGTGGACGTTTTCTGCGCGCGGGCGGACAGCATGCCGGTGCCGACCGGAACGCAGCACGTGCTGTTCCCGCAGGGCGGGGCGATCGCCGCCGGGCCGCACGAGTATCCGGTGCCGTACCGGGATGCTTCCTGGGCGGTGCACCCGTTCGGCATCTGGGAGGACCCGGCCGACGACGAGCGGGCGATCGCCTGGGTGCGAGCGGTACGCGCCGATGTCCAGCCGTGGAGCACAGGTGACGTCTACCTCAATTTCATCGGCGACGAGGGCCCCGACCGGGTACGGGCGGGCCTGGGCGCCGGCAACGCCCTGCGCCTGGAGAAGGTGAAGCGGCGGTACGACCCGGACAACGTGTTCCGCTTCAACCACAACATCAGGCCGGTGTAGTCCGAAGATGTCCTTCCGGTGTCCGCGCAGGTAGCGTCCGCTGCATGGACAGCCGTACGGACAACCGATTCGACACCCAGGGCGCCGGGATCACCGTCCAGCAGGCACTGGAGCTGCCCGGCCTGCGCAGCGGGCTGCCGGAGATCCTGGCGGGCGCCGACCGGCTGGGGCGCACCGTGCGCTGGGTGCACGCGGGCGAGGTGCCGAACATCGCCTCCCTGCTCAAGGGCGGCGAACTGCTGCTCACCACGGGCTACGGTCTGGGCACCCGGCCGGCCGAGCAGCGGGCGTTCGTCCGGACGCTCGCCGACCGCGGGATCGCCGCGCTGGTGGTGGAGCTGGGCCCGCGCTTCACCCGGCTGCCCGCCGCTCTGGTGGACACCGCCCGCAGCGCCGGCCTGCCACTGGTCCAGTTGCACCGCGAAGTGCCGTTCGTCACGGTGACCGAGGAGATCCACACCGAGATCGTCAACGGTCACTACGCGCTGTTGCAGCGGGCGGAGGAGGTGCACCGGCGCTGCACCGAGGCCCTGCTGGGTGGCGGTGGCGTGCCGCAGGTACTGGGGATCCTGGCCGACTTCGGGGATAACCCCGTGTTCCTTGAGACACCCGGCGGACGGCTGCTGTACGCGGCCGGGGAAGGCCCCGAGGGCGCAGACCCGCTGCAGGTGTGGGAGGGGCTGCGCGGCCCGCACAAGGACGCCCCTCCGCCCGCCGGGTCGGTCCTGGTGGACGTGCCCGGCGGCGGCCCCGGCACGGCGGGCTCGGTGCGCGCCAGGCTGGTGCTGTTGCCGGTCCGCGCACCGCTGGCGCCGGTGCACCGGATGGCCGCCGAGCGTGCCGCGGGCATCCTGGCCGTAGTGCTGATGCAGGCCCGGCAGGAGGAGGAACTGGCGGCCCGCGGGCGCGGCGACTTCCTCACCGACCTCGCCGAGGGCCGCATCACGGCGGAGGACGCCCCCGCACAGGCCCGGGTTCTCGGCTTCAAGCCCGGTGACGGCCCGCTGCTGCCCGTGGTGATGCGGGTCGGGGACACCCTGTCCCCCGGCGGGGGCTGGGCGGTGCTGGCGCGGGCGGTCTCCGAGGAACTGGCCGCGGTGGGGGTGCCGATGCTGCTGGGCGTGCGCCCCGTGGAGGGCCGGGTGCTGGTGCTGCTGGGCCTGCGCTCGGAGTCGGAGCGCCCCTCGGTCGCGGACCGGGTGGCAGCGGCGCTGCGGGCCGGGGTGGAACGGGCCGGCATGCGGCGGCCGGGCTCTCCGCCGCCGGTCGTGGTCGTCGGGGTCGCGGGCGGCTGGGCGGCAGCCTCGGCCGGGCTGCGGCACGCGGCGGAAACGGCGACGGCGGCGCAGGGACTGACCGACCAGGCCTGGTACGACGCCCGCCGCCTGGACATCGACCTACTGCTGTGGCGGCTGCGCGACCACCCGGACCTCTCGGCCTTCGTGGACCGTGCGATCGGCCCGCTGCGCGAGCACGACCGCCGCTCCAAGCCACCGCTGCTGCCGACACTGGAGGTCTATCTGGCGCACGCCGGCCGCAAGGCGGAGACCGCCCGTGAGCTGCACCTCAACCGGCAGACCCTGTACAATCGCCTCGCCCGCATCGGGGAGTTGCTCGGCACCGACCTCGACGACCCACAGACGGTGCTGGCGTTGAGCCTGGCTCTCCGCGCCCGCCGCCACGTCCCCTAGGGGCCACGGCAGGTAGCGTCCGCCCCGCCACCATGCCCGGTGCGCGCGCCTCGCCGCCCGACAACCCACGCACGTCCCGTACGAGGACTTTTGGCCGACGCTCCCCCAACCTCCGGCCGGGTGACCCTCCGAGCACGCACCAAACGCTGCTCGCTGTCGGGCAAACGCTACCTGCCACGGCCCTAAGCCAAGGGGCGGGGCTGGGTCAACTCATCGTAGATGCTGAGCACTTGGGCAACCGTCTCGTCCTCCGTCGGCCAGCCGGCAGCCTGCCGCACACCGCGCTCCCGGAGCAGTTCCCGACGCTCCGGATCCGCCAGCAGCCGTACAACGGCGTCCGCGAGCGCCTCCGCGTCACCGTACGGAAGAAGTTCGGCCGCGTCGCCGACGAGGTCCGGGATGCCGCCGACACGGGTCGCGACAAGCGGGACGCCCGCGTACAGGGCTTCCTGGGCGAACACCGACCGTGATTCCCAACTGCTGGTCAGCAGCGCCAGGTCGGCAGCCGCGAGCAGTTCGGGCACATCGTCGTGGTGCCCGATGAGCCGTACCGGGAGGTCCTCGTCCGCGATACGCCGCTGCAGCACTGACCGCAGCGGCCCCTCCCCCGCGACCACGACCAGCGGCACCGGGTCCAGGTCCCGCCAGGCCCGAGCCGCGTCGAGCAGTACGTCGTAGCCGCGGTACCGGTCGAGGGAGCCGACGGCGATGAGCAACGGGCGTCCGGTGCTGCCGAGTTCGGCCCGCACCTTGGGGCGCGGCCGATCAGGGTCCTCATGATCGGGAGACCGGCCCTGTCCCGGCAGGCCCACAGCAGCGAGCCGGGCGTCCCGCGCCCCGGTCTGCCGTGCCCGGTCCACCAGATCGGAGCTGGTGCCCAGCATCACGGACGCCGTCTTCACCACCCGCCGCTCCAGCAGCCGCAGCAGATGCGCCCGGGCGCCCTCGGCACGTGACCGGTTGTGCCAGGTGACCACCAACGGGGTGCTGTGTCCGCTGAGTGCGAGCACGGTACGGAAGGAAGCGTGCAGGCCGTGCGCGTGCACCAGGTCGGCGCTCGCGCAAGCCGCCCGGAGCGCGGCCACCGAGGCCGGGTCGCTGCTGCGCGGCACGTGCACGTGCTCGGCGCCGGCCCCGGTGAAGTCGTAGGCACGGTCGGCTTCGGCAGGGGCGCACACGGTCACCCGCACGCCCCTCGCCACGAGTCCCCCGGCGAGCGAGCGCACGTGCGCACTGCTGCCGGCATTGCCTCCGCCCAGCACCTGCACGGTGCGCAGCGGCCACTGGCCGTGCGGTGCGTTGCTGCTCACGGGGCTCACAGGGCTCACGGGGCCGGGGCTCCTGGTTCGGCGTGGGGCGGTCACGAGGGAACGTACAGAAGGTAGCGGGCTGAGCGGGGTGGAAGGACATACCTCGCGAACCTGCGGCGCGCACCGTCAAGGTCCGCCGCGCGCCCGCTTTCCCCACCAAGCATGCCAGGCCGCACGGCCGTTCTGGGAAACCGGGAGGGCGCACGGTTCGGCGGGCCGGGGCAATGCGCCGGAGCACGTCACCCACACGGGTGAACGAAACCCTGCTACGGCCGAACGGTGCAGGATGGTGTATCGGCGGGTCACCTACTCACAGCGCCCGCGCCTGCCCGGTCACCCGGTCCCCGTACACGGCCGCGGCCACGACGGCGACGGCGTGCGCAAGCAGCCCCGCGCGCCCTCCGGCGCTCTCGGCTGCGCCCGAGCGGGGGCATCCGTAGCCGGCTGCGACGGCGGCGCCCAGCGCCGCGCCGAGAGCGTGTGCCCCCGTGTCCCCGATCATCACACGCTCCCCCAGGTCGTCGGGCAGCACGGCCGCCGCGGCGCCCACGGCGGCGGCGGACAACTCGGCCGCCGGTCCCTTCCTCAGCAGTCCCGGTGCCCCGAGCGCGAGCACGACGCCGGCGGCCCGCCCGGGGCGTACGTCGACGAGATTGACGAAATGCGCCGCCCCGGCGATCACGACACCGGCCAGCACCTTGTCGACCGGCCGTTCCTTCATCAGGGCACCCGCGACCAGTCCCGCAGCGGAAATCCCGAACAACTTCACCGCGCCACTGGTCACTTCCCCCTCCCGCAGTGCCCTGAGGTGCTCCCGGAAGCCACGCCGGTGGTCTCCGTTGAGGTCGTCGTACGCCCCGCAGATCCCGGCGGCCAGCACGGCGAGCCCGGCGCCGGGGTGGACCCGGGCTGCGGCGACCGCCGCAGCCGCGGCGACCGCGGGCGCCGCGTACAGCTCAACGGTTTGTCCGGCATAGTTCTTCCGCTCCCAACCCGCGGGACCACCGGGCGGCTTGGCACGCAGGACTGCCATGCCCGCGCGGGCAACAGCGGCGGCGAGCACCCAGGTGCCGGTTCGAGCCCTCACACGTCCCTCCGGGCGGTCGCCAGTAGTTCCTCCGCGTGGGCGCGGGCCGTCTCGGAGTCCTCCTGGCCGGCCAACATGCGGGACAGTTCGCGGACGCGTTCCTCGCCCTCCAGGGCCTTCACGCCGGACCGGGTGACGGACCCGTCATGGGTCTTCTCCACCAGCAGCTGGCGGTCGGCGAACGCGGCGACCTGGGGCAGGTGGGTCACCACCACGACCTGCGCGGTCTTCGCGAGCTTCGCCAGGCGCCGCCCGATCTCGACCGCGGCCTTGCCGCCGACACCGGCGTCGACCTCGTCGAACAGGTACGTCGGCACGGGATCGGTACCGGCGAACACAACCTCCACGGCCAGCATCACGCGGGACAGCTCACCACCGGAGGCGCCCTTGGCCACGGGCCGCGCGGGGGCACCCGGGTGCGGTGCGAGCAGCAGTTCGACCTCGTCGGCGCCCGACGGGCCGTACGCGACCGTACGCCCGCCGACCTCGACGCCCTCCGGGTCCTCGGTCTGCCGGATGTCGAACGAGACGCGCGCGTGGGGCATCGCCAGCGAGGCCAGTTCGGCCGTCACGGCGGCCGCGAACCGTGCGGCGGCCTCCGTCCGGGCATCCGTCAACGCCTGGGCGAGCCCGCCCAGTTCGGCGCGGAGCGCATCCCGCTCGGCGGTCAGTTCCGCGATCCGCCCGTCGTCGCCGTCCAACTCGGTGAGCCGTGACGCGCTCTGCTCGGCCCAGGCGAGGACGGCACCCACGTCGTCGCCGTACTTGCGGGTGAGGGCGCCCAGCGTGGCCCGCCGCTCCTCCACGGCGGCCAACCGCAGCGGATCGGCGTCGAGACCGTCGGCGTACCCCGCCAGCTCACCCGCCACGTCGCCGAGCAGGATCCCGATCTCCCCGATCCGGTCGGCGAGCGCGGCCAACGCCGGATCGTGCGACCGCACGGCCTCCAGGGCACGGTGGGCGCCCGCGACGAGGGTCGAGGCGTCGATTCCCTCGGGATCCTCGGGATTGCCCGCCAGGGCGGCGTGCGCGGCCGTGGCGGCGGACGCAAGGGCCTCGGCGTGCCCCAGCCGCTCCGCCTCCTCGGCCAGTTCCAGGTCCTCGCCCGCCCGTGGCTCCACGGCGGCGATCTCGTCGAGCCCGTACCGCAGCATGCCGGCTTCCTGTGCCCGCTCACGCGCGCGCGTGGTGATCTCCGCCAGCTCGGCGGAGACGGCCCGCAGCCGCCGGTAGGCCTCGGCGTACTTGGTGAGCGGCACGGTGACCGCGTGCCCCGCGTACCGGTCCAGCGCCTGCCGCTGCCGGGACAGTTTCAGCAATCCCTGCTGGTCGGTCTGCCCGTGCACGGCCACCAGGTCGTCGGCCAGTTCGGCGAGCAGCCCCACGGGCACACTGCGCCCGCCCAGGTGTGCGCGGGAGCGGCCCTCGGCGGAGACGGTGCGGCTGATCAGCAGGGACCCGTCGTCCAGCTCGGCCCCGGCCTCCTCGGCGCGCACGGCGGCGGAGGCGTCCGCAGGAACGGCGATCCGCCCCTCCACGACTGCCTTCCCGGCCCCGATCCGCACCAGCGCCGGGTCCGCCCGTCCGCCGAGCAGCAGTCCCAGGCTGGTGACCACCATGGTCTTGCCCGCACCCGTCTCACCGGTGACGGCGGTGAACCCCGGCGACAACTCGACGACGGCGTCGTCGATGACCCCGAGCGACCGTATCCGCATCTCCTCCAACACGGAACAGACCATACGAGGTCCGGGGCGAAGAGCGCACATGGCCCGCCTATGTCACCCGGGAGAGCTAGTGCCGCATCGGGCACCGTCCGCCCCGTCGCGACATCCGGCGTGCCGGTCGGACGCCCTCGCGCTAATGGGGCGCTCCCCGCCACCCGGTCGTGGGCAGCGCGAACTTCGCCACGAGCCGATCCGTGAAGGACGAGTGGTGCAACCTGGCCAGGCGCACCGGCACCGCCCCCCGCCGCACCTCCACCCGGGCCCCCGGGGGCAACTCGACGGTCCGCCGTCCGTCGCACCACAGCACGCCCGGCGGGATGTGGGGCAGAACCTCCACCGCGAGCACGGAATCAGGCGAGGTGACCAACGGCTTGGCGAACAGCGCGTGTGCGCTGATCGGCACCATCAGCAACGCCTCCACCTCGGGCCACACCACAGGCCCCCCGGCGGAGAAGGCGTAGGCCGTCGACCCGGTCGGCGTCGACAGGACGACCCCGTCGCACCCGAAGCCCGTCACTGGCCGCCCGTCGATCTCCAGCACGACTTCCAGCAGCTTCTCGGCACCCGCCTTCTGCACGGCCGCCTCGTTGAGCGCCCAGTCGGTGTGCACGATGTCCCCGTTGCGGTGGACGACGACATCGACGGTCATCCGCTCCTCGACCTCGTACGACCGCGCCACCACCCGGTCCACGACCCGGTCGAGATCGTCCCGCTCGGCCTCCGCGAGGAACCCGACGCGCCCCAGGTTGACGCCGAGCATGGGCACCCCGGAGGCCCGCGCGAACTCGGCCCCGCGCAGGAGCGTGCCGTCGCCGCCGAGCACGATCAGCAGCTCGCATCCGTCGAGGCACTGCGGGGTCGCCTCCTTGACGAGGGCCACCTCGTCCGGCAGCGGCAGATCGCGCGCCTCCTCCTCCAGCACCCGCACCCCGATGCCGTGCCGCAGCAGCCCCTTGACCACGAGTTCCGCACTGCGGATCGCGGCGGGCCGCCCGGTGTGGGCCAGCAGGAATACAGTGCGTGCCAGGTTCTGTGTCAACGCGGCCCCTCCGCTACTGCACGGTCGACGTCGGCCGGGTCCAGGCGGGGGGCGCCGGATCGCAGCCACAGGAAGTACTCGACGTTGCCGGAGGGGCCGGGCAACGGACTGGCGGTGACTCCACGCACCCCGAGTCCCAGTTCCCAGGCCTTCTCGGCCACTGATCGCACGGCCTCCGCCCGCAGCTGCGGACTCCGCACGACACCCCCGCTGCCGAGCCGTTCCTTGCCCACCTCGAACTGCGGCTTGACCATCATCACCAGGTCGGCGTCCGGCTTCACACACCGCTTCAGGGCAGGCAGCACCAACCCGAGCGGGATGAAGGACAGATCGCCCACGACAAGATCCACAGGTTCCCCATCGATCGCCTCAAGCGTCAACTCGCGTACGTTCGTACGGTCCTTGACGGTGACGCGTTCATCCTTCTGCAGAGACCAAGCGAGTTGGCCGTAGCCGACGTCCACCGCGACGACGTGCCCGACCCCCGCACGCAACAGGACGTCGGTGAAGCCGCCGGTGGACGCCCCGGCGTCCAGCGCACGCCGCCCCTCGACCACCAGCCCCTGCGGCACGAAGACCGACAGCGCGCCGGCCAGCTTGTGCCCGCCCCGGGAGACGTAGTCCGGGTCGCTGTCGTCGGCCCGGACCACGATGGCCGCGGCGGTCTCCACCTGGGTGGCCGGCTTGGTCGCCACGGTCTTGCCGACGGTGACCCGCCCGGCGCTGATCAACTGGCTGGCGTGCTCGCGCGAGCGCGCGAGCTTCCGGCGGACCAGCTCCGCGTCCAGACGGCGGCGTGCGACTCCTGCCACGTTCGGTTCAGCTCCTGTTCCCGTACGGTGTTCGATGGGTGCGACCCGGAGGGTCTCATTGAGGGGCCACGGTCGGGTGACGGGCAGGAACCGGAGGTCCCGGGCGGGCGTCGAGCGCGGTGAGCGCCTCGCGCAGCCCCCTGTGTACATCCTCGTACACCTCGACGTGGCCGTCGGTGGCGAGGTGGTCGGCGTCGGCCAACCGCGCGAGACGCACATCGACCTCGGCATGGCCGGTGGGGGTGCGCGGGACGTTCAGGGGGGCGGGTTCGGCGGGATCGTACTCGGGTTCGACCGCCGCTCCCTGCAGGCCCTCGCTCTCCGGCACTGTGTCGCTCATGCCCAGACGCTACCGCGAACCGCTGCGGTACGGTCATGGCGATGGCCACGATCGAGGAGTGCCGCGCCGCACTGGGAAAACTTTCGGACAACATGCAGGGTGCCGACGGTGAAGTCCGCGCGGCGGCAGCCCTGGACCGCTCCGTGAGCTGCCACATCACCGATCTGGACGTCACCTTCGCGGGCCGGATGGCCGACGGCCGGATCGAGGTCGACGGCGCCCAGCCCGGACCTCCGCCGGCAAAGGCCCAGATCCGACTCGCCATGACCGGTGATGACCTGCTGGCCCTGGTGGACGGCGAGCTGAACTTCGCGACCGCCTGGGGCCGGGGCCGGGTGAAGCTGGAGGCGGGTCTGCTGGACCTGTTCCGGCTCAGGAAACTGCTGTGACCCGCACCTTGCGCGCGGCCGGCACCACCAGCGGAGTCCCGGTCTCCGGGTCGTCGATGACCCGGCAGCGCAGCCCGAACACCTCCTCGACCAGCCCGGCCGTCACGATGTCGGCCGGGCTCCCCTCGGCGACGACCTCGCCACCGCGCAGGGCGATGAGGTGGGTGGCGTAGCGAGCCGCGTGATTGAGGTCGTGCAGGACGGCGACCAGCGTGCGGCCCCGGGACTCGTGCAGGTCGGCACAGAGGTCGAGGACGTCGATCTGGTGCTGGATGTCGAGGTACGTGGTCGGCTCGTCCAGCAGCAGCAGCGGGGTCTGCTGAGCGAGTGCCATGGCGATCCACACGCGCTGACGCTGCCCGCCGGACAGCTCGTCCACGTACCGGTCGGCCAGGTCGACCACCCCTGTCTGCCGCATCGACTCCCACACGACGCGCTCGTCCTCCACGGACCACTGGCGCAGCAGTCCCTGGTGCGGGTAGCGGCCCCGGCCGACCAGATCGGCGACCGTGATGCCGTCCGGCGCGACGGACGACTGCGGCAGCAGTCCCAGTGTCCGCGCGACCTTCTTCGCGGGCATCGACTGGATGGCCTGCCCGTCCAGCAACACCTGGCCCCGGCTGGGCTTGAGCATCCGCGACAGCGCCCGCAGGAGTGTCGACTTCCCGCACGCGTTGGGGCCGACGATCACCGTGAAGGAGTTGTCGGGGATCTCCACCGACATCCGCTCGGCGATCACGTTCCGGTCGTAGGTGAGGGTCACGTTCTCGGCGGACAGGCGGTTCATGGTGCTCCTTCGGGGGGTCTGGTTCGAGCCGTTCACATCCGGCCGGCCCTGCGCTCGCCGACCAGCAGCCACAGCAGGTAGCCGCCGCCCAGGAAGCCGGTGACCACGCCCACCGGCAACTGGCCGGCTCCGAACACACGCTGCGAGCACCAGTCGGCGACGACCAGCAGGACCGCGCCCATGCACAGGGACGGCACCAGGTTCGGCCCCGGCGAACGGGTCAGGCGCCGGGCAAGCTGGGGTGCGGTGAGCGCGACGAAGCCCACGGGGCCGGCGGCAGCGGTGGCGACCGCCGTGAGCAGCACGGCACAGACCACCATGAGCAGCCGGACGCGCTGCACGCGCACGCCGAGGGCATGCGCGACGTCGTCGCCCATCTCCGTCATCCTCAAGCCGCGGGCATGGGTGAGGACCAGCGGGACCAGGACGGCGCACAGGGCGAGCAGCGGCCACACCTGGGACCAGTCACGGCCGTCCAGCGAACCGGTCATCCACACCACCGCGCGGGCCGCGTCGACCAGATCGGCCTGGGTGAGTAGATAGCCGTTGACCGCGGCTGCCACCGCCGAGACGCCGATACCGACCAGGACCAGCCGGTACCCGTGCACGCCCCGCCGCCAGGCAAGCAGATAGACGGCGAGCCCCGTGGCCAGGCCGCCGAGCAGCGCACCGGCAGTCACCTGGACGGAGCTGCCGGACATCAGCACGATCACGACCAGTGCGCCTGCCGTGGAGCCCTGGGAGAGTCCGAGTACGTCCGGACTGCCCAACGGATTGCGGGAAACGGCCTGGAACAACGCACCGGCGAGACCGAGGGAGGCGCCGACCAATAGGCCCACCAGGACGCGCGGCAGCCGTAGCTCGTTGACGATGAAGTCCTGGTAGGCGGAGCCGTGACCGACGAGCGTCCGCAGGACGTCGGCCGCCGGGATCTCTGCGTCCCCCGTGCCCATCAGTGCCACGGCCGCCGCACCCGCGGCGAGCACCAGCAGGAGGACGACGGCCAGCGCACGGGCGTCCAGACGCAGCGACAGGCCAGTGGGGGTACGCACGGCACGCCGGGCGGTCCGGCCCGTCGGCCGGGGCATGGATGGGGACACGGTTCGCCTCACGCGTCTGGGCCTCACAGCTGGGCCGTCCTCCGCCGTCGTACGAGCAGGATGAAGACCGGACCGCCGATGAGCGCGGTGACGATGCCGGCCTGGAGCTCCGAAGGACGGGCCACGATCCGCCCGATGACATCGGCGCCGAGCAGCAGCACGGGCGACAGGACCATGGCGTAGGGCAGGATCCAGCGCAGGTCGGGGCCGGTGATGGAACGCACGAGATGCGGGACCATCAGGCCGACGAAGACGATGGGACCGCAGGCGGCGGTCGCGGCACCGCACAGGACGGTGGCAGCCAGCATGGCCAGTGCGCGGATCCGGTCGAGGTGCGCGCCCAACGCGCGGGCGGTGTCGTCGCCGAGTTCCACGGCGTTCAGCGGCCGGGCCAGGACGAGCGCGAGGACCGTGCCGGCCGCGAGGAAGGGCAGCACCTGGGTGATGGTCGAGTTCGTGGCCGAGGCCAACGAACCCACCGTCCAGAAACGCATGCGGCCCAGCGCCGCGCCGTCCGTGATCATCACGGCCTGGAGGTAGCCGTAGAGGGCAGCGCTGACCGCCGTACCGGCGAGCGCGAGCCGTACCGGGGTCGCGCCCCGGCTGCCGCCGAGGAACCACACCAGGGCGCCGACCGCCGCCGCCCCGAGGAAGGCGAACCACACGTACCCGGTGAGGCTGGTGACGCCGAAGTAGGTCGTGGCCGTCACGACGGCGGCGGAGGCACCGGCGTTGATGCCCAGCAGCCCGGGGTCGGCCAGCGGATTACGGGTGAGCGCCTGTAGCACCGCGCCCGAGAGACCGAGCGCGGCACCGGCCAGCAGACCGAGGACGGTGCGCGAGATCCGCTGGTCCACGACGACGTCGCCGTACGTGCCCGTGTCGTGGACCAGGCCGTGCCAGACCTGGCCCCACGGAAGTGCCTTGGCCCCGATCATGATGCTCGCCAGGGCGACGACGACCAGCATCGCGACGGACAACAGGAGCCCGAAGGCCCTCACCGCCAGGCGGGCCGGGGGCGCGGCGGCGCTCTCTGCGCCCTGTTCCGGAGGACAGTCAACCAACACGTGGTTAGGTTAGCCTACCCTTGCTCGGATGATCGATCCCCGGGGTCCCGCGAACGCCGGTACCGGGCCCGGTCACAGCCCGAGCCGAGCCAGCGCCTTCTCCACGTCCAGCTGGCATGAACCGTCCCCGGCAGCCGTCCAGGCCGCCGCGCACAGTGCCCGCAGCCCGTCCATCGCCGCGCCGTCGCCCTCCAGCTCCAGCTGGTCCGCCCCGGCCATCGCGGTCCAGCCCCCGCACCAAAAGCCGTCGCCCGCCTCGGTGACCTCCGGCTGCCCGGTCAGTAGCCCGCGCAGATCGGCGTCCACGTACGTCGGCCGGTGGTGTGGCCGCGCGGCGAGCAGCCGGGCCCCGTCGGTGACACCGGTGAGCACCAGCAGCGAGTCGACCCCGCCGTTGAACGCGCCCTCGATGTCCGTGTCCAGCCGGTCCCCGACCACGAGGGGCCGCTTCGCGCCGGTACGGATGATGGTCTCCCGGTGCATGGGAGGCAGCGGCTTGCCCGCCACCTGCGGCTCAGCACCGGTCGCGATCCGCACGACCTCCACGGCAGCTCCGTTGCCCGGCGCGATGCCCCGCTCGCTCGGAATCGTCAGATCGGTGTTGGACGCGAACCACGGCACGCCGCGCGCGACGGCGTACGAAGCCTCGGCGAACCGCGCCCAGCGCAGACCGGGCCCGCCGTATCCCTGCACGACCGCCGCCGGGTCGTCATCTGCCGACTCCACCGGCACCAGGCCGCGCTCACGCAGCGCCACCCGCAGCCCCTCACCACCGATCACCAGGACCCGCGAACCAGTCGGCACCTGCTCGCTGATCAGCCGTGCGGCGGCCTGTGCGGAGGTGATGACGTCCTTCGCCGCTGTCGGTATGCCCAACTCCGTCAGGTGCTCAGCCACCGTGTCCGGGGTGCGCAGCGCATTGTTCGTGACGTACGCCAGGTGCATCCCCCCCTTGCGCGCCACCGCCAGCGAGTCGACCGCGTACACGATCGCGTGCCCGCCCGCGTACACCACCCCATCGAGGTCCAGCAGCGCCGTGTCGTACGCCTCACTCAGGGGTTCCCCATTGCCCTCGGGCCTCGTCCTGACGCCCTGGCTCATGTCCACATCGCTCCTCGTTCCCTTGCTCTTCCCCCGATCATCCCGCACGCCACCGGCCCACGTACGATGCCGGGATGAACACTGCCGGTCACTCGGAAGCAACGGCGCACCGAGGCCTGGAACTCACCCCGTTCCGAGGTCTTCGTTACGACCCCGACCGGGTCGGCAGCCTGGCGTCCGTCACTTCTCCTCCGTACGACGTCGTGGTGCGTCCCGACGGGGTGCACCACCTGCAGTCGGCAGACCCGTACAACATCGTCCGTCTGATCCTGCCCCAGGCCGGCACCCCCAGTGCCGGCACCGAGCAGGCGGCGGACACCCTTCGCCGCTGGCTGGAGGAGGGCATCCTCACCGCCGACCCCGAGCCCTGTCTGTACGTGTACGAGCAACGGGACGGGACCGGCATGCTCCAGCGCGGCGTCATCGGCACGGTGCGGGTCTCGGATCCAGCGGAAGGAGTAGTGCTCCCGCACGAGGACGTCATGCCACCTGTAGTGGCGGACCGCGCGGCGCTGATGCGGGCCACGCGCGCGAACCTGGAACCGCTGCTGCTGACCTACCGGGGCGACGGCACAGCCGCCGAGGTGGTCGAGCGCACGGCGCAGGGCGCTCCGCTGCTGGCCATGACCACCGAGGACGGCTTCCAACACCGGCTCTGGTCCGTCACCGACCCCGTCGACGTGTCCATCGTCCAGTCCGACCTGGCCCATCAGCAGGCCCTGATCGCCGACGGCCACCACCGCTGGGCCACCTACCGCCTGCTGCGTGCGGAGCACCCCTCCCCCAGCCCGTGGGACCACGGGCTGGTCCTCCTGGTCGACACCGCCCGTTATCCGCTGCGCGTCCGCGCTATCCACCGACTGCTGCACGGTCTGGCGGTCGGGGACGCACTCGCCGCGGTGGCGGGCCTCTTCCGAGTGCGGCATCTCCACGTGCCGCTGTCCGAGGCCCTGGAGGCGTTGGCGGACGCCTCCTGTGCGGGCAACGCCTTCCTACTGGCCGGCGACGGCGCTTTCCACCTGCTCGACCGCCCGGACCCCACACTGTTGGCCCGGACGGTCCCGACGGACCACCCGGCCGCCTGGCGGTCTCTGGACGCCACGGTCCTGCACGCCACGCTCCTCGACCACGTATGGCACATCCCCGAGGACTCCCCGGCCCACATCGCCTACATCCACGACACGGCCACGACGGTCGAGAAGGCGGAACGCGACGGCGGAACTGCCATCCTGATGCACCCCGTCCGCGAGGAGGTCGTGCGCGACCTGGCCCGGCAGGGCGTGACCATGCCGCGCAAGTCGACGTCGTTCGGCCCCAAGCCGGCGTCGGGGCTGGTGCTGCGGGCACTGGAAATCTGACCCGCGGGCAGGCGAAAGGGCGGGCCCGGGGGCCCGCCCTCTGTCTCACGGTGTCAGCACCACACCGGATTCACCGTGTCGCTCTGTCGGGTCACTCGTCCCCGTCCGGCACGGAGGAACCGGTGGAGTCGTCCGCGGCGTCACCGCTCTTGCCGTCCTCGCCCGCGTCATCGCCGTCGTCGAGGACATCGACGAACTCCACACCGTCCAGCGCGGCGAGCCGGTCCGAGGCGTCGGTGCTACCGTCCCGATCGGCCTCCACGGCCTTCGCGAACCACTCCCGCGCCTCGCGCTCCCGGCCGACGGCCAGCAGCGCGTCGGCGTAGGCGTACCGAAGGCGTGCAGTCCACGGATGTACGGCATTGGAGGCGAGCTCGGGACTCTGCAGGGTGACGATCGCCGCGTCCAGCTGACCCATGTCACGCCGGGCCCCGGCTGCGACCAGCCGCATCTCGACCTGCCCGGCCTTGTCCAGCTTGTGCACCTCCGCGGCGCCGGCCATGTCCAGCGTCTTCTCCGGCCGTCCGAGCCCGCGCTCGCAGTCGGCCATCACCGGCCACAGCTCCACGGTTCCGGTCATCCGCCGGGCAGCCCGGAACTCGGCCAGAGCCTCGCTGTACTTCTGGCTGGCGTACGCGGCGAAGCCAGCGGCCTCGCGTACGGCGGCCACGCGGGACGCGAGACGCAGAGCCACCTTCGCGTACCCGTACGCGGCCTCGGGGTCCTCGTCGATGAGACGAGCGACCATCACCAGGTTCTTGGCGACGTCGTCCGCGAGGGTCTTGGGCAGACTCTGCAGCTCTTGCCGTACGTCCTTGTCGATCTCCTCGCCGGTGATGTCCTCCGGGATCGGCAACCGCTTGATCGGCTCCCGGTCCCGGTCCCGGTCATCACGGAAGCGGCCACCGCCACGCCGGTCGTCCCGCCCGTCCCGTCCGTCCCGTCCGCGGTAGCCGCCGGGCCGACCACCGCGGTCGTCACGACGGGGTCCACGTGCACCTCGGTCTTCGCGACCACGGAAACCACCACGGTCAGTGCGGTCACGGTCGTCACGACGGTCATCACGACGGAAACCGCCGCGCTCAGTGCGCTCGCGGTCGTCACGACGGAAGCCACCACGGTCATCACGGCGCTCATCACGGCGACCGTAACCACCACGACTGTCATCACGACGGAAGCCACCACGGTCACCGCCACGGTCGTCCCGGCGGTCACCGCCACGGTCGTCCCGGCGGTCGTCCCGGCGGAAACTACGCTCCCCACGCTCGTCACGACGGTCGTCACGACGCGGCCCACGGTCCCGATCGTCCCGGTGAAACGCCGGACGAGACCCCCGGTCACCCTCGCGACGGTAGCCACCACGACTGTCATCACGACGGTCAGTGCGGTCACGGTCGTCACGACGGTCATCACGACGGAAACCGCCGCGCTCAGTGCGCTCGCGGTCGTCACGACGGAAGCCACCACGGTCATCACGGCGCTCATCACGGCGACCGTAACCACCACGACTGTCATCACGACGGAAGCCACCACGGTCACCGCCACGGTCGTCCCGGCGGTCGTCCCGGCGGTCACCGCCACGGTCGTCCCGGCGGTCGTCCCGGCGGAAACTACGCTCCCCACGCTCGTCACGACGGTCGTCACGACGCGGCCCACGGTCCCGATCGTCCCGGTGAAACGCCGGACGAGACCCCCGGTCACCCTCGCGACGGTAGCCACCACGACTGTCATCACGACGGTCAGTGCGGTCACGGTCGTCACGACGGTCATCACGACGGAAACCGCCGCGCTCAGTGCGCTCGCGGTCGTCACGACGGAAGCCACCACGGTCATCACGGCGCTCATCACGGCGCTCATCACGGCGACCGTAACCACCACGACTGTCATCACGACGGAAGCCACCACGGTCACCGCGGTAGCCGCCTCGGTCACCACTGTCCCGTCGCCGCTGATCGCGCTCCGGTCGGTCGTCGGGAGAGTTGGTGGACATGGCGACTCCTGTCTTCGGTACCGCAAGCATTGTAAAAACAAAAGGACCCCTGGTCCCAGCTGAACGCTGGGACCAGGGGTCCTCCAAGAATTGTTCGGCGGTGTCCTACTCTCCCACAGGGTCCCCCCTGCAGTACCATCGGCGCTGTGAGGCTTAGCTTCCGGGTTCGAAATGTAACCGGGCGTTTCCCTCACGCTATGACCACCGAAACCCTAATGGTTTCGAGCGAACAAGCACACTCTTTAGTTATGCGTTCTGCTCAAAAGCCGACAACGGCCGTTGTCTCAGAACCAACACAGTGGACGCGAGCATCAATGGACAAGCCCTCGGCCTATTAGTACCAGTCAACTCCACCGGTTACCCGGCTTCCATATCTGGCCTATCAACCCAGTCGTCTACTGGGAGCCTTACCCCATCAAGTGGGTGGGAGTCCTCATCTCGAAGCAGGCTTCCCGCTTAGATGCTTTCAGCGGTTATCCCTCCCGAACGTAGCCAACCAGCCATGCCCTTGGCAGAACAACTGGCACACCAGAGGTTCGTCCGTCCCGGTCCTCTCGTACTAGGGACAGCCCTTCTCAAGACTCCTACGCGCACAGCGGATAGGGACCGAACTGTCTCACGACGTTCTAAACCCAGCTCGCGTACCGCTTTAATGGGCGAACAGCCCAACCCTTGGGACCGACTCCAGCCCCAGGATGCGACGAGCCGACATCGAGGTGCCAAACCATCCCGTCGATATGGACTCTTGGGGAAGATCAGCCTGTTATCCCCGGGGTACCTTTTATCCGTTGAGCGACGGCGCTTCCACAAGCCACCGCCGGATCACTAGTCCCGACTTTCGTCCCTGCTCGACCCGTCGGTCTCACAGTCAAGCTCCCTTGTGCACTTACACTCAACACCTGATTGCCAACCAGGCTGAGGGAACCTTTGGGCGCCTCCGTTACTCTTTAGGAGGCAACCGCCCCAGTTAAACTACCCATCAGACACTGTCCCTGATCCGGATCACGGACCCAGGTTAGACATCCAGCACGACCAGACTGGTATTTCAACGACGACTCCACAAACACTGGCGTGCCCGCTTCACAGTCTCCCAGCTATCCTACACAAGCCGAACCGAACACCAATATCAAACTGTAGTAAAGGTCCCGGGGTCTTTCCGTCCTGCTGCGCGAAACGAGCATCTTTACTCGTAGTGCAATTTCACCGGGCCTATGGTTGAGACAGTCGAGAAGTCGTTACGCCATTCGTGCAGGTCGGAACTTACCCGACAAGGAATTTCGCTACCTTAGGATGGTTATAGTTACCACCGCCGTTTACTGGCGCTTAAGTTCTCAGCTTCGCCCACCCGAAAGTGAGCTAACCGGTCCCCTTAACGTTCCAGCACCGGGCAGGCGTCAGTCCGTATACATCGCCTTACGGCTTCGCACGGACCTGTGTTTTTAGTAAACAGTCGCTTCTCGCTGGTCTCTGCGGCCACCCCCAGCTCAGGAAGTAAATCCCCTCACCAGAAATGGCCCCCCTTCTCCCGAAGTTACGGGGGCATTTTGCCGAGTTCCTTAACCATAGTTCACCCGAACGCCTCGGTATTCTCTACCTGACCACCTGAGTCGGTTTAGGGTACGGGCCGCCATAAAACTCGCTAGAGGCTTTTCTCGACAGCATAGGATCATCCACTTCGCCACAATCGGCTCGGCATCAGGTCTCAACCACATGCAAGGCGGATTTACCTACCTCACGGCCTACACCCTTACCCCGGGACAACCACCGCCCGGGATGGACTACCTTCCTGCGTCACCCCATCACTCACCTACTACCAGCTCGGATCACCGGCTCCACCACTCCCCCTGACGGCAAAGCCGACAACGGGCGGTTTCACGGGCTTAGCATCACTGGATTCAATGTTTTTCGCTTCACAGCGGGTACCGGAATATCAACCGGTTATCCATCGACTACGCCTGTCGGCCTCGCCTTAGGTCCCGACTTACCCTGGGCAGATCAGCTTGACCCAGGAACCCTTAGTCAATCGGCGCAAACGTTTCTCACGTTTGTATCGCTACTCATGCCTGCATTCTCACTCGTCAACCGTCCACGACTACCTTCCAGTGCCGCTTCACCCGGCAGACGACGCTCCCCTACCCATCACAGCCTCCGTTAGGAGTACATACTGCAATGACACGACTTCGGCGGTACGCTTGAGCCCCGCTACATTGTCGGCGCGGAATCACTAGACCAGTGAGCTATTACGCACTCTTTCAAGGGTGGCTGCTTCTAAGCCAACCTCCTGGTTGTCTCTGCGACTCCACATCCTTTCCCACTTAGCGTACGCTTAGGGGCCTTAGTCGATGCTCTGGGCTGTTTCCCTCTCGACCATGGAGCTTATCCCCCACAGTCTCACTGCCGCGCTCTCACTTACCGGCATTCGGAGTTTGGCTAAGGTCAGTAACCCGGTAGGGCCCATCGCCTATCCAGTGCTCTACCTCCGGCAAGAAACACACGACGCTGCACCTAAATGCATTTCGGGGAGAACCAGCTATCACGGAGTTTGATTGGCCTTTCACCCCTAACCACAGGTCATCCCCCAGGTTTTCAACCCTGGTGGGTTCGGTCCTCCACGAAGTCTTACCTCCGCTTCAACCTGCCCATGGCTAGATCACTCCGCTTCGGGTCTTGAGCGTGCTACTCCACCGCCCTATTCGGACTCGCTTTCGCTACGGCTTCCCCACACGGGTTAACCTCGCAACACACCGCAAACTCGCAGGCTCATTCTTCAAAAGGCACGCAGTCACGAGAAACACCAAAGTGCTTCCGACGCTCCCACGGCTTGTAGGCACACGGTTTCAGGTACTATTTCACTCCCCTCCCGGGGTACTTTTCACCATTCCCTCACGGTACTATCCGCTATCGGTCACCAGGGAATATTTAGGCTTAGCGGGTGGTCCCGCCAGATTCACACGGGATTTCTCGGGCCCCGTGCTACTTGGGAAATGAACAAGCAAGCCGTCACGATTTCAGCTACGGGGGTCTTACCCTCTACGCCGGGCCTTTCGCATGCCCTTCGCCTACCGCAACGGTTTCTGACTCACCCAGCCGCCGGCAGACGACTGAAGCTCACTCCCACAACCCCGTATACGCAACCCCTGCCGGGTCTCACACGCATACGGTTTAGCCTCATCCAGTTTCGCTCGCCACTACTCCCGGAATCACGGTTGTTTTCTCTTCCTGAGGGTACTGAGATGTTTCACTTCCCCTCGTTCCCTCCACACTGCCTATGTGTTCAGCAGCGGGTGACAGCCCATGACGACTGCCGGGTTTCCCCATTCGGAAACCCCCGGATCAAAGCCTGGTTGACGACTCCCCGGGGACTATCGCGGCCTCCCACGTCCTTCATCGGTTCCTGGTGCCAAGGCATCCACCGTGCGCCCTTAAAAACTTGGCCACAGATGCTCGCGTCCACTGTGCAGTTCTCAAACAACGACCAGCCACCCATCACCCCGAACCCCCACAAGGAGCCCAAGTACACTGGGACCGGCAACCGAGGAAAATCATTCCCTCAGACACCCAACAGCATGCCCGACACAGCCAGCCAATGACCATCACGTTCCACGCCGAAGCAGTACTAGCGATCCCATACAGACCCACCGTGCCGAATAGTCAACGTTCCACCCATGAGCAACCAGCATCAGACACTCGCTGATGTACTGGCCTCTGAACCAGGCAAAAACCCGGCTAGAAATGCTCCTTAGAAAGGAGGTGATCCAGCCGCACCTTCCGGTACGGCTACCTTGTTACGACTTCGTCCCAATCGCCAGTCCCACCTTCGACAGCTCCCTCCCACAAGGGGTTGGGCCACCGGCTTCGGGTGTTACCGACTTTCGTGACGTGACGGGCGGTGTGTACAAGGCCCGGGAACGTATTCACCGCAGCAATGCTGATCTGCGATTACTAGCGACTCCGACTTCATGGGGTCGAGTTGCAGACCCCAATCCGAACTGAGACCGGCTTTTTGAGATTCGCTCCACCTCACGGTATCGCAGCTCATTGTACCGGCCATTGTAGCACGTGTGCAGCCCAAGACATAAGGGGCATGATGACTTGACGTCGTCCCCACCTTCCTCCGAGTTGACCCCGGCGGTCTCCCGTGAGTCCCCAGCACCACAAGGGCCTGCTGGCAACACGGGACAAGGGTTGCGCTCGTTGCGGGACTTAACCCAACATCTCACGACACGAGCTGACGACAGCCATGCACCACCTGTACACCGACCACAAGGGGGCACCCATCTCTGGATGTTTCCGGTGTATGTCAAGCCTTGGTAAGGTTCTTCGCGTTGCGTCGAATTAAGCCACATGCTCCGCCGCTTGTGCGGGCCCCCGTCAATTCCTTTGAGTTTTAGCCTTGCGGCCGTACTCCCCAGGCGGGGCACTTAATGCGTTAGCTGCGGCACGGACAACGTGGAATGTTGCCCACACCTAGTGCCCACCGTTTACGGCGTGGACTACCAGGGTATCTAATCCTGTTCGCTCCCCACGCTTTCGCTCCTCAGCGTCAGTATCGGCCCAGAGATCCGCCTTCGCCACCGGTGTTCCTCCTGATATCTGCGCATTTCACCGCTACACCAGGAATTCCGATCTCCCCTACCGAACTCTAGCCTGCCCGTATCGACTGCAGACCCGGGGTTAAGCCCCGGGCTTTCACAACCGACGCGACAAGCCGCCTACGAGCTCTTTACGCCCAATAATTCCGGACAACGCTTGCGCCCTACGTATTACCGCGGCTGCTGGCACGTAGTTAGCCGGCGCTTCTTCTGCAGGTACCGTCACTTTCGCTTCTTCCCTGCTGAAAGAGGTTTACAACCCGAAGGCCGTCATCCCTCACGCGGCGTCGCTGCATCAGGCTTGCGCCCATTGTGCAATATTCCCCACTGCTGCCTCCCGTAGGAGTCTGGGCCGTGTCTCAGTCCCAGTGTGGCCGGTCGCCCTCTCAGGCCGGCTACCCGTCGTCGCCTTGGTGAGCCATTACCTCACCAACAAGCTGATAGGCCGCGGGCTCATCCTGCACCGCCGGAGCTTTCCAGCCCCTACCATGCGGTAGGAACTCATATCCGGTATTAGACCCCGTTTCCAGGGCTTGTCCCAGAGTGCAGGGCAGATTGCCCACGTGTTACTCACCCGTTCGCCACTAATCCCCTCCCGAAGGAGGTTCATCGTTCGACTTGCATGTGTTAAGCACGCCGCCAGCGTTCGTCCTGAGCCAGGATCAAACTCTCCGTGAATGCTTTCCCCGTCATCGGGGTGAACACCACGAGAGCGGAACAATCAGGGGAAATAACCCCGACCGTTCACAGCGTCCTCGCTGTGTGTTTTTCAAAGGAACCTCGCCACCGGAATAATCCGGTAGACGGGGTATCAACATATCTGGCGTTGACTTTTGGCACGCTGTTGAGTTCTCAAGGAACGGACGCTTCCTTCGTACTCACCCTCTCGGGCTTTCCTCCGGGCGCTTCCCTTCGGTGTTTCCGACTCTATCAGATCTTTCCGATCCGATTTCCTCGGTGCTTTCCAGGTTCCCGCTTCCGCGTTTCCCTTTCCGGCGTTCCCGACTCTATCAGATCCTTTCGGCGTCTGACTCCCAGTCAGGAGGGTTTGTCTGAAGGCTTTCGGCTTTCGCCTCTGGCCTTTCGACATTCACTACGGTAGCCGACTCCCTCGACGACTCATAATCGAGTCTCGCAAGTTCGATTTAGGCGCGCACGCACGCAACAATCGACCCCGCTGGAGGGTTGAGGCTGAGTAGTGGGTTGGCCGCTCCGGCTGCAGGCAATCGCCGTACCCGGTTCAGCGGCTCGGGATACATTACGCACCTTCCAGGGGTGCGTCAACTTCTGCTGCGCCTCGGCGTGTGGGCCCGATAGGGGCTCACCGTCGGGTCGCCGGCGACCCAGTACCGCCATGGGTGGGCGCCGCCGTTCCCTCCCTGGCCGGCGACTCCGGTACGCGGCCCGCTGCGCACCTGCTCAGCGGGGACGGGCGTCCCGGTCAGCATCCAAAGGGGCGTGTCGCCGGAGGCGCAGGCGTCCGTGCCGTCCAGGGTCCGGTCGATCTCCAGAGCCATGGCCAGTCGGGCCGGCCCCTTGGCCAATTCCTTGTCATTCCGTGCCGAAAGTCGTCGTTTGCGGGCGAGTTCGGTGCCCTTGACGGCTTCGCCTGCGCGGAGCAGAACGGCACTCGCTCGACCTTCGGGACCGCAGACGAGGTTCATGCAGTGCCACATGGCGCAGGGCTGGAACACGCGTGGGCTGCTATCGCCGCACGGCAAGGAGTGGCGCAGCTCGAACCTCCGGATGGTCCTCTTGAAGCCGAGGAACGCGGGAATCCAGACGTACTCGCGGTGGGTCGAGAAGCCGGACGGGACGCGCGTGCGGCGGACCGAGGAGACCGGCCCGGGCAACTGGGAGGCGATCGTCTCCAAGGGCATATTCCGTGCGCTGGTCCGCTGCCTGAGCGACCCCGAGCGCAACACGGGCGGCGGCGGCAAGCGCCAGGCCCTGCTGTCCGGCGTGGTCCGCTGCTCGAAGTGTCAGGCCGTCGTCACTCAAGGGTGGAGCAGGGCCCCGGCGTTTGCCCGGATCGCCCCGGCCTGGGCCGGTTGATCATGCTGGCGGGGCCTGGAAGTAGATGAACACGGCACCTGTGGATCATGGAGTTCTCTACGCTGCAAGATCCACGAAGGTGCCGTGTTCGTTCCTCCATCATCCCCTGCCGTCGTTCCCGTCTCTGTGGCGCCCCGCTTGGAGGCCCTCGGCTCGGATGCCGCGCGAGGCCATGTCCGCGGCCTGGTTGCCGAGTTCGAGTCGGTCACCGATCCTCGCGGGGCGTGCGGGGTGCGCTACCGGGTCTCCTCGCTGCTGGCCCTGGTGGTCTGTGCGATGACCCCGGCGGGCCACGACTCCATCACCGCGGCGGCGGAGTGGTGCAGACGCGCCGCCCCCGAGGAACTGGCTGCCTTCGGTCTGCCCTACCATCCGTTGCTCGGCCGCTACCGGATCCCGAGCGAGAAGACCTTGCGCACCGTTCTGGGGCGGCTCGATCCCGGGGAGGTCAGCGCGGCCGGCTACGACCACCTGCGGCCCCTGCTCTCCACGGCGTCCCACTCTCCCGAGCCGCTCATGCCCGACGGCGGTATCGAACGCGAACAGCGCCGCGCCCACCGGGCGGCCGCCCGCGCCGAACCGGTGCGCTCCCGGCGCCGGGCCATCGCGGTGGACGGCAAGTGCCTGCGCAGTGCGAAACGCCCGGACGGCAGCCGGGTCTTCGTGCTCTCCGCCGTCCGGCACGGCGACGGCATCACCCTCGCCTCCCGCGAGATCGGCGCGAAGACCAACGAAATACCGGAGTTCCAACCCCTTCTCGACCAGCTCGACGACGCCGATCTCAAGGAGGCCGTCGTCACCGCCGACGCCCTCCACGCCCAACGCGACCACGCCACCTACCTGCACGAACGCGGCGCCCACTACCTGCTGACCATCAAGAACAACCAGCGCGGCCAAGCCCGTCAACTTCACGCCCTGCCCTGGAAGGAGATCCCCGTCATCCACCGTGACGACGCCCGCGGTCACGGCCGCCACGAACAGCGTCTCGTCCAGGTCGTCACCGTCAACGGCCTGCTATTCCCCCACGCGGCCCAGGTCCTGCGCATCCAGCGCAGACGCCGCCTCTACGGCGCGAAGAAGTGGTCCAGCGAGACCGTCTACGCCATCACCGACCTGCCCGCCGAGGAGGCGAGTGCCGCCGAGATCGCTTCATGGGCTCGCGGACACTGGACGGTGGAGAACATCGTCCACTGGTGTCGGGATGTGACCTTCAACGAGGACAAGTCCCAGGTCAGGACCCACAACACGCCCTCAGTCCTCGCCGCCGTCCGCGACCTGATCCGCGGTGCGCTCAAGCTTGCCGGGTACGTCAACACCGCCGCCGGACGCCGGGCCCACACCGAACGCACCCTCGTCCTCAGCCTCTACGGCATCACATGATCAAACCGGACGACCCGGGCAAACGCCGGGGCCCTGAGGGTGGAGTAAGAAGAACGCGGCAGGAGAGCGGTACCGCATCTACACCTGCTCGGGTGACCGGTGCATCACCTGCCCCGCGGACCCGCTCGACTCCTTCGTGGTCAGGAAGGTCATCGACAGGGCCGAGGAGTGGAACGCGGCACCGGCCACGGATGCCGCGGACGAGGAGCGAGAGGCCGAGCTGCTGGCCGAGGAGACGGCCGCCTCCGAGAGGCGTACCGCCCTGGCGGAGATGTTCGCCGTGGGGGACATCGACGCGTCACACCTGCGGACGGGCATCAGCAGGTGTGACGCCGACCTGACCAAGATCCGCACAGAGCTGGCAGACCTGGCATCGAATCGGGTGCGCGTCGACCTGGGCGACGTCGAGTACCTGTGGGAGGAGCTGGACTACGAAGACCCTGACCGCATCGACTACGTGCGGACCGTCGTCATGCAGGTCTGCGAGCTAGTCGAGCTGATGCCGCGCGGTCGAGGAGTCCGATCCTCCAAGGGCGAGCACTGCCGGATCACGTTCCGGAACCCCTGAGATCCGATCGCGGAGGGCCGGCCCGGCCGACGGCGCCGAGTGACGACGGACCCTGTCTGACGCGAGTCGGGCCGGGCCTGTCGTCATACCCGGCGGGAAGGAGTCGTACATCCTCGGAGCCTCTGTGCGCGCCTCTCGCTGCCCAGTTCATGCAACAACGTGCACGAGTCACGTCTGTGCATGGGCGGTCATGAGCGCCCCCCGTACGGTCGCTTCAGGCGGCCCGGCCGGGCCGACACGTCAGGGGGGTTCCGCATGGCACGCGAAGAACTGACTCGGCTCACTGACAACGGCAACGGCACATGGGGAGAGGACGACTGCCCGAACGTCTACCGGACCGCTTCCGGCTCCATCGCGGTTCGGGGTGACGTATCCGACGCCTTCACTCCCCCGCAGGGGGAAGGGCTCGTGGAGATCCCCGAGGGCGTTCTTCGGGAGGCCGTTCGTGCTCTTGGATGGTGATGAGTGGCGGGCGACACTCCGCGGTTTCCGGACGGAAGCGTGGCGGCTGGAGACCCTGCCCCAGTACCTCGTACCGCAGGAGGCGGAAGAACTTGAAGCCTTCCGGGCAGGCAACCGCGTGGACCCGCACGCCTACTCGTCCGCCTGCACGGAAGACTTGAAGCGGCTGCGTGGCGAGGGTAAGAGCAAGGGGCGAGTGCACGTTCTGACTCGGCCGCTCTCCGAGTATCTGCGCTTCGAGTTCTCCCGGTACTACGCCCCGCACGTGCTCGCCGGGGAGGACATCCGCATCCTTGACGTGACCGAGCGAGAGAACCCGTTGCCGGATGTCGAGGACTTCTGGATGTTCGACCGCTCGACGGTCGTCCTGATGCGCTACGAGGGCGACGGCACACAGACCAGCCGAGAGCTGTACGAGGGTGACCCCGCGCCGTTCGTCGAGTGGCAGCGCATCGCAGTTGCCGAGTCGGTTCCCTTCCTGGAGTACGCGGAGCGCGTGGCGGAGTGACGTTCGAAGCTGAGCAGCTCGGCGAGTCTGGTACCGAACTCGCCACACTGCTGCGGGACTTGCGCAGGCGAGCCGGCCTCTCAGGGGACCGGCTTGCGGCGCGCTGCAACATGTCCCAGTCGAAGGTGTCTCGCATCGAGAACGGCCGGACACGGCCGTCCCTGGTGGACGTCGAGCAGATCTTGCGCGCGCTGGACGCTCCGCCGGAACTGGTCGCCGAGGTCTCCGCCCTCGCCAGGATGGCGAACACCGAGTGGCGGAACCTCCGAGAACTTCGGCGCAAGGGGCCTGTACGAGGCAGGCGGAGCTGAAGTCGCTCGAAGCGTCGTCTACGCGCATGCGCTACTTCCTGCTCTCGATGGTTACCGGACTGCTCGCAACACCGGAGTACGTACGGGCGAGCCTCGCCCACTCGACGGCCGACACAAGCAAGGCCGTAGCGGGGAAGCTGGGACGGCAAGCTGTCCTCTACGACGCCTCGAAGCGGTTCACGTTCGTTCTGACCGAGCAGGCGGTTCGCTGGCCGGTCGTCTCCCCACTGGCGCTGGCCGAGCAGATGGACCGGCTCGCATCCCTGTCCTACCTCCCGAACGTTCAGATCGGGGTGATCCCCGTAGGGACAGCGACGCCCCGAACCCCTCTGAGTACGTTCACCATCTACGATGCCGCGTTGGTCACCATCGAGACCACCGCGGGAAGTCTCGTACTCCGCGACGGCAGAGACGTTCAGGCATACCTGAAGGAGTTCGCCGGGTACGAGGAGCACGCCCTCTTCTCCGCGAGGTCGTGAACAGGGCGAACGTTGCCTGATGCGGCACCAGCGACCACCGTGCTCCAGTCGGCGGGGGCAGGCGCCACCGTACGGCCCGCGGCGTGTTCGCTGAGACGCCGGGTCAGTTCCGGCAGATCGTAGGCAGGGAAGCTGACCTGCAGGAGGCGCAGGCCGAAGTCCGACGGCTGGTCCCCCTGAAACATCGCCGCGTCCATCGGCTTGATCTTCACGTCCCAGGCGTCGGGGGCGGCCCAGTGGGTCATCCGCACGTAGAAGGCGTCTCGCGGTCCGGCATTCGCGACGGCTGAAAGGAAGACGAGTCCGCTGTCCACCGGGAAGTCGATGAGCATCCAACCGCGGCGGGACTCCACCCACTCCGCCATGTGCGGCAACTTCACCGGCCAGTCCGCGTTGCTCTCGGCCAGGTCCTGGCAGCAGGTGAACGTGTCGATGCCGCACTCCCAGATCGCCTGGATGGCTGGTGCAAGCTGCTCGTCGATCTGGGCCTGGAGGTTGCCGACTCGGACGAGAACGGTGGGATGCGTTCCTTCGTAAGACGTCATCGCAGGAGCATAGAAGCGGAGTACGACATCACTACCGGCGGAGCCTGCGAATCGGCGCACGCCAGCAGTCACTCGACCGGCCAGGGACGCGCCACGCGCCGCGCTCGCGGACGATTACGCACCGCCTGACCCCTACCGCACCGATTCACCGGCGGGCCGTCAGCAAGGCGCACAGCGGGTCAGGCTCCGGTTGTCGGTTTGACTCTCGGGCTCAGCCGGTACGCCGAGACCGTCGGATCACCGGCGAGGTAGAACCGGTGTTGCCAGTCGTGGGCCTTGCTCACGCCTACCCGAGGACCAACCTGGATGAGCGCGGCAGATACAGGCTCTCCCTCGGACAACACGACCGAGGGACCTTCCAGGAGGTCTGCGCCGTTGTGCTCTCCCGTGATGCCGAGTGCCTGGCAGAAGTTCCCCGGGCCCCGGGCGAGACGTGGGCTCTCGATCGCCTCCCCTCGTCGCTTACGTGCCAGGTCTTCGCCCTCGATGACCCTGCCTGCCCGGATGAGGACGGCCGAGGCGATGCCGTCCGTCCCGGTGACGACGTTGGCGCACCAGTGGAGACCGTGGGACCGGTACACGTACAGGTGTCCTGCGGGTCCGAACATGACCGCGTTACGGGGTGTCCGGCCCCGGTAGGCATGGGAAGCCGAGTCGGCCGCGCCGGAGTACGCCTCGGTCTCCGTAATGGCGATGCTCACGGTGCCCTCCGGGGACTTACAGGTGAGTACACTCCCGAGCAGCTTCGGGGCGACCTCTTCGGCAGGGTGGGCGAGATCGACGTTCATGCTGACCGCCTTGACATGCCGTAGGTGAAGTAGACGTACGCATGTCCGGGCGGACCGAACATCACCGCGTTGCGGGCGGTGCGTCCGCGGTGGGCGTGCGAGCCCGGGTTCGGGCCGTCGTAGGCCTCGACTTCGGTGAGGCGGAGGGCGATCGGGCCGTCGGGAGTGGTCCGTACCAGGACGCGCCCGAGAAGGTCGGGGGCGACCTCCAGGACCGGGCGGTCGAAGAAGTCACGGGGCAGTGGCGTACCGTCCGGGGGCGCGATCATGCCCTCCGAGGATAGTCCCGTCAGGCCGGTGTCCTGACGGAACCGGGCTGGGACGGATCGCGTTTGTACGGGGCGAGGGTCCGTTCGTAAAGGAGAGTCATGGCGTTCAAGAAGCTGCTCGCGAGCCTCGGTGCCGGTGGGGCTTCGGTGGAGACGGTGCTGACCGAGGTCAACGTCGTGCCGGGTGGCGTGGTCCAGGGTGAGGTGCGGATCCAGGGCGGCTCCGTGAACCAGCGCATCGAAGGACTGTCCGTGGGCCTGCAGGCCAAGGTCGAAGTGGAGAGGGGCGAGGAGGAGTACAAGCAGGACATCGAGTTCACCAAGGTACGGCTCGGTGGTGCCTTCGAGCTGCAGGCGGGCGCGGTGCACGCAGTGCCGTTCGGTCTGGAGATCCCCTGGGAGACCCCGATCACGATGATCGACGGTCAGGCGCTGCGCGGGATGCACATCGGGGTGACGACCGAACTGGCGATCGCCCGCGCCATCGACTCGACCGACCTGGACCCGATCAACGTGCATCCGCTGCCGGCTCAGCAGGCGATCCTGGACGCCTTCGTCCGGCTGGGCTTCCGCTTCAAGAGCGCGGACATGGAGCGCGGGCACATCCGCGGAACGCGGCAGCGGCTGCCGTTCTACCAGGAGATCGAGTTCTTCCCGCCGTCGCAGTACCGGGGCCTGAACCAGGTCGAGCTGAGTTTCGTCTCCGACGAGCACGCGATGGACGTCGTCCTGGAGATGGACAAGAAGGCCGGTCTGTTCAGCGAGGGCTCGGACACCTACCGCTCGTTCCAGGTGGGTCTGCACGACTGGCAGGGGACCGACTGGGCGGCGTACCTCAACCAGTGGCTGTCCGAGGTCGGCGGCAAGCGCAACTGGTTCTAGGCTCGGGAACCTACCGGTTCCGTAGTCGATCAGGAGGTACCGAGGTGACCGAGCTCAAACGGCGGCCGCTCCCCCACGACTTCCATCCGCCCGTGCCGTCGTTCACGGTGACGAGCGCGGATGTCGAGGAGGGTTCAACGCTCAGGAGCGCTCAGGTCCACGCGGAGGGCAACACGTCGCCGCAGCTACGCTGGGAAGGCTTCCCACCGGAGACCAAGAGCTTCGCAGTTACCTGTTACGACCCCGACGCGCCGACCGGCAGCGGGTTCTGGCACTGGGTTCTGTTCGACATCCCGGCCTCGGTGACCGAGCTGCCGGCGGGTGCGGGCAGCGGTAAGTTCGAGGGGCTGCCCGCGGGTGCCGTGCACGCGCGGAACGACTACGGGACCAAGGACTTCGGCGGTGCCGCTCCACCGCCCGGGGACGGCCCGCACCGGTACGTCTTCACGGTGTACGCAGTGGACCAGGCCAGGCTCGGTCCGGACGCGGACGCCAGTCCGGCCGTCGTGGGCTTCAACCTGCGGTTCCACACGATCGCGCGAGCCCAGCTCATCGGGGAGTACGAGAACCCGGCGAAGGGCTGACCGCGGCCCGCGCGATCAGCCCAGCGTTCATTGAACGTTTGCCCGCCTCTGGTCTTGGAAGTGATCAGAGGCGGGCATTTTTTATTGCGTTGTCCATCTCGGCGCGCCCGTACAGAGTTGGTCCGAGCCCGCCGGGGGGTGGGCAGGTGCACACGGGAGGTGGGCTGGATGCGTGACACGCTGGTGCTGAACGCGAGCTTCGAGCCGCTGTCGACGGTGACCTTGAACCGAGCCGTCGTCCTGGTGCTGCAGGACAAGGCCGTGGTCGAGCAGGCCCATCCCGAACTGCGGATGCGCGGCGCGGACGTGGACATACCGGCGCCGCGCATCATCAGGCTCTGCAGGTACGTACGCGTACCGTTCCGAAGACAGGCTTCCTGGTCGAGGCGGGCTGTGCTGGTGCGCGACCGGCACCGGTGCGCGTACTGCGGGCGCCGGGCGACGACCGTGGACCATGTGGTGCCGCGGGCCCAGGGCGGTCAGGACACCTGGCTGAACACGGTGGCTGCGTGCGCCGAGGACAATCACCGCAAGGCGAACCGGACTCCGGAGGAGGCGGGGATGGCCTTGCTGCGGATGCCTTTCGAGCCGACGCCTGCCGGTGCGATGCTGCTCGCCCTGGGGGCCGAGGAGTTCGCGTCCCTGCCCGGCTGGCTGGCCCACGACGCTGCCTGATCACGCGCTGCACGGGCGGTGCGGTTCGCCCGGCCATGAGCCGTCCTGGTGTCTTGGGCCTGGTCGCACGGGTTCCCCACGCCCCCTCGGGGCGTGGGGAACCCGTGTCGTTGCGCCAGATCCGTCAGTCGATCGAGGGCTTCTCGCGGCGCTCGGCGCCTGCGCCACCGTTGCCCGATGAACGGCCCCCCAGCGAACCGAGGTTGCCCACCGCGCCGGAGAGACCCTTGAGGGCGTCGCCGATTTCGCTGGGGACGATCCAGAGCTTGTTGGCGTCGCCCTCGGCGATCTTCGGCAGCATCTGGAGGTACTGGTAGGAGAGGAGCTTCTGGTCGGGGTCGCCGGCGTGGATGGCCTCGAAGACCGTACGGACCGCCTGGGCCTCACCTTCGGCACGCAGGGCGGCGGCCTTGGCCTCACCTTCCGCGCGAAGGATCTGGGACTGCTTCTCACCCTCCGCGGTGAGGATGGCGGCCTGACGCGTACCTTCCGCGGTCAGGATCGCGGCGCGCTTGTCACGGTCGGCGCGCATCTGCTTCTCCATCGAGTCCTGGATGGAGGTGGGTGGCTCGATGGCCTTCAGTTCGACGCGGTTGACGCGGATGCCCCACTTGCCGGTGGCCTCGTCCAGAACACCGCGCAGGGCCGCGTTGATCTCCTCACGGGAGGTGAGGGTGCGCTCCAGGTCCATGCCGCCGATGATGTTGCGCAGTGTGGTGACCGTGAGCTGCTCGATGGCCTGGATGTAGCTGGCGACCTCGTAGGTGGCCGCCCGGGCATCGGTGACCTGGTAGTAGATGACCGTGTCGATGTTGACGACCAGGTTGTCCTGGGTGATCACCGGCTGCGGCGGGAACGGGACGACTTGCTCGCGCAGGTCGATGCGGTTGCGGATGGTGTCGATGAACGGGACCACGATGTTCAGGCCCGCGTTGAGCGTCCGCGTGTAGCGGCCGAAGCGCTCAACGATGGCGGCGCTGGCCTGTGGTATGACCTGGATCGTCTTGATCAGGGCGATGAAGACCAACACCACCAGAATGATCAAGACGATGATGACCGGTTCCATCGTCGTTGCCCGTACCCTTCTCCGCCTCGGCACGCTCGGCAGATGTGATGACTGTTGAAGATCGTGCTGGTCGAGTCTGACAGACCGTCGCGCGACTCGGGAACAGTTCTCCGTGAGTCGCTTCTCAGATGACGATCGCGGTGGCCCCTTCGATGTCCACGACGTCCACCTCCTGGCCCACTTCGTAGGCGCGGCCGGTGTCGAGGGCGCGTGCCGACCAGACCTCTCCGGCGAGCTTGATGCGGCCTCCGGAACTGTCGACCCGCTCCAGCACGACGGCCTGCCTGCCCTTCAGTGCCTCCACGCCGGTGGCGAGTCCGGGGCGTTGTCTGCCGTGTCGGGCCGCGATCGGCCGGACGACGCCGATGAGGGCGACGGAGACGACGAGGAACAGCAGTACCTGGATCACGGCGTCGAAGCCGAGGGCGGCGGCGACCGCGGCCGCAACGGCTCCGACCGCGAGCATGCCGAACTCCGGCATCGCGGTGACCACGAGCGGAATTCCGAGCGCTGCCGCGCCGACGAGCCACCACACCCATGCGTCGATGTCGTTCACATGGTCATGGTAGGACCGCAGTCGGGCGGCGGACAGGGCGCGGCGAGGAACGAGGGCCGCGGTGCCGACGAGCCAGGCTGGTCCGCAGTCAGGACATGGGAAGGCCCTGGGCGGTCCAGCGATCGCCCACCTGCTCGACGACGAGCGGGAGCCCGAAGCAGAGGGAGAGGTTCCGCGAGGTCAGTTCGAGCTCGATCGGGCCGGCGGTGAGGACCTTGCCCTGGCGGATCATGAGGACATGGGTGAACCCGGGGGCGATCTCCTCGACGTGGTGGGTGACCATGATCATTGAGGGGGCGATGGGGTCACGGGCGAGCCGGCCGAGCCGGCGGACCAGGTCCTCACGGCCGCCGAGGTCGAGGCCGGCGGCGGGCTCGTCGAGGAGGAGCAGCTCCGGGTCGGTCATCAGGGCGCGGGCGATCAGGGTGCGCTTGCGCTCGCCCTCGGAGAGGGTGCCGAACTTGCGGTCGAGGTAGTCGCTCATACCGAGGCGGTCGAGGAAGGCGCGAGCGCGCTCCTCGTCGACCGCCTCGTACTCCTCCTGCCAGCCGGCCGTCATGCCGTAGGCGGCGGTGAGGACCGTCTGCAGGACCGTCTGACTCTTGGGGAGCTTCTCGGCCAGGGCGATGCCGGCCACGCCGATGCGGGGGCGCAGCTCGAAGACGTCGGTACCGGGCTTGCCGAGGGTCTCACCGAGGACGGTGGCGGTGCCCTTGCTGGGGAAGAGGTAGCTGGAGGCGACGTTCAGGAGGGTGGTCTTGCCGGCGCCGTTGGGGCCGAGGATGACCCAGCGTTCGCCCTCCTTCACCGACCAGGAGACCTGGTCCACCAGAGCCCGGCCCTCGCGGACCACGGATACGTCCTGAAGCTCCAGAACATCGCTCATGAGCGCGTTGTCTCCCCTTGCAGTGTGGCCGGTCTCGGCTGTCGCGTACGCCTGTGGCTCGGTCCGCCACGCCTGTGGGCGCAGCCCTTATGAAATCTACGCCACGAGTGCCCCACTCCATTCCATCGGTCCGGTCCTTAGGCTGGGGGCATGCTCTCGGAACCACGCTCAGGACGCCTTGCCGCTTGGGGAAATGCCCTTTTCGCCGGAAAGGTCGCTCCGGATGATGCCGCACTCGCCATCGTGGGCGAGGACGCGGTGCACCGGGTAGAGGGACTGCCGGGTGAGTCCGCACCCGTCGGGCTCACGCTCGCACTCGGGCGGCTGCGGACGCTGGGGGCGACGGGGTTGCGGGTCGCACTGCCGGCACCGGGGCACCCGCTGGGGCTGAGCGGGCCCGCGGAGTTCAATGCACGGGCGCTGGAGGCCGGGGAGGCGGTGGTCTGCCACGGTGCCGCTTTCGGGCTGGTCCCGGAGGTGTACGAGGCTGGGCCCGATGGTGATGTACATGCCGAGGTGGTCTGGCACGTACGGCCGGTGCGGGAGGCACCGCCGGCCGACGTGCCCTCACTGGGCGAGGCGGAGCGGGAGCTGGCGGAGGCTCTGCGGGAGGCGACCGCGGCGCTGTCGCAGCTGGACGTGGCCGGGTCGGGTCCGGTGGCGGAGGCGGCGATCGACGCGTACCGGGCACGGGCCGAAAGCGGACGGCAAGTGCTGGCACCCGGGTATCCCCCGCGTGCGGTACGGGTCTTGGAGCTTGCGCAACGGGTCGCGTTGCTGGTGTCACTGGCACACGGCAACGGCCACGGCGGAGCGGTCAGCGCCTCGGAGATGGCGGCCCGCGGATCGGCTCTGCGACCGGTGGAGCGGACGGCTCGGCGGGCCCAGGTGGCGGCGTACAACTCCATGGTGGAGGAGCGGGAGCGGGGGGTCCGCTGACACGGGAAGGGCTCCCCGGTCCGGTGTCGGTCGGGGAGCCCACCACGTGGTGGAGCGTCAGTCGTTGACGGCGGTGTTGCCGAAGGCGGGGTTCAGCGCGCCGACCAGGTTGGCGGTGTTGCCGCTGATGTTGACCGGAACGTGGATGGGAAGCTGACCGACGTTGCCCGAGCCGACGCCCGGGGACCCCACGGCCGCGCCCTCGGCGCCCGCGTCGGCGACGGCGGCACCGGCGGATGCGCCTGCGGCGATTCCGGCCACGGTCACGGCGATGGCGGCCTTCTTGGCGATGTTCATGGAACGGATTCCTCCTGCGTGTGCGTGTCCGACCCGGCCGTGGGTCGTGCGCTGCTCAACGCGGCAGCCGTTCGCTGGGTACGGCAAGCCGAGCTTGAGCGCCCGTTCAGGCCAGTTGGATGACAAGCCCGACGACAATCGGACAGGCCTCGGGGCCTGACGGGCTCCGGGACCCTACAGGCCCCCCGGTGCACTCGGGGGGCCTGTGGTCACGCGGAGGAAGGCTCAGTGGTTGAGACCGAGGTTGCCGAAGACCGGGTTCAGCACACCGACGACGCTCGCACTGTTGCCCGTGGCGTTCACCGGGACGTGCACGGGGACCTGGAGGACGTTGCCGGACACGACGCCGGGGGAACCGTGGGCCTCACCACAGGCCTCAGCGGCGGAGGCCATCCCCGCACCGGCGGCCACCAGGCCGCCGGCCACCACGGTCAAGGCCGCTGCCTTCTTCATGTTCTTCACTTTCCACCCCTCCTAGGTGTTCACCGCGGCGGTTCGACGCGGCACACACGGGAGAACGGCGGAGACCGCCAGAGGGTGCGCCATCCGAGTGACATTCCCACGACGGTATGAATCTCATCCTGCAGCGGAACCTTCTGCGTTGCCGCACGCAGTCTCGGGACGAGCTGGTGGGCGGAGCGGTTCAGCCGGTCACACCATGGCGTACGGCCCACAGCGCGGCTTGAGTACGGTCGGCGAGGTCGAGTTTCATCAGGATGTTGGACACGTGGGTCTTGACGGTCTTCTCGGACAGGACCAGAGCACGCGCTATCTCGCGGTTGGAGCGGCCGTCCGCTATCAGGCCGAGCACCTCACGTTCCCGCTCGGTGAGCGAACCCCCTCTTCCCTGAGCCGAGTTGGCCTCATCTTGGGAGAGCAGGGCGTCAGCAACCTCCGGCTGGAGCAGGACGTGCCCTGCGTGCACGGAGCGGATGGCGCCGGCGAGGGCGTCGGGGTCGACGTCCTTGTAGACGTACCCGGCGGCGCCCGCCCGTAGGGCCGGAACCACCGTGCGCCGCTCGGTGAAGCTGGTGACGATCAGCACGCGTGCGGGGCTGGCGAGTTCACGCAGCCTGCGCAGGGCGTCGATGCCGTCCGTGCCCGGCATCTTGATGTCCATGAGAACGACGTCAGGCCGCAGTTCCTCGGCGCGGGCGACTCCCTCGGCGCCGTCCGCGGCCTCGCCGACGACCTCGATGTCGTCCTGCACCTCCAGGAAGGTGCGCAGACCCCGGCGGACGACCTGGTGGTCATCGACGAGGAGCACCCTGATCGCTTCACCCACCGGGGACCTCCATCTCGATCGTCGTGCCCTTGCCGGGCTCCGATTCCACGGTCAGCGTGCCACCGACCCCGTTCGCCCGGTCCCGCATCGAGACCAGTCCCAAGTGGCGTCCGGCACGGCGGACCGCCTTGGGGTCGAACCCGCTGCCGTCGTCCGTGACACTCAGGACAGCTCCGCAGCCGCGCCGCTGCACGCTGACCTCGACGTGGTCGGCCGCGGAGTGGCGCAACGCGTTGTGCAGGGCCTCCTGTGCGACGCGCAGCAAGGCCTCCTCCTGGGCAGCGGGCAGGGCGCGGAAGCCGTTGCCCACGAAGGTGACGCGCGCAGCGTGGGCGCGGTCGAGGACCTGAGTCTGGTTGCGCAAGGTGGCGATCAGTCCGTCCTCGTCCAGCGCGGCGGGGCGCAGTTCCACAACGGCTGCGCGCAGTTCGTCCACCGCCTCGGCGGCGAGGGCAGCCACCTGCTGCAGTTCGCCCTTGGCCCGCGCGGGCGCGCGGTCGACGAGAGCTGCCGCCGCCTGAGCGGTCAGACGCAGGGAGAACAACTTCTGACTGACCGCGTCGTGCAGCTCGTGGGCGAGGCGGGAGCGCTCCTCGGCGATGGTCAGTTCCCGGCTGCGCTCGTAGAGACGGGCGTTGGTGAGGGCAATGGCGGCGTGCTGGGCGAGGATGCCGAGCAGCTCCTCGTCCTCTTGGGTGAAGCCGCAGCCGTCTTCCGCTCCGGTGCCGGCCGGAGGTGACGGACGTCGCCCCGTGGGGCGCAGCTTGTTCGCGAGGAAGAGCGCGCCGATGGTCTCCTCACCGTCGCGGATGGGCATGCCCAGGAAATCGACCATGTCGGGGTGGGCGGTCGGCCAGCCCTCGAAGCGCGGGTCCTCGCGCACGTCGGCGAACCGCTCCGGGCGGGTTTCGTGCAGCATCGCCGCGAGGATGCCGTGCTGGCGGGGCAGCGGGCCGATCGCCTTCCACTGTGCGTCGCTGACGCCGTCCACGACGAACTGGGCGAAGCCGCCGTGGTCGTCGGGAACCCCGAGCGCAGCGTACTGCGCATCGAGCAGCTCGCGGGCGGAGGCGACGATCGTCTTGAGGACGTCACGCACCTCCAGATGTCTGCTCATCGCCAGCAGGGCCGAACTGACCGCGGCGAGACCGGACCGGGGGCCTTGACTCATGTCCTCACGGTACCGGCGGAGCCCGGCACCGCGGATCGGACCCGTGATGGCGGGATACCGGGCCGCTGGTCCTAGGGCCCAGGGCGTAGGGCCGGGGCGTAGCGCCGGGGGCGTGCGACGTACGTCGAAGGGCCCCGCGGTGTGTGGCCGGGCATCCGAGGCGCAGCTGGAGGTGCCGTTCTACGTTGCGGCGCTCACCTGGCAGAGGCTGCGGGAGCCACTGGCCGGGATCGTGATCGCACCCGCGGGCGTCGTACCGCTGTGGCTGCGCCTGCTGGACGGCGGCCAGTCAAGGCCGGTGCGCGGCTCCGGCTCTGGATGGGGTACCGCGCGCGCCCGGGCGCCCGGGAAAGGCACGAGGAGGGGGTCGACGGAGGCACTCCGGGCTCCGTGTCCGGAGCGGTCCCTGGCGCCGGAGGCGTTGGCCCGGTTGATCGACGCGGCACAGGCAGGGGGCAGACGGTGGCCGTGGGAACGGTGGCCGTGCGGTCCGAGGTGCCGGAGGTAGGGCTCGGCGGGGCGGTGCGGGCGGCCCGGGGAGCGGGCGGACGTGGTCGTCACGCCCGGGGGGGCGGGACGTGGGTGGCGGATCGGGCTGTTGACCGCACGGCACGAGCCGGAGGCCATCCGTCTGCCGCCTCTGGAGGCGGTCCCCGCCCGGACCGCGGTCTGCCGTGCCGAAGAAGGAGGTCGCGCGAGCGCCGTCTCTGGCACGAGTTCGACGGCGTCCCTCTCCTCCTCCGGGAGGAGAACCCTCACATGGAGCATTGCGATGGCAACTCTTAGTAAGAAGGCTAGGAGTCCGATGTGAGCCCGCACATAGGGCGCACATCACGTACGAACGGGCATAGGAGATAAAGCTCCCCGGCATGAACGGGATAGACGGTCCAATCTGTCCCGTTTTGCCCTTCCCTGATCCACTATCCAGGATAGTACGTCACACCTTTGCCACAGGATTTTGCGCAAGCTAAGAATTGCTTCCGTCGCTCAGCGCCGCGGGTTCCGCCCGCGGCGTTCGTGCGGGAGGAGCCGATTCCCCCGGCGGACGCAGGAGCGACCTCCGCGCTATTCGAAGAGGTCCATCAGCCATGCCAAAGAACATCCTCAGCCGAGCTCGTACCCATGCCCTCACCAAGCGGCACAGGATCGCCGTTGCCGGTGTCGCCGCTCTGGGCACGGCCGCCCTGGCCCTCTCGGCCGCCCCCGGCAACGCCGAGACCGTCGCCACCGGCACCCCGGCCACGACCGCCCAGGTCGCCGCCGGTACCACCCTGCAGAACGTCAAGGGCACGGTCACCGACCAGCTCGCCACCAAGCAGGTCAAGCTCGACACCTTCGCGGCGAAGAAGAAGACCGCCGACGAGGCCGCCGCCAAACAGCGCGCCGCGGCTGCCGCGAAGAAGAAGGCCGCCGCCGAAACCGCCGCGAAGAAGGCCGCGCGGGACCGCGCGGCGAAGCAGGCCGCGAACCGGTCCGTCCAGCGACCGCAGATGGAGACGGTCGCCGCGAAGACGTACGCCAACAACCTGGACGGCTGGATCCGGCACGCCCTGGCCATCATGCACGCCAAGGGCATCCCGGGCAGCTACAACGGTCTGCACCGCAACATCATGCGGGAGTCCTCCGGCAACCCCAACGCCATCAACAACTGGGACATCAACGCCATCAACGGCATCCCGTCCAAGGGTCTGCTGCAGGTCATTCCCCCGACCTTCAAGGCGTACCACGTGGCCGGCACCTCCTGGAACATCTACGACCCGGTAGCCAACATCACCGCAGCCGCCAACTACGCGGCCCACCGTTACGGCTCGATCGACAACGTCAACAGCGCGTACTGAGGCTGGCGCGGACCTCAGCAACGCACGCCGAAGGGCGGCACCCCGATGCGGGTGCCGCCCTTCGGCATTGCGCTGCTCGCCCGGTTACCTGCGCATGACCTCCGGTTCGTGCCGGCGCAGGAAGCGGGCCACGAGAAAGCCGCAGACCACACCGAGCACGATCAGCGCGACCATGTCCAGGCCCCAGGCCGACGCCGTATGGTTCCACAGCGGGTCGGTACTGCCCGGGTCGTCGACGTTCGGGGCGATGTTGTTGAAGTCCAGTGTGGTGCCGGCCGCGGCCACCGCCCAGCGCGACGGCATCAGGTACGAGAACTCGTTGACGCCGGGCGTGCCGTGCAGGGTGAAGAGGCAGCCGGTGAACACGACCTGGATGATCGCGAACATCACCAGCAGCGGCATGGTCTTCTCGGCGGTCTTCACCAGCGAGGAGATCACCAGGCCGAACATCATCGAGGCGAAGCCCAGCCCCATGATCGGCAGACACAGCTCGAAGAGCGTGGAGCCGCCCAGGACGAGTCCCCGGCCGGGGATCCTCCGGGAGGAGAAACCGATCAGGCCGACCATCAGTCCCTGCAGCATGGTGATGACACCGAGCACGACCACCTTGGACATCAGGTACGCCGACCGGGACAAGCCGGTCGCCCGCTCCCGCTCGTAGATGACCCGTTCCTTGATCAGTTCACGGACGGAGTTCGCGGCACCCGCGAAGCACGCACCCACGGCGATGATCAGCAGCACGGTGGTGGCCGTGCCGTTGGGGACGTGGGTTCCGGTTCTGGGATTGATCGCCTGGTTGACCAGCAGGCCGCGGTTGTGGTCGATCAACAGGCTGACCGAGCCGATGACCGCCGGAAGGATCACCGTCAGCGCCAGGAAGCCCTTGTCCGAGGCGATGACCGCCGCGTAGCGCCGGATCAGGGTCATCAGCTGAGAGCCCCAGCCCTGCGGCTTCGGCGGCTTCATCGCCTGCGGCACCGGCACGGGTACGGCCTGTGCGGCGACCGCGTCGATCTCCGCGGCGTACATCTGGTAGTGCTGCGAGCCCTTCCAACGGCCCGCCCAGTCGTAGTCACGGTAGCTCTCGAAGGCGGAGAAGACATCGGCCCAGCTGTCGTAGCCGAAGAAGTTCAACGCCTCCTCCGGCGGTCCGAAGTAGGCCACCGCGCCGCCCGGCGCCATCACCAGCAGCTTGTCGCACAGGGCCAGTTCGGCCACCGAGTGGGTGACGACGAGCACCGTGCGACCGTCGTCGGCGAGGCCGCGCAGCAACTGCATGACATCGCGGTCCATGCCCGGGTCGAGGCCGGACGTCGGCTCGTCCAGGAAGATCAGCGACGGCTTGGTGAGCAGTTCCAGGGCCACCGAGACGCGTTTGCGCTGGCCACCGGAGAGGGAGGTGACCTTCTTCTCCTTGTGCACGTCGAGCTTCAGCTCGCGCAGCACCTCGTCGATGCGCGCCTCGCGCTCCAGCGCGGTGGTGTCGGCCGGGAAGCGCAGCTTGGCCGCGTACTTCAGGGCCTTGTTGACGGTCAGCTCCTTGTGCAGGATGTCGTCCTGCGGAACCAGACCGATACGCTGGCGCAGCTCCGCGAACTGCTTGTACAGATTGCGGTTGTCGTACAGCACCTCGCCCTGGTTCGCGGGCCGGTAACCGGTGAGCGCCTTCAGCAGGGTGGACTTGCCGGAACCGGACGGGCCGATGACCGCGATCAGCGACTTCTCCGGCGCTCCGAAGGAGACGTCCTTGAGGATCTGCTTGCCGCCGTCGACCGTGACGGTCAGGTGGCGCGCGGAGAAGGTGACCTCGCCGGTGTCGACGAACTCCTCAAGGCGGTCTCCGACGATGCGGAAGGTGGAGTGGCCGACACCCACGATGTCGCTCGGTCCGAGCGGCACCGTGCCGCCCTTGGCGATCGGCTGGCCGTTGACGTAGGTGCCGTTGTGCGAGCCGAGGTCGCGGATCTCGAAGCGGCCGTCGGGCGTCGAGCGAAATTCGGCGTGGTGCCGGGAGACCTGCAGGTCGGAGACGACCAGATCGTTCTCCAGGGCACGGCCGATGCGCATCACGCGGCCGAGCGAGAACTGGTGGAACGTGGTCGGACTGCGGTCGCCGTAGACCGGCGGCGCGCCAGCGCCACCACCGGGCGTCTTCTGCGCGTACTGTTCGCCGGGCCCGCCCTGCTGCTGCGGGAACGCGGGTGCCTGCTGCCAGCCAGGCTGCGGGGCCTGCTGCTGCGCGGAAGCCTGGTGCGGCACCACCTGCTGCGGGGCCTGCTGTGCCCAGCCGGGTGTACCGGTGCCCGGCTGGGCATACGGTGCTGCCCCCTGCGGCTGCTCGCCCGGGCCGCCGACCGGTGTCACGGCCGCGGACAGATCCAGCCGCGGTCCGTCGGTCGCATTGCCGAGGTGCAGCGACGCGCCGGGGCCGATGTCCATGTGCCGGATCCGCCGGCCTTGCACGAACGTGCCGTTGGTGCTGCCGTGGTCCTCGATGACCCAACTGCGGCCGTCGAAGCTGACCGTGGCGTGCCGCCAGGAAACCCTGGCGTCATCGAAGACGATGTCGCCCTGCGGATCGCGCCCGAGGGTGTAGGGCCTGGACGGGTCGAGCGTCCAGGTCCGTCCGTTTGATTCCAGTACGAGTTCCGGCACTCCATGCCCCACTGAGTTGTCCCCCGCGTTACCCCCATCACAGGGAGTCTAGGGATGTCGAACATCGGGGGGAACTATTTCAGGCGGGGCGCTCTGACTGAAACTCGGGCCTTGCCAAGGGCGCCGGCACGCGCTTCAACTCGCCCCGTTGACGAGGGTTGAAAGCCGGCCGGAGAGTGGTAATTCCCCGCGAGGGGGACGAGCGCGGCTGCGGTGCCGCGCCGCGGATCGGGGGGTCTGCCATGAACGCTGCCAAGGGCATCGCGGCCGGGCGGCACGGTGCGAAACTGCCCTGGACGGACATCCTGCTGTCCGCAATCGCCGCGGTGAGCTGGGCGTTGATCGGGATGGCGGGTACGGCCGCGCTGGGGCTGCACCTCCTGCGGGCGGATGCGGCGGGCTCGCTGGGCCCCATGACAGCGGCTGTTGTGGCACTCGGGGCCGGTGGGTCCGTCACACCGTCGGGCAGTGTGTCGGCGTTCGGACTGAAAGGCGCCGAGGCCCACACCGCCATCGAGATCACGCCACTCGGGGTGAGTCTGGCCGGAGCCCTGTTGCTGGCGTGGTTCTTCCTGCGGTCCCTGCGCACGGCCGGAGTTGTGATCGCACCCGTCGAACTCCTCGCGCGTGCGGGCACGGTGGCCCTGCTCTTCGCAGCGATGCTGGGCGGCCTCGCCTGGGCCGGCCACGACGTCGTCACCATCGACGGTGGCTCGCTCGGCCTGGACCAGCTGCCGGGTGGGTCCGGCGGGAAAGGCAGCGGACTGAGCATTCCCGGTCTCGGGGACGTGGGCGGACTACTGCCGGACCGGATCGGGGGGCTGATCCACGCCAAGGCAGCGGTCGGTTTCACGGTGAACGCCTCGGCCACGGTGCTCGGAGGCCTCGGCTGGTGTGCCGGGATCCTGCTGATCGCGCTGCTCGCCTCCCGCCGTGCTCCCCTGCCACCCGGCTGGGCCGTCCTGCACCGGGTGGTGCGGCCGGCGGTCTCGGCTCTCGTGACCGTGCTGCTGGTGGCAGTGGTGGCGGGGCTCGCGACGGCGGCGTACACGGCGGCCGGCGACGCCCACCCCCGGCGGATCGCCGGCGCTGCCCTCCTCGGCACGCCGAACGGAGTCTGGCTCGGCATCCCGCTGGGCTTGTTCGTCCCCTGGGACGGCCGGGCCACCGGTGTACTCGGCACGCTGCTCCCGCACCCGCTGGACCAACTCCTGAGCAACCGGTCGGATCAGCCCGTGACCCTGGACCGGCTGGCCGAGCTCGACGGACGGGTGTGGCTGCTGGCGGTGGCGGCGGGGCTGTTGATGCTCCTGGCCGGGATACTGACGGCGGTACGCACGCCGGTGGGCCGACCTTCCGGCACCGCCCTCGGCCACGCCGGCCACTGTGCGCTCCGGCTCGGGGTCGCGACCGCGCTCGCCCTACCCCTGCTCACCCGCCTTACGGACGTCTCGGTGGACGCCTCGCTCTCCGTTCTCGGCATCGACGCCTTCGGGGCGGGTATCCAGTTGCGCGGCCAAATCGGCGCGGCCCTTCTCCTGGGGGCGTTGTGGGGCGCGGGCGCCGGAGCGGCAGGGGCACTCGTGGCCTGGGGAACTCGGGCGGCGGGCACACGGGCGGTGCCGGCGTCCCGTACCACCCCGGACGCTGCCGCGACCGTGCGGGACGGCGGGACGGGTCATGGGCCGGGGCACTCCGGGGACGGGTCCCCGGCCGGGGACCCGCTGCTTGCACGTGCCGGGCACCATGAACACAGCGGACACGGCGAACACGGCGACGGTCGCTGGCCCTCTGGTCGCAAAGGCGGGGCCGGCGACTCCGGGGCCGGAGACCGTTCCGAGCGCGTCGGGCACCGTGACGGTGCCGCGCGCTCCGGGCACGGAGGTGCCAGGCAGTCCGGTGCCGAGGCTGGTGCCGACGCCGGGCTCTCCTGGCCCGACCAAGGGATCGGGGGTTCCGCATACGGCAACGGCGCCGGACCGTACGTGCCGAGCAGGCCGTACCGGGCACCGAATCCCGACACCAACCCGTACCTGCAGGTTCCGGGGGAACCGCCGGAGCCGTCCCCACCGGCCGGCGGAAACGACGTGTACGGTGCACCGACCGTAGCCGGGCCGCTCGGTCCTCCTCCACCGCCCCCGCGTCGCAGCCCGTCCCGGCGGCCGGACGTTCGAGCACAGGCACCGGCGGACAACGACGGACCACCACCGCCCCCGCCCCCGCCCCCGCCCCCGCCCCCGCCCCCGCCCCCGCCGGGAACGCCGAAACGGCGCAGGTGAGACTGCTGCGCCCCGGAGAAGCGGCGTGGTCTCCCGTGTGGTGGTCCGGCCCGCCGGGCCGGACCGTGGCACAGTCGTGGTGAGGCCGGACCGGCGTGGCGAGCGGGTGGACGCGTGGTCTTCCCGGCGGCAAGGTCCCCGACACCGGCGCGACACCCGCTGTTCCGTGTCCGGCAGGCGGACCTCGTAGGCGGAAGGCACTGGGTGCCGGATACGGTGGTGACACCATGAGCGCTTCGCAGACCTCCGCCGCTGAGACCTCCGAGATCCCCACCCTCCTCGTCAAGGTCTTCGGCAAGGACCGGCCGGGTATCACTGCCGGCCTCTTCGACACCCTTGCCGCCTACTTCGTCGACGTGGTCGACATCGAGCAGGTCGTCACCCGGGGCCGCCTGGTGCTGTGCGCCCTGGTCACCCAGCCACCGGCCGGCCTGGAAGGCGATCTACGGGCCACCGTGCACAGCTGGGCCGAGTCAATGAAGATGCAGGCGGAGATCATCTCGGGGCACGGCGACAACCGTCCGCGCGGTCTGGGGCGCTCCCTTGTGACCGTCCTCGGTCATCCGCTCACCGCTGAGTCGACGGCCGCCATCGCCGCCCGGATCGCGAAGGCTGACGGCAACATCGACCGTATCTTCCGGCTGGCCAAGTATCCTGTGACGGCAGTGGAGTTCGCTGTTTCCGGCGTGGAGACCGAGCCGCTTCGCACGGCGCTTGCCTCGGATGCTGCGGCACTGGGTGTCGACATCGCGGTGGTCTCGGCGGGCCTGCACCGGCGCGCCCAGCGACTGGTGGTCATGGACGTGGACTCCACTCTGATCCAGGACGAGGTCATCGAACTGTTCGCCGCGCACGCCGATTGCGAGGACAAGGTCGCTGAGGTGACGGCGGCGGCGATGCGCGGGGAACTGGACTTCGAGCAGTCGTTGCACGCCCGGGTGGCACTCCTGAAGGGGCTGGACGCCTCGGTGGTGGAGAAGGTGCGAAAGGAGGTCCGGCTGACGCCGGGCGCCCGCACCCTGATCCGTACGCTGAAGCGGCTCGGCTACCAGGTCGGCGTTGTCTCGGGTGGCTTCACCCAGGTGACGGACGACCTTCGGGAGCGGCTGGGGCTCGACTTCGCCCAGGCCAACACGCTGGAGATCATCGATGGGAAGCTGACCGGCCGGGTCACCGGGGAGATCGTGGACCGGGCGGGGAAGGCCCGGCTGCTGCGCCGGTTCGCCGCGGAGGCCGGGGTGCCGCTGTCGCAGACGGTGGCGATCGGCGATGGCGCAAATGACCTGGACATGCTGAACGCAGCCGGACTGGGTGTTGCCTTCAACGCCAAGCCGGTGGTCCGTGAGGCAGCGCACACAGCGGTGAACTTCCCGTTCCTGGACACGGTGCTCTACCTCCTGGGCATCACCCGCGAAGAGGTCGAGGCCGCCGACACACACGACGAGGGCTGAACCGGACGACGGTGTGCAGGTCCCGGACCAGCCGGTCCGGGACCTGCCGGATGCGGGTCACTCCGAGGGCGCCCAATAGTCAGTGAGTGTGGCCGTCCCCGGCTCCAGGCCCTTCCAGGGGCCGCCGCAGGACAGCAGCGCGAAACCGGCGGCGGGAAAGCCCCGACGGTTCATCCGCTCGCGGGCATCGCCCTCGGCCGAACCGGCCAGGATGTCGGCCAGGCCGTGCACCCCCGGATTGTGGCCGATGAGGATCACATTCCGCACGTCGTCCGGGACCTCGTTGAACAGGGCGATCAGCTCGCCGGGAGAGGCCTCGTAGACCCGCTCCTCGTAGATGGTTTTCGGCCGGTGCGCCAGTTCATGAACAGCGAGCTTCCAGGTCTCACGGGTCCGGGCCGCGGTGGAACACAAGGCCAGGTCGAAGGTGATGGCGGTGTCGGCCAGCTTGCGTCCGGCGACTGCGGCGTCCTTGCGACCCCGCTCGGCGAGCGGGCGCTCATGGTCGGACACCTGGGGCCAGTCGGCTTTCGCATGCCTGAGGAGGACGATCCTGCGGGGTTCTGCGACGCTCATGCAAACCAGCTTCGCATGAAACGGACCACCCGGCGCAGGTAGTTGACATGCAGATTCACCGCGTGCGGAAGCTCCGCGTCAGCGCGCGAGCAGTTGCTGGGCGCGTTCCAGGAGATGACTGATCGCGGGATCGCCGCTGGCCGCGCCGGCATCCGACGGGTTCCGTATCAGCACGAGCAGCGTGATGAAGGCGAGCACGGGCAGGGCGAGGGCCCACCAGGGCAGCCGGGCGTCGGAACCGCCCGTGGGCGCCGGGTGGGGCCGGGTGTGGGTGCGGGCCGGCACGATCGCCTCCGTGGGTCTTCGAACGGATGGGGACCGCCTGGGTGCGGTCACCTCTCGAAGCTACGGGCTCCCCATCTGCCGACCCATCCGGAGAACCACCCACTTGACCCTGACTCCAGCCCCCTAGGGGTGGTGGGGCCAGCCCCACCACCCGCCGAGGGGACGACCGTCACGGAGACGCGATGATCGCGACGATGGCGATGATCAGGAAGATGGCGAAGAACGAGCCGAAGACGATCAGCATCTTCTTCTGGCCGTTCTGCGGGTTCGGATCGAGCACAGGCTGCATGCCGACCAGTCTCGCACCCCTCCGTCCGCTCGGGCCCGCCGGGGGACACCGAACCTGACCACCAGGCCCGAACGGCGCCCCGAGGCCGGGGTGCCGAAAGACCCCGGGCCTTGAGTCTGAACCGGCTAGCTAGTGGCCCGCCTCCTCCTCCACGGTACGGGCGCGGCCCGCGAGGAAGCCCGCCGCCATCTGCGGCACCATCAGGGCCGCCATGAGGGCGATCGGCAGGCCCCAGCCACCGCTCTGCTGGTAGAGCACACCGACGAGCAGGGGGCCGGGGATGGAGATCAGATAGCCGGTGCTCTGCGCGAACGCGGACAACTGGGCCACGCCCGGACCGCTCCGGGCCCGCATGCCGACCATCGTCAGGGCGAGCGGGAAGGCACAGTTGGAGACGCCGAGCAGTACCGCCCAGGCCCAAGCTCCGGTCGCCGGCGCGACGTACAGACCGGCGTATCCGGCCAGTCCACAGACGCCCAGGACCAGCACCATCGGCCCCTGCTGGGGCAGCCGCGCGGCGACCCGCGGGATGACGAAGGCCAGCGGGACGCCCATCACCATGGTGACGGCGAGCAGCACGCCCGCGGTGCCCGCCGGGAGCCCGGCGTCCCGGAAGATCTGCGCCATCCACCCCATCGTGACGTAGGCGGCGGTGGCCTGGAGGCCGAAGAAGACGGCGAGCGCCCAGGCGGTGCGACTGCGGGTGATCCGCAGGGGAGCGGTCTGGGTCGTCGCCATACGCGCCGGTTCCCGCCGCGCCCGCTGCTCCCGCTCGTACTCCCCCTCGTGCCCCCGCCGCTGCGCGGACGCGATGCCGCGGTCCCGGACCAGGGGCAGCCACGGCAGGACGGCCACCGCGGCGACGGCCGCCCACACGGCGAGCCCCGCCTGCCATCCGCCGCCCATGGCGCCGGTCAGCGGGACGGTCACCGCGGCAGCGAGAGAGGTGCCGAGGGCGAGGGCCATCGAGTAGAGGCCGGTCATGGAACCGACCCGGTCGGGGAACCAGCGCTTGACGATGACCGGCATGAGGACGTTGCTGACGGCGATGCCCATCAGGGCCAACGCGCTGGCGGCCAGGAAACCGGCGGTGCTCCCGACGTACGGGCGGATGAGTAGGCCCGTGCTGATCGCGGCCATACCGGCGCACAGGACGGCGGCCGGTCCGAACCGGTGGGCCAGCCGGGGCGCAGTGACCCCGAAGACCGCGAAGCACAGCGGGGGCACGGAGGTGAGCAAGCCGGCCGCGCTGCCGCTCATGCCGAGCCCGTCACGGACCTCTTCGAGGAGCGCGCCGAGGCTCGTGATGGCCGGGCGGAGGTTCACTGCGGACAGCACGATGCCGACGACGACCAGCCGGGCCGTCCACGGGTGCGCGCGGCGCGCGGCGGGGACCGGCCGTCCCGTGTCCGTCGGGGCCGCCGCACCGTGTTCGGCCGATGGCGTCGCGACACGGGTCTCCGTTGCTCGGGTTTTCTGTCCTTCCATGGGATCATCATAGAATCATGGGATGATTGACTGTCCACCCCCCGGAAATCCACGCCCCGGGCTCTCGTGCGAAGGTGTGCCATGCCCCTGAGCCACCCGCGTCGTTCTGCGTTGTCCGAGCAGGTCATCGCCGCACTGCGCAACCAGATCACCTCCGGCGAGTGGTCGGTCGGTGCGCGCATCCCGACCGAGCCGGAGCTGGTGGAGCAGCTCGGTGTCGCCCGCAACACCGTCCGCGAGGCCGTGCGCGCACTCGCTCACAACGGTCTGCTGGACATCCGCCAGGGCTCCGGAACGTACGTCGTGGCAACGAGCGAGCTGGCCGGCGTCATGCACCGCCGCTTCGCCGACGCCGACCCGCGGCACATCGCCGAACTGCGCTCCACCCTGGAATCGGCGGCGGCAAGACTGGCCGCCGAGCGCCGCACCGACAAGGACCTCAGGCAGTTGGACACACTGCTGGCACGGCGCGAGGAGGCCTGGGAGACAGGCGAGGCGGAGGCCTTCGTGGCAGCCGACGCCACCTTCCACCTGGCCGTCGTGGCCGCTTCCCACAACGACGTCATGACGGCGATGTATGCCGACCTGGGTGAGGTGCTGCGGGACTGGCTGCGGGCGGACGTCGGCGCGGAACTGACCCCCGAGGCACACATGGACCACACGCGGCTGGTGGACGCCGTCCGTGCCGGGGACGCGGAAACGGCGGCGAAGGAGGCCGCCGGCTATCCGTTCATGTGCCGGCCGGCCGGGTTCAGTGACTCGCCCACCGCCGGGACCGCTCCCGGTACCGGCACCGCTCGGAGTGTCAGCTCACCTTCTGGTGGCTGACCCAGACCGTGCGAACCTCCTCCCAGCACCGTCCGGTGAGTCTTACGGTCATGGCGGGCCCGGCGTCCACCGGAGCGCTGTCGGTGTCGATGTCCCACCAGCGGGTGCACTCGACGTGCAGCCGCACACGATCGATGTCGGCATAGGGATTGTGGCAGTAGGCCACCACGTGGGAACCGCGGACGGCCGCACGGCAGGTGGCGCCGAACGGGCTCGGCGAGGGCGGCTTGCCGTCACCCGCGAGCGTGTGCGGCATGGCGTCGTACGGCAGTGAGAGCACGAGGGCCAGGGCGATGGTCACCGGGGCCAGGCTGCGGGACAGGCGCACAAGGGGGACCTCCTCGGCCGGGCTGCGGAGGGATGCGCGAGTGAACGCGTACTCCAGGGTGCGCCGTTGGAGCCGGTGCACGCCCGATCAGTGGGCCGAACGGGTGACGCCCCGCTCCCGCGCGCTGGGGCGGGAAACGGGGCGTCGGCGAGGTTCTGCGCAGATCAGGCGCCGATGGCGTGCAGACCACCGTCGACGTGGATGATCTCGCCCGTGGTCTTCGGGAACCAGTCGCTGAGCAGGGCGACGACGCCCTTGCCGGCCGGCTCCGGGTCCTTCAGGTCCCACTCCAGCGGGGAACGGCTGTCCCACACGGAGGCCAGGTCCCCGAAGCCGGGGATCGACTTGGCTGCCATGGAACCGATGGGGCCCGCCGAGATGAGGTTGCAGCGGATGTTCTGCTTGCCCAGGTCACGGGCCATGTAGCGGCTGGTGGCCTCCAGGGCGGCCTTGGCCGGACCCATCCAGTCGTACTGCGGCCAGGCGAACTGCGCGTCGAAGGTGAGACCCACGACCGAGCCGCCGTTCTGCATCAGCGGCAGGCAGGCCATGGTCAGCGACTTCAGGGAGAAGGCGGAGACGTGCATCGCGGTAGCCACGGACTCGAACGGCGTGTTGAGGAAGTTACCGCCGAGCGCGTCCTGCGGGGCGAAGCCGATGGAGTGGACGATACCGTCCAGGCCGCCCAGCTCCTCGCCGACGACATCGGCGAGGCGGCCGAGGTGCTCGTCGTTGGTGACGTCCAACTCGATGACCTTGGCCGGCTTGGGCAGCTTCTTGGCGATGCGCTCGGTCAGGGTCGGCCGCGGGAAGGCGGTCAGGATGATCTCGGCGCCCTGCTCCTGCGCGAGCTTGGCGACGTGGAAGGCGATGGAGGACTCCATCAGCACACCCGTGACCAGGATGCGCTTGCCGTCAAGGATTCCGCTCATGGTGTTCAGTGACCCATTCCCAGTCCGCCGTCAACGGGGATGACGGCTCCAGTGATGTACGAGGCGTCGTCCGAGGAGAGGAACCGCACCGTCGCGGCGATCTCCTCCGGCTGTGCGTAACGACCGAGCGGCACCTGCGAGACGATGTTCTGGCGCTGCTCGTCGGTGAGCGCCTTGGTCATGTCGGTGTCGACGAAGCCGGGCGCGACGACGTTGAAGGTGATGTTGCGCGAGCCCAGCTCACGGGCGAGGGAGCGCGCGAAACCGACCAGGGCGGCCTTGGACGCGGCGTAGTTCGCCTGCCCCGCCGAGCCGAGCAGGCCGACCACGGAGGAGATCAGGACGACGCGGCCCTTCTTGGCGCGCAGCATGCCGCGGTTGGCGCGTTTGACCACCCGGAAGGTGCCGGTGAGGTTGGTGTCGATGACCGAGGTGAAGTCCTCCTCGGACATGCGCATCAGCAGCTGGTCCTTGGTGACGCCGGCGTTGGCGACCAGGACCTCGACCGGACCATGCTGGTCCTCGATCTCCTTGTAGGCCTGCTCCACCTGCTCCGGGTCGGTGATGTCGCACCTCACGGCGAGGAAGCCGGACGGCGGCTCACCCGAGCGGTATGTGATCGCGACCTTGTCGCCGGCATCGGCGAAAGCGCGGGCGATGGCGAGGCCGATGCCCCGGTTGCCTCCAGTGACGAGAACCGAGCGGCTCAACGGATCACCCTTTCGATAGCGGTCTGACTCAGCCGCCGGGACACCTGGATGACAGGCGGCTTCACCGAAAACCTATCGGTCCGGTCCGACGCGCGGGCAATCGGGCACCGACAGTGGCACGGGGGCGTCGCTGTCGGATCCCTACAGTTTCGTCTCTGCGCGTCCACCGCTCGGCGGTTCGCCCACGGCCGGTGGGCCGGACCGCTCCGGCGCCAGTGGGCACTGATGCCGTGTCACCGAGCCGCGGATCTCCGCTGCCCGGAGCGGCGCAGCCGGGCACGCGGACCGCCCCCGCCCCGACTGGCGCCATAATGCCACCGTGCGGTGACGGAGGGTGGTCATCTGTGGTGTTCCCGGGACCGGCCCCGGGCAACCGCGGGGCGTTCGGCGGAGCCGCGCGACATACTTCAATGACTCGTCCACCGTTGGACGTTCACTTGACCCGAAGAGCACCCGACGACTTGGGGAGAGCCCCCTGTGGCACACGGCATCGATCCAACCTTCCTGGCACTTCCCCTCCGGGCCCTGGCCGACGCGGCGCTGGCACGCGCGCGGGCGCTGGGGGCCGAGCACGCGGACTTCCGGTTCGAGCGGGTGCGCAGTGCGTCCTGGCGGCTGCGGGACGCCAAGCCCGCCGGATCGTCGGACACCACCGACCTCGGCTACGCGGTCCGGGTCGTGCACGGGGGTACGTGGGGCTTCGCGTCCGGGGTCGACCTGACCATGGACGCGGCCGCGCGGGTCGCCTCACAGGCGGTGGCCATGGCCAAGCTGTCCGCGCAGGTGATCAGGGCGGCCGGGGTGGACGAGCGGGTCGAGCTGGCCGACGAACCGGTGCACGCCGACAGGACGTGGGTCTCGTCCTACCAGACCGACCCGTTCTCGGTGCCGGACGAGGAGAAGTCCGCGCTGCTGGCGGACTGGAGCGCGCGGCTACTGGCGGCGAACGGCGTCGACCACGTGGACGCCTCGCTGCTCACCGTGCACGAGAACAAGTTCTATGCCGACACCACCGGCACCGTGACCACGCAGCAGCGGGTGCGGCTGCATCCGCAGGTGACGGCCGTATCGGTCGACGAGTCCAGCGGCGAGTTCGACTCGATGCGGACCATCGCGCCGCCGACCGGCCGCGGCTGGGAGTACCTGACCGGAACCGGCTGGGACTGGGACGGGGAACTGGAGCAGATCCCGGAGCTGCTCGCCGAGAAGATGCGGGCGCCAAGTGTCGAGCCGGGCCTGTACGACCTGGTGGTCGACCCGTCCAACCTGTGGCTGACCATCCACGAGTCCATCGGCCACGCGACCGAACTGGACCGCGCCCTCGGGTACGAGGCCGCCTACGCCGGTACCTCCTTCGCCACCTTCGACCAGCTGGGCAAGCTGAAGTACGGCTCAGAGCTCATGAACGTCACCGGTGACCGCACCGCCGAGCACGGTCTGGCAACCATCGGCTACGACGACGAGGGCGTCGAGGCGCAATCCTGGGACCTGGTCAAGGACGGCACACTGGTGGGGTACCAGCTGGACCGGCGGATCGCGCGGCTGACCGGCTTCGAGAGGTCCAACGGGTGCGCGTTCGCCGACTCCCCCTCGCACGTACCGCTGCAGCGCATGGCCAATGTCTCCCTGCAGCCCGATCCGGCCGGGCTGTCCACCGAGGGACTGATCGGCGGTGTCGATCGGGGCATCTACGTCGTCGGCGACCGCTCCTGGTCGATCGACATGCAGCGGTACAACTTCCAGTTCACGGGTCAGCGGGCGTACGTGATCCGGAACGGCCGCTTGGAGGGACAGGTCAAGGACTTCGCGTACCAGGGGGTCACCCCCCAGTTCTGGGGCTCCATGGAAGCAGTCGGAGGCCCCCAGACCTACGTGCTGGGAGGCGCCTTCAACTGCGGAAAGGCCCAGCCAGGGCAGGTCGCCGCCGTGTCTCACGGATGCCCGTCCGCGCTGTTCCGGAGTGTGAACATCCTGAACACTGCCGACGAGTCCGGCCGCGGCTGAGAGGGCGACCGATCCGGCCCGAAGTCTGCACCGGGTCGACACGTGATCACAGCGAACCACCTACGCCACGTCGTCCCAGTCCTCGATGTCGTACTCAGAGGGCGTCAGCGAGGGCGGGACGATGAGGCCCTTGAAGGGCTCCAGCTTCAGCCCCAGACGGTTGTGCATGGTGCGGGCACCCCGGTCCATGGCCCGGCGGACGAGGTGGCCGTACACCAGTTCCGTGGTCCGAGTGGTGCGGTGCCCGACCCATGACGCCACCTCGAAGAGCGGGATCTGAGCGTGGATGGCCTCCGAGACGAAGAAGTGCCGGAAGCTCTTCGGGGTGTACTGCGGAGTCCCGGCCAGCTTGGCCGCCGCCTTGAACTGATCCAGGAACCAGTCATACGACGGGTGGCGATCATTCAGCCGAGGAGATTCGAAGAACCAGCCCCGATCTCCCCACGTCCCGAAGGCGTCGATGTGATCGTTGAAGATCTCGTTGATTGACTCGGGTACCGGAGTCTTCCGCGCCTGTTCGAAGGCGCGATGCTTCGTGCCCCGCTTCACGCCGCGCCGGTATCCAGAGATTTCCTGGCAGCCGTAAGCCGACACTTGGTGGTCCACGGCGAGGATGCTGCGCTCCCATTCCATGGACTCATCGGACAGCGCCAGAGACTCTCCCGGACGTGTCCCGCAACCCGCCATGGCCCAGAAGCCAGCGCGGATCAGCTTTGGAGCCTCCGCGATGATCCCCAAAAACCTCTTCCATCGTCGGGATGTCTTCGTCGGTGACCGGGGTTACTTGCTGACCCGAGCGCCTACGGGGGTTCGCTTTCCTACACGGATTGCGGCCGATGATCTCGGCTGCTACCGCGTAGTTGAAGACGGATGAGAGGACGTTCTTACGTCCGTTGATTCCGGTTTCCTTGTAGCCGCGTTCCTTCTGGTCCGCCTCCCATTCCAGGATGATTGTCGGCGTGACACTGCCGATGGGCTTGTTTCCGAAGAAGGGCCCGTAGTGGTTGTCGTAGACGCTCTGGTAATTCCTTTTCCAGGCGCGCCTTCGGCGCGCCGCCGGGGCGCCGCCGCCCCGGCGCACACCAGGCGACCCGGAGAGGTGCGCAGCTCCAGCACGACCCACCTTGCCCGCGCCGATCGCATGGACTGTGGCCCGAGGCTCACGGCCTCCAGCAGCTCAGCCACCGACCAGGCCCACGACACCCACACCAGCCAACCCAAGAGCCCGTCCCGCGCGGCATCGGGCGATTCGGCCCCGCTCCGGAGGGACGAGGCTGATGTTCACCCTCTCGGGCTGGGGCCGACGGCCCGCCCAAAGCGCGCCATCACCTCACCACAGGCCCAGACAGCAGAGAGCCCCGCCCATGCGCCGGGGGGAAACGCACAGACGGGGCAGCCGACTCGCTGAGCTTGATTCGCCGTCCTCAGCGAGCCGGGGTCTATTCCTCGCGACTCACGCAGGGGTGATCGGTCACGACACGGCCGTCCGACGCCGTCTGAACGTGCGCAGGCGACGCCATCAGATGCGCCGCTACCTTCTGCACCACGTCAGCGTTCCACGTCCCCAAGGCCACCATCGGACGCCCGTCCGGCGCAACACGCGGAGCCAGCCAGCCAAGATCCCGCTTCGGAATCCCGATCGCCAGCAGTGCCTGACACAGCACCTCATGCGCGTCAGCAGCGGCCTTCTTGCTGCTCTTGTAGATCTCCAAGGGGATCACTGCCCCGCCTCCCTCGGCGCGCAAGCCGTGTGCCAGTACGCCACGATCGGAGACGAGTCCCGGCGAGCCAGCATCCCCCGGCGGCAGCTCTCAAGGGTCTTGATCGGCACACCGCATGCCGGGCACGTCTCACCGGCCGGGGCATAGGTCGTGTACTCCCACTGTCGCGCGTCGGCATCGACCGCGGTCATGCGCTCACGGACAGCTGTCTCTGCTGCTCTACCTTGGGTCGCCATGCATATGACGCTATGTAACGGCAGGAACACACCTCAATGGCACTTTGACGAGGGGCCTGCCCGAAGTGCCACACCAAGTCACACCGGTACGCCGATCGCGTCAGCCAGCTCCCGCATCTCCTGCGTGAGGGTGCGCCGACGCGCGATCACTCGGCCGAAGATGTCCCGCGCGTAGCGTTGGTTAGGCAGCCACTGTGGAGCGTCCGCGCGGATCCCTTGTAAGACCTCAACCGTCTTGGCGTAGTCACGGGAGCGGGCATGCGCCTCTGCCACGTCCAGGAGGTGACGGTTGCGGTTGTTGGAGGTGGGCCGCATGCCGCTGGTCGGGATGCGCTTCGAGAGCTTGAGCACCAGGTCAGGCTTATCGACGATCATGGCATTCTCGGCCCGCTTCAGAGCCACCGTGACCGGTCCGAACGCCTGCAAGAAGTCGTCGCGCGGGGCGAACTCCCGCCCCATCGCGACCGCCGCCGAGTTGGCGTAGCGCAACGCGCCCTCCGCCTCCCCAGGCCGGTTGTCCCGGATCGCAGCAGCGGAGGCCCGCAGCAGCAGCCAGCCCCAGGCACTCAGCTCCGCCGGGGTCGCCCGCGAAACACGAGGCTCGACCTCATCCGCCCATCGCGTTGCCAGCTCCCGTGCTTCAGCCAGCCGACCACGCCGCAGCAAGAGCCAGCACTGTGTGCTCACCGTCGCCGCCGCCTGAAGCCGATCCGACGACTCATCCAGCGACCTGGACAGCGCGATATCAGCCGCCTCGAACTGTCGAGTCTGTGTGAGCAGCCAGCCTGTGAGCTGTGAGAGCCGGACACGTACGGCCCGCCCCTCCGGGCCACTCTCCGCGATCAGATCAGCATCCCGCAGCAGGGGCGGAAGGATCACACTCAGCTCTGCGAAACGATCATCGGAGAAGAGCGGCAGGGCTGATTCCAGCGCGTCCCGCACACCGCCTACGGTCGGCTCTTCCGTCGCACCGTCCGCCCGTACCGGCGCCACGAGCGCACGCCGGACAGCTTCCCAACGATCATCAGCGCCAGGCGCCGTCTCGGGATCGCCCTCATGATCAGCAATGAGGTTCGTCGTCGGCACCCGCAGGGCCTGCGCCAGCCGACGCGCAGTCTCCAGGCGCGTGTCAGCCCGCTCCTCTTGCTCCAGCTTCCGGATCAAGGACAGGGACACGCCTGACTCGCTCGCTAGCTGACGCTGCGTCATGCCGCGTCGCTTGCGTACGTCCTGAAGCCGCTTGCCAATGTCGGCACTCATGATTCGAGCGTACGGCGCCCGCCGTCCGTCTGGGCAGCCTTCACCGCTCGTCACTCCCGCAGGCTGCCTTGTCATGTGGCTGGAGAGTCTGAGATCAGGGCGATATCCGCATCCCAGTCCGGACCACCGATGGGTAGTCTCTGATCCGATCTGGAGCCAGTCTCCGGGACCCGCCCCAGGTAGCCCCGAGGCGGGTTCCGAAGGTCGACACCAGGTCATCACCAGGCCCCGTACAGTCCGGTTTCACCCCGTATGAACAGGGATTGAGGGCAGACCGTGAACAACCGCCTGACCTGCACGAACGCCGATCAGAGAGGTATGCCCCCTGACCCTGCGGTGAACTTCCAGTTCACGGGTCAGCGGGCGTACGTGATCCGGAACGGCCGCTTGGGGGGGACAGGTCAAGGACTTCGCGTACCAGGGGGTCACCCCCCAGTTCTGGGGCTCCATGGAAGCAGTCGGAGGCCCCCAGACCTACGTGCTGGGAGGCGCTTTCAACTGCGGAAAGGCCCAGCCAGGGCAGGTCGCCGCCGTGTCTCACGGATGCCCGTCCGCGCTGTTCCGGAGTGTGAACATCCTGAACACCGCCGACGAGTCCGGCCGCGGCTGATCGATCGGCACCGTACTGCAAGCACGGCCGTGCCCTACCCGCCGCGCCGGCTTGGCGGGTGGGCGGGGCACCGCCACTGACGGTCGGATTTCGGCAGTCCGGGCGCAACTGCCGGGGGCGTTGACCACCACGGCCGGGCACCGGCTGGTGGAAACCGACAGCAGCAGCACCCGCTAGCCTGGCGTGCAGGGCTACACCAGTCGCATCGGCTGGGGCCGAGACCCGCTCCGAGAACGAACTGCGCAAGGGACGCGGGACCAGGTATCCGAATCGTAGGAGAGGCGCATGGTCGAACAACCCCCCACGCGTTACTCGCCCGAGGGCACCCCCTTGGGCCGCGGCGCGGACAACGTCCGGTTCGGCAACAGCTACTCCACTGAAACCCCGCGCGTCCGCACATTGTGGTGGCGTATCAGGGATGCGCTCCGCTGGCCCGTGCAGAACGACGAGCAGCGCCACTGACGGACGTCGCCCCGGTGATGAGGTCCAGGAAGACGTCCCGGACAAACGGCTCCCGTCCGCTCCGCCGAACTCCTTGTCCCGCTGGCTGAAACCACAGGGCCGTTGCCAGCATCACGGACGCCGGCCACCATCCGACGACGATGCCCGCGAGCTGCCTGAGCACCTCCGCCGAGCAGGCGAACCGCGTGTTCTTGATCCTGTCGTCCAGTGCCCACGGGTTCGCGGCCCGCCGGTCGTTGCCCCACGACAGGCAGCGGTCGTCGCGGTTGCGTGCGGCGTACGCCCTACGCCGCACGGGCGGAAGGTGCCGGCTTGGACTTCGCCTTGCGGTGACCCCCGCTCGTCGCTCCGGCCGGGAGCCCTGCCATACCGCCCGAGGGTCTGAGGCCAGCACTGTATCCGCGTCCCGGCTCCGACCGCCGATGGGTAATCTCTGATCCGATCTGGAGGCAAGCGTCCAGGCCCTGCACCGGTAGTCCCGGTGCAGGGACCGGAGACCGACACCAAGGCGTCGCCAGACCCCGTACAGTCCGGTTTCAACCCGTATGAACAGGGATGAGAGCAGACCGTGAAGAACCACCTGACCTGCACAAGCACCGATCAGAGAGGTGTGCCCCCTGACCCTGCGGTGAACGTGCGGTTCGTTGGGCAGCGCTCCCTCGACATCGAGAACGGGCAGATCACCGGGCGGCTGAAGGACATTCCCCACCCGGCGTCGACGACCGGCTTCCGGGGACCGACGGCCACCGTGGGCGGTCCGCAGACGCATGGCCCCGGCAGGGCCGTCACCTGCGGCAAGGCCCAACCCGGTCAGGTCGCCGCCGTGTCCCACCCATGTCCCTCCGCCCTCCTCAGGGGCGTCAGCATCCTCAACACCACCCAGGAGGCCGGTCAATGAGGGTCAGCACGAAGACCGGCCGGGAATCCGGGGGCCGTCCCCCGGCACAGCACAGTCCCCACACGACTCAGGAGGCCGGTCGATGAGCGCCCGCACCCACAAGCCGCACGAGATCGTCGAACAGGCGCTCGCGCTGTCCCGGGCCGACGGCTGTGTCGTCATCGCCGACGAACACTCCACCGCGAACCTGCGCTGGGCGGGCAACGCGCTCACCACGAACGGTGTGACGCGGGGTCGTACGATCACCGTGATCGCGACCGTGGACGGCGCCGAAGGCACTGCCTCCGGTGTCGTGTCCCGGTCGGCGGTCAGCGCGCAGGAACTGGAGCCGCTGGTACGGGCCGCCGAGGCAGCCGCGCGGGGGGCCGGGCCCGCCGAGGACGCGCAGCCCCTGGTGAGCGGTGTGCCGGAGTCACCCGACTTCACGGACGCGCCCGACGAGACCTCCTCGGCAGTGTTCACCAGCTTCGCCCCGGCGCTCGGTGAGGCCTTCGCGCGCGCACGCGCCGGGGGCCGGGAACTGTACGGCTTCGCCAACCACGAGCTGGTGTCAACCTACGTGGGCACGTCCACCGGGCTCCGGCTCAGGCACGATCAGCCCACCGGCACAATGGAGTTGAACGCCAAATCGCACGATCACACGCGCTCGGCGTGGGCCGGCCGGTCCACGCGGGACTTCAAGGACGTCGATCCGGGGGCGCTGGACGCCGAACTGGCCGTGCGGCTCGGCTGGGCGAAGCGGCGCGTGGAGCTGCCCGCCGGCCGCTACGAGACACTGCTGCCGCCGACGGCCGTCGCGGACCTGCTGATCTACCAGCTGTGGTCGGCGTCGGGCCGGGACGCCGCCGAAGGACGGACGGTGTTCTCCAAGCCGGGCGGGGGCACGCGCGTCGGCGAGCGGCTGAGCGAGCTGCCGCTGACCCTGCGCAGCGACCCGAACGAGCCGGGGCTGGAATGCGCGCCCTTCGTGATCGCCCATTCCTCCGGGGGTGACCAGTCGGTGTTCGACAACGGGCTGCCGACGCCCGCCACCGAATGGATCAGCCAGGGTGTCCTCAGCCACCTGACGACGACCCGGCACAGCGCAGCGCTGACCGGGCTGCCCGTCGCTCCGGCGGTCGGGAACCTGGTCCTGGACGGCGGTGGCGACCGTTCCCTGGAAGAGATGGTCGCGGACACGAACGGCAGTGGGCCCTGCCTGCTGCTCACCTGCCTGTGGTACATCCGCGAGGTCGACCCGGCGACGCTGCTGCTCACGGGCCTGACCCGGGACGGCGTCTACCTCGTGGAGAACGGTGAGGTGACCGGTCAGGTGAACAACTTCCGGTTCAACGAGTCGCCGGTGAGCCTGCTGGGGCGAGCCACGCAGGCGGGGCGCACCGAGAAGACGCTGCCACGGGAGTGGAGCGACTGGTTCACCCGGGCCGCGATGCCTGCGCTGCGGATCCCCGATTTCAACATGAGCTCTGTCAGCCAGGGCGTATAACCTCGTAGGCGTTCGTGGTCGGGTGCCCTGCGGGTCATCCGACCACCCGAAGATCTTCCAAGGAGACACGAGAACCGTGACGGACATCGTCGACGAGCTGAAGTGGCGGGGGCTCATCGCCCTCTCCACGGACGAGGACGCACTGCGCAAGGCGTTCGCGGACGGTCCCGTCACGTTCTATTGCGGCTTCGACCCGACTGCGCCCAGCCTGCACCTCGGCAACCTCGTGCAGATCCTGACGATGCGCCGCATCCAGGAGGCGGGGAACCGGCCGCTGGCGCTGGTCGGGGGAGCCACGGGCCTGATCGGTGACCCGAAGCCCACCGCCGAGCGCACGCTGAACTCGCCGGAGGTCGTGGCGGGCTGGGTGGGGCGGTTGCGGGCCCAGATCGAGCCGCTGCTGCACTTCGACGGACCGAACGCCGCGGTGATGGTCAACAACCTGGACTGGACCCAGGGTCTGTCGGCCATCGAGTTCCTGCGGGACGTGGGCAAGCACTTCCGGGTCAACAAGATGATCGCCAAGGAGGCCGTATCCCGGCGGCTCAACTCCGACGCGGGCATCAGCTACACCGAGTTCAGCTACCAGATCCTGCAGGGCATGGACTTCCTGGAGCTGTACCGGCGCCACGGCTGCACACTGCAGACCGGCGGCAGCGACCAGTGGGGCAACCTCACCTCCGGCACTGACCTGATCCACCGGGTCGAGCCGGACGCGGCGGTGCACGCACTGGGCACGCCGCTGATCACCAAGGCAGACGGCACCAAGTTCGGCAAGACCGAGTCCGGCACAGTCTGGCTGGACCCCGAGATGACCACGCCCTACGCGTTCTACCAGTTCTGGGTCAACGCGGACGACCGGGACGTGTCGAAGTTCCTGCGCATCTTCAGCTTCAGGTCCCGTGAGGAGATCGAAGAGCTGGAGCGGCAGACCGAGGAGCGTCCGCAGGCCCGGGCCGCCCAGCGGGCGCTCGCCGAGGAGCTGACGACGCTGGTGCACGGCGCCGACCAGACGGCCGCTGTGATCGCCGCGTCCAAGGCCCTGTTCGGTCAGGGCGAGCTGGCGGAGCTGAACGAGAAGACGCTGGCAGCCGCGCTGTCCGAGGTGCCACATATCCAGGTCACCGAGCCGGGTCTGGTGACCGACCTGTTCGCCGAGGTCGGCCTGGTGGCCAGCAAGTCCGCTGCGCGCCGGACGGTGAAGGAAGGCGGGGCCTACGTGAACAACGCCAAGGTCACCGCGGAGGACGCCGTTCCGGCGCGGGAGGACCTGCTGCACGGCCGCTGGCTGGTGCTGCGGCGGGGCAAGAAGAACCTGGCCGCGGTGGAGGTCACCGGCGCGTAGTGCCGCAGGGGCACGGGCGGCCCATCGGCACGGCCCCGCGCCCCTGCGCACCGCTTCAGGCTCGGGCCTGCAGCTTCTTCTTGCCCAGCGTCCCCATGTAGAGGGCGTCGACGGCGGCGACGATGATGACCGCGGCCACGAGTTGGAAGAGGTGACGGCTCCAGTCGACGCCACTGGTCGCCGCGACGCCCAAGGCCCGGGCGACGGCGTTGCCCACGATGGCGCCCAGCATGCCGCAGATGGTCGTCAGCCACAGCGGGCTGTGCTGCTTGCCCGGGATGATCGCCTTGGCGATGAGGCCCAGCACGAATCCCACGATGATCGCCCACAACCAGCCCATGCTGCCTCCTCGTACGAACTCGACGTGAGCATTACGGACAGTGTGGGTTGGTGCGTCGTACGGCGCATGTCAGGTTCCGCCGTACGCGGCACGGCCGGACGGTGTTACCGCAGGCAGGGGAGGACCCGGTCTCGAAGGCGGCGCAGCCGCGGCGTACCGTGGAAAGGATTCCGGCCCGGTTCTTCGCCGGGCGTGGACAGCAGTGCGGGCCGGTGGGTGTCCGATGCGGGCGGATGGTGGAATGCGATGCGGAAGCAGCACGGCGATGGCGTCCGGGTGTTCCGGATCACCGGAGCCCGGACGGGACTCGCCGAGGACGTCCGGGGTCGGCAGCGTCGGTACGTCATTTCGATGACGATCCGCACCCTGTCCGTGATCCTCGCGGTCTCGCTGTGGAACGTCGAGCGGTACGTCGCGATCGTCGCGCTGGTGCTCGGTGCGCTCCTCCCCTATGTCGCCGTGGTGATCGCGAACGCCGGCCGGGAGAAGCCGCCTTCCCTGCCCTCGACGTTCGTCACCAGGCCCATGCGTACGGTGATCATGCCACCGCAGGCCGAGGAGGAGCAGGCGGAGGATGAGCAGGCGGAATCCGTAGCGGAAGACGTGTCCGCGGATTCCGCTGCCGGGATGCACGGCAAGCGGTCCGACCACGGGTGAGCACGTCCACCGAAGTGCCCGTGACCAGGTGCCGCAGAAGGGCGAACCGGTCACGCGCCAAGCTCAAGAAAAGCTCAGATCAATCATGAAGTTCCGGTGCCGGGTGGCGGGTCACCCGTGACATACTGCGTACGCGCTCCGCATCCCCCGTCGGAGCGACGGACCGACGCCGGGCAGCTCCCCCCGTGGCTGCCCGGCGTCGCCTTGTTCGTGCCTGTTTCCGTGAGACGAACTCGAGACGAACCGGTGAGTGACGAGACCCCGATCTGCTCCGCCAAGGGCTGCTCCGCCGACGCCGGATGGGTGCTGGCGTGGAACAATCCGAAGATCCATACGCCGGAGCGGCGCAAGACGTGGCTCGCGTGCGAGGACCACCGCGAGCACCTGTCGCAGTTCCTCGGCGTGCGGGGGTTCTTGAAGGACGTGGTGAGGTTCGCGGAGTGGCGGGCACCGGAAGGGCCCTGACGTCCCGGCCGTCGTCAGCCGCCGACGGCCGGTCAGCCGCCGATCGCCGACATGGGCCGGTCCGGCTGGACGAACGACGGGTCGTCCAGGCCCGCGCCCGCCTTCTTCCCCCACATCGCCAGCCGCCAGATGCCGGCGATCTCCTCATCCGCGGCGCCGGAGCGCAGGGCGGCACGGAGGTCGGTCTCCTCGGTGGCGAACAGGCAGGTGCGTATCTGGCCGTCGGCGGTGAGGCGGGTACGGTCGCAGGCCGCGCAGAACGGGCGGGTGACCGAGGCGATCACGCCGACCCGGTGCGGGCCGCCGTCCACCAGCCAGCGCTCCGCCGGTGCCGAGCCGCGCTCGTCCGTGCCCTCGGGGGTGAGATCGAAGCGGGTACGCAGGGAGGCCAAGATGTCTCCGGCGGTGACCATGCCCTCGCGCTTCCAGCCGTGCTGGGCGTCCAGGGGCATCTGCTCGATGAACCGCAGCTCGTAGTCGTGTTCGACAGCCCAGGTCAGCAGGTCGGGGGCTTCGTCTTCGTTCAGGCCCGGCATCAGGACCGAGTTGACCTTGACCGGGGTGAGGCCGGCCTCGCGGGCGGCCCGGAGACCTTCCAGGACGTCCCCGTGACGGTCGCGACGGGTGAGGGTCTTGAAGACGTCCGGGCGGAGGGTGTCCAGAGAGATGTTGACCCGGTCCAGGCCGGCCGCCTTGAGCGCGGTCGCGGTGCGCTTGAGGCCGATGCCATTGGTAGTGAGGGACATCTGGGGACGAGGGGAGAGAGCCGCGACGCGCTCGACGATACCGACCAACCCCGGGCGGAGCAGTGGCTCGCCGCCGGTGAAACGGACCTCCTCGATGCCGAGCAGGCGGACCGCGATGTCAATGAGGCGGACGATCTCGTCGTCCGTGAGTAGATCGGGCTTGGCCAGCCACTGCAGTCCCTCTTCGGGCATGCAGTACGTGCAGCGCAGATTGCACCGGTCCGTCAGCGAGACCCTCAGATCGGTGGCCACTCGGCCGTAGGTGTCGATGAGCACGTGGGCCCCCTCCCTCTCCCGGTCATTTTCCGATCACTCATTCTCGGCCACGGGTGAGTCGTCCGTCACCTGCGAGCCTACGTGAGACCGCCGGCGCCGACAGCGGCCGGATCCCACGAGGTACGACGCGGCCGCGTCGTAGGACCGTACAGGCCCTCGCGACGCGGCCGTCCGGACGGAGCTCAGTGTGCTCCGGTGCCGGTCAGGGACCGCACCTCCAGTTCGGCGTACTTGCCGGGGTCCGGGACCTCCTTCGACAGCAGGGTCCCCACGGCGCCGAGCAGGAAGCCGACCGGGATGGAGATGATCCCGGGGTTGTTCAGCGGGAACCAGTGGAAGTCGACGTCCGGGAACATCGAAGCCGGTCTTCCGGACACCACCGGGGAGAACAGCACCAGGCCGACCGCGGTGACCAGGCCGCCGTAGATCGACCAGAGGGCGCCGGAAGTGGTGAACCGCTTCCAGAACAGGCTGTAGAGGATGGTCGGCAGGTTGGCGGAAGCCGCGACCGCGAAGGCGAGGGCCACCAGGCCCGCCACGTTCAGGTCACGGGCGAGGGCACCGAGGACGATCGAGACGGCTCCGATGCCGGCCGTCGCCCAGCGTGCCGCGCCGAGCTCCTGTCCCTCGGTGGCCTGGCCCTTCTTGATGACGTTCGCGTAGATGTCGTGCGCGAAGGAGGAGGACGAGGCGAGGGTGAGGCCGGCGACGACCGCGAGGATCGTGGCGAAGGCGACGGCCGAGATCGTGGCGAGCAGGACGGCGCCCCACTCGGAGTCCACTCCCCCGAGGTGGAGGGCGAGGAGGGGGGCCGCCGTGTTGCCCGCCTTGTTGGAGGCGGTGATCTCGTCCGGGCTGATCAGTGCGGCTGCCCCGAAGCCGAGGGCGAGGGTCATCAGGTAGAAGACACCGATCAGGCCGATCGCCCAGATCACGGACTTACGGGCAGCTTTGGCGGTGGGCACGGTGTAGAAGCGGATCAGGATGTGCGGCAGGCCCGCGGTGCCGAGCACCAGGGCGATGCCGAGCGAGAGGAAGTCCAGTTTTGTGGTGCCGGTGGCGCCGTACTTCAGACCGGGCTCCAGAAACGCAGTTCCCCGGCCACTGTTGCCGGCGGCCCTGCCGAGCAGGTCCGAGATGTTGAAGTGGAATTTCAGCAGGACCAGGAAGGTCAGCAGCAGGGCACCCGCGATCAGCAGGACCGCCTTGACCATCTGGACCCAGGTGGTGCCCTTCATACCACCGACGGTGACGTACACGATCATCAGGACGCCGACCAGGGCGACGATGCCGATCTTGCCGCTCTTGCTGGTGATGCCGAGCAGCAGCGAGACGAGGACGCCTGCGCCCGCCATCTGTGCGAGCAGGTAGAAGATCGAGACGACGATCGTGGAGGTGCCGGCGGCCGTACGAACGGGGCGCTGGCGCATCCGGTAGGCCAGCACGTCACCCATGGTGTAGCGGCCCGAGTTGCGCAGCGGCTCGGCAACCAGGAGCAGCGCAACGAGCCAGGCGACCAGGAAGCCGACGGAGTAGAGGAAGCCGTCGTAGCCGAAGAGGGCGATGGCACCGGCGATGCCGAGGAAGGACGCGGCGGACATGTAGTCGCCGGACACGGCGAGGCCATTCTGGAAGCCGGTGAACTGCCGTCCACCGGCGTAGAAGTCGGCGGCGTTCCTGGTCTGACGGCCTGCCCAGATCGTGATGACGAGCGTCGCGGCGACGAACACCGCGAACAGGGTGACGATCACCGTCCGGTGCTCGCTCGCCTCGCCGGCGGCCAGCAGCGTGTGGGCTGCGATGTTCACTCTGCGCTCTCCATCCGGGACTTGATGGCCTCGGCCCTGGGGTCGAGCTTGTCGGCGGCGTGCCGCGCGTACCACCAGGCGATGAGGAAGGTGGTGAGGAACTGGGCGAGTCCCAGCACGAGGGCGATGTTGACGTTGCCGGCCACCTTGGTGGCCATGAAGCCGCCCGCGTAGTTGGACAACAAGACGTACAGCAGGTACCAGGTGACGAAGGCGGCGGTCAGTGGAAAGGCGAAGGAGCGGTGGACGCGGCGCAGTTCGCCGAACTCCACACTCCGCTGTACCTCGCAGAACTCGCCGGTGGAGGGAAGGGGGGCCCGCTGCGTCGCGGGCGGCGTCTCGGTGGTCAAGGAGTCTCCTGGTGTGAGTGACATGCGCGTTTTCGACCTCGCAGGACGTGGACCACGCGACCGGGAGTCACCGACCGACTCCCTTTCGTGATCACGGGGAGGGCACGATCCTGCTGGGCGTCCTGTCCGCCGTCACGGCGCCACGCGTGAAGCACTCCAAGTCCGTCGGGCTCTTTCGGAGACCGGGCACGGAAGATAGCTTCGGCCTGCACACTCGTCATGTACCTGCCCGAGCACCACGTGCGTCTCGGGCGGTTCGGTATCCGGATGATGTGGAGATCCCATGGTTCATCTGCGTTCCAGACGTCGGCTCGTGCTCGCCGTGCCGGTCGCGCTGTCACTGACCGCCTCGCTCGGCTTCCTGCCGGCGGCGGCATCGGCGGCGGCGCCCGCCACGGCCTCGACGGCACGGGCGGCGGCCACATCGGCACGGGCGGCGGACGGCCCAAACCTCGCCTACCTGGTCAATACCCGGACGGACCCTCGCACGAGCACCTCGGTACGGCGGGCGATCAGGCGCAACGGCGGTACGGTCGTGGCCAGTTACGCCAAGATTGGCGTGTTCGTCGTGCATTCCGCGAACCCGGATTTCGGGGTACGGATGCGTGCCGTGCGCGGGGTGCAGTCGGCGGGGGCCACGCGTACCGCGCCGCTGAGTGCGACGGGGACGACGGACGAGGGCGCAGTGCAGGTCCTGTCCAAGGCGCAGGCCGCGAGGCTCACCCGCAGCGCGGCGCCGGGCGAGGAGCCACTGGAGGCGGACCAGTGGGACCTGCGCGCGATCGGTGCCGACCGGGCCGCACGGATCAATCCCGGCAGCAGGAGCGTGACGGTCGGTGTGATCGACACGGGCGTGGACGACACCCACCCGGACATCGCCCCGAACTTCTCCGCTTCCCAGTCGGCGAACTGCGTGAGCGGCAAGGCGGACACGACCTATGGCGCCTGGCGGCCGGTGGACGCCGACCACTACCACGGCACCCATGTGGCTGGTGAGATAGCCGCGGCCCGCAACGGCATAGGCGTGGCCGGTGTGGCACCGGGAGTGCAGGTCGCGAGCATCACGGTGGCCCAGCCGGACTCTACGCAGCTGTTCTACCCGGAGAGCGTGGTCTGTGCCTTCGTGTTCGCCGCCGATCACGGCATCGACATCACCAACAACAGCTACTACGTCGACCCGTGGCTGTACAACTGCATGGACGACCCCGACCAGCGCGCCATCGTCGACGCGGTCAACAGGGCCCAGTCGTACGCCCAGCGCAGAGGCACGCTCAACGTCGCCTCGGCGGGCAACTCCAACGACGACCTGGATTCGGACGCGCTGGTGGACGACTCCAGTCCGGACGACACCTCGGCGCGAACCCGGACGGTCGACCCGCACGAGTGCTACGACATACCGACCCAGCTGCCCGGTGTGGTGACCGTGAGCGCGGTCGGCGTCAACGGCACCAAGTCCTACTACTCCAGCTACGGCCGGGGCGTGGTGGACGTGGCGGGGCCGGGCGGCGACAAGTACCAGATCCCGGACACCCCGTCGAAGAACGGGCGCATCCTGTCCACCCTGCCGAACAACCGGTACGGCTTCCTGCAGGGCACCTCGATGGCGGCGCCGCACGTGGCCGCGGTGGCCGCGCTGCTGAAATCGGCCCATCCACACGCTACGCCCGCCCAGTTGCAGGCCCTGCTGAAGGCCGAGGCGGACAACCCGGGGTGCCCGAGCAAACCCTACGACGGCAACGGCGACGGCGTGGTGGACGCGACCTGCAAAGGCGGGAAGCGCGTCAACGGCTTCTACGGCTTCGGCATCGTCGATGCGCTGCGCGCCGTCCGGTAGGTCGGCCCGCCGTCAGGTGAACGGCACTCTTCCGGTATGTCCCGCACCGCGTGCTTGCACCGCGAACGAACTGGAGAGAACTGACCCATGACCGCGCCCAAGCTGCGCTACCGCCGCGCCCTCGCCGTCCCGGTCGGGATGGTCCTGGCGACGGCGCTCGCGTTACTGCCCGGCGTCACCGCCGCCGCCGCGGACCACACCCCGGCGGTCTCCGCCGACGGGCCCGCGCTCAGTTATGTCGTCAACGTCCGCCAGGGGCACGGTGTCCCGACGCGCGTCCGACAAGCGATCGCCCGGGCCGGGGGGGCGGTGGTGATGGCGTACGACCGGATCGGCGTGATCGTCGTCCACTCGGCCAACCCCGGCTTCGCCGAGGAGATCCGTGCCGTACGCGGAGTGGAGTCGGCCGGCGCCACACGGCACTCGCCGCTGCCCGCCGGGTCCACCACCGGCGTGGACGCCCCAAAGGTACTGAGCGCCCAGCAGGTCGCCGCCGCCGAGGCCCCAGCCGGTCAGGACCCGCTGGAGCCGCTGCAGTGGGACCTGCCTGCCATCAAGGCCGACAAGGCGCACGAGAAGACGTTGGGCAGCCGGAACGTCACGGTCGCGGTCATCGACACCGGCGTGGACGACACCCACCCGGACATCGCACCCAACTTCGACCGCGCGGCCTCAGTCAACTGCGTATCGGGCAAACCGGACACGACCTATGGTGCCTGGCGGCCGAGTGCCTCGGAGAGCCCGCACGGCACGCACGTGGCGGGGGAGATCGCGGCCGCGAAGAACGGCGTGGGCATCACGGGTGTGGCACCGGGCGTCAGGGTGGCCGGGATCAAGGTCGCCGACCCGAACGGGTACTTCTACACGGAGGCCGTGGTCTGCGGCTTCATGTGGGCCGCCGGGCATCACGTCGACGTGACCAACAACAGCTACTACACCGACCCGTGGTACTTCAACTGCCTGGGCGACCCGGACCAGAAGGCACTCGTCGACGCCATCACCCGGGCCTCGCGGTATGCGGAGAGGAAGGGCACGGTCAACGTCGCGGCGGCGGGCAACGAGAGGTACGACCTCGCGTCCGGCTCGATCACCGATCCGGTCTCCCCGAACGACGGCACCCCGTCGGACCGGGTGATCGACCCGCGCGAGTGCTACGACGCACCGGCCCAGCTGCCGGGCGTCGTGACGGTCGCGGCCACCGGCGCCCAGGGGTTGAAGTCGTCCTTCTCCAACTACGGCCTCGGAGTGATCGACATCGCCGCCCCCGGCGGCGACACCACGGCCTATCAGAAGCCGCAGCCCCCGGCGACCAGCGGACTCATCCTGGGGCCGCTGCCGGGAGGCAAATGGGGGTACATGGCGGGTACGTCGATGGCCGCGCCGCATGTCGCCGGGGTTGCCGCATTGATCAAATCAACTCATCCGCATGCCCCGGCAGCCCTGGTGAAAGCGCTGCTGTATGCGGAGGCCGACGCCACACCGTGCACGGACCCCTACGACATCAACGGCGACGGCAAGGTCGACGCGGTGTGCGAGGGGCCGAAGAACTACAACGGCTTCTACGGCTGGGGAACGGCTGATGCACTGGCAGCGGTGACCAGGTAGGCCCGGGCCCGGGTGGGCGGCCGGGCACGCCCCCGGCCGCCCGTCGGTGCAGCCCGACCGGCGGGTCCAGCCGGGTCCGCGGGGCGCGGTCCCGCCGACAGCGGCGCCCTGCGAACCCGACCGGGCCATAAGTTGATTGAATCAATAATGCATAGTGCAGTCATGACAGACATCGCTTTCGCGTGGACTGCACTGGGCGGCGACCCCGCCCTCGTCTCCCGTGTGACGACGGTCGAACGCACGGGCGCCCTCACCGCCCGTCTTCCCGTGCAGCAGCTGGCACGTGCGTGCGTCGGAACGTGTGCGCTGGCCGCCGCCGAACTCGCGGCCCGTCGAGCCGGCCTCGCCGAGGTGCCCGCCGTCCGGCTCGACGACGGCGCGGTCGCGACCGCCTTCCACAGCGAGCGCCTGCTGCGGGTCAGCGGGCGCGCACCGACGGTCTTCGCACCTCTGTCCCGGTTCTGGCCGGCGGCCGACGGCTGGGTACGCACCCACGCCAACTACCCCCATCACCGCGCCCGACTGCTCGGTGCGCTGGGTCTACCCGAGGGCGCCTCCGTGGGGGCGGCAGCCGAACGGTTCGCCGAACGCCCGGCACTGGAAATCGAGGAGGCGGTCTACGGCGCCGGCGGTCTCGCCGTGGCCCTGCGCACCCCCGAGGAGTGGCAGGCCCACGGGCAGGCCGCCGAGGTGGCCGCCCGGCCGCTGGCCGAACGCGCACGGCTGGACTCGACCCGCGCTCGTGTACTTCCCCCGCTCGGTCCGGCCGACGCCCTACTACCCGCCTCCGGAGTCCGCGTCCTCGACCTGACCCGGGTCCTCGCCGGCCCCGTCGCCACCCGCACCCTCGCCCTGCTCGGTGCCGACGTGCTCCGGGTGGACGCCCCGCACCTGCTCGAACTGCCGGACCTGCACGCCGACACCGGCTTCGGGAAACGGTCGGCGGTCCTCGACCTCGCCGCCTGCGGAACGGCCTTCGAGGAGCTACTCGCCTCGGCGGACGTCGTGATCACCGGCTACCGGCCGGGTGCCCTCGACCGGTTCGGGCTCTCCCCGCAGGCCCTGATCGCACGGCGGCCGGGCCTGGTGGTGGCGCAGGTTTCGGCGTGGGGCGGGTACGGGCCCTGGGGCGGGCGGCGCGGTTTCGACAGCCTCGTGCAGGTCGCGACCGGCATCGCGGCGACCGAAGGCTCGGACGGCCGGCCCGGCGCGCTGCCCGCGCAGGCCCTCGACCACGGCACCGGCTACCTGCTGGCGGCGGCCGTGCTGCGGGCGCTGACCGAGCAGTCGTACGACGGGCACGGCCGGTGCGTGGAACTGGCGCTCGCGCGGACCGCCCACTGGCTGATGGACGGCATCCGGCCCGCTCCGGCCACGGGCGCCCAGCACACGGGACCAGAGGCGTGGCTCGCCGAGACGGACAGTACCCTCGGCCGGCTGCGTCACGCCCTGCCACCGCTGTCCTTCGCGGGCGGACCGGCCAACTGGGCCCGGCCTCCGGTGCCCTGGGGCTCGGACCCGGCCAGCTGGTGGTGAGACGTTCGGAACCCGCGGCGCCACAGGGACGGTCCGCTCCGCGGACGCCTGCGCCCCCAGCCGGCGGGCTCCTCACGGCCTGCGGATGCCCCGGACGAGCTGCCGCCGCACCTGGGGGCAGCTCGTCCGGAGCGACACCCCGTGTCGGCAACGCCCGACGTGGCCGATGTGGTACCAGCCGTGTGTGCACCCGCGCCGGCCGGGGCGACCGCCCTGGGGCAGTGACCGCGGTCCCCGTCATCGTCCCGGCACCGTTGCTGCCGATCAGCCGGATTCGCGCCCTGGCGTCACGAGTCGTTGACGACGAGAACCTTGAGCGCGGTGCGCTCGTCCATCGCCTTGTAGCCCTCGGGGACATCCTCGACGCCGACGGTCATGTCGAACACCGGCGAGGGGTCGATCGTGCCGTCGAGGACATCGGGCAACAGGTCGGGGATGTAGGCACGGACGGGGGCGACACCGCCGCGCAGCGCGATGTTCCGCCCGAACATGACCCCGAGGTCCAGGCCGGTGCCGCTGCCGTGGGGCACGCCCACGAAGCCGATCGCGCCACCGTCACGGGTGATGTTGACGGCCGTCCGCATGGACTGCTCGGTGCCGACCGCCTCGATGACCGCATGCGCGCCCTGCCCACGGGTGAGTTCCCGGACGGCCTCGACGGCCGCGTCCCCGCGCTCAGGCACCACATCGGCGGCGCCGAAACGGCGGGCTATGTCGGTGCGGGTCTGGTGCCGGCCCAGGGCGATGATCCGCTCGGCGCCCAGCCGCCCGGCCGCCAGCACCGCACACAGGCCGACCGCGCCGTCGCCGACGACGGCAACCGTGGCACCGGGGCGGACGCCCGCGCCGAGGGCGGCGTGGTGGCCGGTGCCAAGGACGTCGGAGAGGGTCACCAGGGCGGACAGCAGGCCTTCGTCGGAGGCCGCTTCCTTGGGGAGCTGGACGAGCGTGCCGTCGGCGAACGGTACGCGCACGGCTTCGCCCTGGCCGCCGTCGTGACCGACGGAACCCCAGAAGCCACCGTGCTCACAGGAGGTCGTCAGCCCCTCACGGCAGTAGTCGCAGACACCGTCGGACCACTTGAAGGGCGCGACCACCAGGTCGCCGCGGCGGACGGTGCGCACCTCGGGGCCGGTCTCCTCGACGACGCCGAGGAACTCATGGCCGATGCGCTGACCCGGCTGCCGGACGGCGTCGCCCCGGTACGCCCACAGGTCACTGCCGCAGATGCAGGCGCGCAGCACGCGCACCACGGCATCGGTGGGCAGTTGCACCGCAGGCTCGGGCACGTCCTCCACCCGCATGTCGTAGGGGGCGTGGATGGTGGTGGCGCGCATGGCGAGGATCCTTCGGGTGTGTGATCGTGCGGGTTCGCACGGGGTCGTACGAGGCTCGGGTGGGAGCGCGTTCCACCGTACGCCGCCGGTGCGGGCCACGTGCCTGTGGTCCGCGCGCGCATCACACCCCGGCTGCTCCCAGCAGGCTCCCCGCCCCGTAGGTGACCCCCATCGCGAGCGCGCCGCCCGCCACGTTGCGCAGCACCGCCCGTCTCGGGGCCGCAGCACCGAGGCGGGCGCTGGTCCACCCGGTGAGGACGAGGGCGCCCAGCACGCAGACCACGGTGACCGTCAGCCGCCAGTCGGCCGGCGGCAGGACGATGGCCAGCAGGGGCAGTAGTGCACCCGCGGTGAAGGCCAGGAAACTCGCCCAGGCCGCGTGCCAGGGGTTGGCCAGTTCGTCCGGGTTGATGCCGAGTTCCACGCGCGCGTGGGCCTGTAGCGGGTCCCGCGCGGTGAGTTGCTCGGCGGCGTCGCGGGCCACTGCGCGGGACAGGCCGCGCTCCTCCAGCAGCCCGGTCAGCTCCTCCAGTTCGGCGTCCGGCTGATCGCGCAGTTCCCGTTTCTCCAGAGCCAGCGCGGCCAGCTCGGAGTCGCGCTGGGTGGAGACGGAGACGTACTCGCCGGCTGCCATGGACATCGAGCCGGCGAGCAGGCCGGCCAGTCCGGCCGTGAGCAATGCGGACCGGTCTCCGGTCGCACCGGCCACACCGACGACGATTCCGGCGGTGGAGACGATGCCGTCGTTGGCACCCAGCACGGCGGCCCGGAGCCAGTTCAGCCGTGAGCCGAGCGCGCCGGTGTGGGCCTCTTCGTGGGTGGGTTCGGTCACAGGAAGGAGGATCCCATCCCCGGGGGTGGCTGCGCCGCACCGACGCTCCCTGGGCGTCGCTGCGGCCGTCGCTGCCAACCTGACGGGTCCGCGTCCGGCGTCACCACACCCGCACCGACGCTCCCCGTGCGAACACCGGGCTGGTCGCGTCGGCAGGTGGCTGTGCCAGCGGCTCGGCGATCTCCGCCACCGTCGGGCCCACCTTCGCCGCGATGGGGTCCAGAAGACCGAGGTCGAAGCCGTAGACACGGGCCGCGTTGCCGCCGAGCATGGCCGCTGCCTCCGCGCGCGGTACGTCCGCGTAGGCGAACCGCAGGGCCTCGCGGGTGTACGGGAAGGTGCCCTCGTCGTGCGGGTAGTCGCTGCCCCACATGATCTTGTCGACGCCGATGCGCTCACGCAGCGGAACCTCGTGGGGGCGCATGAAGCTGGCTCCGACGAAGCAGTGGTCCCGCCAGACCCCGGACGGCGGTGCGCCCACGCCGGCGGCCAGTCCGACGCCGAACCTGGCCTCGGCGGTGGCGGTCCCGGACTCCTGCGTGGCCGCGTCCGCCAGGCGGCCGTGGTAGTAGTCCAGCATGTCCAGCACTCCGGGGATCCAGCCGGAACCCTGCTCGGTCAGGACCAGCTTCAGCTCCGGGTGGCGGTGGAAGACGCCGCCGAACGCCAGGTGCCACAGGACGCGGTGGGAGAACCAGGTCGTCTCCACCATGAAGACCGCACGGGCGGCCGGCTCCTCGCCGAGCGGCGGGGAAGCCGAACCGGCGTGGTGGTTGACGGGCACGCCGAGTTCGGCGCAGACCGCCCAGATCGGGTCGTACGTCCGTGAGTACAGTTCGGGCAGGCCCGAACCAGGCGGGGTGCCGGGCAGCATCAGCCCGCCCCTGAGGCCTGCCGACGCGGCCCAGCGGATCTCCTTGACCGCCTCCTCGACATCCCCCAGAAGGATCTGGAAGACGCCTGCCCGGCGGCCCGGTGCGGCCGCGCAGAAGTCCGCGAGCCAGCGGTTGTGTGCGCGCAGGCCCGCCCAGCGCCGCTCGAAGTCCCCGGCGTTCGGGGGTGGGGCCATGAGCGAGCCGGACGGGAAGAACGGCGGGATGGTGTTCGGGAAGATCACCTCCGCGACGATCCCGTCCGCCTCCAGCTCCGCCAGACGCCGGTCCGAGTTCCAGTTCCGGTCGGCGGAGTCGGCGAGCAGGTCCTCGTGGGGGTTGACGTAGGTGGCCGCCCAGACGTCGAAGTCGTCGTAGTGACGCTTCTCCAGGTACGGCTTGTAGTCGAGGAGGTCGGCGCCGGCGTGACAGTCGGCGGAGATGACGGTGTACCTGTCGTCGCTCATGAGGTCACTCCCAGCACCGGGAAGTCATGGCCCGTCAGCCAGTGCCGGCCCGTCTCGCGCGAGCGCGCCCAGGACGCCTCCACGGCGGCCTGGCCGGCCGGCTGGCCGAGATCGGCGGGGGTGGGGCCGATGCGGCGGGCCAGGGGTGCGAGCCCGTCGGTGTCGAAGCCGAAGACCTCGGCCGCGGCGAGGCCGAGCATGCGGCGGGTCTCGGTGACCGGGATGTCGTGGAAGGTGCGGCGCAGCCAGGCGCGTGTGTCCGGCCAGGTGCCCTCCGGGTGCGGGAAGTCGCTGCCCCACAGGATGTTGTCGACGCCGATCTCGTAGCGTTGGGCCAGTTCACGCCGCTTGGTGTTGGTGGCGCAGATGAACACCTGCCGGTCCAGGTATGCGTGCGGGGGGCGCTTCAACTCCTCGAACGGGGAGAGCTTCTTTCCGCCGTGCGCCCCGAGGTAGAGGCGGTCCATGAACCAGAGCAGGTTCGGCAGCCACCAGCAGCCCGACTCCGCGACCCCGAAGCGCAGCCCCGGGTGACGTTCGAAGACGCCGGACCAAAGCAGGAACCACAGTGGTCGGGCTGGCCACCAGGTGACCTCGGAGACGTAGATGCCGAGGTGGTCGCCGTATTCGTGGCGCGGGGCGGCGCCGGAGTGGGTGAGGACCGGCATGCGGCACTCGGCCGCCGCCGCCCACACGGGGTCGTAGCGGCGGTCGTGGTACGGCTCGCCACCGGCCCATCTGCACGGGATCATCAGAGCGCCGAGGCCCGACTCCTTCGCCCGGTGGATCTCGGCCACCACCCGGTCCACGGGGGCCGTGACCGGCAGCATGGCGACCCCGCAGTGGCGCTCGGGGCGCTCGGAGACGAACTCCGCCAGCCAGCGGTTGTGCGCCTGCGCGCCGGCCATGCCCAGCTCGGGATCCTGATCGCCGGACAGGCCGAGGCCCACGCCGAAGGGTGCGGCGGTCCGACTGTCCACGGCGTCGGCATCGGGGAAGACCACCTCGGCGGCCACCCCGTCCCCGTCCAGCTCCTTCAGCCGCTGCGCCACGTCCCAGCCACCGCGCAGTCCCTCCGCGTGGTCGTGGAACCACCGGTCGGCGAACTCCGCGTTGCGGATGCCGAGGCGGGTCATCTCCTCGCGGCGCCGGTCGCGGCCCGCGAGGAACTCGTCGAAGTCCCGATGGAACCGGGCCTCCAGGTAGGGCCGGTACCGCTCGGTGGGCAGCCCGGCATGACAGTCGGAGGAGATGATCAGATACGGATCGTCCCGGCCGGTCACCACGGCCTCCTCTCAGTCGAGGATGAAGTGCTCCAGATACGACGGATTCGCCCGGTCCAGCATCGAGCGCGCCCGCGCGCGGATCAGGTCGTCGCTGTGCGCGCTCGGGGGCAGCAGCCAGAAACGGTCGGCGCGGACGCCCGTCACGACGAGTTCGGCGACCTCCTCCACGGAGGTGAAGCGGACCTCCCGGCCGGCCTCCCGCATCGCCGCCTCCCACTGGCCGAGGCTGCGGTACGGCGTCCTGCGCGGGCGCTCTTTGGCGTAGCGCGTGGGACGGTTGCGGTGCGACTCCCACAGGCCGGTGCGGAGCATGTGCGGCCCTGGGAAGAGCACCGAGGCGCCGACGCGGGCGTGCTCGGCCCTCAGATGGGCGTACAGGGACTCGGTCATGGTGACGACGGCCGCCTTGGTCACCGCGTATACGGAGGCGGTGGGCAGCGGGGCGATACCGCCGTCACCGGAGGACGTGTTGACGACATGACCGGGTTGACCGGATTCGATCATCCTCGGCACGAAGGCCTGGATGCCGTGGAAGACACCCCACACGTTGACGGCGAAGGCCCATTGCCAGTCGTTCGGTTCGTGCTCCCACATGCGTCCCTCGGCCCCGGAGCCGACTCCGGCGTTGTTGCACAGGACGTGCACGGCGCCGTACGCCTCGTACGCCGACTCGGCCAGTTGCCCGACCTGGTCGCGTACGCCGACGTCAACCACCCGCGCGAGCACCTCTGCGCCCTCGGCGCGCAGGCCGGCGGCGGCCCGCTCCAGCGCGCCCGCCTCGATGTCCGCGAGGACGACCTTCAGTCCCTCGGCCGCGAACCGCCGTGCCATCGCGAGTCCGATCCCGCTCGCCGCCCCGGTGACGACGGCGACCTGCCCTGCCCGCAGATCCATCAGCGGCCTCCTTCCGGCGGTGCGTCGAGGACCTGGAGCGGGTCGTCGTAGCGCTGGTGGAGGTAAGGAAGCAGGGCCTGGGCCTCGACGCGTTCGACGACCCGACCGCTCTGGTCGCTGGTCTTCTCGCCGAAGGTGATGTCGCGCAGCCGCAGCACCGGAAGGTCGGCGACAGGGTCGTAGACCGACTCGCGCAGGACGACCTCTCCGGTGATCCGCTCCAGCCGGCGCGCCGTTTCCCTGCGCACGCAGTGCACGAGAACGGGGTCGGCGTCGAAGCCGGAACCGTTCACGGCGGGAAGGCACTTGAAGTAGAAGTCGGTCTTGCTGGCCGGCTCCGGGAGGGGCAGTTCACCGCTCACCGTGCCCCGGATCTCCACGAAGGCGATGCCGTGCCGCGCCATCGACGCGCGCACGACGAGCCCGTCGCGCTCGACGGTGACCTCGCCCAGCTTCTTGGGCTCCCCGAAGACCTCCCGACCGCCGGTGAGGGCCCGTTCGCTGGTCATCGGCATGACCAGCGGGTACCACCCCTCAACCGTGCCGTGGACGGCCGCGACCGCGACCGAGCCGGCGCCGAGTGGGTGTCCGGGCAGGTCGACCTTGCTGACGGTCACCCTGACGAGCGGACTGCCGGTGGGCTTCAGGGGCGGTGGCAGCACCGCCGCGACCGCGTCCGGGGCAGTCTCCCAGACGGCCACCGTGGCGGTGGACCAGATCCCGGGGAGCCGTGTGCTCGCGGTGCGCGTGGCGGCGATCTCCCGCTCGGTCCGTGCGCCGTACCGTACGCGTGCCATACGCCGTACCGCCTTTCTCCTGACGGGCCGTCACCTGTAACACAGTTACAGCAGACCTGGCGCCGGGTAAAGAGACGCGTACTGGAGGGAGTTGGGGATCATGCCGAGCAGGGCAAGGGTCACACTGACCCGGGAGAGCGTGCTGGACGCCGCCGCGGAACTGGTACGAAGGCACGGACCGGCGGCTCTCACCATGCGCAGGCTGGCGGCCGAGCTGGGCACCGCCGTAACGTCGATCTACTGGCATGTCGGAGGGCGGGAAGCGCTGCTCGACGCCCTCGTGGAGCGGACCATGACCGGTCTCGGTGAGATCCGGCCGTCCGGGCGCACGCCCGAGCACCGTGTGGTCTCCATCGCCAGCTCCCTACGCCGCCAGCTGCGCGGTCACCCGCACCTGGTGGCCCTGGTGCACGAACGCGGCCTGACCGAGCGGATGTTCCTGCCCGCTCAGCAGGCGCTGGTGCGCGAAGCGCACGCGGCCGGACTGCGCGGCGCACGGGCCGCCGAGTTCGTCCGGGCCGTACAGTTCCAGGTCGTAGGGCATGTCCTGGTTGAGCGCAATCGCGAGCGGGCCCCGGCGCAGAACCCCGGCGAGGCGGAGTTGTGGCGCGCCGGAACGGCCGGGGACGACCCGGCGTTGGCCCGCGCGCTGGCCCGCCCGGTGGACACGGAGCGGCTGTTCGAGACGACCGTACGGGCGCTGGTGCGGTGCTTGCTGACGGCACGCGGCACCGGACCGGCAGGCCACGGGACGGTACGCGGAAGATGACTGGCGGGCCCATTCGCGCGCGCCGGGAGGACGTGCTGCGGCACCCGGTCCTGTGCAAGCGGGCCCGAAGACCTTGCACCCCTTCGAGCACCGTGCTCGGTATCCGCGGGCCGCCCTCGCCTTCGTCGTGCTGCGCGGCGCCGACCGCGCCAAAACGGCCCTGGGCGAGGCGCTGCTGAGCACGGCTGCCGTGCATCCGCAGGCCGCTCCCGGCGCCGCCGACCCACTGTGGTCTTCCCTGCGCTGCGAGGGGGAGGCGGACACGGCGTTCGCCGCCCGGGGGTCCTCGCGGAGCCGGATCGGCGGGAACCCACCACGAGCGACGTGGCGAACGCTGATGCCCGTGCAGGAGAGGCGGCCTCGCAGAAGCACGTGCTGCTCGCCCTGGCGCACGACGGGGTGGCACCAGAAGGCGCGACCGGTGCGCTGCACCGGCTACTGCCGGGTCCGACCGACGACTGCGGCCCGGACCCGCTGGCGGCCGGGGATCTGGTAGCGGCGCCGGGGTGACGCCCGACGCACGTGCGCGCCCGGCGGCCCACCCACCCGGAAAAACGCACACTTGTCCGACCATCGAGCACGCGGACCGTCCGCGCCATCCTGCCGGCACCTGGAATTCGGCCCTGTCAGTGGGGGCCCGTATCCTCAGTGACCATGCTCGAAGACCGTGCGACCGCAGTGTCCTCCCCCACCCAGTGGCCGACCGCGTATCCCCAGGGATACGCGGTCGTTGACGTGGAGACCACCGGCCTGGCCCGGGACGACCGGATCATCTCGGCGGCCGTCTACCGGCTGGACGCGCACGGCGAGGTCGAGGACCACTGGTACACGCTGGTCAACCCGGAGCGAGACCCGGGCCCCGTATGGATACACGGTCTGACGAGCGAGGTCCTCCGAGGGGCGCCCTTGTTCGCGGACGTCGCCGAGGAGTTCGCCGCCCGCCTGGAGGGACGGGTACTAGTCGCGCACAACGCCGTCTTCGACTGGCAGATGATCGCGCGCGAGTACGCCCGGGTGCAGCGCGAGGCGCCCGTGCGGCAACGGCTCTGCACCATCGCGCTGTCGAAGGAGCTGGGGCTGCCGCTACCCAACTTCAAACTGGAGTCGCTGGCGGCGCACTTCGGGGTGGTCCAGCAGCGGGCGCACCATGCTCTGGACGACGCCCGCGTGCTGGCGGAGGCATTTCGGCCCAGCCTGCGGGCCGCGGCGGCCGGAGGTGTGCGCCTGCCACTGCTGGAGTGCCGCCCGCTGACGGAGTGGTCGGACCGGCCCGTTCCCCGGCAGCCGTCCGGCGGCTACGGCGGCTACCGTCAGAGCAGTTGGCGCCCGTCGCGGAAGCGACCCGCCTGTCCCTACCCCAACCCCGGCCGCTACGAGGCAGGCAAACGGCTCAAACAGGGCATGCGGGTGGCATTCTCCGGGGACACCGGCACCGAGCGGGAACTACTGGAGGACCGGGCCATCGAGGCCGGACTGCACGTGGCCTCCAACATTTCCCGGCTGACCAGTCTGCTGGTCACCAACGACCCCGACTCGGGCACCTCCAAGACAGTCCGGGCACGCCAGTACGGGACACCGGTCGTCGACGAGGCAGCCTTCGGGCAACTGCTCCGGGACGTGGAGCCCGCCGACGACTGACCGGCCCGACCTCCGGCTCGGAACGGGGCGGAAACGCAGCGCACCCGACCGACGGGCGCGGCAGGAGCGACGCGACCCACCACGCGGACGTGGCACCGGCCGCAGGCTGCACGGGCACGGCGGGCGACCCGTACGAACGGGTGAATGGCACACGACTCACCCGACGGCCGCTCGCCCGCAGGTCAGCGACGGCCCACCCTGTGGCGCATGGCGAGATGCGAAGTTTGCGGCAATGACTACGGAATGACCTTTGAGGTGCACGCGCAGGGTGCCGTGCATGTCTTCGACTGCTTCTCCTGTGCGATCCACCGCATGGCCCCCATCTGTGAGCACTGCCGGGTGCAGATCATCGGCCAGGGCGTGGAGGTGGAGGGCCACTGGTACTGCGGTGCGCACTGCGCACGCGCGGAGGGGAGGACCGGCATCGTCGACCGGGTGTGACCCGGCACCCGCCTGCTCGCACCCCACGGCTCGGAGGTACCGTCGTGGGGTGCACCGCTACCGCTTCCTGTTGTCCCGCCAGTGGGTGTTCCTCACCCTCTTCGCGATCGCCCTGATCCCGACGATGATCAGGCTGGGCTTCTGGCAGCAGCACCGGTACCAGGAGCGCACCGCACGCAATGACCTGGTCACCGAGGCGCTGCACGCCAAGTCGGTCCCGGTCGAGAGGCTGACCTCTCCCGGGCACGCCGTGACCCGGACCGAAAAGTACCGCACGGTTACCGCGACCGGCACCTTCGACACCGCCGAGGAAGTAGTGGTCCGGCGCCGGACCAACTCCGACGGCGAGGTCGGTTTCCACGTCCTCACCCCGTTCGTCCTCACGGACGGCAAGGTGCTGCTCGTCAACCGCGGCTGGATCCCCGCGAACGGTGCACAGACCGACTTCCCCAAGATCGCCGCCCCACCGGCCGGCCGAACCACGATCACCGGGCGGCTGAAGGCCGACGAGACGACCGCAGCGAGCGGCATCAAGAACGTCAAGGGTCTCCCCGACCGTCAGATCATGCTGATCAACAGTGTGGAAGAGGCACGACGGCTCGGTGCACAGGTGCTCGGCGGCTATGTGGAGCAGACAGCGCCGGCGTCCAAGGGCGGCTCCCCGGAGCAGATCTCCGACCCGGGCCGCGAGGACGCCCCGCTGAACTACGCGTACATGCTCCAGTGGTGGCTGTTCGCCGCGGCGGTCCCGGTCGGCTGGTGGTTCCTGGTCCGGCGCGAGATCCGCGACCGGGAGGAGGCCGCGGCCAAGGAGGAGCCTGAGGAGGCGGAACCGGCCGCCGTGTGACCTCCACACCGCAGCTGGCTCTCCCCGTCCGGGTTCCCCGGCACTCCCGTTCCCGAGGAAACGTCACTCCGCCGGCGCACCACCTGATAGCCCCACTGATCAGCCGGGAACCCGGATGCCGTGAACGCGCGCATCGAGGACTACGCTCTCATCGGCGACGAGCAGACCGCCGCCCTGGTCGGCAGGGACGGTTCGATCGACTGGCTGTGCCTGCCCCGCTTCGACTCCGGCGCCTGCTTCGCCAGACTGCTGGGCGACGAGCACCACGGCCACTGGCGGATCGCCCCCGAGGGAGCCGGAACCTGCGCTCGACGCGCTTACCGGTCCGACACCCTCGTCCTCGACACCGAGTGGGAGACCGGCGACGGCACGGTGCGGGTCACCGACCTGATGCCGCAGCGCGATCGCGCTCCCGACGTCGTACGCATCGTCGAAGGGGTCCGCGGCCGGGCCACCGTCCGCAGCACCCTGCGCCTGCGCTTCGACTACGGCTCGATCATGCCGTGGGTACGCCGCCTGGACGGTCACCGGGTGGCCGTGGCAGGCCCGGACTCGGTGTGGCTGCGCGCCGAGCCGCCCGTGCGTACCTGGGGCGAGGACTTCTGCACGCACTCCGAGTTCACCCTCGCCGAGGGCGAGCGGGTGGCGTTCGTGCTGACCTGGCACCCCTCGCACGAGCCGCGCCCGCCGCTCATCGACCCGTACGAGGCACTGGAGAGCAGCGTCACCGACTGGCGGCGCTGGGCACGGCAGTGCAGGTACGACGGTCCCTACCGGAACGCGGTCGTGCGGTCCCTGATCACCCTCAAGGCGCTCACCTACGCCCCGACCGGTGGGATCGTGGCCGCGGCGACCACCTCGCTGCCCGAGAAGCCCGGTGGCGTGCGCAACTGGGACTACCGCTACTGCTGGCTGCGGGACTCCACCCTCGCCCTCGGCGCGCTGCTCGCCGCGGGCTACCAGGAAGAAGCCCAGGCCTGGCGCGACTGGCTGCTGCGCGCCGTTGCCGGCGACCCGGCCGATCTGCAGATCATGTACGGGGTCGCGGGCGAGCGCCGGTTGTCGGAGACCGAGTTGCCCTGGCTGCCCGGCTTCGCCGGCTCCACGCCCGTACGGACCGGCAACGGTGCGGTGGACCAGTTCCAGCTCGATGTGTACGGCGAGGTGATGGACACGCTGTCGCTGGCCCGCGGCGCGGATCTGCCCACCCTGCCGCACATGTGGGCCCTGCAGTGCGTGCTGATGCGGTTCCTTCAGACGGCATGGCGGCAACCGGACGAGGGCCTGTGGGAGGTGCGCGGAGGCCGCCGACACTTCGTGCACTCCAAGGTGATGGCCTGGGTGGCCGCCGACCGGGCGGTGCGGACCCTGGAGCAACACCAGGAAACGCTCGGCGACCTGGAGGACTGGCGCGCACTGCGCGACGAGATCCACCGGGAGGTGTGCGAGAAGGGCTTCGACGCCGAACGCAACACCTTCACCCAGTACTACGGATCCCGGGAACTGGACGCCGCGCTGCTCCTCATCCCGCGTGTCGGATTCCTGCCGCCGGACGATCCGCGGGTCACCGGCACGATCGACGCGATCCGCGACGACCTCGGTCACGGCGGCTTCGTACGCCGCTATGACACCGAAGCCCCCGGGGGTTCGGTGATCGACGGATTGCCCAGCGGCGAAGGAGCCTTCCTGGCCTGCTCCTTCTGGCTGGCCGACGCACTGCACCGGACCGGCCGGACGCAGGAGGCCCGGGAGCTGTTCGACCGGCTGGTCGGCCTGTGCAACGACGTCGGCCTGCTGGCCGAGGAGTACGACCCCGCCGGCGACCGGCAGCTCGGTAACTTTCCGCAGGCATTCAGCCACATCGGTCTGGTCAACACCGCCCTCACCCTATTCGGCGGCGACCAGGCAGGATAGGAACCATGGATCTTGGACTGAAGGATCGGGTGTACATCGTCACCGGAGCCACCCGCGGACTGGGCAACGCGGCCGCACGGGAGCTCGTGGCCGACGGGGCGAAGGTGGTGATCACCGGCCGGGACGAGAAGCGGGTCCGCGACGCCGCCGCCGGACTGGGGCCGAATGCGGCGGGCGTGGCCGTGGACAACGCCGACGCACAGGCTCCCGAGCGGCTGATCGCTGCCGCCCGTGAGCACTTCGGCGGCTTCCACGGCGTACTGGTGAGTGTGGGCGGCCCGCCACCCGGGTTCGTGGCCGACACCACCGACGAGCAGTGGCGAGACGCCTTCGAGTCGGTGTTCCTCGGCGCGGTACGGATCGCTCGCGCGGCGGCAGCCGAACTGGAGCCGGACGGGGTCATCGGGTTCGTTCTGTCGGGATCGGTGCACGAACCGATCCCTGGTCTGACCGTGTCCAACGGGTTGCGGCCCGGGCTTGCCGGGTTCGCCAAGTCGATTGCCGACGAGCTGGGGCCGCGCGGGATCCGGGTGGTGGGGCTGCTGCCCTCGCGCATCGACACGGACCGCGTCCGCGAACTGGACGGCTTGTCGGCGGATCCGGAGGCCACACGTGCCGCCAACGAGTCCCGGATCCCACTGCGGAGGTACGGCAGGCCGGAGGAGTTCGGGAAGACCGCGGCATTCTTGCTGTCCCCGGCGGCTTCCTATCTGACCGGGACCATGGTGCCGGTGGACGGGGGGATGCGGCACGGATTCTGAGCTGAGGACGTGTGCGCGGCCACCATCGGCCGGCCCGTTCCACCGCGCCGCCGGCCGCTCCCCCAGGCTGGCTTGTTGCGTGGTGCCGCCGGAGAAGCCGGTCGGGGTGACGGAGCGTCACCCCGACGAAACGACCACCACCTACACGGCAACCGACGCGGGGGCCTCGTCGGCGAACAGGCTGGAGCTGTGTCCGTCACGGGATGTCGAGCTGGCCTCGTACCGCTTCACCTCGGCGACACCGCGTCCAGCCGGTCCCGCAACATCCTCGAAGCCCTTGTGGGTGACGACGGCACCGGCTTCACGGCTGGCCGGCCCTTCCCCAGCGCACCGCCGACCTCCGCGCACTCCCCGAAGCGTGTCAACTGACCCTCTCCGCACGATGTTTGGTGGCCCTCAGCCGTACCTCCGCCGAAAGTGAAGGCCAGCCGGCCGATCGGCTCGCGTGCCTCAACGCCTGGGCGGTGAACTCGTTCAGGGCCGTCGCGGGGTCCACGTTCGGTTCCAGTTGCAGCCGAACGCGCACCCTGCGTGCCGTTCGACGGCCCTGGAGCAGTACCTCGGCGTGGGCCACGCCCTCCTGCCGGGCGCTGTCCTGTGCCAGAGCCGACTCCAGGGCCCTGCCCCGGAGTACGGCGCCTTCGCCGTCGCCGGTGTCGACCAAGATCTCGGTCAGCCGGTGCCGACGGAGGACCGCCGTCAGCCACCACAGGGCGAGCAGCAGCACCACGGCCAGGACAGCTATGACCACCGGCCACCACCAGTCGGTGTCCCGCCAGCGTGTTCGTTCGGCCTTGCTGAGTAGGACGTCGTGCGGACCGGTGTGGATCCACCAGGAGGGCGGCGGTGCTCCCAGGCCGACGGCGAGGACTGAGCCGCCGAGCACGAGCAGCACCAGGCCCACGAGTGCGAGCAGCACACGGTTGATGCTCCCGGAGCCCATCGCGGTCACCCCTTCCGTCCGGGCCGTGCCACCCGCACCGACAGTGCGGGCGGCCGGGCCAGCCCGAGGCCCCGGATCGCATCACCAAGTGAAGTGTTCAGGTCAGTACGCACCTCGCCCGGGTCGCGGAAGTGCGCGACGGCACGGACATCGGCCTTCCTCCGGCGCATTCGCACCCGTACCGCTCGCACTCCGGACACATCCATGGCCCGGTCGCGCAGCAGCAGCGCCGCCGCGTCGCGTTGGAGGGCTGCGCGGACTTCGGGGCGCGGGCGCCGCATGGGCAGCAGGCCGCGCAGACCTGGCGTGGCCGCGAGGACGATCAGCCACAGGCCGAGGGCGGCTGCGACGCCCGCGCCGGCCAGCACCACGGTGTCGTCCAGGTGCCTTTCGGCCAGCTGCCGGGCCAGTTCACGGCGCCAGCGCATCGCGGGACGGTGGACGCGTACGGCGGCGATGTCGTACAGCAGGAGGCCGGTGCCGCCCAGGAGGAGGAGAGCGGCAGTGCCGGCGGGGACGCGGCGCGACGACCACAACCGGCCGCTGCCCGCGGGCGCGGGCCCGCCGGCGCCGGGCGTGTGGTCATGTGCCTTTCCGACGCCCTGGTCATTGCCCTGGTCGTGGGTCTGGTCGTGGGTCTGGTCGTGCGTGCCGTCGCGGGTCGGGGTACGGCGCGGCTCGTTCATCACGCCCTCCCCTGGAGGGTGCCGGGTGTCGGTGCCAGGTGCAACCGTTCGACCTGGACGGCGACCTCGGGCACCGCCATGCCCGCCAGCGCGGACACCCGCTCGACGACCTGACGGCGGACCGCGGCGCATCGGGCCCCGACGTCACAGGGATAACCGAGTTCGAGGTGGACCCGGATGCGGGCGGCGTCGTGCCGGACCACGACCGTGGCGTGCGGGGCAGCCGCCTCACCGGGTGGCGAGGGGAGCGCCTCGCGGGCGGCCCGTGCCGCGATCTTCGCCACGACCCGGTCGGCGATCCGGGTGGCGCCGCGCTCGCCCGGTGGCACGAGGGCCGACGCCGGGCGCACCGTGCCGGTCTCGGTGCTCACCGGGTCACCGCCGCCGGTCGCGCCGGTCGTCCCGGGTGCGGAAGAAGTCGCCCAGTTCCAGGTCGCCCTCCGCGAACCGGCCCACGACGAATCCGACGGCACCCAGCGCCGCCACCAGTAGGAAGGCGCCGAACCCGCCGAAGTACCCGGCGAACCCCAGCAGCATCCCGGCGATCATGCCGATGACGGCCATGCTCATGCGTGCTCCTCAGTTCGGCGGACGTGTGAGCGGATCCGTGGCGAGGGCCTGCGCCACATCTCACGGGACGGGGGTCTCACTGGATCCGGGGCTCCGGTTCCTCGTCCTCTTCCTCGGGCAACTTGACATCACTGACCGCGATGTTGACCTCGACCACTTCGAGTCCCGTCATGCGTTCCACGGCGGCGATCACGTTTTCCCTTACGGCGCGTGCCACCTCGGTGATCGAAACGCCGTAGTCCACGACGATCTCCAGGTCGAGCGCGGTCTGCACCTCGCCGACCTCGGCCTTCACCCCCCGTGTCACCGCTTTGCCGCCGCCGGGCACCCGGTCGCGTACGGCGCCGAAGGTGCGGGCGAATCCGCTGCCCATGGTGTGGACACCGACGACGTCTCGGGCGGCCAGGCCCGCGATCTTCTCCACGACGCCGTCGGCGATGGTCGTTCGCCCCCGGGTCGCTGGATCGCCACCACCGCGCCGGGTGGTCTTGCGGGTGGACACCTGCGGCTCGCGGTCGCCCTCTGGGGTCGTCGTCATCTCCGTCATAGCCGTACGTCCCTTCCGGTTCGTCGTCCTCCCACCACCGTAGGCAAGGTTGCCCGGCTGTGCGCCAGGGATGCGGCAGGCTGGAGGAATGACGGCGGAGCGGTGGACACAGGCAGTGCGGTGGCAGGTGGGGCTGGGCAGGCTGCTTCCGCTCGGCGGCCCGCACGACGGCGCGTGGATCACCGAGGAGGCGACCGGAGCGGTGCTGGGGCACGCCGCGGCCGTCGAGGCGCCGAATGCGCAGCTGGGCGCGCTGCGCATCGCCCACGCTGACCCAGAGGACGTGGGTGAGCCTGTCGTACCGGCTCCGCCCGGGGCGCTGTCACCGGGAGAGCTGCGGGTGACGGCGGACTTCGCGGCGACGGCCGCAGAGCCGTTGCCGGCGGTGGCATCCAGGCTTCGGCTCACACTGGCTTCGGCCGCGACGCAGCGGCTCGGTCTGGCGGTGACGGAGGTCGACCTACGGGTGACGGACCTGCTGGAGACGGGCGGGCGAAAGGCCGGGGCGGTGCGCGGACCGCGGCCGGCGCCCGCCCGGGAAGCCGCCGGCCCGGACGAAGCCCGGGTGGCCGCAGCCGCGCTGTCCGTCCCGGGGGTGACCGGACTGCGGGGTTCGTTCGGCGGTACCGGCCGGGCGGTGCAGTTTTCGGAGTACACAGGACAAGCCGAACTGCCACACCGGCATGTGCGCGTGGAACTGGCGGTGAGCGCGGACCACCGGGCGCTGGACGTGGCCCGGCGGGTCCGCGCGGCCGTACGGGAGGCACTGGAGGACCGGCCAACGGTGGCGGTGCTGGTGACAGTGGTGGGCTGACCGCGATGCCGTGTCGGCGTTGGGACTGCCGGCGGCCAACCGGACGGTTCGGGGCGCGGTTACTCGCCGATGCCCGCCAGGTCGCGCAGGCGGCGGGCCTGCGCGGCGCGCTCGGCAGCGCGCTGCTCGTCGTAGGTACGGTCGGTGGCACCCCGCAACAACGCCTTGGTCTCCACCACCGCGTCCCGTGGCGCGGCGAGCAGCGCCGCTGCCAGGTCCCGCGCCGCGCCGTCGAGTTCCCCAGCGGGCACCGCGAGATTGGCCAGCCCGCAGCTCACCGCCTCCTCGGCGCCGACGAACCGCCCGGTCGCGCAGATCTCAAGTGCGCGGGCGTATCCGACGAGACCGGTGAGCGGGTGCGTGCCGGTCAGGTCGGGGACCAGACCGAGGCTGGTCTCGCGCATGGCGAACTGCACGTCGTCCGCGACGACCCTGAGGTCGCAGGCGAGTGCGAGTTGGAACCCTGCTCCGATGGCATGGCCCTGGACAGCGGCGATGGACACGATGTCGCTGCGCCGCCACCAGGTGAACGCCTCCTGGTATTCGGCGATGGTCGCGTCGAGCTCGGCGTCGTCACGACGTGCGAGATCGATGAAGGTCGGCTCGCCCGGGATTCCCTCCGGGGTGAACATCTGCCGGTTCAGCCCGGCGGAGAAGGACGCACCCTCGCCGCGCAGCACCACAACGCGGACGGAGCCGGGTAGCAGCTGCCCAACTTCGGCAAGCGCCCGCCACAGGGCGGGGCTCTGGGCGTTGCGCTTGGCCGGATTGGTCAGCGTCACCGTGGCGAGTGCGTCGTCGACGGTGAGCCGTACGCCGTCCTTGTCGAGTGCGGGAGCGAGGTCCTGGTCGGGCGAAGCCATGGGGCGCCTCCGATGGGTGCGGTCAGCAGAGCAAAGCTAAGTGACTGCACAGTAACCACCCGGTCGATCAGCGCGCCGACCGGGTGGCCACCATCGAAGCCGATGGGCCGCCCGGAGTCAGGACGATGCGGCCTTCTTACCCCTGGTCGCTCCGCCACGCCCACGGAGCGTGACGCCCGACTCGCTGAGCATCCGGTGTACGAAGCCATACGAGCGGCCGGTCTCCTCGGCCAGCGCCCGAATGCTCGCACCGGAGTCGTACTTCTTCTTCAGGTCTGCCGCGAGCTTGTCGCGCGCGGCGCCGGTCACCCGGCTGCCCTTCTTCAGAGTCTCGGCCACCCGTGCCTCCTCATGGGAAGTGCGCTCTGGTCTCCTCATGATCACCCCTCCAGGGCGTGATGGCCACCCATTCGGCAAGGTCGGTGAGACATCGTTGTGACGACCGGGGCACATCCCCACAAGCGGAACGAGCAATTCCAGCGGGTCGTGTCGCCGAGGCCGAGCGAGTGGATTCACAAAGTGCCAGGTCAGGGATGTGAGACGTCCGATCCCCCGGCTGCCGGGGGATCGGACGGAAAATCCGTGTACGACACACCTCGATACGAGGAGATCTCACACAGATGATGGATCACGGATCGGCCGAATGATCCATACTCAGTGGATCGGCCCTTCGATCACGCCAGGGCGACGAGATCCGCGTAGTCGGAGCCCCACAGGTCCTCCACGCCGTCCGGCAACAAGATGATCCGCTCCGGCTGGAGCGCCTCGACGGCACCCTCGTCGTGCGTGACGAGGACCACCGCACCCTTGTAGGTGCGCAGGGCTCCGAGGATCTCTTCGCGGCTCGCCGGGTCAAGGTTGTTGGTCGGCTCGTCCAACAGGAGCACGTTCGCGGAAGAGACCACCAGGGTCGCGAGGGCCAGGCGGGTCTTCTCGCCACCGGAGAGGACACCGGCGGGCTTGTCGACGTCGTCGCCGGAGAAGAGGAACGAGCCCAGCACCTTGCGGACCTCGACCATGTCCATGTCGGGGGCGGCGGAGCGCATGTTCTGAAGAACCGTGCGGTCGGCGTCCAGGGTCTCGTGCTCCTGCGCGTAGTAGCCGAGCTTGAGGCCGTGTCCGGGGACGACCCGGCCGGTGTCCGGCTCCTCCGCGCCCGCGAGCAGGCGCAGCAGAGTGGTCTTGCCGGCACCGTTGAGGCCGAGGATGACGACCCGGGACCCCTTGTCGATGGCCAGGTCGACGTCGGTGAAGATCTCCAGCGAGCCGTACGACTTGGACAGGCCCTCGGCCATCAGCGGGGTCCGGCCGCAGGACGCCGGCTCCGGGAAGCGGAGCTTGGCAACCTTGTCGGACTGCCGGACTTCGTCCAGGCCGGCGAGCAGCCTCTCCGCGCGGCGGGCCATGTTCTGCGCGGCGACCGTCTTGGTGGCCTTGGCACGCATCTTGTCGGCCTGTGCGTTGAGCGCGGCGGCCTTCTTCTCGGCGTTGGCACGCTCGCGCTTGCGCCGCTTCTCGTCGGCCTCGCGCTGCTGCTGGTACAGCTTCCAGCCCATGTTGTAGACGTCGATCACGGAGCGGTTCGCGTCCAGGTAGAACACCTTGTTGACGACCGTCTCGACCAGGTCGACGTCGTGCGAGATGACGATGAAGCCGCCGCGGTAGGTCTTCAGGTAGTCGCGCAGCCAGATGATCGAGTCCGCGTCGAGGTGGTTGGTCGGCTCGTCCAGCAACAGGGTGTCCGCGTCCGAGAACAGGATGCGGGCCAGCTCGATGCGGCGACGCTGGCCACCCGAGAGGGTGTGCAGCGGCTGGCCGAGCACCCGGTCGGGCAGGTTGAGCGCGGCGGCGATGGTGGCGGCCTCGGCCTCGGCGGCGTAGCCGCCCTTGGTGAGGAACTCCGTCTCCTGACGCTCGTACTGCTTGAGCGCCTTCTCCCGGGTGGCGCCCTTGCCGTTCGCGATGCGCTCCTCGTTCTCGCGCATCTTGCGGATCAGCACGTCGAGGCCACGCGCGGAGAGAACGCGGTCACGGGCGAGGACGTCCAGGTCGCCGGTGCGTGGATCCTGCGGGAGGTAACCGACCTCGCCGGAGCGGGTGATGGTGCCACCGGCCGGGATGCCCTCACCGGCCAGGCACTTGGTGAGGGTGGTCTTCCCAGCGCCGTTGCGGCCGACGAGACCGATGCGGTCGCCCTTGGCGACACGGAAGGTGGCGCTCTCGATGAGGACGCGCGCACCGGCGCGCAGCTCGATACCAGAGGCGGAGATCACGGACATACTCCTGGGCGTAACGGGATTGGCGGGTGGGCGGCGGCTGAGGACGTTCCCGCCGTCTAATGCGCGAGGAGAATGGCCATGGGCCAAGTCTAACGGGGCCGTGCAAGCGGTTTTCACGCCCGCTTCCGCCGTCATTTCGCATGCCTTCGTGCTTGGCGTTCGTGCCTGCACAGGCCCAGGTCAGCAGGTTCGGACCGCACGTCGGTGGACCACCGCCGGGGTGCGGTCGGTCCGGGGTGATCGGGCCCAGGACGTCCAGAGCAGCGAGCTGCTCGGCCAGGGCGGTCCCCGCGCACGGATCGACGCAGCAGCGACAGCGACAGCGACGATGATTCCGCCGGTCCGGCGGCCCCGGCGGACCGGCGACATGGAGCAGTGCGACACGTGCCGCCGAGGCGTTGATGCTCCTCTTGCGGTCAGTGCCGGCTGCAAGACTCGGAAGCGACGGATCCCACGCGCGAAGACACATGAAGGAGCGATCGGCATGGCGGGCACCGGCGGTGGACGGCCGAGCATCTACCCCTCACTGCTCTACACGGACGCGAAGGCGGCGATCAGCCAGCTCACGGAGGCCCTCGGCTTCACCGAGCTCTCGGTGTACGAGACCGAGGACGGCAAGGTGATGCACGCCGAACTGGTTCAGGGAAACGGCGCGGTGATGCTCGGCTCCAAGGGCCGCGGTGGCCGCTTCGACACGGTGATGAAGGACGCGGGGCCCGCCGCGGTGTACATCGTCGTGGACGACGTGGACGCTCACCACCAGCGGGCCGTGGAGCACGGGGTGGAGATCCTCATGCCCCCGACGGACCAGGACTACGGCTCGCGGGACTACATGGCCCGGGACGCCGAGGGCAATATCTGGAGCTTCGGCACGTACGTTCCGGAGATCGGCACCTGAACCGGCTCCTCCCGGCCCCTATCCTCCGGTGTGCACCTGGAAGGCGGCCCGGCGCACGGCCTTGGCGAGGGCCGGGTCGGGGTGGGCGGCTGCGAGGGCGACCAGAACCTGCACGGTGCGCGGATGGCCGACGGCGCGGACCTCGTCGAGTAGTTGGGGGACCGTGGGCTGCACCGCGGCCTCCAGGTGCCGCACCAGCATCGGCGCCTCGCCGTGGTCGGCGACGGCCGCGGCGGTGTCGACCCACAGCCAGGTGGCCTCCTCCCGGGTGAGGACCTCATGGGCGTCCTCAGGGTCGGCGCCGTCATGCTCGGCGAGCCACAGCAAGGCGTACGGCCGCAGGACGGACTCGTCCACCACGGCCCGCACATCGGGCTCGGCAGGGGCGCCGACCACCCGCAGGGCCTCGAAGGCCAGGCCCCGCAGCAGGGCGTCGTCGCCCCGGGCGGCGCCGATCAGCTCACCGACGGCACTGCCGACGGGGCGGGCGGCAAGCCAGGCACGGTACTCGGCACGGGCCGCGTTGGGGCGAAGGTGGGCACAGCCGCGGAGCATGTCCTCGGCGGACTGCTCGATGTTTCCGGCAGGGCTCTGCGCGGCCACGCAGATCTGCTCCAGCTTGACCCACACCGCCCAGTTGCCCAGCGCGGTGAGCGTGGCCTGACCGTCGCCGTAGGTGAGGGCGCCGACGGAGGCGAGGGCCCGCAGCGCCCAGTCGAGCAAGGGCGCGAGCGGGGTGTCCGGGGCGGTGACCTCGTTCGTCGCCCCCGGCGAGCCCGCGGACTGTTCGGTGCCGGGCTCATAGGGAACCTCGCAGCGCTTGGTGCGCAACTCGGTGACCCGCTGCTGGAGCAGGTCGAGAAGCTGCGCAACCGGAACGGGTCCGGCGGACAGCTGGAGGAACGAGAGCACCTGGGGCATGGCCGAGACGACTTCGGCGACGGCGGCCGGCTCCTGTCCCTCGGGTTCCGGGCAGGCGAGCGACCAGGCGTCGAAGAGGGCGACCCAGCCACGCAGCACGGCACTGTCGTCGCGGTCCCAGGCGCGCAGCCGCCAGCCGGGGCGTGCGCTGTCGCCATGTACCTCGACAAGTCCGGCGAGGCGGGCCGTGTCCCAGTCGGCGCGGACCTGGGCGGCGATCAGCCCGAGGTCGGTGGCGGCGCGTTCGGCGGTCGCGTCGGAGAGGGTGGCCTTGCCGTCGGTGGTGGCCCCCTCCCGGCCGGGGCCGAGGGCGGCGTCGGCCCAGCGGGCGACACGGACGGCGCCGGCCAGGCCGGTGCGCGCCATTCCGGCCAGTTCTGCTGCGGCGGGGGTACCCGCGGGCGGCCGGGGTGCGGGGCGGTGCGGGTGCCGCTGGTTCACGGCTCTGGGGGCGGCGGCCAGGGGTCGGGGTCGGACGAGTCGAAGCCTGGAGTCGCGCGGGATACGGGACGTCACGGGTGCAGTCTTCCGGTTGACGGTCCGAAAACCCAAACGGAATGTCACGGGGGGCAACGGGGCTGGCCAACGCACCGGGTCCGGATGGGGGCGAGTAGCTGTGATCAGGCCAGCAGTACAGCGCTAAACGGAACTGGTGGGCGAGGCTGGGACGGGGAGCCGGGCGGTCCTCACAGCAGCGGGGTCAGGAAACGGCGCAGACGCTCTTCGTAGGCCTTCGGGTCCGCATTCCACATCGCCGCGTGCGGGGCGCCCCGGACGGTGTGCAGGGTGACGGCATCGGCCCGCTGCCGCGCCAGGCGGCGGGAGAACTCCCACGGGGCCACCTGGTCGTCCGGACCGTGCATGATCAAGGTGGGCGCGGCGAGCCGGCCCGGGGCGGCCGTACCGGGCGCCCGGTCGGTGCGCAGTCCGGCCCGACCCTGCGCTGCCCGCACCGCAAGCGGAAGCAGTGGTTGCGGGGTGTGGCGGGCCCGTGCAAGGGCCCGCAGCGTGGACTCCCAGCTCAGCACCGGTGAGTCGAGGACCAGCCCGGCGACGCGCTCGCGCACCGCCGAGTGCTCGGCGGTGCGCAGCGCCATGGTCGCGCCGGTGGACCAGCCGAGGAGAACCACCTGGCGTGCGCCGTAGCGGACGGCGTAGCGAATCGCCGCGTCCACATCCCGCCATTCGGTCTCGCCGAGGTGGTTGAGGCCGTCCGGCGAGCGTGGGGCGCCGAGGTCACCGCGGTAGGCGAGCGCGAGGACCGGCAGGCGGCGGTCGTGCAGGAATCCCATCAGGTTCATGGCGTGCTCGCGGGTGGTGCCCAGCCCGTGCACGGCGATCACCCAGATGTCCCGGTGGCCGGGCAGGAACCAGGCGGGCAGGGAGCCGAGTTCGCCCGGCACATTGATGTCGGCGTGGTCCAGACCGAGGGCGGTACCCGGGTTGCCGACGTAGACGTTCGGAGTGAGCCACACCGCGTCACCGGGGGTCAAGGTGCCGTGGGTGACGCGTTCCAGGCGCCGTACCACGGTGTCGGCCGAGTGCTGGGCCGCTTCCAGCACGGGCCCTACGACCGCGTGGGAGCCGTCACCGGCGAGTCCGTAGGTGCCACGGCGCAGGGCGGCCAGATCGCGGGTGAGCGTGATCCGGCCGGCGGCCGTGCCGTGCACGGTGAGGCGGGGTTCGGTGGGCAGTGGACGGCCCGCCGGTGCCTTCAGTGCGGCGTCACTGGCGAGCCGCCCGGCGGCCACGGAAGCCGCACCGGAGGCCAGTACCGCGGTGACCACGGCGGCGGTCGCTCTGACTGTGCGCACGGGTCCAGTGTCGTGGGGGTTCACGTCACCGGCCAGCGGAAGGACGAGGCAGGGTGACGGCCGCGGTGGCGCGGCGCGGCCCGGCACCGCCGACGGCGTGCGCGGGGAGCCGGGCCGTGGGTGGGGCGATCGGGACGAGCTGATCAGCGGGACGGAAGCGGGGATCGGGGTTGACCGGAGGAACCGGGGACCAGCAGATCCGGAAGGGTCAGGAAGGACCAGATCGGGCGGGATCAGGGGAAGAGCGAGGTGAGGAACGCAGAGCCCGCCCGACGACGGACGTCACCTCTGCTGGCCGTATCCCTTCAGGCGTTCTCCCACCTCGGTCAGTTGTGCCCTTGTCAGCAGGGAAGGTGTCAGGCCCGGCAGGGAGGACGCCGTCAGCCACAGACGGCACATCCACTCCAGTTGGGCAGTGCGGTCGTAGGCCTGGTCGAGGGTGGCGCCGTAGGTGATGGCGCCGTGGTTCTGCAACAGACAGCCGGAGCGGCCGTCGAGGGCGCGGAGCATGTTTCCGGCCAGCTCGTCCGTGCCGTACGGGGCGTAAGGAGCGACCCGGACCGGTCCACCGAGGGCAGCGGCCATGTAGTGGACGAGCGGCAGTTCGGGCACGAGCGTGGAGACCGCGGTCGCGTGCACGGCGTGGGTGTGGACGACCGCGTGGGCGTCGGTGGTGCGGTAGATGGCGAGGTGCATGGGCAGTTCGCTGGTCGGCACCAGACTGCCGAGCACCTGGCGCCCGGCGAGGTCGACTCCGGTGATGTCGTCCGGGGTGAGCCGGTCGTAGGGGACGCCCGACGGGGTGACCAGCACGAGGTCGCCGACGCGGGCGGAGACGTTGCCGGAGGTGCCGACCACCAGCCCGTCGGCGACGGTCCGGCGCGCCGTCTCGACCAGCGCAGCCCAGACGTGTGCTGTTTCCCGTGTCGTTTCCCCCGCTGTTTCCCGCGCCGTCCTGGTCATTCCGCCGCCTGCCGCTTCCGCAGCCGGGTCCCGTCGTTGTTCAGCCATGCCGGGATCCTGCCAGCCGGGTCGGCGCCGGGTGATCCGACCAGGTGACTCGGGCTGGAAGCCGTACCCCCGTACGAGTGGAAACCGCAGTGAATCACCAGAAAATGCCACTGATCCGATCATCATGAGGTCTCCGATGATCCCTCCTGCCCGCTCGGCGACCCTTCGCCCGCCACCTCGGGGAGACGACGCATGGCCCGTGTACGCACCCCCCTCCGCCGCCGCGCCGGTGCCCTCACGGCGGCCACGGCAGCACTCGCCCTCGCAGCTCCCGCAGCCGCGGCGGCCGGGCCACCGGAAGTGGCAGCACGACTGCCCCGGGGGCACGACGTGTCGTCCCACCAGAAGCGCGTCGACTGGCCCGCGGCGTGGTCGAAGGGCGCACGGTTCGTCTACGTCAAGGCGACCGAGTCCACGGGTTACCGCAATCCCTACTTCTCCCGCCAGTACGCCGGAGCGAGCAAGGCCGGCCTGTTCCGCGGTGCGTACCACTTCGCCCGGCCGGACCGGTCCTCCGGCGCTCGGCAGGCGGCGTACTTCGTGCGGCACGGCGGCGACTGGCACGCGGACGGACGGACGCTGCCGCCCGCGCTGGACATCGAGTACAACCCCTACAACCCGAAGCGGAGGTGCTACGGACTGAGCAAGGCGCGCATGGTCCGCTGGATCCGGTCCTTCAGCGACGAGATGAAGCGGCGCACCGGCCGCCGGCCGGTGATCTACACGACGACCCAGTGGTGGAAGCTCTGCACCGGCAACAGCCGCGCCTTCTCCTCCTCCCACGCCCTGTGGATCGCCCGACACGGGACCCCGCGGCCCGGGGCGCTACCAGGCGGCTGGCGGTACTGGACGTTCTGGCAGTACGGAAGCCAGGGCAAACTGCCGGGTGACGAGAATCTCTTCAACGGGTCGCCAACCCAGCTGCGGACCTTCGCGCGAGGTCAAAGGCCAAGGGGCGCCTGAGTCGACGGCTGAGAAGCGGAACCCCAACCCCCACCGCGGACACCCTGCAGCCCGCCCCAGTTCACCTTCCGTTCACCCAGGTTACCTACGTTCGTCCAGCCAATGACCTCGAACGATTGCCTGGGTAAATGGAAAGCTTCTCGCTGATCCTCGCGATTGTGGTGGTAACCGCACTCGCGTTTGATTTCACGAACGGTTTCCACGACACCGCCAACGCGATGGCCACCACCATCTCCACAGGCGCCATGAAGCCCAAGATCGCGGTCGCGATGTCCGCCGTCCTCAACCTCGTGGGCGCCTTCCTCTCCGTGGAGGTCGCGAACACGATCTCCAAGGGTCTCGTCGACGAGACCGGCATACGTCCTGAGGTCATCTTCGCCGCGCTGGTCGGCGCGATCCTCTGGAACCTGGTGACCTGGCTGGTGGGCCTGCCCTCAAGTTCCTCGCACGCCCTGATGGGCGGCCTGATCGGCGCAGCCGTCGCCTCCGCCGGCTTCGGCGCCGTACACGGTGGCGTCCTGGTCACCAAGGTGCTGCTCCCCGCGGTCGCCGCACCGGTCGTGGCAGGTGTCGCGGCCATGTTGGCCACCCGTTTCTCCTACGGCATCGGCAGCAAGGCCGAGACCGAGGGCGAAGCCACCCGCAAGGGTTACCGCGCCGGCCAGATCGCCTCCGCCGGCCTGGTCTCGCTCGCCCACGGCACCAACGACGCCCAGAAGACGATGGGCATCATCACCCTCGCGCTGATCGCCGGCGGTGCCATCGCCCCCGGCTCCAACCCTCCCACCTGGGTGATCCTCTCCGCGGGCCTGGCCATCGCGCTCGGCACCTACATCGGCGGCTGGCGCATCATCCGCACCATGGGCAAGGGGCTGACCGACCTGGAGCCGCGCCAGGGCTTCGCCGCCCAGACCAGTGCCGCGACCGCCATCCTGGCCTCCTCCCACCTGGGTTTCTCGCTCTCCACCACCCACGTCGTCTCCGGCTCGGTGATGGGTGCGGGCCTGGGCCGCAAGGGCGGAGTGGTCCGCTGGTCGACCGCGACCCGCATGACCGTCGCCTGGGTGCTCACCCTCCCGGCCGCCGCACTGGTCGGCGCGGGTGCCGAATCCATCACGGACCTGGGCAACTGGGGCACTGCCGCCGTCGCCGTCTTCCTGGTCGCCGCGAGCACCGCGATCTGGAAGATCTCCCGCCGCGAGGTCGTCAACCACACCAACGTCGTGGAGGACGACAGCGAGCCGGCCGGCGTGGTGACCACCGCCATCGCCGCCGTGACCCCGCCTCCGGCCGGCCCGGTCACCGAGGACCTGACGGCCACGATCGCGGCCCCGGTCGCCGAATCGACCTCCGCCGCTCCGGCGACCCCGCCGACCGCAGCGGTCTGACCCCGAGCACCTGGTTCAACAAGGAAGCATCATGAAGATCGACTGGGCAGCCATCGGCTCCGTCTTCGGCGTCAGCCTCGTGGTCACCGTGGGACTGGTGGCCCTGTTCACCCTCGGCATCGCGGGCCTGTCGCGGCGTGAGAAGGCCGTAGCCCAGGGCGGTTCCGCCGCCCTGGCCATCACCGGCGCCTACGCCTGCTTCGCAGCCTGCGCGGCGGCGGTGGCGTACGGCATCTACCTGATCGTGGGCAAGGGCTGACCCACCGGCCTCCCACGGCCAGGCCCGAACGACCACTCCACAGGCTCCCCTCCGGCTCTGCCGCGCAGGGGAGCCTTGTACATCTCTGGCGTGCGTGTCCGGGCCGGCTCGGCTCCGCGTGCCTCGCCGTCCCGCTCGTACCCGCCCCACCACATGCCCCGTCCGCCCCGCGGTGTGGGGATCGGCACACTCTCCCCGTGCAGGTCAACAGCAAGTTGACGGCCCTTCCGGGCGCGTGGTGGACTGCCCAGGCCATGTACGGCGGCAGAAGAGGAAGCCGGTGCGAATCCGGCGCGGTCCCGCCACTGTCACCGGGGAAGAACCCCCGGGAGCCAGGAACTCTCACCGCCGGATCTCGTCGAACCAGGGCGCGGACACCCTGAGTGAGGACACGCATCATGCTCGGCTGCCGATCGAGGACCAGTACCAGGCCCACCCCTGCGCCCACGGCTGGCTGAGCCGATGGGTGCCGATCGCTCCTACGCGTACGGCGCCGCCGCCGGCCTTCTCGGTGACCTGCTCCTCGGCGATCCGCGCCGCGGGCATCCGGTCGCCGTGTTCGGACGGGCCGCCGGAACCGTGGAACGCGTGCTGTGGCACGACCACCGCGGCTGGGGCGCGCTGCACACGGCCGTGTGCGCCGGCGGCGCCGTCGCCCTGGGCGCCGCCGCCGCACGCACCGCACGTCCCTCTCCCACCGCCTCCGCCGCACTGACCGCCGCCGCCACCTGGGCCGTCGTCGGCGGCACTTCACTGGTCCGGGAAGCCCGCGCGATCGAACGTGCCCTGGAGGTCGGGGACATCGAGGCGGCCAGGGCGCGGCTGCCCCATCTGTGCGGACGGGACCCGCAGGCACTGGACGCCGACGGGATCGCCCGCGCCGTGGTCGAGTCGGTCGCCGAGAACACCTCCGACGCGGTGGTGGGCGCCCTGTTGTGGGGAGCCGTGGCGGGAGTGCCGGGGCTCCTCGGGTTCCGGGCGGTCAACACCCTCGACGCCATGGTCGGTCACCGATCCGCCCGCTACCGGCGCTACGGCTGGGCCTCGGCCCGCCTCGACGACCTCGCCGGCTGGCCCGGAGCCCGCCTGACGGCGGTCCTCGCCGCACTCGCCGGGCCCGATCCCCAGGGTGCCCTACGGGCCTGGCGGGCGGACGCGGCCCGGCATCCGAGCCCCAACGCGGGACCGGTGGAGGCTTCCTTCGCGGGCGCCCTCGGCGTACGGCTCGGCGGCACCCTCTCCTACGGCGGCCGGGTCGAACACCGCCCCGTACTCAACGGCGTCGCCGGACGTGCGGTGCGGGTCACCGACATCGACCGGGCCGTACGGCTCTCCCGCCGCGTCGGCCTGCTCGCGCTCGGCGCCACCGTCGCCGTGCGCCTCCTCGTGAAGGGACGTGGGAAGTGAACGGTGGTCTGCTGGTCGCCGGCACCACCTCCGATGCCGGAAAGAGCGTCGTGACGGCAGGCATCTGCCGGTGGCTGGTGCGTCAGGGTGTGAAGGTGGCGCCCTTCAAGGCGCAGAACATGTCCCTCAACTCCTTCGTCACGCGGGAGGGCGCGGAGATCGGGCGGGCCCAGGCCATGCAGGCCCAGGCGTGCCGGATCGAGCCGACGGCACTGATGAATCCGGTGCTGCTCAAACCGGGCGGTGAGCAGAGCAGCCAGGTGGTGCTGCTGGGCAGGCCGGTGGGCGAGCTGAGTGCACGCGGCTACCACGGGGGGCGGCAACAGCGGCTGCTCGGCACGGTGCTGGACTGCCTGGCCGAGTTGCGGGGCACGTATGACGCGGTGATCTGTGAGGGGGCCGGTTCGCCCGCGGAGATCAATCTGCGGCGCACCGACATCGTGAACATGGGGATCGCGCGGAACGCACGGCTCCCCGTGCTCGTCGTCGGCGACATCGACCGTGGGGGCGTGTTCGCCTCCTTCTTCGGCACGCTCGCCCTGCTCTCCCCCGAGGACCAGGAACTGGTCGCCGGGTTCCTGGTGAACAAGTTCCGGGGGGACGTCTCACTGCTGGAGCCGGGGCTGGAGATGCTGCACGGGCTCACCGGACGGCGCACCTACGGCGTGCTGCCCTTCCGGCACGGCCTCGGCATCGACGAGGAGGACGGGCTCAGGGTCTCGCTGCGCGGCAGCGTGCGGGAGTCCGCGGTGGCTCCCCCGGTCGGTGCGGACGTGCTGCGGGTCGCCGTCTGCGCGATCCCGCTGATGTCCAACTTCACGGACGTGGACGCGCTCGCCGCCGAACCGGGTGTCGTGGTGCGGTTCGTGGACCGGCCCGAGGAACTGGCGGACGCCGATCTGGTGGTGGTCCCGGGAACGCGCGGGACCGTGCGGGCCCTGGAGTGGCTGCGGGAGCGGGGACTCGCACAGGCACTCGTCAGGAGAGCCGCGGAAGAACGTCCCGTCCTCGGCATCTGCGGTGGCTTCCAGATCCTCGGCGAACACATCGCGGACGAGGTCGAATCACGCGCCGGAGACGTCTCGGGGCTCGGCATCCTGCCCGTCCGCGTCCGGTTCGCCCGCGAGAAGACCCTCGCCCGGCCGGCCGGAGAAGCCCTCGGTGAGCCGGTCCAGGGGTACGAGATCCACCACGGTGTCGCGGACGTCCACGGTGGGCAGGCCTTCCTGGACGGTTGCCGGGTCGGCCGGACCTGGGGCACCCACTGGCACGGTTCACTGGAGTCGGACGGCTTCCGGCGGGCCTTTCTGCGCGAGGTGGCCGCCGCCGCGGGCCGCCGCTTCGTTCCCGCCCCCGACACCTCGTTCGCCGCGCTGCGCGAGGAGCAGCTGGACCGGCTCGGCGACCTGATCGAACAGCACGCGGACACGGACGCGCTCTGGCGGCTCATCGAGTCGGGCGCGCCACAAGGACTGCCCTTCATTCCACCGGGAGCGCCCGCATGAGCACAGTGTTGTTGTTGTCGACCGCCGACACGGACCTACTGGCGGCACGAGCCTCCGGCGCCGACTACCGGATCGGCAACCCCACGCGCGTGGACATCGCGCACGACCTTCCGGGACTGCTGCACGGCGCGGACCTCGCCGTCGTACGCCTGTTGGGCGGCAAGCGCGCCTGGGAGGAGGGGCTGGCCGTACTCGGGGCCTCCGGGGTGCCGACCGTGCTGCTGGGTGGCGAGACCGTGCCGGACGCGGAGTTGATGGCCGACTCGTCGGTACCGGCGGGTGTCGTGGCGGAGGCGCTGAAGTACCTGGTCGAGGGCGGGCCGGCGAACCTGTTGGAGCTGTCCCGGTTCCTGTCGGACACCGTGCTGCTGACCGGTGAGGGGTTCGAAGCGCCGAGGAAGATGCCGGAGTACGGCGTGCACGGCTCGTACCGGCTCCAGCAGGGCCGTCCCACCGTCGGCGTGCTCTTCTACCGGGCGCACGAGCTGAGCGGCAACACGGCCTTCGTGGACACCCTGTGCGGGGCGATCGAGGCACAGGGCGCCAACGCTCTCCCCGTGTACTGCGGTTCGCTGCGCGGCGCGGACGCCGGACTCTACGAACTCCTGGGTCGCGCCGACGCGCTGGTCGCCACGGTCCTCGCCGCCGGCGGCACGCACGCCTCACAGGCCTCGGCCGGCGGTGACGAGGAGTCCTGGGACATCGGGGCGCTGGCGCACCTCGATGTCCCGGTGCTACAGGGACTGTGCCTCACCTCTTCGCGGGCCGTCTGGCAGGAGTCGGACGCTGCCCTCTCCCCGATGGACGCGGCGATGCAGGTCGCGATCCCGGAGTTCGACGGCCGGCTCATCACCGTCCCGTTCTCCTTCAAGGAGCATGCGGAGGAGAACGGCACCGAAGTGCCGGTGTACGTGGCCGACCCGGAACGGGCCGCCCGGGTGGCCGGGATCGCCGTACGGCACGCCCGGCTGAAACACAAGCCGAACGCCGAGAAGAAGATCGCCCTGGTCTTCACCGCGTACCCGACCAAACACTCCCGGGTCGGCAACGCGGTCGGTCTGGACACGCCCGCGTCCGCGGTCCTGGTGCTGGACGCGCTCCGGGACGCCGGCTACACGCTCACCGATTACCCCTCCGGCGGCGACGAGTTGATCCACCGGCTGATCCAGGCCGGCGGTCACGACGTCGAGTGGTTGACGGAGGAGCAACTGGCCGCCGCGCCCGCACGGGTGCCGCTCGCCGACTACCGGCAGTGGTTCGGCGAACTGGACCCGGAACTGCGGGACGCCATGCGGGAGGCCTGGGGAGAGCCGCCGGGCAACCTCTACGTGGACGGCGACGACATCGTCCTGGCGTCGCTGCGGTTCGGGAACGTCGTAGTCATGATCCAGCCGCCGCGCGGCTTCGGCGAGAACCCGATCGCGATCTACCATGATCCGGACATGCCGCCTTCCCACCACTACATGGCGGCCTACCGCTGGCTGGACAACAGCTTCGGCGCGGACGCGATCGTGCACATGGGCAAGCACGGCACGATGGAGTGGCTGCCGGGCAAGGGCCTGGGCCTGAGCGCCGGTTGTGCCCCGGACGCGGTTCTCGGCGACCTGCCGCTGGTCTACCCGTTCATCGTCAACGACCCCGGCGAGGGCACGCAGGCCAAGCGGCGCGGGCACGCCACGGTGGTCGACCACCTGGTCCCGCCGATGGCGCGCGCGGACACCTACGGTGACCTGGCCCGGCTGGAGCAGTTGCTGGACGAGTACGCGCTCGTCTCCGACCTGGACCCGGCGAAGGCCCCGGCCGTCCGCGCCCAGATCTGGACCCTGGTCAAGGCGGCCGAACTGCACCACGACCTGCACGTGGACGAGCAGCCGGAGGACGGCGAGTTCGACGAGTTCGTCATGCACATCGACGGCTATCTGTGCGAGATCAAGGACGTGCAGATCCGCGACGGCCTGCACATCCTCGGCGAAGGCCCGGTCGGTGAACCGCGTGTGAACCTGGTGCTCGCCGTGCTGCGCGCCTCCCAGGTGTGGGGTGGGCAGGCGAACGCGCTGCCAGGGCTGCGAGCCTCACTGGCTGCTCATTTCGGTCTGGACGAGAAGGAGCTGCTGGCAGAGCCGGGCACTTCGGTGAAGCTGCCGGCGGAGCTGACGGACCTGGTGGAGGGGCCGGCACGGACCGCGTCCGATGCGATCGACCTGCTGGAGCAGCTGTGCCGGCGCATCGCGGAAGGGATGGAGGAGGCGGCCTGGGACCGTACGGTCGTCGATGCCGTCCTGTGTGACGTGCTCGACCACGGGTTCCCGGACGCGGTGGCGGTGCTGGAGTTCGCGTGCACGGAGGTCGTGCCCCGGCTGGCGCGCACGACGGACGAGACCGGACACATCCTGCGGGCGCTCAACGGGGGTTACGTCCCGGCAGGTCCCTCGGGCTCCCCCACCCGCGGCCTGGTCAACGTCCTACCGACCGGCCGGAACTTCTACTCGGTCGACCCCAAGGCGATCCCGTCCAGGTTGAGCTGGGAGGTCGGCCAGTCGCTCGCGGAGTCACTGGTCACCCGTTATCTGCAGGACACCGGCGCCTATCCGGAGTCGGTCGGCCTCACGGTGTGGGGGACCTCCGCGATGCGCACCCAGGGCGACGACATCGCCGAGATCCTGGCGCTCCTGGGTTGCCGCCCGGTCTGGGACGACGCCTCGCGCCGGGTGACGGGCTTCCAGATCGTGCCCCTTCAGGAGCTTGGCCGACCCCGCATCGACGTCACGGTCCGTATCTCCGGGTTCTTCCGAGATGCCTTCCCGCACGTGGTCGGCCTGATCGACGATGCGGTACGGGCAGTGGCCGAGCTGGACGAGCCGACCGGGTCCAACTACGTGCGGGCACACGTGGAGGAGGACGCCGCGCAGCACGGTGACCGGCGGCGCGCCACGGCCCGTATCTTCGGCTCGAAGCCCGGGGCCTACGGCGCCGGGCTGCTGCCCCTGATCGACGCCCGCAACTGGCGCTCCGACGCCGACCTGGCCGAGGTGTACGCGGTGTGGGGTGGCTACGCCTACGGCCGCGGACTCGACGGGCGGTCGGCCCGGGGGGACATGGAGACGGCGTTCCGGCGGATCGCGGTGGCGGCGAAGAACGTCGACACGAGGGAACACGACATCGCGGATGCCGACGACTACTTCCAGTACCACGGCGGCATGGTCGCCATGGTGCGGCATCTGAGCGGCGCCAGCCCTGAGGCGTACGTGGGCGACAGCGCCGTACCGGATCAGGTGAGGACCCGCACGCTGGGCGAGGAGACACACCGTGTGTTCCGGGCCCGGGTGGTCAACCCGCGCTGGATGAGTGCGATGAGAAGGCACGGCTACAAGGGTGCTTTCGAGATGGCCGCGACCGTGGACTACCTCTTCGGGTACGACGCCACGGCGGGTGTGGTCGACGACTGGATGTACGAGAAGCTGAGCGCGGAGTACGTCTTCGCCCCGGAGAACCGGGATTTCATGCGGAAGTCCAACCCGTGGGCGCTGCGCGGCATCACGGAGCGGCTGCTGGAGGCCGCCGACCGCGGTCTGTGGGCGGAGCCGGACGCAGACACGCTGGAGCGGCTGCGGGCGGCCTACCTCGAACTTGAGGGAGATCTGGAGGGAGAGGAGTGACCTCCCTGCCAGCCCCCGCGCCGGCGGGGACCCATGTGCGTCAGCCAGGAGGCCCGGCTCCGACGCCGTGCCGCCCCCGCACCGGCGGGGATGAGACCTCGGCCTTGTCAGGCCGGCATGCCCAGCCCGTGCGGCTCCGGCATGAATCGTCCGAAGGAGTGATCATCGCGTGAGCACGCCCTACCCGTTCACCGCCATCGTCGGACAGGACGACTTGCGCTTGGCGCTGCTCCTCAACGCGGTGAGTCCCGCTGTGGGCGGAATCCTCGTGCGGGGAGAGAAGGGGACCGCGAAGAGCACCGCCGTGCGCGCACTTTCGGCGCTGCTGCCGGAGGTGGACGTGGTCGTGGGATGCCGGTTCTCCTGCGGTCCCACCGCGCCGGACCCAACCTGCCCCGACGGGCCGCACGACACCGGACCGGGCGTTTGCCGGCCTGCCCGCATGGTCGAACTCCCCGTTGGCGCCTCCGAGGACCGGCTGGTGGGAGCCCTCGACATCGAGCGGGCCCTGGCCGAAGGCGTGAAGAGCTTCGAGCCGGGTCTCCTGGCCCAGGCGAACCGCGGCATCCTCTACGTCGACGAGGTCAACCTCCTCCACGACCACCTGGTCGACCTGCTGCTGGACGCGGCGGCGATGGGCGCGTCGTACGTGGAACGGGAGGGCGTGTCCGTCCGCCACGCCGCCCGGTTCCTGCTGGTGGGCACCATGAACCCCGAGGAGGGCGAGCTCAGGCCGCAGTTGCTGGACCGGTTCGGGCTGACCGTCGAGGTCGCGGCCTCGCGGGAGCCGGAGCAGCGGGTGGAGGTCGTACGACGCAGGCTGGCCTACGACGACGATCCGGCCGCGTTCGCCGCGCGCTGGGCGGACGAGGAGGCCGCTGTCCGGCAACGGATCGTGATGGCACGCGAGTTGCTGCCGCAGGTGCGGCTGGGAGATGGTGCGCTGCGGCAGATCGCCGCGACCTGTGCGGCCTTCGAGGTCGATGGCATGCGGGCCGACATCGTCATGGCCCGGACGGCCACCGCGCTGGCCGCGTGGGCGGGACGGACCGGTGTACTCGCGGAGGATGTCCGGCAGGCCGCGCTGCTCGCCCTGCCCCACCGCAGGCGGCGCAACCCCTTCGACGCGCCGGGCCTTGACGAGGACAAGCTCGACGAGACCCTGCAGGAGTTCGGCGCCCCGGACGACGACCCCGATCCCGGTCCGAACGGGCCGGGCGGGCCAGGCGGGGGCGGCGGCCAGCCGGCACCGGACACGGAACCGCAGGGTGGTGGCTCGGGGGCGCAGCCCGAGACGGGCGAGGACGGGCAGCAGCCGCAGGCTGCCGGTTCCTCCGAGCAGGCGCCCGTGCGTGCGGGGGACCCCTTCCGCACCAAGGTGCTGAGCGTGCCCGGGATCGGAGAGGGTGCGGCCGGACGGCGTTCGCGGGCGCGGACCGAGCACGGGCGGACGACCGGGGCGCGACGGCCCCAGGGAGTGCTGACCAAGCTGCACCTGGCGGCCACCGTGCACGCGGCGGCGCCCCATCAGCGGGCGCGGGAACGCTCCGGGCCGGGACTCGTACTGCGCCGGGACGATCTGCGGCAGGCGGCCCGGGAGGGCCGCGAGGGCAACCTCGTGCTGTTCGTGGTCGACGCCTCCGGGTCGATGGCGGCGCGGCAGCGGATGGGGGCCGTGAAGGGTGCCGTGCTGTCGCTGCTGCTGGACGCCTACCAGCGGCGGGACAAGGTGGGGCTGGTGACCTTCCGGGGCTCGGACGCCCAGGTCGCGCTGCCGCCGACCTCGTCCGTGGATGCCGCCGCCGCCCGGCTGGAGTCACTGCCGACCGGCGGTCGTACGCCGCTCGCCGCCGGGCTGCTCAAGGCGCACGAGGTCCTGCGTGTGGAGCGGCTGCGCGATCCGGCTCGGCGGGCGTTGCTGGTGGTGGTGACCGACGGGCGGGCGACGGGCGGCCCCGAGCCGGTTGCGCTCGCCGGCCGTGCGGCGGGGATGTTCGCGGCCGAGCGGACCGCGTCGGTCGTCGTGGACTGCGAGGCGGGGCCGGTACGGCTCGGGCTCGCCGGACGGCTCGCGGACGAGCTGGGCGGCACCGCGGTGACGCTGGACGAGTTGCGGGCCGACTCGATCGCCGGACTGGTCAGGAACGCACAGGGGACTTCGAGGAGGGCCGCGTAATGCCGCAGGGACAGCCGAGTGTCGTACCGGAGGACGGACTGACGACACGTCAGCGTCGCAACCGTCCGCTGGTGGTCGTGCACACCGGGGTGGGCAAGGGCAAGTCGACCGCCGCGTTCGGGCTGGCGCTGCGGGCCTGGAACCAGGGGTGGCCCATCGGGGTGTTCCAGTTCGTGAAATCGGCCAAGTGGCGGGTCGGGGAGGAACGGGCGCTGCGGGTGCTCGGCGAATCCGGTGAGGGCGGCTCCGTCGCCTGGCACAAGATGGGTGAGGGCTGGTCCTGGATCCAGCGCGGCACCCAGGGGGACAACACGACCAACGAGGAGAAGGCTAGGGAGGGCTGGGAACAGGTCAAGCGGGACCTGGCCGCCGAGACGTACCGGCTCTACGTACTGGACGAGTTCGCCTACCCGATGCACTGGGGGTGGGTGGACACGGACGAGGTCGTGGAAGTGCTGCGGAACCGGACCGGCGCCCAACACGTGGTGATCACTGGGCGGAACGCCCCGGAGAAGCTGGTGGCCTGTGCCGACCTGGTCACCGACATGTCCAAGGTCAAGCACCCCATGGACGTGGGGCAGAAGGGCCAGAAGGGCATCGAGTGGTGATGTCGTCGGTACCCCGGCTGGTCGTCGCTGCGCCCTCCTCGGGCAGCGGCAAGACCACCGTCGCCACGGGGCTGATGGCCGCCTTCGCCGCGCGGGGGCTGGCCGTGTCCCCGCACAAGGCCGGTCCGGACTACATCGACCCCGGCTACCACGCGCTCGCGACCGGGCGGGTGGGGCGCAATCTGGACGCGTACCTGTGCGGAACGGAGCTGGTCGCTCCGCTGTTCCGGCACGGTGCCCGCGGATGCGACCTCGCTGTGGTCGAGGGCGTGATGGGGCTGTACGACGGGGCTGCCGGGGAGGGTGAGCTGGCGTCCACCGCGCAGCTCGCCAAGCTGCTGCGGGCGCCGGTGGTGCTGGTCGTGGACGCGTCGTCGCAGTCCCGGTCGGTGGCGGCGCTGGTGCACGGTTTCGCGTCCTGGGACCCGGAGGTGCGCATCGGGGGTGTGATCCTGAACAAGGTCGGGTCGGACCGGCACGAGCAGGTGCTCCGCGAGGCGCTGGATTCGGCGGGCGTGCCGGTGCTGGGCGTTCTACGGCGGACCGCGCAGGTGGACACACCGTCGCGGCACCTGGGGCTGGTGCCGGTCGCTGAGCGACGCTCGGACGCGGTCGGCTCCGTCGCCGCCATGGCGGCGCTGGTGTCGCACGGGTGCGACCTGGATGCGCTGGCAGCCCTGGCGCGTACCGCCGGCGCGCTGCCGGATGCGGCCTGGGACGCGGCCGAGGCGGTGGCGTCGGCCATCCAGGATCCCCCGGCCCGGCCGGCCGCGGAGCGGGCGCCACGTGTTGCTGTTGCCGGCGGTGAGGCGTTCACCTTCTCCTACGCCGAGCACACCGAGCTCCTCACTGCAGCCGGTGCCGAAGTCGTCGCCTTCGACCCCTTGCGGGATGAGCAACTGCCCGACAACACAAGGGGGTTGGTTATCGGCGGAGGCTTCCCTGAAGTGTACGGACCTGAGTTGTCCGCCAATGAACCGCTGCGCAAGGCCATTGCCGAACTGGCCTTCTCCGGCGCCCCTGTGGCCGCCGAGTGCGCCGGACTGTTGTACCTCTGCCGGGAGTTGGACGGGCGTCCGATGTGCGGTGTACTCGACGCCGAGGCACGGATGAGTGAGCGGCTGACCCTCGGCTACCGGGCCGCCGTGGCCGTCGGGGACAGTGTGCTGGCAGCGGCCGGGACCCGGATGCGCGGGCACGAGTTCCACCGCACGGTCGTCGAGCCCGGCGCCGGCGCCGCGCCCGCCTGGGGCGTGCGGTCCCCGGTCCGGCGGGTCGAAGGTTTCGTACAGCAGGGCGTGCACGCAAGTTACCTGCACACGCACTGGGCGTCCGAGCCCGGTGTTGCCCGTCGGTTCGTGGAGAGGTGCCGGACGTCATGAGCAGCACGCTGGTCGGAGTCGGGGTCGGTCCCGGTGACCCGGAGCTGGTGACCGTCAAGGGGGTCAACGCGTTGCGTTCGGCCGATGTCGTCGTCGTACCCGTGATGGACACCGGGGAACGCGGCCGGGCCGAGGCGACCGTGCTGCACTACGTGCCCGGGGAGAAGGTCGTCCGGGTGGTGTTCGCGCTCAACGAGCGGACCGACCGGGCGCGGCGGGAGGCGGCCTGGGACGCGGCTGGGGAGCGGGTCGCCGCGTTGCTGGGGCAGCACGGCTGCGTCGCCTTCGCCACCATCGGCGACCCGAACGTGTACTCCACGTTCACGTACCTCGCGCAGACGATCGTGGAGCTGGTGCCCGATGTTGTGGTGGAGACCGTGCCGGGGATCACCGCCATGCAGGATCTGGCAGCGCGGTCGGGCGCCGTGCTGACGGAGGGCACCGAACCGTTGACCCTGGTTCCCGTCACGGCCGGGTCGGCCGTGCTCAAGGAGGCACTGGCCGGGCCGGGAACCGTCGTCGCGTACAAGTTCGGGCGGCAGGCGGCCGAAGTGGCCGGCGCGCTACGGGAGACCGGACGGCTCGGGGACGCCGTGTGGGGGTCGGCGCTGGGTCTACCGGAGGAGGCGGTGCACCGGGCCGCCGAACTGGACGGGACACCGCTGCCGTACCTGTCGACGCTGATCGCACCCCCGCGGCGGGACGGCGGGCGGGGCGGGAAGCTGTGAGACGGCGCGTACGGTCAGCCGGAGATGCCGACCACCAGCCAGATGAACGCCGCTCCCGCCACCGTGCACAGCAGGGTGGAACGGGCCGGGTGCTCGTGGTGGGCCTCAGGGAGGATCTCGGCGGCGGCGAGGTACAGCAGTACACCACCGAAGAGGGCGAGATAGCCGCCGAGCACCGGTTCGGGGAGGTGGAAGAAGACGGTCGACAGCGCGCCCGCCAGTGGTGCGCAGGCATCGGCGAGCAGCATTCCGACCGCCCGGCGCCGCGCGTTGCCGTACAGGCTGGTGATGGTGAAGGTGTTGAAGCCGTCGGCGAAGTCGTGCGCGATCACGGCGAGCGCGACGGCCGCCGCCATCCCGCCGCCCACTTGGAAGGCCGCGCCGATCGCCACGCCGTCCATGGCGCTGTGGCCCACCATGGCTCCGGCCGCCGTCAGGCCCACCTCGGGCGCCCGGTGGCCGTGCTCCGCGGCCCCGTGGGCGGCCTGGCGGGCGGCGAGCAGCCGCTCCACCAGGTGGGCCAGCAGGAAGCCGGCGACGAAGAGCAGCAGGGCGGCAGGTACGCCGAAGACCTCGCGGCCGGCCGCCCGGAGTGCTTCCGGCAGCAGGTCCAGGCCGACCACGCCCAGCATCAGTCCGCCGGCCAGTCCCAGGACGAGATGGCGACGGTCGGTCACACGCTGTGCCGTCCACCCGCCGGCCAGCGTCATCAGGAACGCGCCGAGCGCGACGAAGACCGCCATAGGGCCTTGCTATCCGATGAAGCCGCCTTCACGCACATCCGGTGCCCCCCATACCCACACAGAATCTGACATTTCTCCCGCTCTCCATTCGCGATTCCGTACGAGAGGACCCTTCCCATGGCCGATGCCCCCACCGGCAAGGTGACGTTCGTCGGCGCCGGCCCCGGCGCCGCTGATCTCCTGACGTTCCGTGCCGCGCGCGCGATCGCGGAGGCCGATGTGGTGATCTGGGCGGCCAGCCTGGTCCAGGAGGAGGTGCTGGAACACGCGCGCGAGGACGCGGAGGTCCTGGACTCGGCAACCATGTCCCTGGAGGACGTCGTAGCCGTCTACCGGCGCGCCCGCGCCGAAGGCCTCAAGGTCGCCCGCATCCACTCCGGGGATCCGGCGCTGTGGGGCGGCACCCAGGAGCAGCTGGACCGGTGTGCGGAGGCCGGGATCACCACGGAGGTCGTGCCGGGTGTGTCGTCCTTCTCGGCCGTGGCCGCGCTCGCGCAGCGCGAGCTGACGATTCCCGAGGTCGCGCAGTCGGTCGTGCTCACCCGGCTGGGCGGCGGCAAGACCCCGATGCCGCCCGGCGAGGAGGTGCGCGAGTTCGCCCGGCACGGCACGACCATGGCCGTCTTCCTGTCGGCCGCGCGCAGCGGACAGCTGGTGCGGGAACTGCTGGAGGGCGGCTACCCGACCAGCACCCCGGTGGTCGTCGCCTACCAGGCGACCTGGCCGGAGGAACTGGTGGTCACGTGCACGATCGGCACACTGGAGGAGACCGTCAAGGAGCACAAACTCTGGAAGCACACGCTCTTCCTGGTCGGCCCGGCGCTGGATGCGCACGGCACCCGCTCCCACCTGTACCACCCGGGCCACTTCCACGGGTACCGCAAGGCCGACCCGGAGGCCCGGCGGGTGCTGCGCGAACGGGGGGCGAGCAGTTGATCACGGTCGTCGGTACGGGGACCGGCGCTCCGCTCCCGGACGACGTGCTCGCCGGGGCCTCGCTGGTCGTGGGCGGGCGGCGGCACCTGGACGCCGTGCGGCTGCCCGACCGGGCCGAGCAGGTCGTGCTCGGGCCGCTGGCGCCCGCCCTGGACACGATCGCGGAGTACACCGACCAGGAACTGCCGGTGGTCGTACTGGCTTCCGGGGACCCCGGGTTCTTCGGGATCGTGCGGGCGCTGTCCGAGCGGTTCGGTGCCGGACTGCTGGATGTGCGGCCCGGGGTGTCCTCCGTGGCCATGGCATTCGCCCGGATCGGGGTGCCCTGGGACGACGCGGTCGTGGTCAGCGCGCACGGCCGGAAGCTGCGGACGGCCGTGAACGCGTGCCGGGCGCTTCCGAAGGTGGCCGTTCTCACGGGGCCGGGAGCCGGTCCCGGCGAACTGGGCGCCGCGCTGGGCGGTGGCCGGGTCCTCGTCGTGGCGAGCGCGCTCGGCGATCCGCGGCACGAGCGGGTGGAGCGGGTGACGCCCGCCGAGGCGGCGGCACGGGACTGGGGTGCGGCTGTGAGTGTGGTGCTGTGCCTGGACGAGGCGCGGGTGCTGGGTGCGCTGCGCACCGTCGCCGGGGCTCCGGCCCGGCCGACCCGATGGGCGCTGGCGGAGAGCGACTTCACGCACCGGGACTCCATGATCACCAAGTTCGAGGTGCGGGCGCTCGCGTTGGCCCGGCTGGGACCCCGCCTGGGCGACCTGGTGTGGGACGTGGGCGCAGGTTCGGGTTCGGTGGCGGTGGAGTGCGTGCGGCTCGGCGCGGCCGTCGTCGCCGTGGAGAAGACCTCGGACGGGGTGGAGCGCATCCACGCCAACGCACGGGCCCACGGTGTGGACGTGCACGTGGTCCACGGCTCGGCGCCGCAGGCGCTGTCCGGGCTGGCCGACGATCCGGACGCGGTGTTCGTCGGTGGCGGGGGGCGCGAACTGCCCGCCGTCGTCACCGCGTGCGCGCGGCGCGCGCGGCGGACCGTCGTCGTCGCCATGGCGGCGCTTGACCGGGTGCCGGCGGCCCGCGAGGCGCTCACGGCCGCCGGATTCGGCTGCGAAGGGGTGCTGCTGCAGTCGTCCCGGTTGGCGCCGCTCCCCGGGGACGTGACCCGGCTCGCGGCGACCAATCCTGTGTTTCTGCTCTGGGGTGACAGATCCCCGGCGTCTGGTGAAGGAGTTGCTCTGTGATCGGCCTGATTTCCGCCACCGCGGCGGGCGCGGTGGCGCGGGACCGGTTGGCCGCGGCCTGGCCGGACCGTACGCGGGTGTACGAGGGCCCGGTGGGGGAGGCCGTACGGACGGCGTTCGCGCAGTGCGAGCAGCTGGTGTGCTTCCTGGCGACGGGCGCGGTGGTGCGGCTCCTCGCCCCGCTGCTCGGTGACAAGGCGGCCGACCCGGGGGTGGTGTGCGTGGACGAGGGCGCCCGGTTCGCGGTCTCCCTGGTCGGCGGGCATGCCGGCGGGGCCAATGCACTCGCTGGCGAGGTAGGGGCGTTGCTGGGGGCCGAGCCCGTGGTGACGACCGCGACGGACTCCGTCGGGCTGCCGGGACTCGACACGCTCGGGCTCCCCTGCGAGGGCGCGGTCGCGACGGTCTCCCGTGCGCTGCTGGACGGCGAGCCGGTCGCGCTGGAAACCGAAGTGCCCTGGCCGTTGCCGCCGCTGCCGGTCTCGCCGCACGGGTCGTACACCGTCCGGATCACCGACCGGTCCGTGTCACCGGGCGAACGCGAGGTGCTGCTGCGACCGCCGTCCCTGGTGGTCGGGGTCGGCGCCTCCAGGGGCGCGCCGGCCGGGGAGGTGCTCGGGCTCATCGAGGAGACACTGCGGGAGGCGGGGCTCTGCCCCGCCTCCGTGGCCGAACTGGCCACCGTGGACGCCAAGTCGGAGGAGCCCGGGATCCTGGCCGCCGCCGAGCGGCTCAAGGTGCCCCTGGTGACGTACTCCGCTGAGGAACTGGCGGCCGTCGACGTGCCCCATCCGTCCGCCGCGCCTCTCGTGGCCGTCGGCACCCCGTCCGTCGCGGAAGCCGCCGCACTGCTCCGTGGCGGTGAACTCCTCGTGCCCAAGCGGAAGTCGGCGGCCCAGCCCGCGATGGCGACCTGTGCCGTGGTACGCCGTCCGGGGCGCGGGCGGCTGGCCGTGGTCGGGCTCGGGCCCGGCGCCCGGGACCTGCTCACCCCACGTGCGGCGGCCGAGCTGCGGAGAGCCTCGGTACTGGTCGGGCTCGACCAGTACGTGGACCAGATCCGCGATCTGTTGCGGCCGGGTACCCGGGTGTTGGAGTCGGGGCTCGGCGCGGAGGAAGAGCGGGCCCGTACAGCGGTCTCGGAGGCCCGGCTCGGGCACACGGTGGCGCTGATCGGCAGTGGGGACGCGGGCGTGTACGCCATGGCCTCCCCCGCGCTCGCCGAGGCCTCGGACGACATCGACGTGGTCGGGGTGCCCGGGGTGACGGCCGCGCTGGCCGCTGCGGCCCTCCTGGGCGCGCCGTTGGGCCATGACCACGTGTCCATCAGCCTGTCCGACCTGCACACACCGTGGGAGGTCATCGAACGGCGGGTCCGGGCGGCGGCCGAGGCGGACATCGTGGTGACGTTCTACAACCCGCGCTCCCGGGGCCGTGACTGGCAGTTGCCCAAGGCGCTCGGCATCCTCGCCGAGCACCGGGAGCCCGGCACACCGGTCGGCGTCGTCCGCAATGCCTCGCGGCCGGACGAGGCCGGCCGGGTCACGACGCTCGCCGGACTGGATCCGGCGACGGTCGACATGATGACGGTCGTGACCGTGGGCAACACGGCGACCCGCACGGTCGCGGGGCGCATGGTGACACCGCGCGGCTACCGCTGGCAGGAGAGCGCTCAGGAGGAGGCCCGGTGAACCGGACGGTCCATCCCATCGAACAGGAGTCCTTCCGGCGGCTGCGCGCCCGCCTGGACACCTCGTGTTTCCCGCCGCTGACCCGCGCGGTGGTGGAGCGGGTCATCCACTCCGCCGCCGACCTGGAGTACGCGACTGACCTCGTCATGACCGAGGAGCACCTGGCCCAGGGACACTTCGCGCTGCATTCCGGGGCGCCCGTCGTCGTGGACGTGGAGATGGTCGCGGCCGGGATCACCCGGCGGGAGACCGTGTGCCGGCTGCGGGACGCCGGGGCGGGTCCGGGTCTGACCCGTTCGGCCCACGCGGTCCGACTCGCCTACGAGGAGGTCGGGCCGGGGGCCTTGTGGGTGATCGGCTGTGCGCCGACCGCCCTGGAGGAGCTGCTGACCCTGGACGCCTCCCCCGCACTCGTCATCGGTCTGCCCGTCGGCTTCGTCGGCGCGGCCGAATCCAAGGCCGCGTTGCGTGACAGCGGGCTGCCCGCCATCAGCAACGTGTCCGAGAAGGGCGGCTCGGCGGTCGCCGCCGCCGCACTCAACGCCCTGCTGTACCACCCCACTTCGTCTGAGGAGATCTCGTGACCACCCCGCCCGCCCTGCTCATCGCCGGCCACGGCACCCGTGACGAGGCCGGAGCCGAGGCGTTCCGCGACTTCGTGCGGGAGCTGGGGCGCCGCCACCCCGAACTGCCCGTCGCGGGCGGCTTCATCGAGCTGTCCCCGCCGCCGCTCGGCGAGGCTGTCGCCGAGCTGGTCGGCCGGGGCGTGCGCCGCTTCGCCGCCGTGCCGCTGATGCTGGTGTCGGCCGGGCACGCCAAGGGGGACATCCCGGCCGCGCTGGTCCGCGAGCAGGAGCGGCACCCGGGCGTCTCGTACACCTACGGCCGCCCACTGGGCCCGCACCCGACGCTGCTGAAGGTGCTGGAGCGGAGGCTGGACGAGGCGCTCGGTTCGACCGTGCGCGGTCCTGGCGACCGGGCGGACGTCACCGTGCTGCTCGTCGGCCGCGGGTCCACCGATCCGGATGCCAACGCCGAGGTGCACAAGGCGGCGCGGCTGCTGTGGGAGGGCCGCGGGTACGCCGGTGTGGAGACGGCGTTCGTGTCGCTGGCCGCGCCGGACGTGCCGAGCGGGCTGGACCGCTGCGCGCGGCTGGGTGCGCGACGGATCGTGGTGCTGCCGTACTTCTTGTTCACCGGGATCCTGCCGGATCGGGTGCGGCAGCAGACCGCGGGCTGGGCGGCTGCGCACCCGGAGGTCGAGGTGCGGTCGGCGGACGTCATCGGTCCCGAGCCGGAGCTGCTGGACCTGGTGATGGAGCGGTACGAGGAGGCGGTCAAGGGCGATCTGCGCATGAACTGCGACTCCTGTGTGTATCGGATCGCGCTTCCGGGCTTCGAGGACAAAGTGGGGATGCCGCAGCAGCCACACTTCCACCCGGACGACGACGGTCATCACCACGGACATGGGCATGGACACGGGCATCACGGAGGACACACGCACAGCCATGCGCACTGAGAACGCCGGGAGTTCCGCACCACCCCCGCGGGCGGGACAGCCGGGGCAGACCGGGCACGATCTGCGCCACCACGGGGACGCCGAGGTGCGGGACGACGGGGCCGCGCTGGTCGACCTCGCCGTCAACGTCCGGGCCGACACGCCTCCTCGGTGGCTGCGTGAGGAGATCGGCGCCTCGCTGTCGTCGCTCGCGGCCTATCCGGACGGGCGGGCCGCGCGGGTGGCGGTGGCGGCACGACATGGGCTGCCCGTGGAGCGGGTGCTGCTGACGGCTGGGGCGGCCGAGGCGTTCGTGCTGCTCGCCCGTGCCCTGGAAGCCCACCGGCCGGTCGTGGTCCACCCGCAATTCACCGAACCGGAGGCGGCGCTGCGGGACGCCGGGCATACCGTGGACCGGGTGCTGTTGCGTGCGCGGGACGGCTTCCGGCTGGATCCGGCGGCGGTGCCCGAGGACGCCGATCTGGTGGTGATCGGCAACCCGACCAATCCGACGTCGGTGCTCCATCCGGCCACCGTGATCGCACGACTCGCCCGGCCCGGGCGGACGCTGGTGGTCGACGAGGCGTTCATGGACGCGGTCCCCGGCGAACGAGAGGCCCTAGCGGGGCGGACCGACCTGCCCGGTCTGGTCGTGTTGCGCAGCCTGACCAAGACCTGGGGTCTGGCCGGGCTGCGCATCGGGTACGTGCTGGCCGCGCCCGACGTGATCGCCGGGCTGGCGCGGGCCCAGCCACTGTGGCCGGTGTCCACGCCGGCGCTGGCCGCCGCTCAGGCGTGCGTGGCGCCGCGGGCGCTGGCGGAGGCGGGACACGCCGCGCACCGCATCGCCGGGGACCGGGCGTTCCTGACGGCGGGTCTGGCCGAGTTCACCGACCGCGGACTGCGGGTGGTGGAGCCCGCTACGGGACCGTTCGTCCTGGCGCGGATGCCGGACGCGGCTGGCGTGCGGCGACGGTTGCGGGGACTGGGTTACGCCGTGCGCCGTGGGGACACGTTTCCGGGGCTGAGCGAGGAATGGGTGCGGATCGCGGTAAGGGACCGGGCCACGGTGGGCGGGTTCCTGCGGGCGCTGTCGGCCGCGCTTCCGTAGCCGGGGCCGGGCCGCCGGGCCCGGCTACGGCCGTGTTCTCCACCCCCGCCGGCCCGGCCCCGGACGGCGCGCCGTCAGCCCTTCCGCCGCCGCGCCATCGTCACCGCTCCCCCGCCGGCCAGCACTAGTGCCAGTGCGCCGCCCGCGATGTACGGGGTCGCCGAGCTGCCCCCGGTCTCCGCGAGATCGGCCTTGGCCGGGGCGCCCTGCGCGTGTACGTCGGGGGCCGGCGCGTGGCTCGCCTGCCGGCTCGGGCCGGCCGCCGGATCGTGGCTCGGCACCGGATGCTCGGCCGACCGTGCCGCCGGGGACTCGCAGGTGGCCTTGGCCAGGGTGACCGTGCCCTCGACGTCGGCCACGTTGAGTTTCAACGGGTTGACGGAGACCTTGAGTTCGAGGGCAGCCGCAGCGGCCGTGCGGGACGTGGTCCGCCGCTGGGCGAGATCGAGGCGAACCTCGCCGACGCCGGGGACCTTCACCTGCGTCGGGCCGCCGGCGGTCAGCGTGACCCGCTTGCCGAGGACGGTGACCGCGCCCAGGACGTTCGCGGAGGCGGTCGGCGCCTTGTCTGCCTCACAGGTCGCGTCGGCGGTGACGGTGCCGACCTCGATCAGGGACAGCAGGGGCAGGCCCGGGAGGTGCAGCCTGGCGTGGACGAGCCGGACCGAACCCTCAGCGCGTTTCGAGGTCACCGTGGCCTTGGACTCGGCGACGTCCGCGCCGAGCACGGTGAACGGTTTGCCACCGGCCACACCGTCGAGCCGGGCGGACAGCGCGGTACGGTCGGCGCTCTGCGGTGCCCGTACTTCATTGAGGGAGACCGCGAGCGGGACGTCGACGGTCTTGTTGAGGAGGGACACGTCGAGCCCGGTACGCAGGACGACGGCGGAGGCGCGACCGTGGTCACCGGTCGCGTGCGCGGGGCCCGCGCCCAGCACGGCGGGCGCCGCGGTGAGGGCGGTGACCGTCGCGACAGCCGCAAGACGGCGTGCGGGCATGCGGAAGTTGTTGCTGTTCAAGGCTGTGGGACCCCCAGACGGGACATGTTCGGGACCCGTCAACCTTGTCCGCACTACGGGTGAACGGTCAGCGATCCAGGGGCACTTCACTCATTCGAGAAGTTCCGGCACACCCCTTCGAATCACGGGGCACAGATGTGCCCCTGCACCATGGCTGCCTCACGGCTACTCCACGATCCGCCCGCTGAGTACCACCCGGCGGGGTGCCGCGAGCACCCGGACGTCCGCCCGCGGATCGCCCTCGTACACCACCAGATCGGCCGGTGCGCCCTCCTCCAGGCCGGGCCGCCCGAGCCAGGTGCGGGCGCCCCAGCTGGCCGCCGACACGGCGTCCACCGGCGGAATGCCGGCCGTGACCAACTCCTCGACCTCGGCCGCGACCAGTCCGTGAGCCAGCGAGCCGCCGGCATCCGTCCCCACATACACCGGGACGCCGGCGTCGTAGGCGCCGCGCACGGTGTCGTAGCGGCGTTCGTACAACCGTCGCATATGGGCGGACCAGCTCGGGTACCTGGTCTCGCCGCCAGCCGCCAGGCGCGGGAAGGTGGCGATGTTGACGAGGGTGGGGACGATCGCCACGCCCCGCTCAGCGAACAGCGGGATCAGGTCGTCGGTGAGACCCGTCGCGTGTTCGATGCAGTCGATGCCCGCCTCGACCAGGTCGCGCAGCGAGCTCTCGGCGAAGCAGTGGGCGGTGACACGGGCACCGAGTCGGTGGGCCTCGGCGATGGCAGCCCCGGCCGCTTCACGGGGCCAGCAGGGAGCCAGGTCGCCGAAGTCACGGTCGATCCAGTCGCCGACCAGCTTCACCCAGCCGTCACCGCGCCGAGCCTCCTGAGCGACCTGGGCGACGAGGTCGTCCGGTTCGATCTCCCACGCGTAGTTGCGGATGTACCGGCGGGTGCGGGCGATGTGCCGGCCGGCCCGGATGATCCTGGGGAGGTCGTCGCGGTCGTCGATCCAGCGGGTGTCGGAGGGCGAGCCCGCGTCGCGGAGCAGCAGGGCTCCCGCCTCACGGTCGCTGAGCGCCTGCTTTTCGGCGGTGTCCGCGTCGACCGGGCCCTCCGCGCCGAGGCCGACATGGCAGTGCGCGTCGACCAGGCCGGGCAGCGCCCAGCCCTCGACGGTCCGGATGTCCCGGGCTCCGACGGGGCGGTCGTAGCAGACGCGCCCCCCGACCACCCACAGCTCGTCACGGACGTCCTCCGGCCCCACCAGGACCCGGCCCTTCACCTGCAGCACCGCGTGATCGCTCATGTACCGCACCTTAGAGGGCTACCGCTCGGACGTCCCCACCCGGCCCGGAGGCTTCTCCTCCACCCCGGCCATGGCCGGGTCGAGGAGGCGGGAGAGGAAGTGGCGGGTGCGCTCGTGCTGCGGATCGCCGATGACCCGGTCGGGAGCTCCGTCCTCGATGATCACCCCGCCGTCCATGAAGACGACCCGGTCGGCGACCTCCCGGGCGAAGCTCATCTCATGGGTGACGACCATCATGGTCATGCCCTCCCGGGCGAGCCCGCGCATCACGGCGAGGACGTCCCCGACCAGTTCGGGGTCGAGTGCGGAGGTCGGTTCGTCGAAGAGCATCACCTCGGGGCCCATGGCGAGCGCGCGGGCGATGGCCACGCGCTGCTGCTGACCGCCGGAGAGGGACGAGGGGCGGGCGTCCGCCTTTTCCGAGAGGCCGACCCGGGCGAGGTTCTCGGCGGCGATCCGCGCGGCCGTCGCCTTCTCCCTCCCCAGGACCCGGCGCTGCGGCAGCGTGAGGTTCTCGGTGACACTGAGGTGCGGGAAGAGGTTGAACTGCTGGAAGACCATGCCGATGCGGCGGCGGGCGGCGTCGATGTCGACGTCCGGGTCGGTGAGTTCGGTACCGCCGACGAAGACCTGACCCCCGGTGGGTTCCTCCAGCAGGTTCACGCAGCGCAGCAGCGTCGACTTGCCGGAACCGGAAGGGCCGATGACGCAGACGACCTCGCCGTGGCCGATCTCCAGGTCGATGCCGCGCAGGACGTGATTGCCGCCGAAGGACTTGTGCAGGTTGTGGATGCGGATCTCGGGGCGGGTCACTCGGTCTCCTTCTGGACTCCGGCCTCCATGCGGCGCACCGCGAAGCCGAGCGGAACGGTGACCAGCAGGTAGCACAGCCCCGCCACCAGGATCGGTGTCGAGTTGGCGGTCGTACTGGCCAGGTCACGGCCGAACTTGGACAGGCTTCGCTCCTCCACCGTCAAGCCGAGGAACAACACCAGGGAGGAGTCCTTGAAGAGCATCACCAACTCGTTGGTGAGCGGTGGGAGGATGATCCGGAACGCCTGGGGGATGATCACGGACACCATCGCGCGGGTGGGCGAGAAGCCCAGCGACCGGGCCGCCTCCATCTGCCCCGCGGGCACCGCCTGGATGCCGGCGCGGAAGGTCTCCGCCATGTAGGCGGCTCCGATGAGGCCGAGACCGAGGGCGGCCTTGCCGTAGGTGCCGCCGGGGATCTCGGTGCCGGGGAAGGCCAGCGGCACCGCCACCGCGATGAAGACGAAGACCAGCAGGGCGGGCAGGCCACGGAAGATCTCGATGTAGATGCCGGCCAGCCAGCGGTAGGGGCCCACCGAGGACAACCTCATCAACGCGATGACCAGACCGAGGCCCAGGCCGACGGCGAACCCGCACACCGTGTACAGCACGGTGTTCTTCAGCGCCAGCGTGATGACGCCCGGGAACATCTGCCCCGCGATGTCAGCCTGGGCGAACTGGTTCTGCAGCCGGCCCCAGTCCGCCGTGAACGCCACGGCGATCACGGCGGCGACGAAAACGGCGTACTGCACGCCACGCGACAGTCTGCGCCTCTGGCGCCTCGTCAGTCCCTTTTTCTTCGGCTGGTGTCGTACGTCGGTATCGGTCATGAGGCTGTGGGAGAGGCGACGGAGGAGTACGGGCCGATCCACTTCTCGTAGATCTTCTGGTAGGTACCGTCGGTCTTCGTGTCCCGGAGCACCTTGTTGACGACGTCGAGCAGGGCCTTGTTGCCCTTCTTGACGGTGAAGCCGTACTGCTCACCGGTCTTGAGGTTGTCGACGACCTTGAAACGGTCCGCGTTGGCCTTGTCCTTCAGCCAGCCCTGGACCACCGGGTAGTCGATGACCACGGCCTGGACCTGACCGGTACGCAGGCCGTTGAGGACCGCGTCGGATGACTCGAAGGAGATCGGGTCATACCCCTTGGTCTTGACGTAGTCCTCGCCAGTGGTCTGCGCCTGAGCACCGAGTTTCCTCCCCTGGGCCTTGACGTCGGTGAGCGAGTTGATCCCGCTGTCCTTGGCGACGAGGACGGCCTGGGTGGCCTCGAAGTACGGGTCGGAGAAGTCGACGTTCTTCTTGCGTTCGGCGGTGATGGTCATGCCGGCCGCGGCGAGGTCGCACTGCCCGGAGTTGAGGAACGCACCCGTCTTGAAGTTCTCGAACGGCGTGTCGAGGATCTGCTGCTTGACGCCCAGGTTCTTGGCGACGAGGTCGATGAGGGACACGTCGAAGCCCCGTACCTTGCCGTCGACCTCCGACTGGAACGGGGGGTAGGGCAGATGGGTGCAGGTGGTGAGCTGACCGCCCTTGACGAGGCGGACTCCCTTGGCGGTGGTCCTGCCGCTCCCGCCGTCGTCCGAGGAACAGCCGGCCACGACGAGCACGAGTCCGGCGGTCACGGTGGTGGCGGCCAGAAGGCGGGTCCGGCGCCCGGGGAGCGTTTTCATGAGAGATCTCCTGTGGGGGAACTGAGACTTCCGATTATAAGGAGATCTTTGAGACTCTCCAACCAATCCAATGGCCGCGGAACAGCTCGACCTACGAAGTGGCCGGCCGGAAGGCCGGCGAGGGAGGAAAGTTAGACTCGTCACGGACGGCGTGCAGCTGGCCCGACGGACCCGCACGAAGAGAGTGGCCCCCGAGCCGCACCCCCTCCGCCCGCCAGACACCAAGTGCTTCGCCACCGTCGAGGATGAACCGACCGCCAGACACCCGGCGGGCCCCCAAGACGAGGAACCGCTTCCGCGGGAGCACGAACTCAGGGCGCCACCACGCACGGCCGCACGACCCTGACCCGTGACTTCGAAGGCGCGCCCGTGACTTCGACAGCGCGCCCGGGGGAATCGAGCCGACCGGTCCGGACACGGCGGAGATCCGGCACCGCGGCGCCACACCCGCCCCACAGGCCGAGGCAGCCCCCGGCCGACGCCAAGAGCGGACGGCCCGCCCGGCGAAGTGCGGACCATTGCCGCACGCCCACACCACCCGCATATGCCGGCATTTCACTCGACCGAATCGACAGGAAGCCAGCTCTCGAATTCGATTTGATTCCCTATTCCTTGCTCATTCTCACCAATTCCCGGACGATAGCTTCCCGTCTTCTTCTGCCCGCTTTTTTCAAAGCTAAACAGGTGAGTTTCCGGCAGGTTTCCAAGGTTTCCAGAGTGTGACACACTCCACATCGAGGTTACTTTGCCCCGATATCGTCTGGGGCAATTCAGGCATTCCATAGGGTGCTTGGACCCGGGCAGTGGACGTGGCCGTGCAATTCCGAATTCGTCTCGCTAAATTCGTGCCGCATGACTGCCGCACCCGCAGACCTACTGATCGACCGACCGGCGGTGAGCGACGGAGCCGCGCTCTGGCGTCTCGCCAAGGACTCGAAAACCCTCGACCTGAACTCTTCGTACAGCTACCTGCTGTGGTGCCGGGACTTCGCCGGAACCTCGGTGGTGGCGCGTGGTGCGGACGGGGAGGCGGTCGGCTTCGTCACCGGTTACCTACGGCCGGACCGCCCCGGCACCCTGCTCATCTGGCAGGTGGCCGTGGACGCCGCCCACCGGGGCCACGGCATCGCCGCCGCACTGCTGGACGCGCTGACCGAACGGCTCGCCGACGAGCACGGCATCACTGACGTGGAGACGACCATCACACCCGGGAACACCGCCTCGGAGCGCCTGTTCACCTCGTTCGCCGCCCGGCACCACGCGCGGCTCACCCGTGAGGTGCTGTTCCCCACGGACCTGTTCCCGGACGGCCCGCACGACCCCGAAGTCCTGTACCGCATCGGCCCGCTGAACCCCTCCACCTCGCACTGAGGAGCGATCAACCGTGACCATCACCCAGCCCGACCTCAGCGTCTTCGAGACACTTGAGTCCGAGGTGCGCAGCTACTGCCGCGGCTGGCCCACCGTCTTCGACCGTGCCCAGGGCAGCCGAATGTACGACGAGGACGGACACGCGTACCTCGACTTCTTCGCCGGTGCCGGCTCACTCAACTACGGCCACAACAACCCGGTCCTCAAACGCGCACTGATCGACTATCTGTCCCGGGACGGGGTCACCCACGGCCTGGACATGTCGACCACTGCCAAGCGGACGTTCCTGCAGACGTTCCAGGACCTGGTGCTGCGCCCGCGCGATCTGCCGTACAAGGTCATGTTCCCGGGGCCCACGGGCACCAACGCCGTGGAGTCCGCGCTGAAGCTGGCCCGGAAGGCGAAGGGCCGCGAGGCGATCGTTTCGTTCACGAACGCCTTCCACGGCATGTCCCTCGGCTCCCTCGCGGTCACCGGCAACGCCTTCAAACGGGCCGGCGCCGGCATCCCGCTGGTGCACGGCACGCCCATGCCGTTCGACAACTACTTCGACGGCAGGGTCCCGGACTTCCTGTGGTTCGAGCGGCTGCTGGAGGACCAGGGCTCCGGCCTCAACAAGCCCGCGGCCGTGATCGTGGAGACCGTGCAGGGCGAGGGCGGCATCAACGTGGCCCGGCCCGAGTGGCTGCGCGCCCTCAAGGAACTGTGCGAGCGGCAGGACATGCTGCTGATCGTCGACGACATCCAGATGGGGTGCGGTCGCACGGGTGCCTTCTTCTCGTTCGAGGAGTCGGGCATCACTCCCGACATCGTCACCGTCTCCAAGTCCATCAGCGGGTACGGGCTGCCGATGTCGCTGTGCCTGTTCCGGCCCGAGCTGGACCTCTGGGAGCCCGGCGAGCACAACGGCACCTTCCGCGGCAACAACCCCGCGTTCGTCACCGCCACCGCGGCCCTGGAGGCGTACTGGACCGACGGTTCGGCCATGGAGAAGCAGACCTGCGCCCGTGGCGAGCAGGTCGAGCAGGCGTTCATCTCCATCACCGAGGAGAACCTCGCCGACGTGCGGGAGTACCGCGGGCGCGGTCTGGTGTGGGGCCTGGAGTTCCACGCCAAGGACCGGGCCGCGCGGGTCGCGCAACGCGCCTTCGAACTCGGCCTGCTCATCGAGACGTCCGGCCCGGAGGGCGAGGTCGTCAAGCTGCTGCCCGCACTCACCATCACCCCCGACGAACTGGACGAGGGACTGAGCATCCTCGCCCGTGCCGTCAGGGAAACCGCCTGATCCACCCGTCCGAACCACCAGGAGGAAGCACAGCACCGTGATCGTCCGATCGTTCAAGGACATCGAAGGTACCGACCGGCACGTCAAGGCCAAGTCCGGGACCTGGGAGAGCAAGCGGATCGTCCTCGCCAAGGAGCGGGTCGGCTTCTCCCTGCACGAGACCATCCTGTACGCCGGGACCGAGACGTCGATGTGGTACGCCAACCACATCGAGGCCGTCGTCTGCACCAAGGGCGAGGCCGAACTCACCGACCATGAGACCGGGAAGACCTACACGGTCACCCCTGGCACCATGTACCTCCTCGACGGGCACGAGCGGCACACGCTGCGCGTCAAGGAGGACTTCCACTGCATCTGCGTGTTCAACCCGCCGGTGACCGGCCGGGAAGACCACGACGAGAACGGCGTCTACCCGCTGCTCACCGAGCCCGAGGAGGTGTGACACACATGACCGCTGTCACCGATCTGTACCCCAGCCGCGGCAGCAGCGAGGTGACCGTACCGCGCCAGGACCCGGTCGTCTGGGGTTCTCCCGACACTCCGGGCCCGATCCCGGCCGCCGACCTGCAGGGGTTCGAGCGCGATGGTTTCCTCTCCGTCGACCAACTGATCGCCCCGGACGAGGTCGAGGTCTACCGGCGTGAACTGGACCGTCTGGTCGACGACCCGACGATCCGCGCGGACGAGCGCTCCATCGTGGAACCGAAGTCGAAGGAGATCCGCTCGGTCTTCGAAGTGCACAAGATCAGCGAAGTGTTCGCGAATCTGGTGCGTGATGAGCGGGTGGTCGGCCGGGCCCGACAGATCCTCGGCTCGGACGTGTACGTCCACCAGTCCCGGATCAACGTCAAGCCGGGCTTCGGCGCGAGCGGCTTCTACTGGCACTCGGACTTCGAGACCTGGCACGCCGAGGACGGCCTGCCCAACATGCGCACGGTGTCCGTCTCGATCGCGCTGACCGAGAACTACGACACCAATGGCGGCCTGATGATCATGCCGGGGTCGCACAAGACGTTCCTGGGCTGCGCCGGGGCCACGCCCAAGGACAACTACAAGAAGTCCCTGCAGATGCAGGACGCGGGCACGCCGTCGGACGAAGCACTGACCGAGCTGGCGGGCCAGCACGGCATCCGCCTGTTCACTGGCAAGGCCGGTTCGGCGACCTGGTTCGACTGCAACTGCATGCACGGTTCCGGCGACAACATTACGCCGTTCCCGCGCAGCAACGTGTTCTTCGTGTTCAACAGCGTGGAGAACGCGGCGGTCGAGCCGTTCGCCGCGCCGATCCGCCGGCCGGACTTCATCGGCGCACGGGACTTCACCCCGATCCGGTGAACCCACACCCCTGATGAACAGGTAAAACACGGCCAAGGCCCGGACCCGTGACGGGCTGGGGGACGACACTTCCCCCGGCCCGCCGGCGCCCGGAAAAGCAGTCGGACCCGCCCCCGTCGTCCTGGAGCAGCCGGGCCCAGCCGCCCGGAGACCGGGCCGGAACCTCCTCCGTGCGCGGGGCCCGGCCCCCAGGTGTCAGTCGGCGAGCGCGTCCACCAGCCGGTCGACGTCCGCGGTCGTGTTGTAGAGGTGGAAGGCGGCGCGGAGGTTGCCCTCCCGGTTGGAGACCTCGATACCGGCCTCGCTCAACCCGGCCTGCCGTGAGCCCAGTCCGGGCACCGACACGATCGCCGAGCCGGGGGCTGGCAACGGCTCGCGGCCGAGGGACTCCAGCCCCGCCCGGAAGCGGTCGGCGAGTCCCGTGGCGTGCGCATGCAGGGCAGACACCCCCAGTTCCTCGATCAATTCGAGGGAGCGGCGCAGCCCGGTATAGCTGAACAGGGCATGAGTGAGGTCGAACCGCCGTGCGGAGCGGGCGAGTTCGGCCACCGGGCCGTAGCAGCTCTCCCACGGCACCTCACCCGCGACCCACCCCGCGAGCACCGGAGTCAGTCCGCCGAAATCCTCCGGGACGGTGAGGAACGCCGCACCGTGCGGGCCGAGCAGCCACTTGTAGGCGACCGAGGCGGTGAAGTCATGGAGGTCCGCGTCCATGGGGAGCCAGCCGGCCGACTGGGAGAAGTCGACGTAGGTGCGCGCGCCGTGGTCGCGGGCGGCCTCGCGCAGGTCGCCAAGGTCGGCGATCCGGCCGTCGGCGGACTGGACGGCGCTGACTGCGACCAGTGCGGTGCCCGGGCGGACGGACTCGGCGACCCGCTCCAGCGGGACCGAGCGGACCTTGAGGTCACCACGGACATGGAAGGGATTCAACACGGAGGTGAAGTCGCCTTCGACGGTGAGCACTTCGGCACCCGTGGGCAGTGAGGCGGCGATCACACCGGTGTGCGCGGCGACCGAGGCACCCGCTGCGACCCGAGTGGCCGGCACGCCCACAAGCCGGGCGTACGCCGCCCGGCAGCCCTCCACGTCCTCGTGCAAGGGGAGCAGCGGTCGGCCCTCGGCCCGCAGCAACGCCGCTTCCTGTAGCGCGGCGACGGTACGAACGGGCAGCAGGCCGTTGCTCGCAGTGTTGAGGTAGGTGTTCCGGGCGGTGAACTCGGTGCGGATGAGGCTCTCGAACGACTCCGTGGTCTCCATGGGACCACTCTGCGGCCCCAGGAGGTTCCCGTCCATTGCGGTCTTCTGTATGGATCCGCTCAGCAATGCTTATACATCTGCGCCGCCTCGTGGGCTCAGCCCTGCTGCGGGACCGCGCACCCGTCCGGCCCGCAGGCATCGGCGGTCTCCTGACCCACTGGTGCCAGCGGGGAGCGCCTGCCCCAGGCCTGGGTCAGCGCCTGGGCGAAGACCTCGGCGGGCTGGGCGCCGGAGATGCCGTACGTGCGGTCGAGGACGAAGAATGGCACGCCGGTGGCACCGAGCTGGGCGGCTTCGCGCTCGTCGGCGCGGACCTCGGCGGCGTACAGGTCCGGATCGGCCAGCACCGCGCGGACCCGGCCTGCCTCCAGTCCGGCCTCGACCGCCAGTTCCACGAGGCGTTCTTCGGCCTCGGCGAAGACGGACCGCTCTTCGGCGAAGTTGGCCCGGTAGAAGATCTGGATCAGCTCGTCCTGCCTGCCCTGCTCCTTGGCGAGGTGCAACAGGCGGTGCATGTCGAAGGTGTTGCCGTGGTCGCGGTCCCGGGTGCGGTAGTCCAGGCCTTCGGCGGCGGCCTGGGCGCCCAGGCTGTCCTCACCGGCCTGGGCCTGTTGCGGACTCATGCCGTACTTCCTGGTCAGCATGGTGATCACCGGCTGTACGTCGCCCTTGGCCCGCCCCGGGTCCAGTTCGAAGGAGCGGTGCTCCACCTCGACCTCATCGCGGTGCGGGAATGCAGCCAGCGCCTTCTCGAAGCGGGCCTTGCCCACATAGCACCAGGGGCAGGCGATGTCGCTCCAGATCTCGACGCGCATGTCTTCGGCTCTCTCCAGGTCGTACGGACACGGAGGATCTCTCCGCGACACGTACGTGAACGTTCAAGCAGCCTCTGTCATTCCCCGGGCACGGAGAAGCGTAGAAACAGGTGGTGGTCACCCTCCGTGGGTGGGGTCCCGGGGTCGGGGATCCAGCCCTGGCGGGCGTAGAAGGCCTGGGCTCGCCTGTTGTTGACATGCACGTCGAGCACGGCCGCGAGCGCGCCGTCGGCCTGCCATTCCTCCACGCAGGCCGCGTGCAGGACCGTACCGATACCGGAACGCCAGCGGTCGGGGTCGACGTGGAACTGGAACAGCTTGACCGTTTCTGCAGAGGCTCCGTCCGGGGTGCGGAAGGAAGCGATGCCGACGATCCGGCCCTGCTCGACCGCGCACAGCACATGTCCGTCGGGGCGCTCGATGGAGCCGCGCCAGGCCTCGACCGAGTCGACGCCGGACTGCGGGACACCGTCCGGGTAGTACGTCGAACGGGCCCGGACGTGCAGATCTGCGATGACCTCGGCCTCGATGGGCAGGGCGGTGCGGACCATCAGAACATCGTTCACGCGTTCATTGATCACGTAACGAAGGACGGCGCGATACCGGCTCCGGTTCCGCCCCTGCCGAACCGGCCACGACTGGCGTCCGGGTTGATCGCTGCCGGTCGGCCGGACGCCCTGTCGGGCGCCGCCAACGGCCGGGGCGAGCTGAGAGGTCGAGCCCGAGGGGCCAGGCTCACGCCATGGCGCTACCGCTCCAGAACTCCGTTCAGCCTGCGGGGAAGCCCGAGCGGATTGCCGTCGCGGAGTTCCTGCGGCAGCAACGCCTCGGGAGCGTTCTGGTAGACGACCGGCCTGAGCCACCGCTCGATGGCCGTGCCGCCCACGGAGGTCGACGTGGAGGTCGTCGCCGGGTACGGCCCACCGTGGTGCTGGGCCGGCGCCACGGCCACCCCCGTCGGCCAGCCGTTCACCAGCACACGCCCAGCCAGCGAGGTGAGCCCGGCCAGGATCTCCGCACCCCGGCCTCCTCCCGCGGCCTCCTGCGAGGACAGCTGAACCGTGGCGGTGAGGTTGCCCGGCATCCGTGACAGCACCGCCGTCATCTCGCCCTCGTCCTCGTACCGCACCACCACGGTGACGGGCCCGAAGCACTCCTCCAGGAGCAGGTCGTGGGCTCCCCCGACCGCCAGTCTGCGCGCCGGCACGGTCAGGAAGCCCGCGCTGACCGTGTGCTCGCCACCAGCACCCGGCGTGACCGGTGACTCGACGCCTTCCAGGCGGGCGCGCTCCCGCACCCCCTCGACGAAGTGGTCCCGCATGCGGTGGTCCAGCAGTACTCCGGCCTCAGTGTCGCTGACCGCATCGGTCAGGGACTTCACCAGCCGGTCACCACTCCCGCCGGACGGCACCAGCACCAGGCCCGGTTTGACGCAGAACTGTCCGACCCCCAGAGTCATGGACCCGGCGAGCCCGGTGCCGATCTCCTCGGCCCGCTCGGCCGCCGCGGCCTCCGTGACGACGACGGGGTTCAGCGAACCCAGCTCCCCGTGGAACGGAATCGGCGCCCGACGCGCGGCGGCCGCATCGAACAGGGCACGGCCACCCCGCACCGAACCGGTGAAGCCCGCGGCGGAGACCAGCGGGTGCCCGATCAGTTCCACGCCCGCCTCGAAACCGTGCACAAGTCCGACCACCCCCTCGGGGATCCCGTGCCCGGCGGCGGCCCGACGCAGCACCTTGGCGACCAACTCGGACAGGGCCGGGTGATCGGGGTGGGCCTTGACCACGACCGGGCAGCCGGCGGCCAAGGCGCTCGCGGTGTCGCCACCGGCGACGGAGAAGGCGAAGGGGAAATTGGAGGCGGAGTAGACGGCGACGACACCGAGGGGGACCTTGCAGCGACGCAGGTCCGGGATGGGCGGTGTCGCGGTGTCGTCGGGGTGGTCGATGATGACGTCGAGAAAGGCACCCTCATCAACGATGTCCGCGAAGGCCCGCAACTGGTACGTGGTGCGCGCCAGTTCACCGTTCAGCCGCACCGGGCCGAGCGCCGTCTCGGCATCGGCCGTCTCGACCAGACCGTTGCTGGCTGCCTCCAGGCCCGTCGCGGCAGAGCGCAGGAAGGCGGAGCGGACCACGCGGTCGGCGAGGGCGCCGCGCGCGGCGAGGGCCGCCCGGACCGCCGCGTCCACCTCGTGGACCGTGGCCTCTACCGCAACCTGCTCGCGCTGTTTCCCGGTGCGCGGGTCGACACTCCAGACTGGTGCTGCTGCCACCGCGGGTCCCTCCCAGTAAGGCCGCACTTTCGAGGACTGTCCAGGTCACCCATCAGCACCTTGCCGACCAGGCGCGTTCGATATGCTGAACAGCATCTCTGGTGATGAATATGCCGCTCGGCGACTATATAGCTCAGGTCCTCGTCGAACGAAGGGGGCAAACGAAGGGGTCGAACGAAGGGGGCAAGGGAGATGACGGCAGGCGATTCGGGCGGCGGGGCTCGGGTCAAGTCCGCGGTACGGACCGTTGAACTGCTGGAATACTTTGCCGGCCGGCCCGGCATGCATTCCCTGGCAGCCGTCCAGGAGGCCGTGGGATACCCCAAGTCCAGCCTGTACATGCTCCTGCGCACACTCGTGGAACTGGGCTGGGTGGAAACGGACACCCCCGGCACGCGGTACGGCATCGGGGTACGGGCGTTGCTCGTGGGCACGTCGTACGTCGACGGCGACGAAGTGGTAGCCGCCGCACGCCCGACCCTGGACCGGCTCTCCGACGACACCACGGAGACCATCCATCTGGCCCGCATCGACGGCACCAACGTCGTCTACCTGGCCACCCGCCAGTCCCAGCACCACCTGCGTCCCTTCACCCGTGTCGGGCGCCGGCTCCCCGTCCACTCCACCGCCCTCGGCAAAGCGATCCTGGCCACGTACAGCGATGAGCAGGTGCGCACGCTCCTTCCGGAAACCCTGCCGTCGCTCACCGGGAACACCGCCACCGACCGCGAGAAGCTCATCGCAGAACTGCACCGGGTACGGGAACAGGGCCTCGCGGTCGACCACGAGGAGAACACGCTGGGGCTGCGCTGTTTCGGCGTGGCGATCCCGTACCGCACGCCCGCCCGCGACGCCGTCAGCTGCTCGGTCCCGGTGGCCCGGCTGACCCCCGCCCACGAGCAGATGATCAAGGGGGCGCTGTTCGACGCGCGGGACCGACTGACGATGGCGACTCGCAGGCTCTGAGGGCTGCGGGCCGTAGGCTCTGACTCCATGGAAATCGCGCTGCGAGCCGTACAGGATGACGATCTACCGCTGTTCTTCCGGCAGATGAGCGACCCGGTGGCGGTCCGGATGGCCGCCTTCGGCACCCCGGACCCGGGCGACCGGGAGGCCTTCAACGCCCGGTGGAAACGTCTGCGGTCCTCCTCGGAGGTACTGCGCACCGTCCTGGTCGACGGGCGGGTGGCGGGCAGCGCGGCCGTCTACGGGGAGCCCGGCGAGCGCGAGGTGACGTACTGGATCGACCGCGGGTACTGGGGCCAGGGCGTGGCGACCGCAGCCCTGCGGGCCCTGCTCGCCGAGACACCCGAACGGCCGCTGTACGCGCGGGCGGCGGCCGACAACGCCGCCTCACTGCGGGTGCTGGCCACGTGCGGGTTCCGTGAGACGGCCCGGGCGCACGGATACGCGCACGGTCGTGGCCAGGAGATCGAGGAGGTCGTCCTGGTCCTGGAGGACTGAGCCTGCACCACAGCGCCTCCGCCACACGGCGGAGCCGGGTCGCCCGCGCCCTGGGTCGGCAGGCGCACCAGCCGCGAGCGCGATGTGCCGCGGCACATGGCCGCCGGCCTGACCAACGCCGAGATCGCCCGGCATCTGGGCGTGGGTCCCGCCACGGTCAAGTCGCACGTCGCGGCCGTGCTCGCGGAGACCGGCACCCGGGGCCGGATCCAGGCGGTGATCGCCGCGTACGAGGCCGGATTCCTGCACACACGATGAGCATGTGATGAGAAATCCGGCCGTACGGGAACGACTGCCGCCGTTTGGGTCGTCTTCTCTGCGGGATGAACAAGACGATCAGGCAGGCATCCGTCTTCGCACTGCTGCTCGTGCTCGCCCTGCTGGTCAGGGCGACCTGGGTGCAGTTCTACGACGGCAAGGCCCTCGCGGACGACAACCAAAACCGGCGGAACGCGATCGAGACGTACTCACGGCCGCTCGGAAACATCATCGTGGCCGGGAACGCGATCACCGGTTCGGCCCGGACGAAGGGAAGCGACCTCGCGTACAAGCGCACGTACCGGGACGGCGAGCTCTACGCGGCGGTGACGGGCTACGCCTCGCAGTCCTACGCACCCACCCAGCTGGAGGGCATCTACCAGGACGTGCTCAACGGCACGGACTCCCGGCTGAAGACCGTGATGGACACCATCACGGGGGAGCGCGCCGACCCGGGCAACGTGCTCACCACGATCGACCCGGCGGTGCAGAAGGCGGCGTACCGCGCGCTCGGCGGCAAGAAGGGCGGGGCCGTCGCGATCGACCCAAAGACCGGCAAGATCCTCGCGATGGTCTCGACGCCGTCGTACGACCCCTCCGCGCTCACCGACGCGAACACGGCCGGTGCGGCCTGGAAGCAGTTCAACGCGGACAAGGACAAGCCGCTCACCAACCGTGCGCTGCGCCAGCCGCTGCCGCCGGGTTCAACGTTCAAGCTGGTCGTGGCGGCGGCCGCACTGGAGGACGGGTTGTACAAGAACGTGGACGAACCCACCGACAGCCCCGACCCCTACACCCTGCCGGGTACGGTGCACGAACTGCCGAACGAGAACAAGGCGGCTCCGTGCAAGAACGCCTCGATCCGGGTCGCCCTGCGCTATTCCTGCAACAACGTCTTCGGTCACATGGCCGTGCAACTCGGGCAGGACAAGGTGAAGGCCATGGCCGAGAAGTTCGGATTCAACGACTCCCGGCAGGACGTGCCGGTACGGGCCTACGCCAGCGTGTACCCCTCCGGCATGGACAACGCCCAGACCGCGCTCTCCGGCATCGGCCAGTTCGACGTCACCGCCACCCCGCTGCAGATGGCCATGGTTTCCGCCGCGATAGCCAACGGTGGCACGTTGGTCTCGCCGCACATGGTGTCGCAGATCACCGACAGCGGTGGTGATGTGTTGCAGGACTACGACCACAACGCGAGCAGCAAGGAGATCATCAGTTCCTCGACCGCCGAGCAGCTCCAGTCGGCCATGGAGACGGTGGTCGAGGATGGTACGGGCACGAACGCGCTGATCAACGGAGTGACGGTCGGTGGAAAGACCGGTACAGCCCAGCACGGCGAGAACAACAGCAAGACCCCGTACGCCTGGTTCACCTCCTACGGCAAGTCCGGCAGCAGTGGCAAGGAGGTCGCCGTGGCGGTGATGGTGGAGCAGTCGGACGCGGCCCGGTCGGAGGTCAGCGGCAACGGGCTGGCGGCTCCGGTGGCCCGGGCGATGATGGAGGCGGCGCTGAGGTGAGGTACCCGGCCCCCGCCACGGCACGGTGCTGCCGCCTGCGGGGGCCGGATAACGTTGCTCAGGATCTAGCGCCGGACGTACCGTCGACCGTCAGGACGGTCAGGACGGTCAGGACGGTCAGGAAACGAAGTACGTCGGGTTCGGCAGCTTGTACATGCGGTCGGCGTAACCGCCGTTCAGGTCCGAGTACTGGTCACCGAAGTTGGCGACGATCTCATACCCCAGGTCGCGCTCGATGTGCTTGCGGGTACCGGACTTGTACTGCACGGTCGTGCAGGTCCAGTTGCCCGGCGTGGCGCACTTGCTGAGGTAGGCCGGCGGGTTGGCCTTGTCCTTGAGGAACACGTGGTCGGCGTCGAGGTTCACATCGGCACCGACCTTCTTCAGGTTCTCCACGGCCGCGCTGCGCTGCGCCTCGCTGAGCCCGGAGTTGTAGAAGACCTCGACGCCCTTGGACTCGGCGTACCGCACCAGCTCCGGGCTGCCGAACACGGCCGGACGGTCGGCGCGGTTCACGTAGTCGGCCCAGGTGGTGGGGTTGTACGTGTAGTGGTAACGCTTCTCGTAGTCGAGGCTGAGCAGCAGGGTGTCGTCGATGTCGAAGACAACGGCCGGCTTCTCACCGTGGTGGCGCGCCTTGCGGGCCGCCTTGTTGATGTACCGCTTGGCGGCGGCGTCGATGTGCGCCAGATCCATGGCGTACTGGCTGTCCGGGGACGCCTGGTAGACGCCGTTGCTGTCGGCGGTAGTGCCGTAGTAGGTGTCGATGTCCTTCACCAGCAGCCCGATGTTGTAGGGCTCATGGGTGGAGTTGGCCGTCGACTGATGGGCGGTGGCCGCGCCCGCGCCGTACAGGGCGCTGCCGGCGATGGTGCAAGCGGCGACAACGGCCGCCGCTCTGAGGGACTTCCGCATGGAATCTCCGGATCTGGGGATGAGATTGATGGACCAGGTCACGCATTGTCTACGCGCATCACGCCCGCTATCGCGAGGCCTGTTATCCGATCGATATGCGCATCCTCACCAGAGACATGGACCGCACCGAATCCGGAGTATTTCCTTCCGGTGACTCGGATATGAAGACCCGTTGGATGTGTGGACCCCCTGCGCAAGGCGGCCTCGCCGCCGCGGGCAATTGGGTGCTGACGTCCGGCGCCCACACACCGGCTAGTGCATTTCGTCCCCCCGGTGCGTCCCCGTCGGTGTGCGCCCGATCGGTATGGGTGTAGGTGCGCGCGGATCGCCGCCGCCCCGGGTCGGCCCCGGATTTACGGCATCCTGCCGATCCGGACACGGGCCCCTTAGGCCCACGATGGCGGGGCATGACGACCTTCCGGATCCTGCCCCGGGTGTTGCGGGACCGCGACACGGGGCTGTATCTGACGGGTGTGGTGGTGTCCACTTTCGGCACCTCCTCGATGTGGCTGGCGTCGGGCGTGTGGGGCAAAGACCTCACCGGTTCCAACGGCCTGGCCGCGCTGGGCGTGTTCGCCCTGTCGGCCCCCCTCCCGGCCGGCCCGGTCCTCGGCACGATCGCCGACCGTGTCCGCCGCAGGCCCCTGCTCATCACGGTGAACGCGCTCCTGGCGGCCCTGCTCCTGACGCTCTTCGCCGTGAGCTCCCCCGGCCGCCTGTGGCTGCTGTTCGCCGTGCTGTTCCTGTACGGCGCCGCCGGCGTCATCCACGACGCGGCCGAGTCGGCCCTGGTGACCACTTTGGTCACCCCGAGCCTCCTCGGCGACTTCAACGGATTGCGGACGACCGTCACAGAGGGCATGAAACTCGTCGCCCCGCTGACCGGTGCGGGTCTCTACGCGACCTGCGGCGGCCCAGCAGTGGCCTGCCCTGCGCGCTCATCGCCGCGTTCACCGCCGTGCAGCAGCGGGCTCCCGGCCCGTTGCTCGGCCGGGCCACGGCCACCGCCAGCACACTGGTGTTCGCCCCGAACGCCCTCGGCCTGGCCATCGGGGCCGGACTGGTCGAACTGGCCCACCCCGGACTACTGCTGCCCCTCTACGGCCTCGCGCTGCTCCTCACAGCCGCCTGCCTGGCCCACTCCACGGGCCGCGCGGACTGCGCCTCGCGTACCGCCGCCAGGTCGCCGTCGGACACCAACCCCACCTGATTCAGCCGCAGTTCACTTGACGACGTCCGCCACCCCTCCTTAGCGTTTCCAGGGATGCGAATGCAAACCATGCTTCCGGTCGCCCCAGACCCAAAAGCACGGCCGCTCGACGCCGAGGAGACCGAAGGATGCCCGCCCCCCGCACCGTTCTGCTCACCGGCGCCGCCGGCGGGCTCGGCACTCTGATGCGGTCCCTGCTGCCGGAGTACGGCTACACGCTGCGCCTGTTCGACGCGCGCCCCATCGAGCAGGAACCGGACGCGATCACCGCCGATCTCTCCGACAAGGAGGCGCTGCGGGCGGCGGTACGGGGCGCGGACGCGATCCTGCACCTTGCCGGCATCTCCTTGGAGGCCCCCTTCGAGAAGATCCTCCAGTCGAACATCGAGGGCACCTACAACCTGTACGAGGCAGCCCGCCGCGAGGGCGTGCCCCGGATCGTGTTCGCCTCCTCCAACCACGCCGTCGGCTTCACTCCGACTCCCCGCACAGGCGATCCGCTCATCCCGGTCGACACCCCGCACCGCCCGGACACCTTCTACGGCTTGTCGAAGGCCTTCGGCGAGGACCTCGCCCAGCTCTACTGGGACAAGCACGGCCTAGAGACCGTCTCCGTGCGCATCGGCTCCTGCTTCCCGGAACCGACCAGCGTGCGCATGCTGTCGCTCTGGTTGAGCCCGGCCGACGGCGCGCGTCTGTTCCACGCGGCCCTGACCGCCGAGGACGTCGGCCACACGATCGTCTACGGCTCCTCCGCCAACACGCGCCTGTGGTGGGACCTGACCACCGCGCGGGAACTCGGCTACGAGCCGCTCGACGACTCCGAGCCGTATGCCGGGAAGCTGATCGCCGAACAGGGCGAACCGACCGTGGGGAACCCCGCGCACGGCTATCTGGGCGGACACTTCGTCAACGACCCGCCCATCTGGCCGCGCTGAGCCTCCCCACGGCCCCAGGCACCGCGCACACCCGCGGGCGGACGAGGACGGCGCCGGACCGCTCCGGACCTGCGCAGTCCCGGCCGCCACCGGCGCACCGACGGCGCCGCCGCTTAAGGGAACGGTAAAGCGGCGTCGTTCGTTCACCCGGCATGACAGCTATGACCCCTGGCTCGAACATTCCCCTCTCCACCGCGCGCGTGACGGTGGACGTCGCCGCTCCGGTGCGGCTCGACGTGTCGGGCCTGCTGCTCACCGCCGACGGCAAGGTGCGTTCCGACGACGACTTCATCTTCTACAACCAGCCCGCCGGACCCGGCGTGACCTACCGGTCGGGCGGCGGAGCCGCGCCCGACGCGATCACGGTCGACACCGCCGCCGTCCCGGCGGACATCGACAAGATCGTGGTCACCGCCAGCCCGGACGCGGCCGGCCAGACCTTCCAGGGCATCGAACCGACGGCCACGATCCGTGACGCGGACGGCGGCACGGCGCTGGCCACGTTCACCCCTCCGCAGCTCGGCTCCGAGACCGCGCTGGTGGTCGTGGAGATCTACCGCCGCAACGGCCAGTGGAAGGCCCGTGCGGTGGGCCAGGGGTACGCCAACGGGCTGGCCGGCATCGCCACGGACTTCGGGGTGACGGTGGAGGAGCCGGCCCCCGCCGCCCCGCCGCAGCCGGTCGCGCCGCCGCCACCCGCCATGCAGCCCCCGGTCGCCCCGCCGGTGTCGGCTCCGCAGGCTCCGCCCGCTCCCCCGGTGCCGCCCGCGCCGGCGCCGGGAGCGGGCAAGGTCAGCCTGGACAAGGGCCGGGTCAGCCTGCAGAAGAACCAGACCGTTTCCCTGGTCAAGGGCGGCCGGCCGCTGCTCTCACGGGTGCAGATGGGCCTCGGCTGGGAGCCCGCGTTCCGCGGCAAGGACATCGACCTGGATGCTTCGGTCATCGCCTACGGTCCGCAGCGCAACCACATCGACAGCTGCTACTTCGGCAAGCTGACCATCCTGAATGGGGCGGTCAAGCACTCTGGTGACAATCTGACCGGCGAGGGCGGGGGCGACGACGAGGTGATCGTGGTCGACCTCGGCCGCCTCCCCCAGGAGGTCACCGGCCTGGTCTTCACGGTGAACTCCTTCTCCGGCCAGAAGTTCACGGAGGTCGCCAAGGCGTACTGCCGTCTGGTGGACTCGGCGACGGGCGAGGAACTGGTCCGCTTCGACCTCACCCACGCCGAGCCGAAGACGGGCGTGATGATGGCCAAACTGATCCGTCAGTTCTCCGGCGAGTGGGACATGACGGCGATCGGCGACTTCGTGAAGGCCCGAACGGTACGGAACATGGTGGAGCCGGCCGCGAGGGCTCTGTAGCCGGCCCGGCCGCAGACCCACGGCCGGGCCCTCTGCCGGGGCGTTCGCCGTCACACCGCGATCGCCCCGACCGCGGTGCCGCAGCCCCGCCCGCCCGCGCCCCTGTGGCCCGCCGGGATGCGGGTGTGGGGCGGCTCGACGGCTCGGCCGAGCCGCGGCCCCGGCCCGCCCGGTCACCTGCGATCGTGGCCGGACGGACTGTGCGCGGCGGTGGTTCAGCCGCGCCTCTGCCGCTTCCAGGGCCCCGTGATGGCCAGCATGACGCCCGGTTCCTGGATGTTGGCGAACAGAGTCCCGCCGTCGGGCGAGAAGGTGACGCCGGTGAACTCGCTGTACTCGGGCTCCTGCTCGGTGCCGATGTTCAGCTCGTTGCGGGCGATCGGATAGGTGCGGCCGCTGTCCGTGGCACCGAACAGGTGCTGGATGCCGTCACCGTCCTCGGCGACGACCAGGCCGCCGTACGGTGAGACGGTGATGTTGTCGGGTCCGTCGAAGCCGCCCTCGGCGGACGGGTCGGGGTTCACGCCCAACAACACCTTCAGAGTCAGCGTGCGGCGCCTGGGGTCATAGAACCAGACCTGGCCGTCGTGCTGGACGGGGCTCTCCGCACGCGCGAAGGAGGAGACGATGTAGGCGCCGCCGTCACCCCACCACATGCCCTCCAGCTTGCGGGCGCGGGTGACCTCGCCTTCGGTGAACTGCTTGCGGACGGAGACCTCCCGGGCATCCCGGTCGGGTACCTCCACCCAGTCGACGCCGTAGACCGTGCCGGTCCTGGTGGCACGGGACAGGTCGTCCACGAACCGGCCACCCGAATCGAAGCATCTGAGGGCCGCGAGCACACCCGCGTCGGCGGCGAGGGTGCGCAGACGGCCGCGGCCATGCCGGAAGCCCTCCGGCGGGGTCCAGCGGTAGAGCAGCCCGCTGGGGCCGGAGGCGTCCTCGGTGAGGTAGAGGTGCCCACGCCGGGGATCGACCACGACGGCCTCGTGGGCGTAGCGGCCGAGCGCCTTCACCGGCTCGGGATCACGGTTGGACCGGCGGTCGGTGGGGTCCACCTCGAAGACGTAGCCGTGGTCCTTGGTCATGCCGTTCTGACCGGCCTTGTCCTCGGTCTCCTCGCAGGTCAGCCAGGTGTTCCACGGGGTGGTGCCGCCCGCGCAGTTGGTGGAGGTGCCGGCGATGCCGACCCACTCGGCAACGTGTTCACGGCGAACCTCGACCACCGTGCAGCCACCGGCGGCGGCTGGGTCGTAGACCAGGCCCCCGATGAGCGGCACCGGGTACGTCCAGTTGGCGCGCGGGCCCTTCAGCTCGTGGTTGTTGACCAGGAGGGTGGCGCCGCGGGGGCCGTCGAAGGCGGAGGTGCCGTCGTGGTGGGAGGGGGTGAACTCGCCGGATTCCAGCCTGGTCCTACCGGTGTAGGTGACGATCCGGTACCGGAAGCCTGCGGGCAGGGCCAGGATGCCGTCCGGGTCGGGGATCAGCGGACCGTAGCCGACGCCGTGGTGGCCGTGCGCTGTCACGTCGTCCGCGCCCTCGATGGCGGTCTCGGTGGACGCAAGGGCGTTCGGCGCGCTGGCCAGCGCGCCGACGCTGCCCGCCAGGACGACCCCGGCACCGGTCTTCGCGGAGGTCCTGGCGAAGTCCCTGTGGGTGAGCGACATGGTGTCTCCTGTGACGGTGGGGTGTCGCCAAGGTGGCGGACCTCGGTCCGTCGCACACGCTCCCGTCCCCTTCTGAACGGGAGTTGAACGCCGGCCTACTCCCGAGGTCCCTGTTCGAGAATCCGCCTGCAGCACCCCATGATCGGCACCAGCACCGGCCGTGTCGCCCCCTCAACCCCCGCGCTGCGAGCGGGCCTTGAAAGCGGCCTTCCGGGCCTCCTTGGCCACCCTCTTGTCCGGGTGCAGCCGCCCCATCGCCTCCAGTACGTCCGCGGTGGCCGGGTGGTCCACCCGCCACGCCGCCGCGAAGAAACCGCTGTGCTGCTCGGCCAGCCCCTCGACCAGTGCCTGGAGTTCCTCGGAGTTCCCCTCGGCCTGAAGCTGTGCTGCGACTGTGTCGACGGTCAGCCAGAACACCAGTTCCTCCGAGGGTGCCGGCACTCCGGCGGCACCCCGTTCACTCAGCCACACCCGGGCGAGCCCGCCCAGCTCGGGATCGTCGAGGACGTCCCGCACCGCGGGCTCGGCCTCCTCGCCCACCAATGACAGCGCCTGCTGACAGCGCAGTCGCCGTAGCGGAGCACCCGTGTCCGCGCCTCGTGCCGCGGTCAGCAACTCTTCTGCCGCCACCGGAGGTTCACGGCGAGCGAGCCACTGCTCGGTCTCGGCCCAGGCGGCGGACTGACCGAAGTGCGCCATTCCATCGAGCAGCACGTCCGCCCCCTTGTCGGCGAGTTCACCGACGGCGGGCGCCGCGAATCCAGCCTCCAGCAGCCGCGCCCGGAGTCCGTACACGCCGAGTGGAGTGAGCCGGACCATGCCGTAGCGGGAGACGTCGGCGTCGTCCACCGGCGCGGGTTCCCCGACGGAATCCCCGGTGTCCGCCATCAGGGCCTCGTCCACCGGCTGGTACTCCACGAGTCCGACCGGCTCCAGCATGCGGAACTGGTCATCGAGCCGCATCATCGCGTCGGAGACCTGTTCCAGGACGTCGTTGGTGGGTTCGCCCATGCCGTCGGGGACGATCATCGAGGCGGCGAGGGCGGGCAACGGTACCGGTTCGCCGGCGGGGACGTCTTCACTCACGGTCAGCAGATAGAGGTTGCCGAGGACACCGTCGAGGAACTCCGCCTCGGCCTCCTGGTCCCAGTCGAGTGACGAGAAATCGATCTCCCCCTCCTCGCCCAGGGTGTCAACCAGACCGTCCAGGTCGGGCACGCTCGCGTCGGCCAGCACAACCTCCAAGGCGGCGAGCCATACCTCGAGCACGTCGTGCGGGGAGCCACCGGTGAGCAGGGCGAGGTCCTCCCCCGCCCGTACGGTGCCGGCTTCCTCGTCCGCGATCTCGACCAGGCCTGCGTCCAGGGCGACCCGCCACGCTTCGCTCGCGTACGCGGCGGCGTCGGTGCCGGTCAGCCCGAGCAGTCCGGCGGCAGCCGGCAGCTGCTCCTCGACGAGCCCACCGCCGGCGTCCACACGGGTGTCGGGCCCGACCCAGCGGGCGAGGCGGGCAGCTCGGGAGAGCAGGGGCGTGGACAGCGCGGCGCGCGCCAGCTCCGCTTCGGGGTGCAGCCGCGCGGGCGGCAGGGGGGAGCTGTCTGACATCGGCTGGTTCTCCTCGGACCGTGAACGGACTCAGCCGCTCAGCCTAGACGGATTTACACCCATGCCGCCCGGTTCATCTCCTCGTCAGCTCCCGTACATGGCCGAAACCTTGACAACTCCCGCCCGTAGGCAGGAGATTGACGCGCGTAGAGGTTCGGGGGACAACTGTTCACTCGGCTCTACGCGTGTCACAGAGGGCTACCAACCCCGCACGCTCCCGTTCCACTCCTCGTCCCGGCGTTCACGCACGTCCCCGGAGGGATACCTTGCCGAGCAGGTCTTCTGCGCGCCTCGCCGCGCTCACCGTCGCCGCTGTCTGCAGCGCGGCGTCCACCGTCGTCCTCACCTCGCCCGCGCACGCCGACTCGGTGCGCATCCATGACATCCAGGGCACGACCCGAATATCGCCGCTGGCCGGGCAGAACGTGACCGACGTCCCCGGCATCGTCACGGCCACGCGCACCTACGGCTCCTCCAAGGGCTTCTGGTTGCAGGATCCGAACCCGGACGACAACCCGGCGACCAGTGAAGGCGTGTTCGTCTACACCGGCTCCAAGCCGAAGGTCGCGGTCGGCGACTCGGTGACGGTGTCCGGCAGGGTCTCCGAGTACGTCCCGGGCGGCACTTCCTCCGGCAACCAGTCAGTAACGGAGATCACCAGACCGGCCGTCACCACCGTCTCCACGGGCAACGCGGTCCCGGCACCGGTGGTCATCGACAGGAACTCGGTGCCGGACGCCTACGCCCCGCAGGGCGACACCGCCGCCAGCGGCTCGATCAACGGGCTGCCGCTGGAACCGTCCACGTACGCCCTGGACTACTTCGAGTCCCTGGAGGGCATGAACGTCCAGGTCGCCGACGCCCGCGTGGTCACCGCGAGCAACCGCTACAGCGAGCTGTGGGTCACGGTGAAGCCGTGGGAGCACCGCAACCGCCGCGGCGGCACGGTCTACGGCTCCTACAACTCCCAGAACACCGGTCGGCTGCAGATCCAGTCGCTGGGCTCCACCGCCGACTTCCCGAAGGCGAACGTCGGCGACACCCTCCAGGGCGCCACCACCGGCCCGCTGGACTACAACCAGTTCGGCGGCTACACCCTGGTCGCGAACGAACTCGGCTCGCTCAAGAGCGGCGGGCTGAAGCGGGAGACCACCAAAAAGCAGAGCTGCCGCCAGCTGGCGGTGGCGACGTACAACGTCGAGAACCTCGACCCGTCCGACGACACCTTCGACGCGCACGCCGCCGCGATCGTGAACAACCTGCAGTCGCCGGACATCCTGTCCCTGGAGGAGATCCAGGACAACAACGGCGCCACGAACGACGGCACGGTTGACGCGAGCGCGACCGTGAACAAACTGATCGACGCGATCGTCGCGGCCGGCGGCCCGAAGTACGACTGGCGCTCGATCAACCCGGTCAACGACCAGGACGGCGGCCAGCCCGGCGGCAACATCCGCAACGTGTTCCTGTTCAACCCGAAGCGAGTGTCCTTCGTGGACCGTCCGGGCGGCGACTCCACCACCTCGGTCGGCGTCACCAAGGTGCGCGGCAAGGCCGCTCTGACGGTCTCCCCCGGCCGCATCGATCCGACGAACGCGGCCTGGGAGGACAGCCGCAAGCCGCTGGCCGGCGAATTCCGCTTCCACGGCAAGACGGTCTTCGTGATCTCCAACCACCTCGACTCCAAGGGCGGTGACCAGAGCCTGACCTCGCAGTACCAGCCGCCGGTACGCAAGTCGGAGATCCAGCGCCACGCACAGGCGACCGAGGTGAACGCCTTCGTCAAGGACATCTTGTCGGTCCAGAAGAACGCGCGCGTCATCGCGCTCGGCGACATGAACGACTTCGAGTTCTCCGAGACCGCGAAGATCCTCGAAGGGCACGGCGAACTGTGGTCAGCCATCAAGTCGCTGCCCAGGAGTGAGCGTTACACCTACGACTACCAGGGCAACGAGCAGGTCCTGGACCAAATCCTGGTCAGCCCGGCGATCCGGCACCACGGCCACCTCAAGTACGACAGCGTGCACATCAACTCGGAGTTCAACGACCAGATCAGCGACCACGATCCGCAGGTGCTGCGGTTCCGGCCGTAGGCCCGCGCCCGGTCCGGGGCCGGCTGGACACTCGATTCAGCCGGCCCCACCGGCCCGCGCCCCATCCGCGGTCAGTGGTGTCGGTGGCGTAGGACACCCATGGTGACAACGGCGGCGCCCGCGGCGCCCACGGCCATCAGGGGACGCGGATGGCGGAGCGCGGCCCGGGTGAGACTGCGCACAGGCTGCGGGGCGTGCTGCTCGACGACGTGTCCGGCGCCCTGTACGGCGTGTCCGGCCTGCGCCACCGTGCTCTGTGCCGCATGGCCGGCCCTGGCGGCGCCGCCCCGGACTGCATGTCCCGCCCTGGTGGCCGTGCCCTGCACCGCGTGACCGGCTTTGGCCACCCCGTCCTGCACCGCGTGTCCCGTGCCAGCCGCCCGCAACTGTACGGTCATGGCTCCGGCCTTGTCCCTCACGTCAGCGGCCCTGGCCAGCGCCCGGGATGTCACGTCCGCCCTGCCCATCAGCTGGGCAACCGTGTCACCGAGCCGGCTCCTGGTCCGCTCGATCTGCTGCCGCAGTTCGTCGGGGCCCTTGGCACCCGAACCGTGCGGGGTCCTGTGTGTCATCGCCGTGCCCTTTCCCTGATCACGTCCCGCCTGAGGGTCTGCCGGGCGAGCCATTCGGCGGCCCGGATGCCGAGTTCGCCCGTGCAGCGGTGCCCTTCACCCGGGGCCGTGCCTGCCAGGTGACGGTCACGGTGTTCCGTCCCTTCTGCGCGCGAAGCATCCAGGCACCACCCGGCCCCGGAGCCCCTCAGCCGTCTTCTCCTTCCCCACCACCGCGCTCCCCCAGGCGCGTGAGTTGGGTCTGGAACCAGTCCAGGCGCGCCTGCAACAGAGCGGCTTCCGCGGCGAGTTCCGGTACACCCGGCTCGGCGCCGGCCGCCGGCTGGGCAGTCGGGGCAGGACCCGTGCCGCCACCTCCCGCCACCACCTGCAGCCCCTCCCCGGCCAGCCGGGCGAATCCGGCGAGCGGGACGGAGGTGGGCCCGTGCCCGCACCTCGTGCAGACGGGGACCAGGGCCCGCCAGCCGGGTCTGCCCCAGCCGGCGTCGGCGAGCGCGACGGCGGAGCCTCCACAGGTGCACGGCCCCACCGTCGCCGCGCGCACCCGCTGCCGGGCGTAACGGAAGCCGCGCTCGAATCGGATGTAGGCGCCGAGCACGGAGACCTGGAGCAGGGCCGCCATGCGGTGCTCGGCGGTGCACAACAGGGCCGCAGCGGCCGTACGGTCGTGGACGCAGTAGAAGCCGCAGTCACACAGACGCGCAGGCGGGCGATGCCTACGACCGTAGAGGCAGCAGGCGTTGTCAAGCACGCCGTACGGCAGCGCACCGCCCAGCGAGACACCGGCGAACCCGGCCCTGATGCCGTCCTGGGACAGCATCAGGTGAGCGATCTTGTATCCGGTCGGCGGCTCCGTCGGGCGTTCCGCGGGGAGCCGCAGCCTCATCGGACGGCCGGAACCTCTTCGCGGGCCGACTCGGCCGGTTCAGCGGGTTCGGCCGGCCCGGTGTGGACGATCTCCTCGGGGACCTGCGCTTCTTCTTCGTGGACGAGCGGCCGCTCTTCGGCGACCCCGGTGGCCAGTGCCTTGCCTAGCTTCATGGCGCCTCCCATGACCTGAGGTCGGTACCCCTCCTGCCATAGTGACGCATTACGCACCAAGGTGGACACAGGGCCTTCGATCACCCTCGGACGCATCAGCAGAACTTATCGATACCCCATAGAAAAATTAAGTAGAGCTATACCAATCTGGTGTCGAGACTGCTTCCATGACGAGCACACGCAAGCCCGCACCACCCTTCGGTCGCACGCTCTGCGCCATGATCACGCCCTTCACTGAGGCCGGCGCTCTGGATCTGGACGGGGCCCAGAACCTGGCGGCGCGGCTGGTGACGCAGGGCTGTGACGGCCTGGTCCTCAGCGGCACCACGGGCGAGTCGCCCACCACCACGGACACCGAGAAGACAGCGCTGATCGCGGCCGTCCGGGCGGCGGTGGACGACCGGACCACGCTCGTCGCGGGCGTGGGTACGTCCGACACCCGGCACACGGTCGAACGGGCCCTCGCGGCCGGCGAGGCGGGCGCCAACGGCGTCCTGGTGGTGACGCCGTACTACAGCAGGCCGCCGCAGGAGGCCGTGGCCGCCCACTTCCTCGCCGTCGCCGACGCGAGCACCCTGCCGGTGATGGTCTACGACATTCCGGGCCGCACCGGCACCCGGATCGAACCGGACACGATGATCCGTCTCGCGGAACACCCGCGGGTCGTGGCCGTCAAGGACTGTTCCTACGATTTCCTCGGCACCCAACGGGTGCTCGCGCACACGGAGCTGGCGTACTACGCGGGGTGCGATGAGCACGTGCTCCCCCTGTACGCGGTCGGCGCGGCCGGCTGCGTGAGTACGGTCGCGAACGCCGTACCCGGTCACATCGCCGCGATCCTCGACGCCTTCGACCGTGGCGACACCGCCCAGGCGGCCGAACTGCAGCTGAAGGCAACGCCATTGATCGGGGCAATGACGGAGGCCGGGCTGCCGGGCACGGTCACCGCGAAGGCCCTGCTGTCCCGGCTCGGGCTGCCCGCCGGCCCGGTGCGCGCACCCTTGCTGCCCGCCGGGCAGGAGGCGGCCGACGAGCTGCTGGCGCACTACGAGCGGCTGGCGGCGGACCCACCCGCCCTGCCCTGATCACCGCTCACGGCCGCGGCGGCCCCGTGAACCTGGCGGAAGGGCGGTCACCGGTGACGACCGCCGTTCACCGTCGGCAACTCGGCAGCAGGCCGAGGCGGGGTCCGTGGGCAGCCGCAGGTCACGGCCGCCGTCCGTCAGTTGTGGCTGTGCAGGATGTCGTTCAGGCCACCCCAGACCGCGTTGTTCGGACGGGCCTCGACCACACCGGTGACCGAGTTGCGGCGGAAGAGGATGTTGGAGGCACCGTTCAGCTCGCGGGCCTTGACGATCTGCCCGTCGGGCATGGTGACCCGGGTACCCGCGGTGATGTACAGGCCGGCCTCGACCACGCACTCGTCGCCGAGCGCGATACCGACGCCCGCCTCGGCGCCGATCAGGCAGCGCTCACCGATGGAGATGATCACGTTGCCACCACCGGACAGGGTGCCCATGGTGGACGCGCCGCCGCCGATGTCCGAGCCGTCGCCGACCACGACACCCGCGGAGATCCGGCCCTCGACCATGGAGGTGCCGAGGGTGCCGGCGTTGAAGTTGACGAATCCCTCGTGCATGACCGTGGTGCCCGCGGCGAGGTGCGCGCCCAACCGGACCCGGTCGGCGTCGGCGATGCGCACGCCCTTGGGGACGACGTAGTCCGTCATGCGCGGGAACTTGTCGATCGACGTCACCTGCAGGTGCAGGCCTTCGGAGCGGGCGTTCAGCCGCACCTTCTCGATGTCGTCCACGGCGACCGGGCCCAGCGAGGTCCAGGCGACGTTGGCGAGGTGGCCGAAGACGCCGTCCAGGCTCTGTCCGTGCGGCTTGACCAGTCGGTGCGAGAGCAGGTGCAGACGGAGGTAGGCGTCGTGCGCGTCGATCGGCTTCTCGTCCAGGGAGGCGATGACCGTGCGCACCGCGACCACCTCGACGCCCCGGCGGCTGTCCGGGCCGATCGCCGCGGACGCGCCGCTGCCCAGCAGTTCTACCGCCTGCTCAGCGGTCAGCCGCTCGGTGCCGGCCGGACCGGGCTCCGCGACCAGTTCGGGAGCCGGGAACCAGGTGTCGAGAACGGAACCGTCGGAGGCGATCGTGGCGAGGCCGGCGGCAACGGCGCCGGTGACACGGGAAGCAGAGTCGGTCATGGGAGAAAACCTAACGTGGGTGGGGTCACCGAAGCCAACCGATCCCAGGCCGTCTCGCCTGCCGGTCGAACGCGCCGGTCAGGGCGTCACCCTGACCGGCGCGTCTCGCGGGTGTGCGCCCGGACGACCACCACCCGGGTACATACGCGAGGCCCACCGCGAGACCGATGGTGTCCGCCGGGACGCCGCCGGCGTCCACGACACCGGTTCAGTGCGGCGCCCCGCCCAGGTTCAGGACCACGACCCCAGTGATGATCAGCAGGATCCCGGCGAGCCTGGTCGTGCTCATTCCCTCCCCGAACAGCAGCAGACCGAGGACGGCCACAGCCGCTGTGCCCGCACCGGACCAGATCGCGTACGCCGTCCCGATCTGCACGGTCTTCAGCGTGCGGGCAAGCAGCACGAAGGAGACGAGGTAGCCCACGGCCGTCACGAGCGAGGGCCAGAGCCTGCTGAATCCAAAGCTGTACTTCATCGCCGTCGTCGCGGTGACCTCGGCGGCAATGGCGCCGACGAGCAACAAGTAGCCCATGTGTACGAGCGTACACAACGAGGCTCGCGGGCGTGCGCGAACTGAAAATCCGCCTTTCGTGGCATGCGCTCACGGAAACACCCTCCGGCCGCCCCCGGCTCCATTACTGTGCGGCCCCACGGCATCACGTCTGCCTCACGTTTTGTTCACCCGACCCTCACGCCCCCGGCTCCCCGGGCGGCGGCGGAGAACCACGTATGCCTGAAAACACCCCCCGCTCCCCACAGCACGAGTCCCGGGACAGAGGCTGGACGCCTGACGGCACCGGGGCCCTTCCAACCCGGAAGCTCTGGGCCGGCGCCCTGGCCCTGGCAGCCGTCGCCGCCGGGCTGGCCGCGGCTGCTCTGCACGACAGGGGCCCCGGACCGAAGGCGGCCCCGGCCGCGGCCGGAACACCGACGGACGACGGCTCCGGCACGCCTTCCTCCGCCTCATCGCCGTCAGGCACGGCCGCCCCGCCGAAGGGCCGGAACGGCATACCCTCGCCCGTGTCTCGTACGGGGGCCGCCTCCCGCGTCGCAGGCACCGGCGAGCCGCGACCCGACGCCTCCAAGGCCGCAGCGCAACAGGGAACTTCCTCGAATCCGGCCGCACTTCACCGGTCCGTCCGCTCCCTCAACCGCCCCGACCGCTACTGGCAGACCAACGGCGGCGACCTGAAGCTCGGTCCGGCCACCTCACCCGCCGCCCGCAGCGCGGCCACCTTCAGTCTGGTCAAGGGCCTGGCGAAGAGCGGCTGCTACTCGTTCGAAACGGCGGACGGCGACTACCTGCGCCACCGGAACGGCCTGCTGCACGCCGAACACGACGACGGCTCACGGCTGTTCGAGCAGGACGCCACCTTCTGCCCACGTCCGTCCTCCTTCACCGGAGCGACCATGCTGGAGTCGCTCAACCGGCCCGGCCGCTTTCTGCGCCACCAGGATTCCCGGCTGGTTCTGGATCCGTACCAGAACACCGACCTCTACCGGGCCGACTCGGCGTTCCTCCTGGTCGACGGGCTCGCCTGAGCACCCGGGAGGTCCGGGCGCCCGGAGCCCCAGGCGTACGGAAGGGGGCCATGGCATCCCGCCACGGCCCCCTTCACGGGCTCTTCCTCAGACGTTGAAACCGAGCGCCCGAAGCTGCTCGCGCCCGTCGTCCGTGATCTTGTCCGGACCCCACGGCGGCATCCAGACCCAGTTGATCCGCAGTTCGTTGACGAGACCGTCGGTGGCGGACTTGGCCTGGTCCTCGATGACGTCCGTCAGCGGGCAGGCCGCCGAGGTCAGGGTCATGTCGATGGTCGCCACGTTGGAGTCGTCGACGTGGATGCCGTAGATCAGGCCGAGGTTGACGACGTCGATGCCCAGCTCGGGGTCGACCACGTCCATCAGGGCCTCGCGGAGTTCCTCCTCCGAGGCCGGCTTCGTCTCAACGGTGTCGGTCATGCCGTCTTCCTTTCGGCGTCGGCGCCACCGAGCGCCTGGGCCGTCGCGTCCTTCCACGCCATCCAGCTGAGGAGGGCGCACTTAACCCGGGCGGGGTACTTGGAGACACCGGCGAACGCGACCGCGTCCTCCAGGACGTCCTCCATCGCGTCGTCCGGTTCGATCTTGCCCTTGGACTGCATCAGCTCCAGGAAGGTCTCCTGGATCTTCTGTGCCTCGGCCAGGTCCTTGCCGACGAGGAGGTCGTTCAGCACCGAGGCGGAGGCCTGGCTGATGGAGCAGCCCTGACCCTCGTACGAGACGTCCTCGATCCTGGTGCCGTCGTACTTCACACGGAGGGTGATCTCGTCGCCGCACGTCGGGTTCACGTGGTGCACCTCGGCGTCGCCATCCCTCAGACCACGCCCGTGCGGGTTCTTGTAGTGGTCCAGGATGACTTCCTGGTACATCGAGTCCAGCTTCACCTTTTCAGCACGCCCTTCAACCGAAGAAGTTCCGTACGTGCTCCAGGCCCTCGACCAGAGCATCGATCTCGGTCGGCGTGGAGTACAGATAGAACGACGCTCGTGTGGTCGCGGGAATTCCGTAGCGGAGGCAGACCGGACGGGCGCAGTGGTGACCCACACGGACCGCAATGCCCTGCTCGTCCAGGACCTGGCCCACGTCGTGCGGATGGATGTCGCCCAGTGTGAAGGAGATCGCGGCTCCTCGGTCCTCGGCCGTGGCCGGACCGATGATCTTCAGGTCGGGGACCTCCGCCAGGCGCCGGACGGCATACTCGGTCAGCGCGTGCTCATGGGCGAAGATCTTGTCCATGCCGATCGCCTGGAGGTAGTCGATCGCCGCGCCGAGACCGACCGCCTGGGCGACCGGCGGCGTACCCGCCTCGAACTTGTGCGGCGCCGGGGCGTAGGTGGACGAGTGCATTGAGACGGTCTCGATCATCTCGCCGCCGCCCAGGAACGGAGGCAGGTCCTCCAGCAGCTCCTGGCGGCCCCACAGGACACCGATGCCCGTCGGGCCGCACATCTTGTGACCGGTGAAGGCCACGAAGTCGGCCTGGAGTGCCTGCACGTCCACCGGCATGTGCGGGGCGGCCTGCGAGGCATCGACGCAGACCAGTGCGCCGACCTCCTGCGCGCGGCGCACTATCGCCTCGACCGGGTTGAGGGTGCCCAGGATGTTCGACACCAACACGAAAGAGACGATCTTCGTCTTCTCCGTGATGATCTCGTCGACGTTGGACAGGTCGAGCCGACCGTCGTCGTCCAAGCCGAACCACTTCAGCTTCGCGCCCGTGCGCTGCGCCAGCAACTGCCACGGCACGATGTTGGAGTGGTGCTCCATCTCCGTGATGACGATCTCGGTCTCGTGGTCCACCCGGTAGGGCTCCTCGGCCCAGCCGAGCATGTTCGCCACGAGGTTCAGCGACTCGGAGGCGTTCTTGGTGAAGATCACCTCGTCCCGGCTCGGTGCGTTGATGAACTCCGCCACCTTGTCGCGCGCACCCTCGTACAGCGCCGTGGCCTCCTCGGCGAGCACGTGCACACCGCGGTGGACGTTGGCGTTGTGGCGCTCGTAGTACTCGCTCACAGCGTCCAGCACCTGGCGCGGCTTCTGCGATGTCGCCGCGTTGTCCAGGTACACGAGCTTCTTGCCGTCGTGGACCAGCCGGTCCAGGACGGGGAAGTCCTTGCGGATCGCCTCGGTGTCGAGGAGGCCGGGGAGCCCATGGCGGGTAGGTGTCACGCGGATGCGCCACCCTTCACGTATGCCTCGTAGCCCTCGTTCTCCAGCTTGTCCGCGAGCTCCGGACCGCCGGACTCGACGATGCGTCCGCCGGCGAACACGTGGACGTGGTCGGGCTTGATGTAGCGCAGGATGCGCGTGTAGTGCGTGATCAGCAGGGTGCCGACCTCGCCGGTCTCGCGGACGCGGTTGACGCCCTCGGAGACGATGCGGAGCGCATCGACGTCCAGGCCGGAGTCCGTCTCGTCCAGGACCGCGATCTTCGGCTTGAGCAGCTCCAGTTGGAGGATCTCGTGGCGCTTCTTCTCACCGCCGGAGAAGCCCTCGTTGACGTTGCGCTCGGCGAAGGAGGGGTCCATGTTGAGGCGCTGCATGGCCTCCTTGACCTCCTTCACCCAGGTGCGCAGCTTGGGGGCCTCGCCGCGGATGGCGGTGGCGGAGGTGCGCAGGAAGTTGGAGACCGAGACGCCGGGCACCTCGACCGGGTACTGCATCGCCAGGAACAGGCCCGCGCGGGCGCGCTCGTCCACGGACATCTCCAGGACGTCCTCGCCGTCGAGCAGCACGGTGCCGCTGGTGACCGTGTACTTCGGGTGACCCGCGAGGGAGTAGGCGAGGGTCGACTTGCCCGAGCCGTTGGGGCCCATGATGGCGTGCGTCTCGCCCTGCTTCACGGTGAGGTCGACGCCCTTGAGGATCTCCTTCGTGGCGTTGTCGGCCTCGACGGTGACGTGCAGGTCTCGGATTTCAAGCGTTGCCATGGGTGCCTCAGGACTCCTGGGTGACGGAGACGAGAACGTCGTCCCCTTCGATCTTTACGGGGTATACGGGGACGGGGCGCGTGGCGGGGAGGCCGGACGGCTTGCCGGTGCGCAGGTCGAAGGCGGAGCCGTGCAGCCAGCACTCGATCTGGCAGTCCTCCACCTCGCCCTCGGAGAGGGAGACGTTCGCATGGGAGCAGATGTCGTGGATCGCGAACACCTCGCCCTCGGTCTTCACGACCGAGACCGGCGTGCCATCGAGTTCCACCCGCTTCGGGGTGTCCTCCTCCAGCTCGCTCAGCCCGCAGGCGCGTACGAAGGTCATGCGACCGAAGCCTCCAGCTCCTCTTCGATCTTGGCGAGCAGGCGCTCCTCGATGTCGGCGACACCGATTTGCTGGACCAGCTCGGCGAAGAAGCCGCGGACTACGAGACGGCGGGCCTCGTGCTCCGGGATGCCGCGGGCCATCAGGTAGAAGAGCTGCTCGTCGTCGAAACGGCCAGTGGCGGAGGCGTGGCCGGCACCGACGATCTCACCAGTCTCGATCTCCAGGTTGGGCACCGAGTCGACCCGCGCGCCGTCCGTGAGGACCAGGTTGCGGTTCATCTCGTAGGTGTCCGTGCCCTCGGCCGCGGCCTCGATGAGCACGTCGCCGATCCAGACCGCGTGCGCGTCGTCGCCCTGGAGCGCGCCCTTGTAGACGACGTTCGACTTGCAGTGCGGGGTGTTGTGGGTGACCAGCAGACGGTGCTCCTGGTGCTGCCCGGCATCGGTGAAGTACAGGCCGAACAGCTCGGCCTCGCCGCCGGGGCCCGCGTAGGTGACGCGCGGGTGCAGGCGGACCACGTCGCCTCCGAAGGTGACGACCACGGACTTGACGGAGGCGTCGCGGCCGACCAGGGCGTTGTGCTGGGCGACGTGGACGGCCTTGTCGTCCCAGTCCTGCACGGAGACGACGGTCAGCTTGGCGCCGTCACCGAGGATGTAGTCGACGTTGGCGGCCAACACCGCGTCGCCCGTGTGGTCGATGACCACGACGGCCTCGGCGAAGGCACCCAGTTCGATCACCTGGTGGCCGAAGGCGGTGCCGCCCTCGCCGTGCACCGAGATGCGGACCGGCTCGGTGAGGACGGTTTCCTTCGGGACGGTGACGACCGAGGCTTTCTCGAAGGCGGAGTACGCCTGGGCGGCCACGCGGTCCACCGGGGTGCCCGCCTTGCCGAGCCGCGCATCATCACGGCCGACGGTTTCGACGGTGACGCCCTCGGGGGCCCGGACGTCGACCTTCACGCCCTCGCCAGTGGCGACGGCAGTGCCGTCGTGCAGCCCGCGCAACCGCTCCAGCGGGGTGAACCGCCACTCCTCTTCACGTCCGTGCGGGACCGGGAAGTCCGCCACGGCGAAGGACGGGGGCGCGCTCATGCGCGAGACGACGGTCGACTCCGCGGCGACCGCGATCGAGCCCGCGGTGGTGGACCCGGCCGGTGGGGGTCCACCCGCCCGAGCGGAGTCGAGGGTGGGGGAGTTCTGGGCCTCGGCCATGGCTGTCGTGTTGCTCTCTTTCCTATTGCGATCCTCGGCCCGCCCCGGGGCGGGCCGCTAGCTACCGGACGGGTGGCAGGTCAGCCGACCGCCCCCTCCATCTGCAGCTCGATCAGCCGGTTGAGTTCCAGCGCGTACTCCATGGGCAGTTCCTTGGCGATCGGCTCGACGAAGCCGCGCACGATCATCGCCATCGCCTCGTCCTCGGAGAGACCACGGCTCATCAAGTAGAAGAGCTGGTCCTCGGAGACCTTGGAGACGGTGGCCTCGTGGCCCATGGACACGTCGTCCTCGCGGACGTCGACGTACGGGTAGGTGTCGGACCGGGAGACCGTGTCGACCAGCAGCGCGTCGCACAGGACGTTGGACTTGGAACCGGCGGCGCCCTCGCCGATCTCGATCAGACCGCGGTAGGAGGTGCGGCCGCCGCCGCGCGCCACCGACTTGGAGACGATGTTGGACGACGTGTTCGGTGCCATGTGGACCATCTTGGCGCCGGCGTCCTGGTGCTGGCCCTCGCCCGCGAAGGCGATGGACAGGGTCTCGCCCTTGGCGTGCTCGCCCATCAGGTAGACGGCCGGGTACTTCATCGTCACCTTGGAGCCGATGTTGCCGTCGACCCACTCCATGGTCGCGCCCTCGTACGCCACAGCGCGCTTGGTGACCAGGTTGTAGACGTTGTTCGACCAGTTCTGGATGGTCGTGTAGCGGCAGCGGGCATTCTTCTTGACGATGATCTCGACGACCGCGGAGTGCAGCGAGTCCGACTTGTAGATCGGGGCCGTGCAACCCTCGACGTAGTGCACGTAGGCACCCTCGTCGACGATGATCAGAGTCCGCTCGAACTGGCCCATGTTCTCGGTGTTGATGCGGAAGTAGGCCTGGAGCGGGATCTCCACGTGGACGCCCGGCGGGACATAGATGAAGGAGCCACCGGACCACACGGCGGTGTTCAACGCGGCGAACTTGTTGTCACCGGCCGGAATGACGGTGCCGAAGTGCTCCTTGAAGAGCTCGGGGTGCTCCTTCAGCGCGGTGTCGGTGTCGAGGAAGATGACGCCCTGCTCCTCCAGGTCCTCACGGATCTGGTGGTAGACGACCTCCGACTCGTACTGGGCGGCCACGCCGGCGACCAGGCGCTGCTTCTCGGCCTCCGGGATGCCCAGCTTGTCGTAGGTGTTCTTGATGTCCTCGGGCAGGTCCTCCCAGGACTCCGCCTGCTTCTCCGTGGAGCGCACGAAGTACTTGATGTTGTCGAAGTCGATGCCCGACAAGTCCGAGCCCCAGTTCGGCATGGGCTTCTTCTCGAAGAGCTTCAGACCCTTGAGGCGGAGCTTGGTCATCCACTCCGGCTCGGACTTCTTGGCGGAGATGTCCCGGACGACGTCCTCGTCGAGGCCGCGCCTGGCGGCGGCACCGGCCACGTCGGAGTCGGCCCAGCCGTATTCGTAGTTGCCCAGACCCTCGAGTTCGGGGTGGGCAGTCTCCGTGGGGAGAGTCATGCGGGGTTCCTCCCGGCCGTGCTTGCAGATGCGTGGTGGCTCTGGTGATCGGACTTCGAAATCTTGGGGATGAACGTCGTGCAGACGCCGTCGCCGTGCGCGATGGTCGCCAGTCGCTGGACGTGGGTGCCGAGCAGCTCCGCGAAGATCTCCGTCTCCGCCTCGCACAGCTGCGGGAACTGTTCCGCGACATGGGCGACCGGGCAGTGGTGCTGACAGAGCTGCTCACCCTGGTGCGGGAGGGGCGCGCTGCGCGCCGTAGCAGCGTACCCGTCCACGCTCAAGGCCCTGGCCAGTGCTTCCGCGCGCTCATCGGGATCGACCCTCTCGATCGCCTTGCGGTATGCGCCTGCCTGGGCGGCGATCCGGGCACGGGCGAAGGCGGCGACGGCCTCGGGTCCGCCCTCGCGCTCGGCGATCCAGCGCAGGGCGTCCGCGGCCAGCTTGTCGTACGACTGGTCGAAGGCGTCCCGGCCGCAGTCGGTGAGCGCGAAGACCTTCGCGGGACGGCCACGCGTACGCGCGCCGTACACCCGCTGCTCTCGGGCCTCGACGACATCGTCGACGACCAGCGCGTCCAGATGACGCCGGACGGCCGCCTGGGTCAGTCCCAGCCGGCCGGCGAGTTCGGCGACGGTCGACGGACCGTGGTCCAGGATGGACCGCGCGACCCGGTTGCGCGTCGAACGGTCCGAGCGCACCACGGCCGCGAGCTCCTCCTGGGGCGCCCCCACCGGGGCCTCCCGAGCCTCGCCGACGTTTTTCACAACGCCATTGTTGCGTAATTCCTCAGAGCCTGACAAGCGCGGTCCGGATCACCGACCGGTGCCCTGCATCACTTAGGTATACCTAATTTGACCTGCGAAAACGATCTTTGATCGATCATCCCGGAGTCCTTCCAGAATCAAAGCGGTGGCGCCCCGCGGCCTCGTCCGCAACACTCCCCTGCCATGCCCCCACCGCCTCCCACCGGCCCTCTTATCACCCGTGACGCGGTCGCCGCGCAGCTGCGGCTGCTCGGCGTCGGAACCGGTGAGATCCTCCTCGCGCACTGCTCGCTGAGTTCCCTCGGCTGGGTCAACGGAGGCGCCGTAGCGGCCGTCCAGGGACTCCTCGACGCCCTGGGCCCGTCCGGCACTCTCGTCGTGCCCACCCAGTCCGCCGACCTGTCCGACCCGGTCGGATGGGCGAATCCACCAGTGCCCGAGCAGTGGTGGGACCGGATTCGGACCACCATGCCGGCCTACGACCCGTTGATCACCCCCTCGCGCGGGGTCGGCGTGATCCCGGAGACCGTACGGACCTGGCCGGGCGCACTGCGCAGCGCGCACCCGCAGACCTCCTTCGCAGCCCTCGGCCCGCACGCCGCAGACCTCATGGACGGTCACGCCGTGGACTGCCGGCTCGGCGAACGCAGCCCACTGGCCCGGCTGGAGCGACTGGGCGCCCGGGTCCTGCTGCTCGGCGTGGGCTACGACGCCTGCACCAGCTTCCATCTCGCCGAGTACCGGATACCGGCGCCGCACGTCGAGGTCGGACGGCCGGCGCCCGGCGGCGGCTGGGAGACGGTGATCGAAGTCTCGATCGACTCCGACCGGTTCGACGAACTGGGCCACGACTTCGAACGGGACCGGCCGGTCGACCGCGGCAAGGTCGGCGCGGCCAGCGCACGGCTCTTCCCGGTGGCCGACGCGGTGGCCTACGCCGAGCAGTGGCTGCCGCTGCACCGTCCCCGCGCGGAGGAGTTCCCGCACCCGCCGGTCTGAGCGGCATGCGGTCTCCCTAGACTCTGGAGCCATGCGCAGTGAGCCCGCCCGCCCGTCTCCCGGCCCCCACCCGTCAACGAGACGCTTTGCGCCACACCCGCTCATTGAGGTCCGGGCCCTGGTGAAGCGCTACGGCACGAAGACCGCGGTGGACGGCCTCGACCTGGTGGCCGAGGACGGCGTGACCGCTGTGCTCGGCCCCAACGGGGCGGGGAAGACGACCACGGTGGAGACCTGCGAGGGGTACCGGAAGCCGGATTCCGGCACGGTGCGCGTCCTGGGCCTCGACCCGGTACGGCAGGCCGCACAGCTACGCCCGCGCATCGGGGTGATGCTCCAGTCCGGGGGCGTGTACTCCGGCGCCCGGGCGGACGAGATGCTGCGGCACACGGCGAAGCTGCACGCGCATCCGCTGGACGTGGACGCGTTGGTCGAACGCCTCGGGCTGGGCTCCTGCGGCCGGACGAGCTACCGGCGGCTGTCCGGCGGCCAGCAGCAACGGCTCGCGCTCGCCATGGCCGTCGTGGGCCGCCCGGAGCTGGTGTTCCTGGACGAGCCGACAGCCGGACTCGATCCACAGGCGCGCCGCGCCACCTGGGACCTGGTGAGGGACCTGCGCACCGACGGCGTCTCGGTGATCCTCACCACCCACTACATGGAAGAGGCCGAGCAGCTCGCCGATGACGTCGCGATCATCGACGGCGGCCGGGTCATCGCCCAGGGTTCCCCGGAGCAGTTGTGCAGGGGCGGTGCCGAGAACACCTTGCGCTTCTCCGGCCGCCCCGGCCTCGACGTGAGCTCCTTGCTCAAGGCGCTCCCGGCCGACTGCACCGCCGCCGAGCAGGCTCCGGGCAGCTACCGGGTCGTCGGCAAGATCGACCCGCAGCTGCTGGCAACGGTGACCTCGTGGTGCGCGCAGCACGGGGTGATGCCGGACCGGATCTCGGTGGAGCGGCACACACTCGAAGACGTCTTCCTGGAGCTGACAGGCAAGGAGCTGCGTTCATGACGACCGTGCCGGGCACCTACGCCCCGAAGCCGGGTGCGGCCCCCCTTCCCCGCATGATTGCGGCCCAGGCGGCGCTGGAGACCAGGATGCTGCTGCGCAACGGCGAGCAGCTGCTGCTGACGATCGTGATCCCGACCCTGTTGCTGGTGCTCTTCAGCTCCGTCGACATCGTCGACACCGGCACGGGCAGGGCCGTCGACTTCCTCACACCGGGCATCCTCGCCCTCGCGGTGATGTCCACGGCGTTCACTGGCCAGGCCATCGCGACCGGCTTCGAGCGGCGCTACGGGGTGCTCAAGCGCCTGGCCTCCTCCCCGCTGCCGCGCTGGGGACTGATGACCGCGAAGACGGTGTCGGTCCTCGTCACGGAGGTCCTCCAGGTCGTCCTCCTGACCGTGATCGCCTTCGCGCTGGGCTGGTCGCCGCGCGGCAACCCCGCTGCCGTTCTGCTCCTGCTGGTCCTCGGCACAGCGGCCTTCTCCGGGCTCGGTCTGTTGATGGCGGGCACCCTGAAGGCGGAGGCGACGCTGGCCGCCGCCAACCTGGTCTTCCTGCTGCTGCTCGTCGGCGGCGGGGTCATCGTGCCGCTGGAGAAGTTCGGGTCGGCCGCTCAGCAGGTACTCGGCCTGCTGCCCGTCTCCGCGCTCTCCGACGGCCTGCGGAGCGTGCTCCAGCACGGATCGGGAACACCCTGGGGCGACCTGGGGATCCTCACCGTATGGGCGGTCGTGGGGCTGGCCGCGGCAGGACGGTTCTTCCGCTGGGAGTGAGCCGCCGGGCGGGACCCTCGTGAAAGCGTGCACAAGCGGAGGCATACGATGTGGGCGTGCCAAAGCTGAACCGCGCCGATGCCGAAGCGGCCGTGCGCAACCCGCTCGCCTTCATCGCCGACCGCTGGACCCCTGCTCCCGGGACCGTACGGCGGGCGGCGCTCGCCGCGCTCGTCATGTCGGTCGTCATCGTCGTGACCGGCGGCGCCGTACGCCTGACCGGCTCGGGCCTCGGTTGCCCCACCTGGCCCACCTGCACCGACGACTCGCTGACCACGACCCGGGCCATGGGTGTCCACGGCATCATCGAGTTCGGCAACCGCATGCTGACGTACGTGCTGTGCGCGGCCGTCGGCTGGGCGATCGTCGCGGCCCGTGCCGAGAAGCCGTGGCGGCGCAGTCTGACCCGGCTGGGCTGGGCACAGTTCTGGGTGGTCATGGGCAACGCGGTGCTGGGCGGCATCGTGGTCCTGGTCGGCCTCAACCCGTACACGGTCGCCGCGCACTTCCTGCTCTCCTCGGCGCTGATCGCGGTGGCGACGGTGATGTGGCAGCGCGCCCGGGAGGGCGACGCCGCACCGCGTCCGCTGGTCGGCAAGGCCGTGCAGCAGCTGGTGTGGTTCCTGGTTGCGGCGTCCGTGCTGCTCATCGTCATGGGCACGGTCGTGACCGGTGCCGGACCGCACGCCGGTGACTCCAGCGAGGTCGACCGGATCCACATCAACTGGGAGACCGCGGCCAAGATGCACGCGGTGCTCGCCTGGATCGTGGTGACGCTGACGTTCGCCCTGTGGTTCGTCCTGAAGGCGGTGGACGCACCGAAGGGGCCGTCGGCGCGGACGCGCGAACTGTTCCTGATCCTGCTCGCCCAGGGCGTGCTGGGTTATGTGCAGTACTTCATGCACCTGCCCGAGTTCCTGGTCGGCCTCCACATGCTCGGCTCGTGCCTGATCTGGATCGGCGTCCTGCGCGTTCTGCTGTCGCTGCGGGAACGCCCGCAGGCCGCCCCACTGGACCTACCCGGTCCTTCGCCCGAGCTGACGGCTGACACGCGCGCCTGAGTCACCCGTACGCCGTGACCGGCGCGTCGATCGCCGGGCTGAGGTAGGCACGGGTCAGCTTGGCGCAGCGGGCCAGCAGGTCGCCACGGGACGGGACGGGGTCCTGGTGCGCGTGGCGCCGTCGCACGAGGTCCTCGACGACCTCGGGGGGAGCCCCACGCCCCGCAGTTCGGCGTGCGCCTACCGCTTCAAGATCAGCCGCCCCCTCGCCCAGGGTCACGGTGGCACGGGCGAAGGTCAGCAGCCCCAGGTCGACCCAGACATCGCACCGCCTGGCCTCGCCGACCGCCCAGACGCCGAGGGAGCCGACGACCAGCAGCGCGCGCAGGAAGCGGACGGGACGCACATCGGTCTGCACCATCCCAGCCTGTGCGGCACGGTGACCGCCGTACAGCTCTCAGTCCAGGCCGTAGACCCGCCGCGCATTGTCCGCCGCGATCATGCGGGCCACCCGCTGGGCGTCCTCCAGCGACCACGCGCCCTCGGCGGCCCAGGTCCCCAGGACACGGCCCAGGGCCTCGCGGAACAGGCGAGCACCGACGACGTGCAGTTCGGGCAGGCGGTGAGCACCGGTGGAGAAGAGAATCTTGCCGAAGGGGGCCAGCTCCAGGATTTCGGCGAGGACGGTGGCCGCTCGGGCGCCGGTGCGCACGAGCGCGGCGCCCGAGTCCGCGTAGACGTGCGGGAAGACGCCGGCCAGGTGGGCGGCCTGGCGGTGGTAGGGGTAGCCGTGCAACAGGATCAGGTCGGTGCCGAGGCCGGCCGTGGCTCGCACGAAGTCGGTCAGCAGCACCGGGTCCGTACGGTCCAGGTGGGCGCCCGGCTCGCCGAGTCCGGCGTGCAGTTGCAGCGGCAGACCGACGGCGACCGCGATCCACAGCACGTGCCGGAGCAGCACGGGGTCGGTCAGCACGCCACCGACCCTCCGGTCGGCCAGCCAGCGGGCCGCCGCGCCCCGCACCTCTCCGGGCCCCGGCGGCTCGGATGCGAGAGCCAGGCCGTGTCTGAGGCCCGCGATCGAGGTGAAGGCGACCGCGTCCGCCGCGGCGCCCTGTACGGCCTCGGCCAGATTGGTGAGGAAGGACTCGACCGTGCCGGAGGTGTCGGCCACCTGCTCGGCCAGCGGCTCCAGACGGACGATCTCACGTGCCCCGGCGGCTCCGTGGCAGGCCATCTCAGCGGGGCCGGTGAGGTCACCGGGCACGCCCGTGTCGACGAGGTAGGTGGTGATGCCGCTGCCCCGCAGCAGCATGCGGGTTGCCTCCAGAGCACCCAGTTCCCGACGGCGGGCCAAGTAGCGGGCGGGTGGGCAGTGCGGTTCCAGGCCGAGCAGGGGCGGGCACCAGCGGCGCACCGCGAAACCGGTCTGGGTGTCGAAGAGGGTGGTGCCCGGAGCCGGTGGCCCCTCGGTGCGGGCCAGCTGGGCCTCGAAGGTGCCGAGGCCCAGCTCGGTGCGCAGTACGCCGTGGCAGTACTGGTCCACGAGGGACGGCGTTTCGATCATTCCGGCTCCCGAAGGGACGCGTGGGCGCTGCGCTTGCTCACACGTCCTAACGGGTGAACCCGGTTCAGGTGGCGGTAGTGAGCGCAAAGGGGGGCAAGGGAACCACGCGGCCGGCCGGGCCGGATCTACGGTGGCCGAACCGCCCGCGCATCCCGGGCTCGCTCATCAGCCAGGGCCGGTTGCGGCACTAGCCGCCCAGCTGGATGCCTGCCATCCGCTTCCACTCGTACGGGCCCGTCCGCACCTTGGCCGCGAACTCGCCGTCGAAGGACTCGTGCACGGTGATCCCGGCCTTCTCCACCGCCTGCTCGGCGATCTTCGTGCTGGGAGCCACTAGGTCACCCCAGCCACCGTCCTCACCCACGAGGACGATGCGGACGCCGCGTTCGCCGATGTAGGCCACCTGCCCCTCGGCGCCGCCGTGCGCCGTGGAGAAGGCACTGATCTGCCGGGCCAGCTTCGCCGCCTTACGCTCGGCCTTGGCCTCGGCCTTGGGGTCAACCTGCTGCGTGTCTGCCATGACCAGGATGCTACCGACGGGTAGACCGAACGGCGACGGGAGGGGTGCGTGGCCTTGACCACGCACCCCTCCCGTCCGCGGAAGAGCACTCAGCGCAGGAAGGGGTCCACCGCGACCGCGACGAACAGGATCGACACGTACGTGATCGACCAGTGGAACAGGCGCATCTCCTTCAGCTTCGCGCCGGTCACCTCGGCCTTCGCCCGGTTCTGCAGCGCGTGCGCCTCCCACAGCCAGAACCCGCCGGCCGCCAGGGCGACCGCCGTGTAGAACCAGCCGGTGTAGCCGAGGGGGGTCAGCATCAGCGACACGGCGACCATCACCCAGCTGTAGATGACGATCTGCCGGGCGACGACCTTGTTGGAAGCGATGACCGGGAGCATCGGCACGCCCGCACGCGCATAGTCCTCCTTGACCTTCATGGACAGCGGCCAGTAGTGCGGCGGGGTCCAGAAGAACATGACGAGGAAGAGGATGACCGGCGCCCACGACATGGAGTTCGTGACCGACGACCAGCCGATGAGCACCGGCAGGCAGCCGGCGATGCCGCCCCACACGATGTTCTGCGAGGTACGCCGCTTGAGGATCATCGTGTAGACGACGACGTAGAAGAGGAGCGCACCGAGGGACAACCAGGCGGAGAGCCAGTTGACGGTGAACCCGAACAGCAGCGTGGAGATGACCGCGAGGGTGATGCCGAAGGCCAGGCACTCGCGCGGGCTGACCATGCCGGTCACCAGCGGCCGCTGCGAGGTGCGGTCCATCAGGGCGTCGATGTCCCGGTCGATGTACATGTTCAGCGCGTTGGCGCCGCCCGCGGAGAGGTAGCCGCCGATGCAGGTCAACAGGACCAGCTTGAGGTCGGGCACGCCCTGCTGGGCCAGGAACATCACCGGAACCGTGGTGATGAGCAGCAACTCGATGATCCGTGGCTTGGTCAGCGCCACGAACGCCTTGACACGGGCCCCGAACGGCCGGTGAACCGGGCTCTGGCTCGCACCACCGAGCACACCCGCTGGACGGGATTCGACGGCCGTCACGCACACCCCTGACAGAGACATCCCAGCAAACCTCCCCCGTGTGAAGTCCCGGTAAAGGCTCGCGCGTACCACGCCACTTTAGACGTTGCCCATACCCCGGCCTTCGCGGGGGTGGGGTCGTGTTGGCAGCGCGGCCCCGACGTGCATTCGACGGCTCGTTTGAGCAGTCAGATGAGCGGCTCCGTATTCATGTGCCAAATGCCTTCTCGGCCAGTCGGGAGGCGGATCGCACGCAGTCCCGGCAGTCTGTAAACACTCGAAAAAATGCACGTCCTCACGAGGGTAGGCTCAGCTGCGGCCGGTGGGCAGAAGCACGCCGGCGGCCGGGTGGGGGCATGCCCCGAAGACCGGCGATCGACATGTGGAGAGGAGCCCTGACCCAGGGTGAGCACCAAGCCGACCACCACAGACTTTGAGTGGACCGAGCTGGACCAGCGGGCCGTGGACACCGCCCGCGTCCTAGCCGCCGACGCCGTACAGAAGGTGGGTAACGGCCATCCCGGTACGGCGATGAGCCTGGCCCCGGCCGCCTACACCCTCTTCCAGAAGGTGATGCGTCATGACCCGGCCGACCCCGAGTGGGTCGGACGGGACCGTTTCGTGCTGTCCGCCGGCCACTCGTCCCTGACCCTCTACACCCAGCTGTACCTGGCCGGTTTCGGCCTGGAACTGGAGGACCTGGAGGCCTTCCGCACCTGGGGTTCGAAGACGCCGGGCCACCCCGAGTACGGGCACACCGCAGGCGTGGAGACCACCACGGGGCCGCTGGGCCAGGGCGTCGCGAACGCGGTGGGCATGGCGATGGCCGCCCGCTACGAGCGCGGTCTGTTCGACCCGGACGCTCCGCGGGGCGAGTCCCCCTTCGACCACTTCGTCTACTGCATCGCCGGTGACGGCTGTCTCCAGGAGGGCATCTCCGCGGAGGCGTCCTCGCTGGCCGGACACCAGAAGCTCGGCAACCTGATCCTGCTGTGGGACGACAACCACATCTCGATCGAGGGCGACACCGAGACCGCCGTCTCCGAGGACACCGTCAAGCGCTACGAGGCGTACGGCTGGCACGTGCAGCGTGTCGAGCCGAAGGAGAACGGCGACCTGGACCCGGCGGCGATCTTCGCCGCGGTGCAGGAGGCCAAGACGGTCACCGACCGGCCCTCGTTCATCGCGATGCGTTCGATCATCGCCTGGCCCGCCCCGCACGCGCAGAACACCGAGGCCGCACACGGCTCCGCGCTGGGCGAGGAGGAGGTGGCGGCGACCAAGCGCGTCCTGGGCTTCGACCCGGAGCGGACCTTCGAGGTCGCCGACGAGGTCCTCACCCACACCCGCCGGGCCCTGGAGCGGGGCCGCCAGGCCAGGTCGGAGTGGGAGAAGTCCCTGCAGGAGTGGCGGGACGGCAGCGCCGAACGGGCCGCCGAGTTCGACCGCATCAGCAAGGGCGAGCTGCCGGCCGGCTGGGAGGAGAAGCTCCCGGTGTTCGAGCCGGGCAAGGCCGTCGCCACCCGTGCCGCCTCCGGCAAGGTGCTACAGGCGCTCGGCCCGGTGCTCCCCGAGCTGTGGGGCGGCTCCGCCGACCTGGCCGGGTCGAACAACACGACCATCGACAAGGACAGCTCCTTCCTCCCCGAGGGCAACCCGCTGCCCGAGGCCAATCCGTACGGCCGCACGATCCACTTCGGCATCCGCGAGCATTCCATGGGCGCCGAGATGAACGGCATCGCCCTGCACGGAAACACCCGCGTCTACGGCGGCACCTTCCTGGTGTTCTCCGACTACATGCGCAACGCCGTACGCCTGTCGGCGCTGATGCACCTGCCGGTGACCTACGTGTGGACCCACGACTCCATCGGTCTCGGCGAGGACGGCCCCACCCACCAGCCGGTGGAACACCTGGCCTCGCTGCGCGCGATCCCGGGCCTGAACATCGTCCGCCCGGCGGACGCCAACGAGACCACCATCGCCTGGCGCGAAATCCTCAGGCGCTACACCAAGGAGTTCGGCAAGGGCCAGCCGCACGGTCTGGCGCTCACCCGCCAGGGGGTGCCGGTGTACGAGCCCAACGAAAACGCCGCCCGCGGTGGTTACGTCCTGTTCGACGCCGAGGGCGGCGAGCCGCAGGTGATCCTGATCGCCACCGGCTCGGAGGTGCACCTGGCCGTCGGGGCGCGCGAGCAGCTCCAGGCGGAAGGCGTCCCCACCCGAGTGGTGTCCATGCCGTCCGTGGAGTGGTTCGAGCAGCAGGAGCAGGAGTACCGGGACTCCGTGCTGCCCCCGTCCGTGAAGGCCCGGGTCGCCGTGGAGGCGGGTGTCGGGCTGACCTGGTACCGCTACGTCGGGGACGCCGGCCGCATCGTTTCCCTGGAGCACTTCGGTGCTTCCGCCGACGGCAAGGTCCTTTTCCGCGAGTTCGGTTTCACCGCCGAGAACGTCGCCGCCCAGGCGAAGGAATCGATCGCCGCGGCCCGGGAATCCCTCGCCGCCGGCCGACGCTGACGCTCATATACGACACGTAGGAGATGTAATTCCATGACAGACGCACTCAAGCGCCTCTCCGAAGAAGGCGTCGCGATCTGGCTGGACGACCTGTCGCGCAAGCGGATCACGTCCGGCAACCTCGCCGAGCTGATCGACCAGCAGCACGTCGTGGGCGTCACCACCAACCCGACGATCTTCCAGAAGGCGATCTCCCAGGGCGACGGCTACAGCCTGCAGCTGTCGGACCTCGCCGCCCGCAAGGTCACCGTCGAAGAGGCCATCCGCATGATCACGACGGCGGACGTCCGGGATGCCGCCGACATCCTGCGCCCGATGTTCGACGCCACGGACGGACAGGACGGCCGGGTCTCCATCGAGGTCGACCCGCGCCTCGCGCACAACACCAGGGCGACCATCGCAGAGGCCAAGCAACTGGCCTGGCTCGTGGACCGGCCCAACACCCTGATCAAGATTCCGGCCACCAAGGCGGGTCTGCCGGCGATCACCGAGGTCATCGGCCTCGGCATCAGCGTCAACGTCACGCTGATCTTCTCCCTGGAGCGCTACCGCGAGGTCATGGCCGCCTACCTCTCCGGTCTGGAGAAGGCCAGGGAGCGCGGACTGGACCTGTCGAAGATCCGCTCGGTGGCGTCCTTCTTCGTGTCCCGTGTGGACACCGAGATCGACCGCCGGATCGACGCCCTGGGCACCGACGAGGCCAAGGCGCTGCGCGGCAAGGCCGGAGTGGCCAACGCCCGCCTCGCCTACCAGGCGTACGAGGAGGTCTTCGCCTCCGACCGCTGGAACGCCCTGGAAAACGCGGGCGCCAACAAGCAGCGTCCGCTGTGGGCCTCCACAGGTGTCAAGGACAAGGCGTACAAGGACACCATGTACGTCGAGGAACTGGCGGCGCCGAACACGGTCAACACGATGCCGGAGGCCACGCTGGAGGCCACCGACGACCACGGCGAGATCCGCGGCGACGCGGTCACCGGTACCTACGAGCAGGCCCGCGCCGAGATCGACGCACTGGAGAAGCTCGGCATCTCCTACGACGACGTCGTGCAGGTGCTGGAGGACGAGGGCGTCGAGAAGTTCGAGGCGTCCTGGAACGACCTGCTGAAGTCGACCGAGGCGGAGATGCAGCGCCTCACCCCCTCGGAGGGCTGAGTTGACCCCCCTCTCCGGGCCCGGTTCCCGAGCGAATCCGCTTCGTGACCCGGCCGACCGACGGCTCCCGCGTATCGCGGGGCCGTCGGGCCTGGTCATCTTCGGTGTGACCGGTGACCTGTCCCGCAAGAAGCTGATGCCGGCGGTGTACGACCTCGCCAACCGGGGTCTGCTGCCGCCGGGCTTCTCGCTGGTGGGCTTCGCCCGCCGCGAGTGGGAGCACGAGGACTTCGCCTCCGAAGTGCACGACGCGGTCAAGGCGCACGCCCGTACGCCGTTCCGGGAGGAGGTCTGGCAGCAGCTCATCCAGGGGATGCGCTTCGTCCAGGGCACCTTCGACGACGACGACGCCTTCGAACGGCTGCGCGGCACCATCGAGGAGCTGGACAAGGCACAGGGCACGGGCGGCAACTTCGCCTTCTACCTGTCCGTACCGCCGCGTTCCTTCCCGGTGGTCATCCAGCAGCTGAAGAAGCACGGTCTCGCCGACCAGACCGGCGGTTCCTGGCGGCGCGCGGTCATCGAGAAGCCGTTCGGCCACGATCTGAAATCGGCCGAGGAGCTGAACAAGGTCGTGCACGAGGTGTTCACTCCGGACCAGGTGTTCCGGATCGACCACTACCTCGGCAAGGAGACCGTTCAGAACATTCTGGCGCTGCGCTTCGCCAACACCATGTTCGAACCGATCTGGAACCGTTCCTTCGTGGACCACGTACAGATCACCATGGCCGAGGACATCGGCATCGGCGGCCGGGCCGGCTACTACGACGGCATCGGCGCCGCCCGGGACGTGATCCAGAACCACCTGCTGCAGCTGATGGCCCTGACCGCGATGGAGGAGCCGGCCTCCTTCGACGCGGACGCGCTGGCCGCGGAGAAGACCAAGGTGCTCGGGGCGGTCCGGCTGCCGAAGGACCTGGGCCACAGTACCGTGCGCGGGCAGTACGCAGGCGGCTGGCAGGGCGGCGAGAAGGTCATCGGCTACCTCGAAGAGGAGGGCATCGACCCCAAGTCGAAGACCGACACGTACGCGGCGATCAAGCTGGGGATCGACAACCGCCGCTGGGCGGGCGTCCCCTTCTACCTGCGCGCCGGCAAACGGCTCGGCCGCCGGGTGACCGAGATCGCGGTTGTCTTCCAGCGGGCCCCGCACTCCCCCTTCGACCACACCGCCACCGAGGAGCTCGGTCAGAACGCGATCGTCATCCGCGTCCAACCGGACGAGGGGATCACGGTCCGCTTCGGGTCCAAGGTGCCGGGCACCTCGATGGAGATCCGGGACGTCTCCATGGACTTCGCCTACGGCGAGTCGTTCACGGAGTCCAGTCCGGAGGCGTACGAACGGCTCATCCTGGACGTACTGCTCGGCGACGCCAACCTCTTCCCGCGCACGGAGGAGGTCGAGCTGTCCTGGAAGATCCTCGACCCGATCGAGGAGTACTGGGACCGGCACGGCAAGCCCGCGCAGTACCAGTCGGGCACCTGGGGCCCCGCCGAGGCGGACGAGATGCTCGCACGAGACGGACGGAGCTGGCGCAGGCCATGAAGATAGACCTGACCGAGACCACCGCCGGCGAGATCAACAAGGCGCTCGTGCAGGGACGTCGCGCCATCGGTACGCCCGCCGTCGGCATGGTGCTGACCCTGGTCATCGTCACCGACGAGGAGAACGCCTACGACGCCCTGAAGGCCGCCAACGACGCGTCGCGCCAGCACCCCTCGCGCACGCTGGTGGTCATCAAGCGCGTCTCCCGCACCCTTCGGGACCGCACGTCCTCACGTCTGGACGCCGAGGTGCGGGTGGGCGCGGACGCCGGTACCGGCGAGACGGTCGTGCTGCGGCTGTACGGCGAGATGGTGGACCACGCCGATTCGGTCGTCCTGCCGCTGCTGCTGCCGGACGCCCCGGTGGTCGTGTGGTGGCCGGTGAACGCCCCGCTGGACCCGGCAAAGGACCCGCTGGGCGCCCTGGCCCAGCGCAGGGTCACCGACACCTACGCCTCCGAACAGCCGGTGCTGGAGCTGTCCGCCCGCGCCGAGGCCTACACCCCCGGCGACACCGACCTGTCCTGGACCCGGATCACGCCGTGGCGCTCGATGCTCGCGGCGGCCCTGGACCAGGTCCCCTGTGAGGTGAGGGCCATCGAGGTGGAGGGCGAGGAGTTCAACCCGAGCTGCGAGTTGCTGGCGATGTGGCTCGCCGACCGGCTGGACGTTCCGGTGAAACGGTCACTGTCGAGTGGTCCGGGGCTCACCGCGGTCCGGATGGACACCTCTGGCGGCTCGATCGTCCTGGACCGCGCGGACGGTTCGCTCGCCACGTTGTCCATCGAGGGTCAGCCGGCCCGCGCGGTGGCGCTCAAGCGTCGGGAGACGGCCGAGCTGATCGCGGAGGAACTGCGCCGGCTCGACCCGGACGACACCTACGCGTCGGCGCTGCGCTACGGCCTGGAGCGGCTGAACACCGGTCCGGAGCAGCAGCCCGGGGCCGAGGCGGCCGAGGTGACCGGGGCGGCAGCGAAGAAGGCGACGGCCAAGACCGCCAGGAAGACGGCGAGGAAGGCGACGGCGAAGTGAGCACCCCGCAGCTGGTCGTCCACCGCGACAAGCAACTGATGGCACAGGCCGCCGCGGCACGCCTGATCACGAAGATCGTGGACGCGCAGGCCTCCCGGGGCACTGCGTCCGTGGTCCTCACCGGTGGCCGCAACGGCAACGGCCTGCTGGCCGCGCTGGCGGGGGCGCCGGCCCGGGACGCCATCGACTGGTCCCGTCTGGACCTGTGGTGGGGCGACGAGCGTTACCTCCCCGAAGGCGACCCCGAACGCAACGTCACCCAGGCCCGCGAGGCCCTGTTGGACGCGGTACCGCTGGACCCGGGACGCGTGCACGCCATGCCCGCCTCCGACGGCCCGTACGGTAAGGACGTCGAGGCGGCGGCGGAGGCGTACGCAGTGCAGCTGGCGGAGGCGGCAGGTCCGGAGAACCACGGCTCCGTGCCCACCTTCGACGTCCTGATGCTGGGCGTCGGCCCGGACACGCACGTCGCCTCCCTCTTCCCCGAGCTGCCGGCCGTGCGGGAGACGGAGCGCACGGTGGTCGGCGTCCACGGCGCCCCCAAACCCCCGCCGACCCGGATCAGCCTGACCCTTCCGGCGATCCGAGCGGCGCGCGAGGTATGGCTCCTCGCGGCCGGCGAGGACAAGGCGCAAGCGGCGGCCATCGCCCTGTCAGGAGCGGGCGAGATCCAGGCCCCGGCGGCGGGCGCCTACGGCCGCTCCCGCACGCTGTGGCTGCTGGACGCTGCAGCGGCAGCGCAACTGCCGCGGTCGATGTACCCGCCGGCTTCACCGTGAGCGTAGGGGTGGTGGGGCACCCCACCACCCCTACTTCACGGACCCGGCCATCACACCCTGGACGAAGTGCCGCTGGAAGGCGAAGAACACCACCACGGGCACGATCAGCGACAGGAACGCGCCGGGCGCCAGGACGTCGATGTTGCTGCCGAACTGCCGTATCTGGGACTGGAGTTCTACGGTCAGCGGCTGGGAGGAACTGTCGGCGAAGAGCAGGGCGACCAGCATGTCGTTCCAGACCCACAGGAACTGGAAGATGGCGAGCGAGGCAATCGCGGGGCGTCCGACCGGCAGGACCAGCCGGGTGAAGATGCGCCATTCGCTGCCGCCGTCCATCCGGGCCGCCTCCAGCATCTCCTTCGGCATCTCCGCGAAGTAGTTGCGCAGCAAGAACACCGCGAACGGCAGCCCGTAGGCCACGTGGAAGAGCACGACTCCGGGGATCGTGCCAAACAGACCCAGCGCACCGAAGAGTTTGGCGACGGGGAGCAGACCGATCTGCACCGGCACCACCAGCAGGGCCACCACCAGCAGGAAGAGGGGCTCCCGGAACGGGAAGTCCAGCCAGGCGAAGGCGTATCCGGCCAGGGCGGCGATGACGACGACCAGCACGGTGGCCGGCACCGAGATCAACACCGTGTTCCAGAAGGCCTGGGTGATGCCGGCGTTCTTCAGCAGCGCCGCGTAGTTGTCGAAGGACAGTTGGCCGGGAGCGGCAAGGGCCGTCCACCAGCCGCCTTTCGCGGTGTCCTGCGCCGAACGCAGGGAGGACAGGAAGAGTCCCGCCAACGGGGTCAGCCAGACCAGGCCGACCACCACCAGGAAGGCCTGCACCAGGCCGTTGCCCAGGCCCCGCCTGATCGTGTTCATCGCTGACTCCTTCGGAAGCGGCGGACGTTGAACACCATCGCGGGGACCACCAGAAGCAGCAGGAGCACGCCGAGGGCACTGCCGAGGCCCTGGTTGTTACCGCCGCCGAAGGACACCAGCCACATCTGGGTCGCTAGGACCGTGGCGTCCTCCTGCACCGGTCCGGGGGCGATGATGTAGACGAGGTCGAAGACCTTCATCACGTTGATCACCAGGGTCACGAAGACCACGGTGAGCACGGGCGCGAGCAGCGGGACGGTGATGCGGCGGAAGATCTGCCACTCGTTCGCGCCGTCGATCCGGGCGGCCTCCAGCGCGTCGCGCGGAAGGGTGGAGAGCCCCGCGCTGATCAGCACCATCGCGAAGCCCGTCCAGATCCACAGGTAGGCGCCGATGATCGCCGGCGTGACGAGTGCCGGGCCGAGCCAGGAGACGCCCTGGTAGGGCGGGGCGAAGTTGGAGGCGGGCAGCTTCACCGTGTAGGAGCCGTCGGCGAGCCCGGTGAAGCGGAAGGAGCCGTCGGGGGCGGTCGTGGTGCTCGCGACCGTCTTTCCGCCCCGCACGGCCTCGACCTTCATGCCGGGCAGTCCGCTTTCCCCGCGGTCGACCCTGCCCTGTTCCCCTCCCCCGCCGGGGGTGAAGTCCAGGTAGACCACCCCGCCCAGTTGGCCGGGGGCCGGCTTCGCGGTGGCGGCCGGATATGCGGGAGCGGCGCCCTTGGGCAGGTCCTTGGGCAGGACCCCGACCATGGCCAGGTTCACCGTGTCGCCCGTGGAGCCGGTCGTGCGGTAGGAGCCGTCCCGGTCATGGACGAGCAGTCCCTGACGCCCGCGGGCCGTCGGGTACGTCGAGGTCCCCGTGAACGCATCGTGGACGGAGACGACGGCCGCATTGAGCACGCCCTTGTCCGGGTCCTGGTCGTAGGCGAGCCGGAAGATGATGCCGGCGGCAAGGAAAGACACCGCCATCGGCATGAACAGCAGTAGTTTGAAGGCGGTGGCCCAGCGGATCTTCTCCACCAGGACAGCCAGGATCAGGCCGAGGCCGGTGAGCAGTGCCGGGGCCACGACCACCCAGATGGCGGTGTTCCGGATGGCTTTCAGTGTGGCCGGGTCCCGGAACATCTCGGTGTAGTTGTCACCACCGACGAACCGGGTGCCGGAGGCGTCGAAGAAGCTCCGGCCGACCGAGAACAGCACCGGGTAGACGACGAGCGCGCCGAGCAGGAGCAGCGCGGGAAGGACGAAGAACACGGCGACCAGCCAGGCGCGCCGCCGGCCGCGGCGCCCGCGCGCCGCGCCGGCGGCCCGCGGGCCCGCCTGTCGTTTCACAAGTGTGGCGGTCATGTCGTCGGCTCAGTCCTGGTAGGCCTTGGCCGCCGCGGCCTCCAGCTTCGCCGCGGTCGACTTGGGGTGAGCCGGGTCGCGCAGGAAGTCCTGCAGCAGCTTCCACTCACCGGCTCCCTTGGTGCCGCCGAAGGCCGCCGGCGCCTGGTCGGACATGTCGAACCGCACCGTGTCACCGGCATCGACGAGGGACTTGGCGGTGGCGCGGGTGACGTCGTCGCCGTACGCCGAGAGGTCCAGCTTCTTGTTCGGGGACAGGTAGCCACCCGCCTTCGCCCAGACGGCCGCGGCCTCGGGGGTGGCCAGGTACTCCAGGAGCTTCATCCCGGCTTTGGCGTTCTTGCCGTCCTTGAGGACGACCGCCGCGTCACCACCACTGACCACCGGTGCGGTGCCACCGTCGACCGAGGGGAAGGGGAAGAAGTCCGCGTCCTTGCCGATGGTCTTGCCGAACTGGTCGTGGGCGACGCCGGCGACGAAGTCGCCTTCGTAGACCATGCCGGCCTCGGGCTTGGGGCCGAACACCTTCTCCACCGAGCCCGGGAAGTCGGTGTTGAGGGCCCCCTTCTGGCCGCCCGCGATCAGCTGCTTGTCCTTGAAGAGCTTGCCGAGGGTGGTGAGCGCCTTCACCACGCTGGGGTCGGTCCACTTGAGCGTGTGACTGGCGAGGGCGTCGTACTTCTCGGGGCCGGCCTGGGAGAGGTAGATGTTCTCGAACCAGTCGGTGAGGGTCCAGCCGTCCTGTCCGGCGACCGCGAAGGCGGCGAGGCCCGAGTCGGAGACGGTGTGCCCGGCCTTGAGCAGCTCTTCGTAGGTCTTGGGCGGCTTGACGCCGGCCTGGGTGAGCGCATCGGGGCTGTACCAGACGGTGGACTTGTGTGCGGCCTTGAAGTAGAGGCCGTAGAGGGTGCCGTCGACACTGCCGTACTTCTTCCAGACGGGCGCGTAGTCGGCGTCGACCGTCTGCTGGGCGGTCTTCGACAGCGGTTCGAGCCAGCCCTGCTTCGCGAACTGCTTCAGCACTCCGACCTGCGGGACCATCACGACGTCGGGCGCGTCGCCGCCCTCGATCTTGCTGCCGACGACGGTGGACACGTTGTCGCCGGTGGACACGAACTGGGTCTTGGCGCCGGTCTTCGCGCTGAACGCGTCCAGCACCTTCTGGAAGTTCTTCTGCTCGCTACCGGACCAGACGCCGGCCACGGTGACCGTCTGACCGCTGAGCGCCTTGTCCGCGCCTCCGGTGGAGTCCTTTCCGCCCCCGCCGCAGGCGGTGGCGCCGAGCGCGAGAGCGAGGGCGGTGCAGCCGGTGAGCAGGGTGGTACGTCGTCGCATCATCGGTGATGTCCCTTCGGGGGATCGGAGTTGACGGAGCGGGATCAGAGGTCGTTCAGCCACCAGGCAGCCGTGGAGCCGGGCAGCACGCCGACCGGGCAGGGGCCGCTGGAGAGCAGGGGAGCGCCGGAGGCGGGCGCGGGGGTGGGGGCGGTACCGAAGTTGACGGCGCAGACCAGGCCGTCGCCGCGGACGAAGCCGAGGACGCCGGGCGGGGTGTCCAGCCAGCGCAGCGTGCCCTCGCCCAGTTGGGGAAGCGTGCGGCGCAGCTGGAGGCCTTCGCGGTACAGGTGCCAGAAAGAGCGGGTGTCGGCGAGGGCCCGGTCGGTGGCGTATTCGGCGAAATACTCCGGCTGGGGCAGCCAGGGCTTGGCGCTCTCGGCGCCGGAGCTGAAACCGAACGGGGAGACCTGCCCGGACCAGGGCAGTGGCACCCGGCAACCGTCGCGGATGCGGGCACGGCTGCCGGTACGGCGGAAGATCGGGTCGGTGAGCACGTCGTCGGGCAGGTCGACCACCTCGGGCAGCCCCAGTTCCTCGCCCTGGTAGATGTATGCGGCTCCGGGTAGTGCGAGCATCAGCAGCGCGGCGGCTCGGGCACGGGCGGCGCCCAGGCCGCTGCCCCCGCCGGCGGGTTCGCCGTAGCGGGTGACGGTGCGGACCTGGTCGTGGTTGTTGAGGACCCAGGTGACCGTGGAGCCCGTACCGGCTATGTCCTGCATGGCCTCGGAGACGACCTTGCGGAAGGCGTCGGCGTCCCATGGGGCGCCGAGCAGGTCGAAGAAGAAGGCCTGGTGGAGTTCGTCGGGGCGGACGTAGCGGGCGTGTTCGCGGGCGGTGGGGACGGAGACCTCGCCCACCAGGAGGCGTTCACGGCCGTCACGTTCCCGGTACTCGTCGCACAGGGCGCGCCACCGCCGCCACACCTGGTGCACCTCGGGCTGGTTCCAGGCGAGCGGGTTGACCGAGTCACGGGTGCGGGCGTCGGCCTCGGGATCGTCGGAGTCGGGCAGCTCGGGGTGCTTGTACAGACCGGCGGCGACGTCGATGCGGAAGCCATCCACGCCGCGGTCGAGCCAGCAGCGCAGAATGCGGTCGAACTCGGCGGCTGTCTCGGGGTTCCGCCAGTTCCAGTCGGGCTGCTCGGGCGTGAACATGTGCAAGTACCACTGGCCGGGGCGACCGTCGCGCTCGGTCACCCGGGTCCAGGCGGGGCCTCCGAACATGGCGTGCCAGTTGTTGGGCGGCTCGCTGCCGTCGGGGCCCCGGCCGTCGGCGAAGTGGAAGCGGGCGCGGGCCGGGCTGCCGGGTTCGCTGTCCAGCGCCTCGCGGAACCACGGGTGCTCGCTGGAGCAGTGGTTGGGAACGATGTCGAGGAGCACCTTGATGCCGAGCCGCCGGGCCACCGCCACCAGCAGATCGAATTCGGCGAGGTCGCCGAAGAGCGGGTCGACGCCGCAGTAGTCGGCCACGTCGTAGCCGTGGTCGTGCTGCGGTGAAGGGTAGAACGGGCTCAGCCAGATGCCGTCGACGCCGAGCTTCTTGAGGTATGGCAGCCCGGCCCGGACCCCGGCCAGATCGCCGATGCCGTCGCCGGTGCTGTCCAGGAAGCTGCGGACGTAGACCTGGTAGATCACCGCGTCGCGCCACCAATGATGCCTGTTCAACCCTGTGGACCTGTCTCTGTGAGCGGGGCTGTTATGCATGCATGTTAAGTAGGCGTCGCGCAGAGGTGTCAATGAAATGACCGCAAGCTACCGTCCGGTTCACCAAGCAAAATAGGGCATTTCACCACAAGGTGAGGACAGTCGTGATAGCCGCGTTACTTAACAAGTAACTAGCGATGGGTGATCGCGTCGAGTTCGCGAGCCAGTCGTCGCACAGCCTGCTCGGGCGTCTCGCGTCCGGTCAGCGCGTCCTGCATCACTGCCTGGACCACCAGGCTGACCTGTTCGTAGTGCGGGCTCTTGGGACGCGGCGCGGCGGTGAGGACGGCAGTGCGCAGGGTCGGCAGATAAGGGAACCGCCGTACGAGCGCGGGGTCGTCGTACAGCGCGGCGCGCACCGGAGGCAGCGCGCCGCGGGTGAGCACCTGGCGCTGGACGCGCTCGCTGGTGAGATAGGCGATCAAGCGCGCCGCGGACTCCGGGTGCCGGGCATGGGTGTTGACCGCCAGGTTGGAACCTCCCAGGACGCTCGTCCCGGGCCCGTGCGGCCCAGGCAGCGGTACGGCGCCGACCTTCCCGGCAACCTTGGAGCCCTGGGCCGAGGCGACGACATAGGCGTAGGGCCAGTTGCGCAGGAAGAGCAACTGGCCGTCCTGGAAAGCCTGTTTGGACTCCTCTTCCTTGTACGTTAGGGCCTGTTTCGGTATCCAGCCCTCACGCAGGCCACGGGCGAGGAAGCCGATGCCCTCACGGGCCGCGGCAGAGTCGACGGTGACCCTGGTGCCCTCGTCGCCGAGGATCGTGCCCCCGGCCGAGTACACGGCCTCGGCCGCGTTCACGGTGAGGCCCTCGTAGGGCAGGAACTGGCCCGCGTAACCACCCAGCCCGTACCTGGGCGCGATCGTCTTCGCGTCGTGCTCCAGTTCGGCCCAGGTACGCGGAGGAGGCACACCCTCCTTGGCGAGGATGTCCTTGCGGTACAGGAGCAGTCCGGCGTTGGTGACGTACGGGACGGCGTACAGGCGTCCGTCGTACGTGGCGGTGTCCACCACCGGGGGCAGGAAGGTCTTCAGCGGAAAGCGGTCTCGGGGCAGCGGACGGATCCAGCCGGCGGCGGCGAACTCCGAGGTCCAGTCGACGTCGATGTTGAGGACGTCGAACCGGCCCCGGTCGCCGCCGCGCAGATCGGTGATCATCTGGGCATGGGTCTCGTCGGTGGAGTCCGGCAACTCGACGAGAGTGACCTTCTCACCGGGATGGGTGCGGTTCCAGCCCTGCAGCAGCGGGCCCAGATAGCCGGTGAGGTCGCCGGCGGTGGCCAGGGTGAGCGGGCCGCGCCCCTGGGCGTCGCCTTCCTCGGCCCGGGCTCCCGAAGCCACGTAACCGGTCATGATCACAACGAGAACGAGGAGGCCCCTACCGGCGGCGCGTATCCACCGCATAGGTTCCTCCCTGAACACGTACGCACGGCCACGGGCACCCTCGCCCGGGGTCAGAGGCCATGTATACCTGTTAGGTATGGGCGATACTAGGGCCTGGAGCACATTGAGCAGACAGGAGGACAGCACGAGTGCGCCTGCCCCTCCTGGCACTACTCGCCCGCGGCCCGGCCCACGGCTATGAGCTCAAACAGGGCCTTGAGCAACTGCTGGGCTCCGCGTACCCTCAGCCGAACGTCGGCCAGATCTACGTCACCCTCGGCCGCCTGGAGAAGGCGGGGCTGATCGAGGGCCAGGACGTGGAGCAGTCCAGCCGGCCCAACAAGAAGGTCTACCACCTCACCGACGCCGGGCGTGAGGCGCTGCGCACCTGGTTCGAGGAGACCGAGGACGAGCCGCGGGTGCGGGACGAGTTCTTCATGAAACTCGCCCTCGCCTCGCAAACCGGTCTCGCCGACCAGATCGCCCTCATCAACAAGCAGCGGCGCCAGTACCTCAACACCATGCGCGACCTGTCGAAACTGGCCGCGGCCGAGACCCGGGACAACCGAATCGCCCAGTTGCTCATAGAGGGCGCGATGCTGCACCTGCAGGCCGACCTCGACTGGCTGGAGCGGTGCCAGGAGGAACTGGAATGAGCGAGGACGCCACTCCGGTGCTGCGGGCCGAAGGCCTGGTGAAGACCCACCACGGCGAAGGCGCACCCGCCCGTGCGGTGCGCGGCGTCGACCTGAGTGTGGCGCGCGGCGAGTTCGTGGCGATCACCGGCCCCTCCGGCGCCGGGAAGTCGACACTGCTGCACCTGCTCGGCGGACTCCAGCGGCCGGACGAGGGCAGCATCTGGCTGGCCGGCCGGTGCACGGACTCCTTCAGCGAGGCGCGCTGGGCCGTCGAGCGCCGGAAGGCCATCGGGATCGTCTTCCAGTTCTTCAACCTGGTGTCGAACCTATCGGTCGCCGACAATGTCGAGCTGCCCGCCCTACTGGCCGGAGTCCCGCCGAAGAAGGCCCGCACCGGGCGGGAAGCCCTCCTCGCCGAACTGGGCCTCGACGGCAAGGAGCGCAGCATGCCCGGCGAGCTATCCGGCGGCGAACAGCAGCGGGTCGCCCTGGCCCGGGCCCTGGTCAACCATCCGCCACTGCTGCTGGCCGACGAGCCCGCCGGCAGCCTGGACAGCAAGGGCACCCGCGAGGTGATGCGGCTGCTGTCCCGATTCCACGACCGTGGTCAGACCATCGTGCTGGTGACCCACGACGCCCGGCTGGCGAGCGCCGCGGACCGGGTGATCAGCTTCTTCGACGGTCGCATAGCCGACGACGCGGCCCTGGACGGCACGCCGTCCAAACGCAGCGGTACCTCCGGTGTGCTGGAGCTGAGGGACTGATGGAGCGTCTCACGGTACGTCACGGGGCGAGGAGCTGAGGCGCGTGCGGGCGACCCTGCGCTGGGCGCACTCCGATCTGCGCACGCATCGCGGTGAAGCACTGTTCCTCGTGCTGGCCACCGCTGGGATCGTCGCCTCCCTGCTGCTGGCCACCGCGCTGTTCGGCTACGCCACCAACCCCTGGCAGCGGGTCTTCACCCAGGCCCGGGGGGCGCATGTGTGGATCCACACCTCGCTCTCCGCCGATGCCCGGGCGCTGGCCCGGCTGGACGGCGTCGAGTCGGTCGCCGGCCCCTACCGCACCGAGTCGGCCACCGTCGCCTCCCGCGGCACCCGTGTCTCCGTGGAACTGCGCGGCACCCCGCGCCTGCCCTCCGTCAGCCGTCCGCTGCTCACCACGGGACACTGGCTGGATGCGGCCGAGCCGAACGGTGTGGTGCTGGAGAGCAGCCTGGCCCGGGCGCTGCTGGCCGAGCCCGGAGACACCCTGACGCTGCCCGGCACGACCCGTACCCTCACCGTGGAAGGCATCGCGGACAGCGCCGAACCCCACTACAGCCCGGGCGAGCGGCCCGGCCTCGTCTGGGCGCTGCCGGCCGCGGTGCGCGCTCCCGCCGGCCAGGTGATCGGGCTGCGACTGGGCGACCCGGCCGACACGGACTACATCGTGCAGCGGGCCGTCACCGCGCTGGGCTCGGGCGCGGTCGGTGAGGTCTCCACCTGGCGGCAGGCGCGCTCCGCGGCGCAGGGGGACAACCGGCTGCTGGGCCAGGTGCTCGGTCTGTTCGGTCTGGGCGCCCTGGTCGCCGCCGGGTTTGCGGTGCACGGGGCGATCGCGACCCGCATCCGCGGGCATCTGCGGGACCTCTCGATCCTGAAGGCGATCGGCTTCACACCCGGCCAGGTCGTCCGGGTCTTCCTGCTCCAGCACCTCGCGTACGCCCTCCTCGGGTCCGTGGCCGCCGCGGCGCTCACCGAGGCCCTGGGCAGCCGGATCCCCGGGCGGCTCGGGGATGCCGTGGGCGTGTGGCAGGGGCTCCCCGGGCATGCCCTGGCGGTGCTCGCGGTGCCCGTCGGCGCGGTGCTGTTCATCGGGCTGACCACGGGGCTCGCGGCCTGGCGGGCGGGGCGGGTACCGCCGGTTCCGGTACCGCGCCCCGCGGCTCCGGCGGGCGGACGGCTCACCGGACCGGCCCGGCGGGCGCTGGGGCTGCGGTGGCCGGCCGCACTGGTCCTCGGCTGTCACAAGGTGTTCACCGGACGCGGCCGGTCGCTGGCCACCGTGGCCCGGCTGACGCTGCCACTGCTGCTGATCGTGGTGGCGCTCAGCGCCTGGACCACCATCGACCGGTTCCACAGCAGCCCCGGGCAGATGGGCCTGCCGACGGCACTCACGGTCCGTTCGGACGGTGCCCTGCGCCCGACGGACGTACAGGCCCTGCTGATGCGTGACTCCCGGGTCGCCGCCGCCTACCCGGGAGTCGAGGAAGCCGCGCTGGTCCCCGGACAGACTGGGACGATCGCCCTGCGCGGCATCGGCACCCGCGCAGAGCCCTACCCGTACACCCTCGCCGAGGGCCACGCGGCGCGCGGACCGGACGAAGCGGTGGCCGGCCAGGGCCTGCTGGACCTGCTGCACGCGCGGGTCGGCGACTGGGTGCGGATGACGGTGGGCGACCGCCCACAGATCTTGCACATCGTGGGCCGCAGCATCGAACCGCGGAACGCCGGCCGGGTCGCGACGACCTCGCTGGACACCCTGCGGGAGAACGATCCCGGACTGTCCGCGGCCTTCTACGAGCTGCGGCTGCGCCCCGGTGCCGACCCGCAGCTCGTGGCCGCCGCACTCGCCGCGGCCGGCGCGGGCCACCTGGACGTGCATCCCTTGACCAACCCTGCCGACGGCCTGTCGCCGCTGCGTGCGGTCGTCGCTGGGCTGATCGCCGTCCTGGCCCTCATCGGACTGGTCGAGTTGCTCACCGCGATCGGCGCGAGTGTCCGTGAGGGCGAGCGGGACTTGCTCGCCCTCAGGGCAATCGGCATGTCGCCGCGGCAGATCACCGCGATCACCGTCACGGCGACGGGCTGCACCACTCTGGTCGCAGTCGTCGCTGGTACGGCGCTGGGGCTGCCGCTGGCCCGTCGGCTGATCGACGCCCAGGGCAGCTCCGGCGGCATCGGCGCGGGCATCGCCCAGTCCCCCTCCCCCGGCCTGCTGCTCCTGCTGAGCGCCGCGGCCGTGCTGGGAGCGGCGGCGCTGGCCGCACTACCCGCGGCCCGCGCGACCCGCAGACGCCTCGCGGACACGCTGAGCGCGGTGGCCTGAGCCGCGGCCCACGGACCCGAGCCGTGGGCAGCCGATCAGTCCCGGCCGCGCAGCTGCCGGTACCTGGAGACCAGGGCCTCGGTCGACGCGTCCAGGCCGGGCACCTCGGCCCCCTCGGTGAGGGCCGGCTCCACGCGCTTGGCGAGGACCTTGCCGAGCTCCACACCCCACTGGTCGAAGGAGTCGATGTTCCAGACGGCACCCTGCACGAACACCTTGTGCTCGTAGAGAGCCACCAGCTGGCCGAGCACGGACGGGGTGAGTGCCCGGGCCAGGATGGTCGTCGTCGGCCGGTTGCCCTGGAAGGTCTTGTGGGGGACCAGTTCGTCCGGCACGCCCTCGGCGCGGACCTCGTCGGCGGTCTTGCCGAAGGCGAGGGCCTGGGTCTGGGCGAAGAAGTTGGCCATCAGCAGGTCGTGCTGGGCCCTGACCTCCCCGCTCAGTTCGGCGACCGGCTCGGCGAAGCCGATGAAGTCCGCCGGGATCAGCTTGGTGCCCTGGTGGATCAACTGGTAGTAGGCGTGCTGCCCGTTGGTTCCCGGGGTGCCCCAGACGACCGGACCGGTCTGCCACTCGACTTGCCTGCCGTCACGGGCCACGTGCTTGCCGTTGGACTCCATCTCCAGTTGCTGCAGGTACGCGGTGAACCTGGACAGGTAGTGGCTGTACGGCAGGACAGCGTGCGACTGGGCGTCGTGGAAGTTGTCGTACCAGATGCCGAGCAAGCCCATCAGCAGCGGGGCGTTGGCCTCGGCGGGGGCGGTGCGGAAGTGGTCGTCGATCAGGCGGAAGCCGTCGAGCATCTCCCGGAACCGGTCCGGGCCGATGGCGATCATCAGGGAGAGGCCGATCGCGGAGTCGTACGAGTACCGACCGCCCACCCAGTCCCAGAACTCGAACATGTTGGCCGTGTCGATGCCGAAACCGGCCACCTTCTCGGCGTTGGTGGACAGCGCGACGAAGTGCTTGGCCACCGCGGACGCGTCACCGAGCGCGTCCAACAGCCACGTCCGCGCGGAGGTCGCGTTGGTGATCGTCTCGATCGTGGTGAACGTCTTGGAGGCGATGATGAACAGAGTCTCGGCCGGGTCCAGGTCGCGGGTGGCCTCGTGCAGGTCGGCACCGTCCACGTTCGACACGAAACGGACGGTCAAGGTGCGGTCGGTGAAGCTGCGCAGTGCCTCGTACGCCATCGCGGGCCCCAGGTCCGAGCCGCCGATGCCGATGTTGATCACGTTCTTGATGCGCTTGCCGGTGTGACCGGTCCAGGCGCCGGAACGGACCTGTTCGGCGAAGCCGGCCATCTTGTCCAGCACGGCGTGCACCTTCGGGACGACGTTCTCTCCGTCGACCTCGATCACCGCGTCGCGGGGAGCGCGCAGCGCGGTGTGCAGCACGGCCCGGTTCTCGGTGATGTTGATCTTCTCGCCGCGGAACATCGCGTCCCGCAGCGCGAACACGTCCGTCGCCGCGGCCAGCTCGCGCAGCAGCCGCAGCGTCTCGTCGGTGACCAGGTGCTTGGAGTAGTCGATGTAGAGATCCCCGACCTGGAGCACGTATCCGATGCCCCGCCGCTGATCGGCGGCGAACAGGTCCTTCAGATGGGTGTCGGCCAGTTCCTCCCGGTGCTTGGCGAGAGCGGTCCATTCGGGCATCTGGTTGAGCCTGGTACGGCCGTCTGCGTTCATTTCCGACTTCAGCCTTCTTTCGTCCCTGTCCCAGCTGTTCCAACCTAATTGATCACCGTGGGGCGCGAGTGGTCGTGGCGCGTCATCCGGTGTAACAACGGGTACGTCCGCTCTGCGGTTCGGTATCAGCGAGGTGACGGACAGGACGAGGCAAGCAACCGTGAAGGGAGCCGGCTCGTTCAGGCTCGGGCCGTGGCCCCGCCACAGCCGAGCAGGGCACCCAGCGAGGCCCACGACGGCCAGGGTACGGAAGGCGGAGTGATCCGATCGGGCGTGTCGGCGGGAGCACATGCTGCTGCGTCAGGGGATTGTGTCGACCTTCCACGGCACGCCCGTGCGCCCGAAGGGGCGAGGGCGGGGATCAGGGCCCCCACCGCCCGGTGCCCCGCCGGAGCCGGAGGGCACCACGGCTCTCCACAACCGCCCGGGGCCTCCGCGCCGTGCGGACTCGTCGCTCTCCCTCGTTCCCGCCGCGGTCAGGACTCCCGCCTCGCGGTTCGCGCCTGCACGAAAACGCGGAGGGCACCACTGACGATCGGTCGGCGCCAGGGTGGCACAGACAACTCCGGCCGGGAACCCACAGGCACCCGACCGGTCTCAACTCCTAGATCTCGCCCCGCAGTTTGGCGAGCGCCTCGGCGAGGATCGCCTCGCCGTCCGCGTCGCTGCGCCGCTCCCGCACATACGCCAGGTGCGTCTTATAGGGCTCGGTCCGCGGTGGGTCCGGCGGGTTGTCCCGGTCCTGGCCGGCCGGGAAGCCGCACCGCGGACAGTCCCAGGTCTCGGGTACCTGTGCGTCGCTGGCGAAACTCGGCTGGGTCTCATGCCCGTTGGAGCACCAGAAGGAGATGCGCAGACGCGGCGCGGACTCACCGCGCTCGGCCTCGCCCATCGGCCCCGCCCCGACCCGGCTACCTCGGATCGCGTTGCCACTTGCCACGGTCGTAACTCCCTGCGTGATGGTGCCGCGAAGCGATTCGGCGTTCCGCTTCACTGCGAGCGCCTCAGTCTACGTAAGGCCCAACGCGCGTCTAGTGATTGGAGTTACAGCCCCCATATCCAGACGCAAGCCCCATGATAGGCCGCGCTCGGGAGCGCATGCCGAACATGGGGCGTTACGTGCGGAATATGTGTGATGTGCTCGGTGTGCGTGCGACTCGCCGCCAGCCGTTCGTCTTCGCCGTCAGTTGTTCGTCTTCATCAGGATGCCGAGGACGATGATGCACGCGAACCACAGCAGACCGATCACGATGGTGATCCGGTCAAGGTTGCGCTCGGCGACCGAGGAGCCGCCGACGGAGGACTGCATGCCGCCACCGAACATGTCGGAGAGACCGCCGCCCTTCCCCTTGTGCATCAGCACCAGCAGCATCAGCAGCAGGCTGAAGACGATCAGGGCGATCGAGAACCCCAAAACCACGGCTGGACCAACTTCCTCGGATTCAAATGGACGACGGGGGCCGAAGCTCTCTGGTGAGCCTACCGGTCACTTTCCGAGCCTCCGGCCCCCGCAAGGGTACGACGAAACGCCGTTACCGCCTACTCACAGCCCTACTCACTGATCGCGGAAGCGCACGATCTTGACGAACTCGTCGGCGTCCAGGGAGGCACCACCGACCAGGGCGCCGTCGATGTCGGCCTGGGCCATGATCTCGGCGACGTTCCCCGACTTCACGGAGCCGCCGTACTGGATGCGGACCTGGTCGGCCACGTCCTGCGTGTACAGCTCGGCGATCTTGACGCGGATGGCGGCGCAGACCTCCTGGGCGTCCTCGGCGCCGCAGACCTTGCCGGTGCCGATGGCCCACACGGGCTCGTAGGCGATCACGACGGTCTCGGCCTGCTCGGCCGGCAGGCCCTTCAGGCCTCCCTCGACCTGGGCGAGGGTGTGAGCCACGTGGTTGCCGGCCTCGCGGACCTCCAGCTCCTCGCCGACGCACAGGATCGGGGTCAGGCCGTGCTTGTAAGCGGCTTTGACCTTGGCGTTCACCAGCTCATCAGTCTCATTGTGGTACTGGCGGCGCTCGGAGTGGCCGATGGTCACGAATGTGCACTTGAGCTTGGCCAGCATCGAGCCGGAGATCTCACCGGTGTAGGCGCCGGAGTCGTGCTGCGAGATGTCCTGGGCGCCGTACTTGATCCTGAGCTTGTCGCCCTCGACCAGGGTCTGCACGGACCGCAGGTCGGTAAAGGGCGGCAGGACGGCGACCTCGACGGCCTCGTAGTCCTTGTCGGTCAAGGCGAAGGCGAGTTTCTGGACGTGAGCGATGGCCTCAAGGTGGTTGAGGTTCATCTTCCAGTTGCCCGCCATCAGCGGCGTGCGCGTACTCATGCTTGGTCAGTCCTCCAGTGCGGCGAGGCCGGGGAGCGTCTTGCCCTCAAGGTATTCGAGGGAGGCGCCGCCACCGGTCGAAATGTGGCCGAATGCGTTCTCGTCGAAGCCGAGCGTGCGCACGGCCGCGGCGGAGTCACCGCCACCGACGACGGTGAAACCGGTCGAGTCGACCAGGGCCTGGGCGACAGCCCGGGTGCCCCCGGCGTAGTCGGGGTGCTCGAAGACGCCCATCGGGCCGTTCCAGAAGACGGTCTCGGCGTCGGTGAGCTTCGAAGCGTACAGCTCCCGGGTCTTCGGGCCGATGTCCAGGCCCTCCCGGTCGGCGGGGATCTTGTCGGCGTCGACCACCTCGAACCGGGCGGGCGTCTTGGCCTTCAGGTCCGGGAACTCCTCGGCGGCCAGGACGTCGACGGGAAGCAGCAGCTCCACGCCCTGCTTCTCGGCGCGCTCCAGGTACTCGGCGACGGCCGGGACCTGGTCCTCCTGCAGGAGGGAGGTGCCGACCTCGTAGCCCTTGGCCTTGAGGAAGGTGTAGGCCATGCCACCGCCGATGAGCAAACGGTCGGCCTTGCCAAGCAGCTGATCGATGACGGCGAGCTTGTCGGAGACCTTGGCACCGCCAAGCGCGACGACGTAGGGGCGCTTGACGTCCTCGGTGAGCTTCTTCAGGACGCCGACCTCGGTGGCGATGAGGTACCCGGCGTAGCGGGGCAGGCGGGCCGGGAGGTCGTAGACCGAGGCATGCTTGCGGTGCACGGCACCGAAGCCGTCACCGACGTAGACGTCGGCGAGGGCGGCGAGCCGGTCGGCGAACTCGCCCCTCTCGGTGTCGTCCTTGGCGGTCTCGCCGGGGTTGAAGCGCAGGTTCTCGATGACCGCGACCTGGCCCGGCTGCAGGCCGTCCACGGCGGCGTGGGCGGCCGGGCCCACGGTGTCCTCGGCGAAGGCGACCGGGGCGCCGAGGAGTTCACCGAGTCGCTCGGCGGCGGGCAGCAGCGAGAAGGCGGGGTCCGGAGCACCCTTGGGGCGGCCCAGGTGCGAGGCCACGAGCACCTTGGCACCCGCGTCCGCGAGGGCCTTCACAGTGGGCAGCACCGCGCGGATGCGGCCGTCGTCGGTGATGGACCCATCGGCCAGCGGCACGTTGAGATCGGCGCGGACGAAGACCCGCTTTCCGCTCACGCCGTCGGCGAGAAGTTCGTCGATCGTCTTCATTGAGTGGACTCCTGAGGAGGGCTCTTGATGCCCTGATCGTATGAGGGCGTGATCCGTAAGCGAGACAGGGCCCGGACAGCGCGACGGTGCGCTGCCCGAGCCCTGCTCTCACTTCGAGGTCCGGCTTGCGGCGATCAGAGCTGGTTGCCGACGAAGACCGTCAGGTCGACCAGACGGTTGGAGTAACCCCACTCGTTGTCGTACCAACCGATGACCTTCACGTTCTTGCCCTCCTGGACCATGGTCAGGGAGGAGTCGAAGGTGCAGGACACCGGGGCGTTGACGATGTCGGAGGAGACGATCGGGTCCTCGGTGTAGTCGAGGAGGCCCTTCAGCTCACCCTCGGCGGCCTTCTGGAAGGCGGCGTTGACCTCTTCCCTGGTGACCTCACGGGAGAGTTCAACGACCAGGTCGGTGACCGAGCCGGTCGGCACGGGGACGCGCATGGCGATACCGTCCAGCTTGCCCTTGAGCTGGGGCAGGACCAGGGCGGTGGCCTTCGCGGCACCGGTGGTGGTCGGGATGATGTTCTCGGCGGCGGCGCGTGCGCGGCGCAGGTCCTTGTGCGGGAAGTCAAGGATGCGCTGGTCGTTCGTGTACGCGTGCACCGTGGTCATCAAACCCTTGACGATGCCGAAGCTCTCGTCGAGCACCTTCGCCATCGGCGCCACGCAGTTGGTGGTGCAGGAGGCGTTGGAGATGACGTGGTGCTGCGCCGGGTCGTACTTCTCCTGGTTGACACCCATCACGACGGTGATGTCCTCGTCCTTGGCCGGAGCCGAGATGAGGACCTTCTTGGCGCCGCCGGCGAGGTGCTTGGCGGCGTCCTCACGCTTGGTGAAGATGCCGGTCGACTCGATGACGATGTCGACGCCCAGCTCACCCCAGGGGATGTCGGCCGGGTTGCGCTCCGAGAGCACCTTGATGGTGTGACCGTCGACGGTGATGGTGTCGGCGGTGTGGGAGACCTCCTGCTTGAGGCGGCCCAGGATCGTGTCGTACTTGAGCAGGTGAGCCGTAGTAGCGGTGTCACCCAGGTCGTTGACAGCCACAACCTCGATATCTGCACCCTGCTCCAGCAGCGCGCGGAAGTAGTTACGACCGATGCGGCCGAAGCCGTTGATGCCTACGCGGATCGTCACGAACCGATCTCCTCGTTGGTACGCCGGCCATGCGGTGCCGGCGAGCTCTGTTTGGGATGTCCCCGACCACCCCCGACCCTACCTCTCTGGGAGCCCCGAGGTGACATCGAGTGGCCCATACACGGGCAGGCCGTCCGTACCCGGCAGTAGGGGTACGGACCACCCGGGATCACCAAGCGGATCACCCCGCTTTATGGGGATATGTCGCCCGTTGCTGACGCCGTTGTCACTCGTTCGTGAGCGGGTCAGCTCACCTGTCGAGTGCCCGTCCTGCGCACTGTTGAGAGGGGGTTCCGCTCACCTGTCGAGCTGGGCGAACACCCCCTCGGATGGCCGCCCGATCGACCACCGAGGGGACCTGTTCCAGGCCGAAGCCGAGCAGCGCGGTGCCGCCAGGCGGTCCCACAGGCCTCACGAGCAGGTTGCCGGGGTCATGCCATGCCTGGGTCGCACCCAGAGAGCGCCTGATGGACACGCAGGCGAAAACCCAGCGAGCATGCGAGTGAGGCTCAGCCCGGGTGCGGGAGCTCCGGGGCCGACAGCCTCGGCAGGCTTCGGCACCGGCACATCGGCGGCAAGACGTCAGCCGGCCAGGTTCTCCGCCAACTCATCGGAGAGGTTGGCCTCCGTGCCCGGGATACCCAGGTCGGCGGCACGCTTGTCGGCCATCGCCAGCAGCCGGCGGATCCTGCCCGCGACCGCGTCCTTCGTCAGCGGCGGGTCGGCGAGCGCGCCCAGCTCCTCCAGGGAGGCCTGCTTGTGCTCCATCCTCAGGCGCCCTGCAGCGGCCAGGTGCTCGGGCACCTCGTCACCGAGGATCTCCAAGGCTCGCTGTACCCGGGCACCGGCGGCCACGGCTGCGCGGGCCGAGCGGCGCAAATTGGCATCGTCGAAGTTGGCGAGGCGGTTGGCTGTGGCCCGCACCTCGCGGCGCATCCGGCGCTCCTCCCAGGCCAGCACGGACTCGTGAGCACCGAGCCGGGTCAGCAGCGCACCGATCGCGTCACCGTCCCGGACGACCACCCGGTCCACACTCCGCACCTCACGGGCCTTCGCGGCGATCGACAACCGACGGGCAGCACCGACCAGCGCCAGCGCGGCCTCCGGCCCCGGGCAGGTCACCTCCAGGGAGGAGGACCGGCCGGGCTCGGTCAGTGAGCCGTGCGCCAGGAAGGCTCCGCGCCAGGCCGCCTCGGCGTCGCAGGTGGCCCCGGAGACCACCTGTGGGGGCAGGCCACGGATCGGGCGACCCCGGCCGTCCACCAGCCCCGTCTGGCGGGCCAACTGGTCACCGCCCGCGACGACCCGCACGACGTAGCGCGAGCCACGCCGCAGCCCGCCGGGCGCCATGACGATCAGTTCGGAGCTGTGGCCGAAGATCTCCAGGATGTCCCGCTTGAGACGGCGGGCAGCCATCGCCGTGTCCAGCTCCGCCTCGATCACGATGCGCCCGCTCACCAGGTGGAGGCCGCCGGCGAACCGCAGAATGGCGGAAACCTCCGCCTTCCTGCAGCAGGTCCGGGTGACGGGGAGCCGGGAGATCTCATCCTTCACCGCTGCCGTCATCGCCATGGGCCGATCCTTCCATGCATCCGAAAAATACGGTCGTACGCGGCGGCCAACAGCTCCGGGTCGTGCCGGGGGCTACCGTCGGCCCGGGCCACCGACGCCAGCTCCACCGCGGCTCCCAGCCGCTTGGCGGCCTCGGTGAGCGAGTCGCGATCGGGCACGGCGGCCTCGTCGGCCAGCACCACGTCCAGGGCGAGTTTAGGGGCGTGTCGCCCCAAAACCTCCAAATGACGCTGCGGGGAGAAGCCCTCGGTTTCTCCCGGCTGCGGCGCGAGGTTCAGGGAGAGGACCTTACGCCCTTTGGTCTCGGTGAGGGCGTCCAGCAACTCGGGGACGAGCAGGTGCGGGATCACCGAGGAGAACCAGGACCCTGGCCCGAGCACGACCCAGTCCGCGTCCAGCACCGCCGCCACGGCCTCCGGGACGGCGGGCGGATCGGGCGGCACGAGGTGCACCGACTGCACCTCGCCGGGCGTGAGTGCCACGGTCGCCTGGCCACGCACCGTGTCCACGTCGTCCGGGCGCTCCGGATCATGTCCCCTGACCAGGGCCTGCAGCTCCAGGGGCACGGCGGACATGGGCAGCACGCGTCCGTGCGCACCGAGCAGCTTGCCGACCAGGTCCAGAGCCTGGACGTGATCACCCAGCTGCTCCCACAGGGCCACGATCAGCAGATTGCCGACTGCATGGTCGTGCAGATCGCCTCTTGAGTGGAAGCGGTGCTGGATGACCCGGGCCCAGGTCTGCCCCCAGTCGTCGTCACCGCACAGTGCGGCCAGCGCCTTGCGCAGGTCACCGGGTGGCAGCACACCCAACTCGTCGCGGAGACGACCGCTCGAACCGCCGTCGTCGGCCACGGTGACGACGGCGGTGAGGTCGCCGGTGATCCGGCGCAGCGCAGCGAGCGAGGCGGACAGCCCCATGCCCCCGCCGAGCGCGACCACCTTGGGCTGGGCTCCGCGACGGCGAGCCCGGGCCCCGCGGCCCTCGATGGGCCGGCCCGACCGGACTTCGGCCGCGGCGCGGCCGGCACGCCCTTCCGGCACCATCCTGCGCAGCCGGCTCAACCGCGGTGTACGTTCTGTCATTCTCGTCCCATGTCCCGGTGCACGATCACCGTCTCCACGCCCTCGGCCGCAAGACGCGCGGCGAGTTTCTCCGACATCGCGACCGAGCGGTGCTTTCCGCCTGTGCAGCCGATGGCGATGGTCACATAGCGCTTGCCCTCGCGCCGGTAGCCGGCCGCGATCAGTCGCAGCAGTTCGGCGTACCGGTCGAGGAACTCCTTGGCACCGGGCTGGTTGAAGACGTAGGCGGCGACCTCGTCGTTGAGGCCGGTGTACGGACGCAGCTCCGGGACCCAGTGCGGATTGGGCAGGAACCGCATGTCCGCGACCAGGTCGGCATCGACCGGGAGACCGTATTTGAAGCCGAAGGACATGACGGTGGCCCGCAGCTCAGGCTCCTCCTCACCCGCGAACTGGGCGTCCATCTTGGCGCGCAGCTCGTGCACGTTGAGGCTGGAGGTGTCGATCACCAGGTCGGCGTCCCCGCGAAGCTCGCGCAGCAGCTCCCGCTCTGCGGCGATGCCGTCGACGATGCGGCCGTCTCCCTGCAGGGGGTGTGGGCGCCGGACCGACTCGAAGCGGCGGACCAGGGCCTCGTCGGAGGACTCCAGGAAGACGATCCGCCGGGTGACATCCCGGGTGTCCAGGTCGGCGAGCGATTCACGCAGATTGTCGAAGAAGCGCCGGCCACGTACGTCCACGACGACCGCGATCCGCGCCACGTTGCCCTGGGAGCGGGCGCCGAGTTCCACCATGGTGGGGATGAGAGCGGGCGGAAGGTTGTCCACGACGAACCAGCCGAGGTCTTCCAAGCACTTCGCGGCCGTCGACCGACCGGCTCCGGACATTCCGGAGATGATCACCAGCTCGGGGATGGCCGCTTCGGGGGCCTTGGCCGTGTCGCTGCCCGTACTCACCTGTGCTCCGTTGTCCTGGGCCGTGTCCAGGCCGGTCTCCTGGCCGGCGTTGTGCCGGACGGCGTCGTCACCCGTGTGGTACGGCTGATCTCGCCGCGTTGTGGGCTGTGCATCGTGCTCGGTCATCTCTCCTGCCCCCGTCGTTCGTCCGTGAGGCCCGCGGTTGCGGGCTCCCCCGGGGGACCCGCCGTCGTGTCGGGTTCCCCGTCCTCAATGATCTCTCCAGTCGCCGTGTTCACGGCGGGCCCGGACGGAGCCGACCGGGCGAGGGCCACGGCGATGGTCTCGGCCGTCTTCCGACCTATCCCGGGCACTTCCTGGATCTGTTCGATTGTGGCGGACCTCAGCTTCTTCAACGAACCGAAATGCTTGATGAGGGCCTGTCTGCGGGTCTCCCCGAGACCGGGGACGTCGTCCAGGGGGCCGGCCCGGAAGCGCTTGGCACGCCTGGTGCGCTGGTAGGTGATCGCGAAGCGGTGGGCCTCGTCACGGACGCGCTGGAGCAGGTAGAGACCCTCGCTGGTACGGGGCAGGACCACCGGATCGTCCTCGCCGGGTACCCAGACCTCCTCCAGGCGCTTGGCGAGACCGCAGACGGCGATGTCGTCGATACCGAGCTCGTCCAGGGCACGCCGGGCCGCTGCGACCTGCGGCTGGCCACCGTCAACGACCACGAGCTGAGGCGGGTAGGCGAACTTCTTGGGGCGCCCGTCGTCGTCCTTGAGGAAGCCGGTGGCCGGGTCCGTACCGGTGAGGGCGGTGTCGCCGTCGGTGGACGCGTCCCGCGCGTCAGCCCCCTCGGCCTCCCCGGTCCACTCCCCCGTCTTCTCCTTCTCGGCGAGGTAGCGTCTGAAGCGCCGGGTGATCACCTCGTGCATGGAGCGGACGTCGTCCTGGCCTTCACCGTGCCAGAGTCGCGTGTCTCCGGCACGGCCCTTGATCTGGAAGCGGCGGTACTCGCTCTTGCGCTGCAGGCCGTCCTCGAAGACGACCATGGAGGCGACCACATCGTCGCCCTGAAGGTGCGAGATGTCGTAACACTCGATCCGCAGCGGGGCGCTGTCCAGGTCGAGGGCCTCGGCGATCTCCTCCAGCGCGCGTGAGCGCGTGGTCAGGTCGGAGGCCCGCTTGGTCTTGTGCAGGGCAAGGGCTTGCTGGGCGTTGCGCTGCACGGTCTCCATGAGTGCTCTCTTGTCGCCGCGTTGCGGGACACGCAGAGATACATTCGCCTCACGACGGCCGGTCAGCCACTCCTGGACCGGCCCGACCGGCTCGGGCAGCGCCGGGACCAGGACTTCCTTGGGAACCGCGTCCCCGGTCTCCTCGCCGTACAACTGCTGCAGGGCGTGTTCCACCAGGGCACTGGTGGTGACCTCCTCCACTTTGTCGGTCACCCAGCCGCGCTGGCCGCGCACCCGGCCACCGCGGACGTGGAAGATCTGCACGGCCGCCTCCAGCTCGTCCTCGGCGACGGCGATGAGGTCCGCGTCGGTCGCGTCGGCGAGCACGACCGCGTTCTTCTCCATGGCCTTCTTCAAGGCCTCGATGTCATCGCGCAGACGCGCGGCCCGCTCGTACTCCAGTTCCTCGGCCGCCTCCGCCATCCGCTTCTCCAGACGGCGAAGGTGGGTGCCGGTGCTGCCGGCCATGAAGTCACAGAATTGTTCGGCCAGTTCCTTGTGCTCCTCGGGACTGATCCGCGCGACGCAGGGGGCGGAGCATTTGCCGATGTAGCCGAGCAGACAGGGGCGCCCCGTGCGGGCGGCGTTCTTGAACACGCCGGCCGAGCAGGTACGCACCGGGAAAACGCGCAGCAACAGGTCGACGGTATCCCGGATCGCCCACGCGTGGGCGTAGGGCCCGAAGTACCGGACGCCCTTCTTCTTGTGACCGCGCATCACCTGCACACGCGGAAACTCCTCACTCATCGTCACCGCGAGGTAGGGGTAGCTCTTGTCGTCGCGGTACTTGACGTTGAACCGGGGGTCGTACTCCTTGATCCAGGAGTACTCCAGCTGCAGCGCCTCGACCTCCGTGGACACCACCGTCCATTCCACGGACGCTGCGGTGGTCACCATCGTCCTCGTCCGCGGATGCAGGTTCGCCAGGTCCTGGAAGTAGTTCGCCAGGCGCTGGCGCAGGCTCTTCGCCTTCCCGACGTAGATCACCCGACGGTGCTCGTCACGGAACCTGTACACCCCGGGAGAGTCCGGGATGTCTCCCGGCCTGGGGCGGTAGCTGGAGGGGTCGGCCATGTCTCACACCCTACTGGCGAGCGCCGACACCACGTCGGGCCTGTGGACAACGCCTGTGCCTGTCCGGTGCCCCGTCCGGACCCCTGAGGGGCACCGGCCTCCCCGACCGCCTTCCCACGACACCTCGGTGCGCCGGACGGATGCCTTCCGGCCATGCCCGGCCTCGGCCGGGCGGCATCCCTCCTTCGGTGCAGTCCCTCCGGTGCGGCTCAGGGGCCCGCGTCGCCGTGGTCGGACAGCCCTGGGAGGGCGCGGTCCGGCCAGGGCCGCACGACGGCCGAGTCCGAGGTGTTGTCGGGGTCTGGTCGACACGCTTCAATGCACGGGAACTCGGGCCGTCACGCACGCGCACCAGCGCGGCGTGCGCCGTCACGGGCGTCCGTGGCGCTCACGGGGGTGGACCCGCACATCCGCGCAGACGATCTGACCAGCCGTAGCGAGACCTCACAGAAAGGCCCCGAGCATGCGGCATGCCACAGAACACGCGGACGTTCCCCCCGCGGAACTGGACACCGCCCTGCGGGGCGGCCCCTTCCATGCGGCGCTGCGGGCCGCGATCGCCGCACGCGGGCTGCCGCTCCAGCGCGTCCAGCACCATCTGTCGCGGCACGGGGTCAAGGTCGGTGTGACCAGCCTGAGTTACTGGCAGCAGGGCGCGCGCCGCCCGCAGCGGCCGGAGTCGCTGCGGGCCGTACGGGCGCTGGAGGAGATCCTCCAGCTGCCGGACGAATCACTGATACGGCTGCTCGCCGAGTCCGACGAGCGCGCAGCGATCGGACGTCCGTCGGGCCGCTCGTACCGCTCTCTGATCAAGGCCTCGGACGTCCTGGAGCGGCTCCGCGCCGACCTCGGGCTGTCCCGCGACGGCGGCCTGCACACTCTGGGCCACCACGAACGCATCCGGATCGGCGCCCGGCGCGAGTTGGCGGGACGCGAGGCCCACCACATCGTGCAGGCCCACCGTGACGGCGTCGACCGCTTCGTCGCGGTGCACCACGGCGACCCCGGTTGCAGCCCCTGTGACATGCAGGTGCGTGCCCTGGAGAACTGCCGCACGGGACGTGCCCGCTGGGACCGGGACACCGGTGTGCTGGCGACCGAACTGCTCTTCGATACCCGGCTGCGCTCCGGCGACACCTTCCTCTTTCGGTACGGCATCGAGGACGGCACGGCCGGGGTCTGCCGCGAATACCTCCACCGCTTCGGCTTCCCAGGCGGGCAGTACGTCCTCCAGGTGCGCTTCGACGCCGCGACGCTGCCGGCGCGCTGTCACCGCTTCACCCAGCACTCGGCGGCGGCCCCACGCAGCGGGCGACAGCAGTTGTCCGTTTCCGGTCCGCATCACTGCGTCCACGTGGTCGAGCCGCGGATACGGCCGGGCATCGTGGGCATCGCCTGGGACTGGGACTGAACGGTCTGCGCCGCTTGCCCATCGACGCCGAGTGCCCGTCGCCCGCGCCGCCGGGGGTCCGGCCCAGCTGTGTGACATTGCCTGCTTCTGTCCGGCGAACTGGCCGGGGGCGCAGCGTACGGCTGGGGAGCCCCCTACTCCCCGCGGCTCCGGGTCAGGCGGAAGGGCCGGCGACGATCCTGCCGTTCTCGTCCTTCACCGGCAGCTCGGGCAACGGCTCGGTGGCCGGCGCCTGGACCACCTTGCCCGTCATGGCATCGAACCGGCTGCCGTGGCAGGAACAAATCAAAGTCGTCCCCTGCAGCTCGTTGATCGGGCACCTCGCATGCGTGCAGATGGTGCTGTACGCCTTCAGAGTGCCGTTCGCCTCACGGCTGACCACCACGTTGTGGTCCCGGTACAGCTTGGCGCCGCCCTTGGAGACGTCACTCGCGGCACCGAGGTCGACCGGTGCGGTCGGGGTGTCCGAGGCCGAGCCGCCTGGAGCCGAGCACGCGGCCAGGCCGAGCGCGGCGGCCGGGACCGCGGCGGCCCCTCGAAGGACGGTACGACGGCTCGCGGACGGGCGGGCGGGCATCTGGAACTCCACGGGTCAAAAGGTGTGTGTGGAGCGACGATACCCGGGCCGGGGGGCGGGGCACCGTGCGGGGGCGGAAGAGCACGTCAAGGTCACCCGAGGACGTGCACACCGGCATGCACGAGTTCAGCCGGTATCCGCCGGCTGGACAGCCCCGGTCGGCCGCAGCAGGCCAGGGGACAGCACGGTCTGCCAGGCAGGCAGAGTCAGGCGCAACACCATCAGGGCTCTGCGCCCGCGCATCGCGCCGGGCGGAAAACGGCGCTTGAACGCCCATCCCTCATGGGTCATGCTCGCGCTTACACACGAACGTGAGCGCACTTTAAGATCAAAATGATGAATGCTGCGGATCAGCGCGCACAGACCGTCCGCCACTCGCAGCTCCAGGCCCTGTCCGGCAGCAGTCCGATACCGGCCCCGTCCCCCAGGCGTAGGTCTCCTCGGAGGTGCCCGATGAGCATCGTCCCCACGCAGACACGAGTTGTCCGTGCCGGACGGGATCGCCTTTCACGCCTCCTCGACGGCTTCGCCCTGGCCCACCCCGACCCCCACGGCTCTACTCTCCACCCGCCGCAGCCGGGGGCGATACCCAGCTCGTCCAGGTCCGCTGGTCCGCCGGCCGAGCCGGACGGCGCCGATGACACCGGCCCCCACGGCACCGTCCGCCCTGCCGGAGCCGTCCACCGTGCAGAAGAGAAGAAGGGAACACTTCGTGATCGTCGTTGCCGGTGAGGCATTGATCGACCTGGTGCCTCAGGGCCCCGGAGCCCTCGCGGACCTGAAGCCGGTGCTCGGCGGCGGCCCTTACAACACCGCCGTAGCCCTCGGCAGACTCGGCTCCCGCACCTCTTTCTGTTCCCGGACGTCCGTCGACGCCTTCGGCGAGGCCCTACTCGACGGACTGCGGCAGGCCGGGGTCGATGTGTCGGGGGTACAGCGGGGACCGGAGCCGACCGCCCTCGCGGTGGCCACCATCGACGCCGACGGCTCGGCCGCCTATTCCTTCTACGTCGACGGCACCGCCGACCGGCTGTTCACCGCTCCCGCTTCTCCTCCCACCGGCACGCGCGCGGTGTCCTTCGGCACCTGTTCACTCGTCCTGGAACCGGGGGCGAGTGCGTACGAGGAGCTGATGCGGACGGCGGCCGGGCAGGGCGTGTTCACGGCGCTGGACCCCAACGTCCGGGCTGGACTGATCCCGGACGCAGATGCCTACCGGACGCGTTTCCGGAACTGGTTGCCCTCAGTGACGCTGCTGAAGCTCTCCGCGGAGGACGCCGCCTGGCTGGGCGGCACCCCGTGCGAGTGGCTCGCCGCGGGACCGTCGGCCGTCGTGATCACGCGGGGCGGCGATGGTCTGACCGCATACACCCAGGACGGCGGGGAGCATTCCGTGCCGGCTGAGAAGACCGACGTCGTGGATACCATCGGCGCCGGCGACACGGTGAACGCCGCCCTGCTGCACGGCCTGTCCGCGCTGGACGCCCTGTCTCCGGAAGCGCTCATGGCCCTAGGGTCCGAGGGCTGGCAGCGACTGCTGCGCTTCGCGGCACGCGCGGCGGCGATCACCTGTTCACGGGCGGGGGCCGAGTCGCCCTACGCGGTCGAGCTGGGTGAGTGGTGAGGCGGTCCGCTTCCCTGTTTCCGCTCCTCCTCTGTGTTGTCAAGGTGCGACCGGCGGCGCAGAGACCTGGACGGACCGCCGGGCTGGGGCAGCTGCTGGTGGCAGACCGGCGCCCGCGAGGAATTCCCGCTGGGCGTCGATTTTCTGATCTTGTGTCAGTCTGGATCTCCTCACGGAGGTCAAGCGGCCGAACCGGTCGCCTCAGGCTTTACGGGCCCGCGTCGTCTTCTTCGCGGGTGTCGCCTTCTTGGTGGCCGCGACGGCCTTCTTCGCCGGCGTGCTGTCGGCTTTGGTTGTCACCCCCTTCTTCGCTGCCGGCTCTGCTGCGGCCGTCTTGGCTGCGGTCGCCTTCCTGGGCGCCCTGCTCCGCAGCGGCTTCACCGGCTCCGCGTCACTGACGCGGTCCGGACCGAGGATCTCCCGCAGGAACTTGCCGGTATGGCTGGCCGGGACCCCGGCGACCTCCTCGGGCGTGCCCTCGGCGACCACGAGGCCACCGCCGGCGCCGCCCTCCGGTCCCATGTCCACGATCCAGTCCGCGGTCTTGATCACGTCGAGGTTGTGCTCGATGACGATGACGGTGTTGCCCTTGTCGACCAGCCCGCCGAGGACCGTCAGCAGCTTGCTGATGTCCTCGAAGTGCAGACCGGTCGTCGGCTCGTCCAGGACGTAGACCGTACGTCCGGTAGATCGCTTCTGCAGCTCGCTGGCCAACTTCACCCGTTGGGCCTCACCACCGGACAGGGTCGTCGCGGACTGGCCGAGGCGGACGTAGCCGAGGCCGACGTCCTTCAGCGTCCTCAGATGCCGGGAAATGGCCGGGACAGCCTCGAAGAAGTCGGTGGCCTCCTCGATCGGCATATTCAGCACGTCGGCGATGGACTTGCCCTTGTAGTGGACCTCCAAGGTCTCCCGGTTGTACCGGGCGCCGTGGCAGACCTCGCACGGAACGTAGACGTCCGGGAGGAAGTTCATCTCGATCTTGATCGTGCCGTCGCCCGCGCAGTTCTCACAACGGCCACCCTTGACGTTGAACGAGAAGCGGCCCGGCTGGTAGCCACGCACCTTCGCCTCGGTGGTCTCGGCGAACAGTTTACGAACGTGGTCGAAGACACCGGTGTAGGTCGCCGGGTTGGACCGGGGAGTGCGGCCGATCGGCGACTGGTCGACGTGGACGACCTTGTCGACCAGATCGTCGCCGTCCACACGTGTGTGCCGTCCCGGGACGTTCCGCGCGCCGTTCAGCTCGCGGGCCAGATGGGTGTACAGGATGTCGTTGACCAGCGTCGACTTGCCGGAGCCGGACACTCCCGTGACGGCCGTGAACACGCCCAGCGGGAAGGAGACGTCGATGTCTCTCAGGTTGTTCTCGCGGGCACCGTGCACGGTGAGCCGACGGGACGGGTCACCGGGACGGCGCACGTCCGGAAGCGGGATCGACTTGCGACCCGAAAGGTACGCACCCGTCTGTGACTCGGCATTGGCGAGCAGTTCCTTCATGGAACCGCTGTGCACGACCTTGCCGCCGTGCTCACCGGCGCCGGGTCCGATGTCCACGACCCAGTCGGCGACCTTGATGGTGTCCTCGTCGTGTTCCACGACAATGAGCGTGTTACCCATGTCGCGCAGCCGGACCAAGGTCTCGATCAACCGGTGGTTGTCCCGCTGGTGCAGGCCGATGGAAGGCTCGTCCAAGACGTACAGGACACCTACGAGGCCGGAGCCGATCTGGGTGGCCAGACGAATGCGCTGTGCCTCGCCACCGGAGAGGGTGCCTGCCGCCCGGTTGAGCGAGAGATAGTCCAGGCCCACGTCCACCAAGAAGCGCAGCCGCTCGCTGACCTCCTTGAGTACCCGCTCAGCGATCCTCTTGTCACGGGCGTTCAGTCTCAGTTCGCCCAGGAAGTCCGCGCAGTCGCTGATCGACATGGCGGAGACCTCGGCGATCGACTTCCCCATGATCGTGACCGCGAGGACGATCGGCTTCAGGCGGGTGCCCTCGCAGGAGGGGCACGGCACCTCCCGCATGTAGCCCTCGAAGCGTTCCCGGCTGGCATCGCTCTCAGCTTCGCTGTGGCGACGCTTCACGAAGGGCACCGCGCCCTCGAAGGGCGTGGTGTAGACACGCTCCCTGCCGTAGCGGTTGCGGTAGCGCACCTCGATCTGCGTCTTGTGGCCGTGAAGCAGAGCCTTCCTGGCACGCAGTGGCAGGCCCGCGAAGGGGATGTCCGTGCGGAAGCCCAACGCGTCGGCGAGGGCCCCGGTCAGGCGGCCGAAGTAGTCCTTGGTGTGTCCGTGTGACCAGGGGTGGACGGCTCCCTCGTCGAGAGACTTGTCAGGGTCCGGGACGATCAGCTCCGGGTCGACCTCCATGCGCGTACCGATGCCGGTGCACTCGGGGCAGGCGCCGAAGGGCGAGTTGAAGGAGAAGGAGCGGGGCTCCAACTCCTCGAAGGACAGATCGTCGTACGGGCAGTAGAGGTGCTCCGAGTACATGCGCTCGCGCTCGGGGTCGTCCTCGGGGAGGTCCACGAAGTCGAGCACGACCATGCCGCCGGACAGGCCGAGGGCAGTCTCCACGGAGTCAGTGAGGCGGCGCTTGGCGGAGCCCTTCACCGTGAGGCGGTCCACGACCACCTCGATGGTGTGCTTCTCCTGCTTCTTCAGCGTCGGCGGGTCGGAGAGTTGGACGGTCCGGCCGTCCACACGTGCGCGCGAGTACCCCTTGGTCTGCAGGTCAGCGAAGAGGTCCACGAACTCGCCCTTGCGCTCACGGACCAGCGGCGACAGCACCTGAAAGCGGCTCCCCTCCGGCAGCTCCAGGACCTTGTCCACGATGGCCTGCGGCGACTGGCGCGAGATCGGGCGGCCGCACTCCGGGCAGTGCGGCTTACCGATGCGCGCGAAAAGCAGCCGCAGGTAGTCGTAGACCTCGGTGATGGTGCCGACCGTCGAGCGCGGGTTGCGTGAAGTCGACTTTTGGTCGATGGAGACCGCCGGGGACAGGCCCTCGATGAAGTCGACGTCCGGCTTGTCCATCTGACCGAGGAACTGCCGGGCGTACGAGGAGAGTGACTCCACATAGCGGCGCTGCCCCTCGGCGAAGATGGTGTCGAAGGCCAGGGAGGACTTGCCCGAACCGGACAGGCCGGTGAAGACGATGAGCGCGTCACGAGGCAGGTCGAGCGAGACATTCTTCAGGTTGTGCTCGCGCGCGCCACGGACGATGAGACGGTCGGCCACGCCGGTCCGCACCTTTCTTGAGAGAAGTGACAGGGGCGGGGCCCCCGTGCTTCTTCAGGGTAGGGGGAGCCACTGACAACGCCGGTCGGATGGCCCGGTTGCATAACAACCTCCGGCCATCCAACATGCCCGACGCCACTCACGACGATATAGCACGCGTATTCGATTTATGGTTGAGATGCACCTCCTTCACTCGAAGGTGTGGCGCAGTTAGGGTCAGCACCATGATTGATCACGCTCATGACCTGGCATGTGTACATGACGCGACCGAACGGCTCCTCACCGCGGTCGCCGAACTAGACGACGTTTCACTCACCGGGCCGTCGCGGCTCCCCGGCTGGAGCCGTGGCCATGTCCTCGCCCATCTCGCCCGGAACGCAGACGCGCTCGTGAACGTGCTGGAGGGCCGCCCCATGTACGCGAGCGCCGAGGCACGGGCCGCCGACATCGAGGCGGGTGCCGCCCGCCCCGGCAGCACACAGCTCACCGATCTGCGCGAGAGCGCGGCCCGCTTCCGGACGGCAGGGGACGCGCCCGCGGACTGGACGCGATCAGTGGAACTGCGCAACGGGGTCACCGACTCCGCGTCCCGGTTGCCGTTCCGGCGCTGGGCCGAGGTGGAACTGCACCACGTGGACCTCGGCATCGGGTACGAACTGGAGGATCTCCCGACCGAGTTCCTGGAGCGGGAGATCGACTTCCTGGCTGAGCGGTTCGCCGGACACCAGGACGTGCCCTCGATGGGCCTGCGCACCCATGACGGCCGAACCTGGACCACCGGCGGCGGGGCGGAGGGCGGACCGGTCACGGTCGAAGGGGCGGCCGCCGATCTGCTGGGCTGGCTCGCGGGGCGACGCGACGGCTCCCGCCTGGCCACGAACCATGGCGCACTGCCGAAGCTGCCTCCGCTGTAGCCCGACGCCCGTCCGTCGGGCCTTCCCCGCTATAGGCTGACCGCCATGACGTACACCGGAGAGGTCAAGGTCGGCGGACCGGCGGACGTGCACGAGCTCAAAGACCTGATGATCACCAAGATCGCGGTCGGCCCGATGGACAACAACTCCTATCTGCTGCGCTGCCGGGCCACCGACGAGCAGCTCCTGATCGACGCCGCGAACGAGGCGGAGACACTTCTCACCATGATCGGTGACGACGGCATCACGTCCGTCGTCACCACTCATCGGCACGGCGACCACTGGCAGGCACTCGCCGACGTCGTCGCCGCTACGGGCGCCCGTACTTACGCCGGTCGCGAGGATGCCCCCGGCATCCCCGTACCCACCGACGTCCTCGTCGACGACGGCGACGTGATCAGGGTCGGTCGCGTGCAACTCACGGCGCGCCATCTGGTCGGCCACACCCCAGGGTCGATCGCGCTGGTGTACGACGACCCACACGGCCATCCGCACATCTTCACCGGCGACTGCCTCTTCCCGGGCGGCGTCGGCAACACGCACGGGGATCCCAAGGCCTTCGACAGGTTGATCCACGACGTGGAGACAAAGATCTTCGGCGTGCTGGCGGACGAGACATGGGTCTACCCTGGCCACGGCCACGACACCACGCTCGGCGCGGAACGGCCGCAACTGCCGGAGTGGCGCGCGCGAGGGTGGTGAACGAGCGCCCGCAGCCCCGGAGCGCACTCTCCGTATGCCGGCCGCGGCCTCGCGGCAGGTGAGATGCGTCCCCCGGTCGAGCCAGGTGTCCTCCCGCAGCACGCCCCGCACAGCCGGCCAGCATGCCCTCGCGAGGGGATCACGGCTCCTGAGCGACGGTCCGCCGCTCAGGATGGGCCGTCGCTGCGGCACCTCTCCGGTGCCGCCCGTGCACCGGGTACGCGCCGGGGACGCCCCAGCGCATCGGCACGGCGCCAACACCGGATTCCTGCCAGCCGCACGGTGCAGCCGCCGAGCCCTGGCGGGACCGGCCCTTGTACGACTGCAGCCGCTACGCTTCGGTGTGCGCCGCTCCCAGCAGGGTTGCGACCCGCTCAACACCGAACACGTAGCCCTGCACACCACACCCCGCGATCACTCCGTCGGCGCGCAGCGAGACGTACGAATGGTGACGGAACGATTCGCGCCGGTGGATGTTGGAGATGTGCACCTCCACTACGGGCATCCCGTCGCAGGTGTTGAGCGCATCCAGAAGCGCAACCGACGTGTGTGAGTAGGCGGCGGGGTTGATGACGATCCCGCAGTGCCCGAGGCGCGCCTCGTGGATCCAGTCGACCAGTTCGCCCTCGTGGTTGGACTGCCGGAAGTCCACCGTTCCACCGTGCGCGGCCGCCGCCTCACCGCACAGCGCCGCCACGTCGGCCAAGGTGTCCTTGCCGTAGATCTCGGGCTGTCGCTGTCCGAGCAGGTTCAGGTTGGGTCCGTTGAGGATCAAGATCGGGGCGTTGGCCAGGGTGCGGGACACAATTCCCTCCGGTCGGTTCGGGGCGGTGCGTCGACGACCGCTGCTGGCTCCCGGTCTATCACGGTGATCGGAGCGGACGGTTGGCCGAGCGAACACCTCCGTACGCCCCGTGCCCCTTGATCGTCACGGCCGGTGGACGCGCCATGCACGATGCACGCGACGTAAGCACCCCGTCTATGGGGCGGCTCGCAGTCACTGCTCCCGCCGGGACGGCGATCGAGTTCTCCGACTTCTTCGTCTACGGCACGGCGGCGGCCCTGGTCCCGGGGCCGCTGTTCTTCCCGACGTTCTCGTCGACCACGGGGACGCCGGCGGCATTCGGGGCGTTCGGGGTGGAGTTCGTGGTGGAATTCGTGGTGCGACCGCTCGGTTCGGTGGTGTTCGGGCACCTCGATGACCGGCGCGGCCGACGGCCGATACGCGTCGGCTCACTGGTGCTCACCGATACTTCCACGGTGGCGGTCGGCTATCTGCCGTCGTACGCGGCGATCGGTGTGACGCTCGCACTGACGGCAGTACTGTCCGAGGCCGAGTTCGCGCAGCGGGGGGGGCGGGTGCCGTTCTGGGCAGCGGGCGCTGGCCTGGCCGGTCTGTGCCTGCGTTCGTCGCTCGTGCTTGGCACTGCTCCGGGAGTCCAGGCCGCTCCGTGCCCACGGTGGACCCGGTGGCGGGATGACCACGGTGGCGGAGCTACGGGTTGACCGCCAGCTCCAGGTAGGCCGCGAACAGCACCAGGTGGACACCGCCCTGCACTGGGGTGGCTCGCCCCGGTACCACCGTCAGGGAGCCGACCACCACGGTCAGCGCCAGCAGCAACATGTCGGTCGAGCCGAGGCCGAGGACGAGCGGCCCTGACAGCCAGAGGGAGGCGAGTGCTACGGCCGGGATGGTCAGACCGATGCTGGCCATCGCCGAGCCGAACGCGAGGTTGAGGCTGGTCTGCACTCGGTCCCGACGGGCGGAGCGCAGTGCGGCGATCGTCTCGGGGAGCAGAACCAGCAGGGCGATGATCACACCGACCACGGCCTGGTTCAGTCCGGCCGCTTCTACGCCCGACTCGATGGTGGGTGACACGGTTTTGGCCAGACCGACCACGCCGATCAGGGCCAGTCCGAGCAGCCCAAGACTGGTCCAGGCGGTACGTGCGGACGGAGGCTCGACGTGGCCTTCGCCGGTGATGACTTCACCCTGCCGGGTGATCGGCAGAAAGTAGTCACGATGGCGCACCGTCTGGGTGGCGACGAACAGGCCGTACAGGACCAGTGAGGATAACGCGGCGAACATCAGCTGAACGCTGGAGAATTCAGGTCCGGGCTTGCTGGTGGTGAAGGTCGGCAGCACCAAGCTGAGTGTGGCCAGCGTCGCCACGGTGGCCAGGGCAGCTCCGGCACCCTCGGGGTTGAAGACCGCAGTGCCGTGCCGAAGGGAAGCGACGAGCAGACAGGTACCCACCATGCCATTGCAGGTGATCATCACTGCGGCGAAAACCGTGTCCCGGGCCAGCGTGGAACTCTTGTCACCCCCGTCGACCATGAGGGTGACGATCAGGGCCACCTCGATGATCGTGACAGAGATGGCGAGCACCAGGGAGCCGAAGGGCTCGCCCACGCGGTGGGCGACGACCTCGGCGTGATGTACCGCCGCCAGGACGGAACCGGCGAGCACGGTGGCCACCAGGGCGACGATGGCCCCAGGCAGATCACGGCCCCAGGCGAAGACGAGCAGGATCACCGCGAGACCCGGCACGAGGGTCGTCCAGTACCGGGCGAGCGACCGCAGCCGAGTGATCATGCGGCGATCGTCGCAGAGCCGTACAAGGTTCGCATGACGGGGTGGAACGCGCGCCTCCACGACGTCACGGTCGGTGCGGGCCAGGGTCGACCAACCGACGGCGTCCGTCGGTTCGACGGCGAACGCGCTGGATGTGCCGCCCACGTCCCTGCCGGCCGGGTGTCCTCGCCGAAGCAAAGGCGCGGGAATTGGCACGTTCAGTGTCCGGCGGGGAACCAAGAAGGGCAGTTCACCCACTTCGCTTCGCTTCGGGGCGGCGTTCTGGCCGTCCGGCGCGGTCAGGCGTCGACTCCATCTTTCGAGGTTCCTTCACTGCCGGCCTGCGCCACATCGACGACGCCCCGTCTCCCGGAGGCGACCAGGCTGGTGATCGTGGTGATGACCAGAACCGCACAGATCACGCCGAGCGAGACCGGGATGCCAATCTCGGGGACATGAACACCGGACTCGTGCAAAGCGTGCAGCACCAGCTTGATGCCGATGAAGCCGAGGATGATCGACAGGCCGTAAGAGAGATGCACCAACTTCGTCAGCAGGCCGCCGATGAGGAAGTACAGCTGCCGCAGGCCCATCAGGGCGAAAGCGTTGGCAGTGAAGACGATGTACGGGTCCTGGGTCAGGCCGAAGATCGCGGGGATGGAGTCCAGGGCGAACAGGACGTCCGTGGTGCCGATGGCGAGCATCACGACCAGCATCGGGGTCATGACCCGCTTGCCGTTCTGCCTGACCCACAGCCTGGTCCCGTGGTATCGGTCGGCCACACCGAACCTGCGCTCGACAGCCTTCAGCAGCTTGTTCTCCTGGTACTCCGCGCTCTCCTCTTCGGCACGGGCCTCCTCGATGAGCTTCCACGCGGTCCAGATCAAGAAGGCGCCAAAGAGGTAAAACACCCAGGAGAAACTGGCGATGATCGCGGCTCCGGCGGCGATGAAGACGGCCCGCAGGACCAAGGCGATGAGGACGCCGACGAGCAGCACTCGTTGCTGGTACTGGGTGGGCACCGCGAACCGCGCCATGATCAGAACGAAGACGAACAGATTGTCCACGCTCAATGACTTCTCGGTGATGAAGCCCGCGAAGAACTCACCGGCCGGCCGCCCGCCACCGAAGACGAGGAGACCCAAGCCGAAGAGCCCGGCCAGGGCAATCCAGACGACGGTCCAGGTTGCGGCTTCTCTGACGGACACCTCATGGGGCTTACGACCGATGAAGAAATCGACGGCGATCAGGGCGATCAGGCCCGCGATGGTCAGGACCCACAGGCCCATGGAGACTTCCACTGCACCTCCGGCATTACGTGACGGCAAACAGATCAGCGCTGTCGCTGCCGGAGGTCTCTTCCACCCATACAGGGCCGGCGCCCCGGAACCGGAACCGGTCCGTACTGACGGGTGCGCCGCAGACAGGGAATACTCCCCTCCGCACGAAAGACAGTACCCCGATCCCCAAGAAAAAGTAAAGCAGAAGGCAAAGTTTACTTAAAGTAGACAGCTCAGAGCTACTTTACCTACGCTTGACCAAGCTCCCTGCGCCTCGGCGAGAACCTTACGCACCATCTGACCAATGACCGGCGGTAACGCAGGCTCCTAGATCCAGGCGTGACCACCCAGGGGTCTGCGAAATGGGTGGCGGGGACGGGGCCAGTCGCACCAGCGAACGTCACAGGGGAATCGAGCAGGGGGCCGTACGGAGTGGTGTTCCCTTGACCAGCCCACCCCGTCGCCCGTGACGGGCTGGCCAGGCTGCCCGTCAGCCGGGGACACAGAGGTTCTCGACGCAGTGGGCTACCGCGGGCAGCCTGGCCGGATTGATGGCCGGATGGTGTTGAACGGCGGCATGCCGGGACGCCTTGAATCGCCCCGGGTAGAACGGTGGGCCAGGGTGGGCCACCCATGAGACACCGTGGACGGTGCCGTTCTCGTCACCGAGCATCCTGCTGGAGCGGGCGGTGGCCGCCGGCCCCGGTGGAGACGCCGATCTCCAGCCGGAGTTGGGACAGCGGGTGGCTCTACCCCACCCCTTGCCGGTTCGGCCGCCATCGCCGCCGCCCCACCCGCGTCGTGTTGTCGAACGTGTTCCGTCCGATGAGCGGGGTGTCCTACAGATGCGGCAGGATCGCCGGCATCAGGTCCTGGAAGGTGCGGCCATTGGCCGGGACACCCAGCGCGGTCATCGTCCAGCCCGAGCCGGTCCGGTGCACCTTGGCCATGATCTGGGCGGTGTACTCGCCGCCACCGGCCAGCGTGTAGCGGGCGAGTTCCTGGCCGTTGGCGTCGTCCACGAGGCGGCAGAATGCATTCTGCACCTCCTGGAAGGTCTGGCCCGTAAAGGAGTTCACGGTGAAGACGATCTGGTCGACGTGAACCGGAACACGCTGTAGGTCCACCAGGATCGCTTCGTCATCCCCGCCCTGGCCCGCGCCGCCCACCAGGTTGTCACCGGTGTGGCGCACGGAACCGTCGTCGCTCACCAGATGACGGAAGAAGACCACGTCGACCGGCTGCTTCTCGGCGAAGAGAACGGCCGAGGCATCCAGGTCGATCTCACGCGTACGGGAGCCGAACAGGCCACGTCGCTTCGCCGCCTGCCAGCCGAGCCCCATGCGGACCGCGGTCAGGCTGGCCCCGTCCTTCTTCTCCAGGCTGATGGCCTGGCCCTTGGACAAGTTGACGGACACGGCTGTTTCCCCTCTCGACGTCCCTGCTGCCGCGCAGCGCGCGGTTGCTCAGAACCCTACGCAGGGGCGCCGACAGCGCCGAACCCCGGCCCGAGCTTTGTGTCGGTGTTGCAACACTCGGCGTATATGCCGAGGTCCGGCACGGGACCGAGGGCTCAGGCGAGACCGGCCTCCCGCATCTGGCGCAGCTCCTTCTTCATCTCGGAGACCTCGTCGCGCATCCGAGCCGCGATCTCGAATTTAAGCTCTGCAGCGGCGGCGCGCATGCGCTCGGTCATCTCCTCGATCTGCGCGGCCAGTTCAGCAGCCGGACGGTCCGTGGGCACTGCCTTCCCCTTCGCGTCCTTGGCTGCCTTGCCGGTCTTCGTGCCCACGGCAGCCTTGTCGCCGAGCGACGGGACAGGGGCCTTGGCGCCCTTTCCGTCCTTTGACCTGCGGTAGCCGGAGCCGAGGAGCTGTTCGGTGTCGACCTCCTCACGGGCGATCTGCGCAACGATGTCGTTGATCTTCTTCCGCAGGGGCTGCGGGTCGATGCCCTTGGCCTTGTTGTAAGCGATCTGCTTCTCCCGACGGCGGTTGGTCTCCTCGATGGCCTTGTCCATCGCCGGGGTGATCTTGTCGGCGTACATGTGTACCTGGCCGGAGACATTGCGCGCCGCACGACCGATGGTCTGGATCAGCGAGGTGCCCGAGCGCAGGAAACCTTCCTTGTCGGCGTCCAGGATCGCCACCAGAGACACCTCAGGCAGGTCGAGACCCTCGCGGAGAAGGTTGATGCCGACCAGGACGTCGTACTCGCCGGAGCGCAGCTCCCGCAGCAGTTCGACGCGGCGCAGCGTGTCCACGTCGCTGTGCAGGTAACGCACCTGGATACCGAGCTCCAGGAAGTAGTCGGTCAGGTCCTCCGCCATCTTCTTGGTCAGCGTGGTGACGAGCACTCTCTCGTCCTTCTCGGTGCGCTTGCGGATCTCGTGCACCAGGTCATCAATCTGGCCCTCGGTGGGTTTGACCACGACCTCCGGGTCGACCAGGCCCGTCGGGCGGATGATCTGCTCCACGACACCGTCGGAACGTGACAGCTCGTAGGCACCCGGGGTGGCCGACAGATAGACGGTCTGCCCCACGCGCTCCTGGAACTCCTCCCACTTCAGGGGGCGGTTGTCCAGTGCGGAGGGCAGGCGGAAGCCATGGTCGACGAGGGTGCGCTTGCGGGAGGCGTCACCCTCGTACATCGCGCCGATCTGCGGAACCGTGACGTGTGACTCGTCGATGACGAGCAGGAAGTCGTCCGGGAAATAGTCCAGCAGGGTGTTGGGCGGTGAGCCGGGTGAGCGGCCGTCGAAGTGCATCGAGTAGTTCTCGACGCCGGCGCAGCTGCCGATCTGGCGCAACATCTCGATGTCATACGTGGTGCGCATCCGCAGCCGCTGGGCCTCGAGGAGCTTGCCCTGCTTCTCCAGCTCGGCCAAGCGCTCCCCCAACTCCTTCTCGATGTCGTTGACGGCCCGCTCCATGCGCTCGGGCCCGGCGACGTAGTGGGAGGCGGGGAAGACGTACAACTGCTGGTCGTCGCTGATGATCTCGCCCGTCATGGGGTGCAGCGTGGACAGCGCCTCGATCTCGTCGCCGAACATCTCGATGCGGACGGCCAGTTCCTCGTAGACCGGAAAGATCTCGATGGTGTCGCCACGGACCCGGAACGTACCCCGGGTGAAGGCCATGTCGTTGCGGGTGTACTGGATGTCGACGAAACGGCGCAGCAGTTCGTCCCGGTCGATCTCGTCGCCGACCCGGAGGGGAACCATCCGGTCCACGTACTCCTGCGGGGTACCGAGGCCGTAGATGCAGGAGACCGAGGCGACCACGACGACATCGCGACGGGTGAGCAGCGAGTTGGTGGCCGAGTGCCGAAGGCGCTCGACCTCCTCGTTGATCGAAGAGTCCTTCTCGATGTAGGTGTCCGACTGCGGGACATAGGCCTCGGGCTGGTAGTAGTCGTAGTACGAGACGAAGTACTCGACCGCGTTGTTCGGCAAGAGTTCACGGAACTCGTTGGCCAGCTGGGCGGCCAGCGTCTTGTTCGGCGCCATCACGAGCGTGGGGCGCTGAAGCTTCTCGATCATCCACGCCGTGGTGGCGGACTTGCCGGTGCCGGTCGCGCCGAGCAGGACGACGTCCTTCTCACCGGTCTCGATGCGCCTGGCCAGCTCGGTGATGGCCGCCGGCTGGTCGCCGCTCGGCTGGTAGGGGCTGACGACCTCAAAGGGCGCCACCGTGCGTTCGATGTGGGAAACGGGCCGCATGTCATCCACCGTACGACCCCGCACTGACAACGGGCCCGGGTCAGCGGCTCTGCGGGGCGCGGGAGCCGAGGTGCTCGGGTCGGCCGACCGACCCGCGGGCTTCGTGCCGAGCGGGGCGACGGTCCGGGCGGAGTGCAACGGAGGCGGCCGGGACGCCCGGTTTGTACTCGACGGACGTGCCGACGGACCCGCCCATGATCAGCAGCGGGTCACGGAGCACGACCACGCCGGCGAGGAGCAGGAAGACGAGCGGGCCGATGAGTACCGGCCCGAGCACGGACACCGTCGGCGCCCCAGCAGTGCCGTGCGGGTGGCTGTCGAGATGAACGCTGAGGGCGGCCATCCCCGTGTAGTGCATGCCGCTGGCCGCGAGCCCCATGACGAGGCTCGCGCCCGCACTCCACAGGAAGCCCCGGACGCGTCCGGCGGCCCACAGGGCGGCGCTGGCGGCCACGACCGCTATGACGACGGAGGCCGCGACGATGAGGGTGTTGTAGGTGAACCAGCCGTCGAAACGTACCCCGGCCATGCCGAGGTAATGCATCGAGGCGACGCCCAGACCAGTGATCGTCCCACCGGTGAACAGGGGTATGCCGGTGGCACCCCGGTAACCGACGATGAAGATCCCCACACCGACCATGACGACGGCGAGGCCAAGGCTCGCGAAGGCGATCGGCATGTCGTAGTGGACCGGCGTCCCTCTGATCGTGAAACCCATCATGGCGACGAAGTGCATGGTCCACATGCCGGAGCCGATCGAGGCAGCGCCGAGTGCCAGCCACGCGGGACGCTTGGAGTGCGTGACCAGCAGAGAACGGGTGGTACAGCGGAGGCCGAGGCCACCGCCCAGACAGGCCATCAGGTAGGCCACCACCGGGGTGACGGCCCCGTAACTGAATCCGTCGACCGTCCCTCGCATCCGCGGCTGCCCTTCCGCCCTCTTGCGTCCCGGAATACCTGCAATGTGCCCCCGTCCCAGGACCGCTCGGGCGGTCAGGGTTGTCGCAGAGAGTATGACCCCCACCGGAATGGTCGAACGATTTTCCGGCAAAGAAACGCGCTCTGGCCACGGTTGTGCGGTGTCAGTGAGCGGACTTGGACATCTCCATGCCATGAGCGGCCATGGCGCGCCCAGGTGATGCTGACCCTCTGCTGTCAATCTGGAACCGTCCGTATTCGCTCGACGCGAGGAGTCTGCATGCACGTGCGCGTGGTTGCCGCCTTGGTCATCGCGGCCCTGGGGACAGTGGCGGTCCTGCTGAGCCCGACCTCCGACGCCCGGGCGGGCGAGGCCGGTGCCCCCGCGGTGATCGCCCACCGGGGAGCCTCCGCCTACGCCCCCGAGAACACGCTCGCCGCGATCGACAAGGCAGCGCAGCTGGGCCTGTCCTGGGTGGAGAACGACGTCCAGCGCACGAAGGACGGGCAACTGGTCGTCATCCACGACGACAGCCTGCGACGCACCACGAACGTCAAGGACGTCTACCCCGGTCGGGCGCCCTGGAAGGTGAAGGACTTCACCGCCGCCGAAATCGCCCGGCTGGACGCGGGCAGCTGGTTCTCCCCAGCGTACGCGGGCACGCGGATCCCGACGCTGGAGCGGTACATGCGCCGTGTGGAGCACAACCACGAGAAGCTGCTCCTGGAGCTCAAGAGCCCGGAACTGTACCCGGGCATCGAGCAGCAGACCCTCAGGCTCCTCGGGAAGGAGGGTTGGCTGGACCGCGGCCACCTCGGGCGGCTCATCGTGCAGAGCTTCAGCTCCGACAGCGTGCGGACCGTCCACGACCTGGAGCCCGAGGTCACCACTGCCTATCTGGGGACACCCAGCGTGGCACAGTTGCACGACTACGCGCGTTTCAGTGATCTGATCAACCCACCGTACGGGGCGCTCTCCAAGGGGTACGTCGCGGCCGTGCAGACCTTCAAAGGGCCGCACGGCCGGCAGCTGGGTGTGTTCGCGTGGACGGTGAACGACGCAGCCACCGCGCGCGAGGTCGCCGCCTACGGCGTCGACGGGATGATCACCAACAAGCCCGACGTGGTGCGGTCGGCAGTGGCTTCGGGCTGAGCTGGGCGGGCATTGTCAGTGGCGGGCCGTACCGTGGGGCTCATGGACAGCCATGGGCAGGATGAGCAGCGGGTCGTGTGGGCCGTCATCGCCAGCGACATCGGCCCGCTGATGCTGGCGGCGAGTCGGGACGGACTGGTCAACGTCGTCTTCCACGCCACGGACGCAGTACGCGACCGGGCCCTGGAGGCGCTGGCGGCCCGGCTGGGCACCGAGCCGGTGGAGGATCCGCGCTCGCCCTTGCTGGCCGAGGCGATACGCCAACTGCGGGCGTACTTCTCGGGTGGGCGGAAAGGATTCGAGTTGCCGCTGGACTGGTCGCTGGTCTCCGGCTTCAACCGGCAGGTGCTGCGTGAACTGGCTTCCGGGGTGCCGTACGGCACCGTCGTGGGGTACGGCGATCTCGCGGGGCGGGTTGGGCAGCCCGGCGGTGCACAGGCGGTCGGCGCGGCGATGGGCGCCAATCCGCTTCCGGTGGTGGTGCCGTGCCATCGAGTGGTGGAGAGCGACGGCGGTATCGGCGGTTTCGGAGGCGGGCTGGAGACCAAGCGGAAACTGCTGGCCCTGGAGGGTGTGCTGCCCGAGCCGCTGTTCTGACCCGGCCCCGTTCACTCGTCGTAGTGCCGGACCTCGATCACGTTGCCATCGGGGTCCCTGAAGTAGAAGTTGCGCGTGGCCTTGCCGCGGGCACCAAACGAATCATGGCCGACGCTTGTCACAGGAACACGCTGCTCCTGAAGACGTGCGCGCAGGATGTCGAAGGCATCAGCCGGCAGAGACAGACAGACATGGTTGACGGGGTGGCCCGCGCCGTCTGCGGAGCCGGGCAGCATCCTCATGCGGTCCGCGAAAGTGTGCGGGGCCAGATCCAGGATGGTCTCTTCGTTGACGCGTACAGAGGGGAAGGCAACCTTGCCCTCGGCGAATTCGGAGACCCTCAGGGGTTCGAGGCCGACGGCCTGCACGTAGAAACCGGCGGCGGCGACCGGATCGGCCACCCACAGGACGACATGATCGAGCCGCGTGGTGTTGTTCGTCATGCTGCCCAGGCTGGTGACGTCTCCCACAGGCCGCAAGCGTTTATCAACGGCCCGCGCCCGCCAGGGATGAGAAGGGACCGACGGGCAGGAGGCGGTGCACGGTGCTGATGTTGTCGGAAGAGGTCCGGGAGGCAGTCGGGACACGACGTCCCGTGGTGGCCCTAGAATCCACGATCATCGCGCACGGCCTGCCACGCCCGGGTAATGCCCGCGTGGCGCTGGAGCTGGAGGAAGCAGTACGGCGGGAGGGAGCGGTACCCGCGACCATCGCGGTGCTCGACGGACGCCCTCGCGTCGGCCTGGACGTGGACCAGCTGGAGCGGATCGCCAACGAGGACGGCATCCGCAAGCTCGGTCACCGTGACCTGCCCCTCGCCGTGGCGGCGGGGGCGAGCGGGGCGACGACGGTCTCGGCAACGGCACAGCTGGCCGCGCTGGCGGGTGTCCGGGTGTTCGCCACCGGCGGGCTGGGCGGCGTGCACCGGGAGTGGACGGTGACCCAGGACGAGTCGGCCGACCTGAGCCTGCTGGCGCGCACCAGGATCACAGTGGTGTGCGCGGGTGTGAAGTCGATCCTGGACGTTCCGGCGACCCTGGAGCGCCTGGAGACGCTGGGCGTGGCCGTCGCCGGGTACGGCACGGACCGGTTCCCCGGCTTCTATCTGTCCGACTCAGGGCATCCGGTCGACTGGACGTTGAGCACTCCGGAACAGGTCGCCGATGTGATGCGGGCACAGGACGCGCTCGGCACACCCGAGTCGGCGCTGGTCGTCGCCCATCCCGTAGCGGAGGCGGAACAGCTCGACCCCGAGCTGCACGCCCGGGTGCTGGCCGACGCGCTCACCACTTGCGCAGCACGGGGCATCACCGGACAGGCGGTGACGCCCTTCCTGCTCGATTACCTGGTGCGGCACACGAGTGGCGCCTCTCTGAGAGCCAACCTGGCGGCGGTCCGGGGCAACGTACGGCTGGCAGCACGGATTGCCACGGCGTGGACCAGGGAGTGACTGCGGGGGGTCGCATCGGGGCCTTACTGGTCGTGGGTGACGTGGTCACGGACGTCGTGGCCCGGTACCAGGGGCCACTGACAGCGCACACGGACACGGCCGCCGTGATCCGGACCCTGCCGGGTGGTGCGGGCGCCAACGTGGCCTGCTGGGCCGCACACGCGGGCTGTGCGGACGTGCGACTGCTCGGGCGGGTAGGCACGGACGCGGCCGCGTGGCACGAGCGGGAGCTGGTCGCGGCCGGTGTGCGGCCCCGGCTCCTGGTCGACGCGGACACGGCGACCGGGACGGTGATCTGCCTCGTCGACGCAGATGCGGCGGCAGAGCGCACATTCCTCACGGAGCGCGGAGCGTCCCTGCGGTTCACACCCGCCGACTGGTCAGACACACTGCTGCATGGAGTGGCCCGACTGCATCTGTCGGGGTATCTGCTGTTCACGGAGCCCAGCCGGGCGCTCGCCGAGACGGCGCTCGCGGCGGCACGCGCGCGCGGTGTGCCAGTGAGTCTGGATCCCGCGTCGGCAGGCTTCCTGAGGGAACTGGGTGCGGAACGCTTCCGGGATTTCGCTCGGCGCCTGGACGTGCTGCTGCCCAGCCGGGACGAGGCATGTCTGCTGACCGGCTTGCCGGACCTGGCCGACGCGGCGGCCGAGTTGAGCCGTCTCGTACCGCTGGTCGTGGCCAAGGCAGGCGCCGACGGGGCGTTGGTGGCCCGTTCCGGCGCTGTGGTCGCGCGGGTTCCTGCCGTGCCGGCGGCTCCCCAAGACACCACAGGCGCCGGAGACGCCTTCACGGGCGCGTTCCTCGCTGCCCTGGTGTCGGGCGCAGCCTCGGAAAGGGCGGCGGCGCTGGGGTGCCGGGCAGGCGCTGAAGCGATACGTCAAGTGGGCGCAAGGCCACCGCGCACGCAGAGAGGTGGCCTACCGCTCGCTCGGCGGTACGAACACCAAAACGACGTCGGCCGGTCCTCACCGACGGCATGAACACCCGGTCCTGGATACGACCGGCACCACGGCCGGAGGCTACACCTTCCTTCCCCATGCCGAGATCATCGGGGCCGTGGCGAGGTCCATGCCGCCGGCCTCGACGTTGGCCAGGTGCTGCTCGATGTCGTCGGCGGTGGCCAGCCCCCTTTCGACCAGGTGGTCGCGGATCTGACGGACCGTCGCGGCTTCCAGAGCAGCGGTGGCGGGTGAGGCCACCGGGAAGTACGCGTCGGCCCGCACCCCTTGCAGCCCGGCCTCCCGGAGCAGACGCGGCAGCTTGCGGCCGTATGACAGATCGGCACCGCGATCGGCGAGCAGTGCGCGGAAGCCCTGGCGCAACCGGTTGGCCAGCCGCTGCTCCGGACCGTGCTCGTCGGGGCAGAGCAACGGTTGCAGGGCGGGATCAGCATCCTCGACCAGTAGCCGGCCGCCGGGCCGCAGGGCCTGGATCACGGACCGCAACGCCCTTTCCCGGTCCGGGACATGTACAAGGACCAGTCGGGCGTGGACCAGGTCGAAACCCTCTCCCGGCGGTTCTTCGGCACCCACGTCGTGGCTCCGGACCTCCACCGGCGGGCGTGCCACAGAGGTGAGCAGCGTGGTGTCGATGTCAGTGGCCACGACCTTGCCGGTGGGCCCCACCTTCTTGGCGAGCCAGGACACCACGGAGGTACCGCCCGCCCCGACCTCCCAGCAGCGCCATCCGGGGCCCACACCGAGTCCTTCGAGGTGCCGGAAGGTCGTGGGGTCGAAGAGTGCGGCGAACGCGTCGAAGCGCTGTGCTGCCTCGTTCTGCCTGTTGTCCAGGAGGTACCCGTCGGATCGCGTCATGCCGCGATCATCCCAGTCGTGCGGCTGGCCCGGAGCCGCCGACGCTCCGTCCACAGGCGGGAACAAAGCGGAACTCCCCGTTCCCACAGGCTTTCCCATGCACCGTCGTCCACTGGCAGACTTGCCGGGCAGGGCGCGGAAGCATTGCGTGCGGAGATCCATGCGAGGAGATCCAGATGTCCATGGCAGGAAATCTACGGAAGGTCACGGGACTGGGCCGGGTCAGCGGCCTGCGCAAGGTGGCACAGCTGGCCCGGCGACGGTCACGCGTGGACCTGAGCCACCCTGCCAGGTCTCCGCTGGGCTCGTCGGTGGTGAATTGCGTGACCTATCAGGACGGGGTGCGCCTTCCGGGGTGCGCGGACCTGGTGGAAGCCGTACGACGGGTGCGCAGGAGCGGAACAGGGTTCGTCTGGCTCGGGCTACATGAGCCGACGGACCGTGAGTTCGCGGGCATCGCCGAACTGTTCGATCTCCATCCGCTGGCGGCCGAGGACGCTGTCGAGGCCCACCAGCGCCCAAAACTTGAGCATTACGGCAACACACTGTTCGCGGTGCTCAAAACCGTCTGCTACGTGGAGCACGAACGACTGACGGCGAGCAGCGAAGTGGTGAACACCGGGGAGATCATGGTGTTCACCGGCGAGGACTTCGTCATCACGGTCCGCCATGGCCGACACGGCTCGCTGGGACCACTGCGCGAGGAACTGGAGGCGGATCCACAGCAGCTCGCCAAGGGTCCGGCGGCGGTACTACACACCATCGCCGACCATGTCGTCGACGACTACCTGAGCGTCACGGACGCATTGCAGGGCGACATCGATCAGGTGGAGACGGAGGTCTTCTCGGAGAACGGTGCACGACTCGATCCAGGACGTATCTACCAGATGAAGCGTGAATTGCTGGAGCTCAAGCGGGCGGTAGTCCCGCTGGTCCGCCCGGTGGAGGACCTGGCCACCCGGCCCCTCCGGGTCGTCGCCCCGGAGATACAGGCCTACTTCCGGGATGTGCTCGACCATCTGATCCGGGCCAAGGATCAGATAGCGGCGTTCGACGAGCTGCTCAACTCCATACTGCAGGCCCACCTCGCACAGGTGACCGTCGCCCAGAACGAGGACATGCGCAAGATCACCGCCTGGGCCGCGGTGATCGCCGTACCGACGATGGTCTGCGGGGTGTACGGCATGAACTTCGACCACATGCCTGAACTGCACTGGCGGTTTGGTTACCCGCTCGTCATGACTGTGATGGCGGCCGGGTGCCTGGCGCTCTACCGCGGTTTTCGGCGCAACGGCTGGCTTTGACGGGCAGGTGGTCCGGTCGCCGGCACATTCGCTCGGCAGTCGTGTGGGAGTCGCTTGCCGTCGTCCGGCAGGATCTCGACGACACCTGCTCCAGGCCGGCAGGGAACGGGGTGAGGCCGATGCCCGACCGCTCCAGTCCCCTACACACGTAGACGCTCCTGGCCAGCCTCCGGATCAGCCGTTCCAGGCGGGATGACGCGGGTCGTCAGCGCGCACCAGAACATCCGCGGTTCCAGCCGGGTCGTTCTCCAGCTCGTAGCGTTCGAAGGCGGGCAGGGTCCAGCGGTCGGCCTCGGGCGTGCGTCGGCGCAAGGCCGCTGGGGACAGGAGGAGGTGCACGGTCAGATCGAAAGGGAAACTGTGGCGCAGCAGGAGTGGACCATGAAACAGCAGGACTCCCCTGGGCGAAAGCTGGACATAGGAGCTGCGGGTGGCCCGGTCAGTAGCCGGGTCCCACAGGTCAGGCAGGATCCGCCCGCTTCCTCCGGGGGCAAGCGGGCGGAAGACCTCGCGCCACAGGGCGCGGGTGTCGAACCAGTCGCTGTAGTACGACTCCACGTCCCGCCGCCCGTGCTCCAGTCGCAGCGAAGCGGGGCGCAGGAATCCTTCGCTACCGACCACAAGTGGGGACCGGCCACGCACCCGCAGCGCCTCCCCTACGCGCTCGGCGAGGTCACGTGCACGGGCAGCGGGGGCTCCGTCAAAGCCGACGCGCGGCCAGGTGCCTCCGTCAGCCGGTGCCAGGCCGGCCAGCCGATCGGCGAGCAGTTCGGCCAGCCGGTCCCAGGCGATCGCTTCCAGTCGCACGGTTCCCATGATGCCGGGTGACCCGGGCGGCCGGTGGCGGTGCCTGCCACAACAGCGACGTGGAACAAGCCACGACGCTTGCTGGCTGGGAGGCGGCAGTGTCCGGGAGGGCGCAGCAGGCATCCGCCGGGCTGTAGCAGCCTGGGTCGGCAAGCCCCGTCGGTGCCCATCTGGCAACGGCGACCGACCATGAGGAGCGAGGGCCGGCGGATTGAGCCCGGTCCGTTGTACACCGGTCTCGTGGGTTGCGGTGGCGGATGGGGTCGAGACCCCGACGCACGGCCGCGGACGGGTCTCGGTGCCCAACCAGCCCGGTGCAGAGGAGCACTTCAGCAGAGAGAGGAGGCCGTGGTACAGGTCCGCGGGAGGCGCAGGCGGTGACGGGGAATGAACCGCGCATGACCCTTCCCGCAACTCCCTCTCCTCCCGGTCGGCTTGTCGTGGTCCAGCCTCTCAAGCGCAAACGGTGTGCCGGATGCCGGCGTGGTCCACTGTCGCTGGTCGTGCTGGAGGACGGGGCGCCCCGCTGCCTGGACTGCGTCGACCTCGGGCATCTGGTGTTCCTGTCACGTGGTGACACAGCCCTGACCCGCAGGTCACGGGAGGAGAGCACGTTGTCAGCAGTGGTCGTCCGGTTCAACCGGCGCAAGAGCCGTTACGAACGGCAGGGCGTACTCGTGGAGGAGGCTGCGCTGATACGGGCCGAGGCCCGGTGTCTGGCGGACGCGGAGGCCCGTCGCCGCCGACGGGCGCGGGACGCACGGCGCAGGGCGGCTGAGGACGAGCGGTTCGTGGTGGCGTTCACTGCAGAGATCGTCCGGCTGTTTCCCGGCTGCCCGACCGGGCGAGCCAGGGCGATCGCCGTTCACGCGTCCGTGCGGGGCAGCGGCCGGGTCGGACGCAGCGCGGCGGGGCGGACGCTGTCGGAGGGGGCTGTGATCGCGGCGGTCGTGGCAGCCGTACGACATGTGGACACACCGTACGACGAGCTACTGATGGGCGGGGTGCCACGGTACGAGGCACGGCGTCGGATCACCCCGGCTGTGGAGAGCGTGCTGCGGACGTGGCGGAGGGCCGGGGAAGACGTGGGCTGACCAGGAGGAGCGCGGACCGACCGGGAGGGGGGGTGTGGGCTGAGGGGCGGCTGGAGGAGACCAGCGAGGAATCCGCATTCCCGTGGCGAGGGCGCAGGAAACACCCGGCGCCTCAGGACGCCGGTGCACGTCTCTGTACCCCTCGGCGGTGATCGGCTGTCCGTCACGGGCGCCCACTGCTGTACGGGTGGTGTCGGGCTCAGGCTCGGGCGGAACGAGATGAGGACGTGGTGATGATCGACGGGCCATTCTTCGTACTGGTCGTGGTGGGAATCCTCGGGACGGGGCTGATTGCAGGGGTCTTCTTCGGGTTATCAACCTTCGTGATGCGTGGGCTCGCCACGCTACCGCCCGCACAAGGGGTCGCGGCGATGAACGCGATCAACCTGGCCGCGATGCGGCCTGCCTTCATGACCGTGTTCATGGGTGCGGCGGTGCTCAGCTCGCTGATCGCGGTGGTGACGTTCGTGGTGTGGCCGGACGAGGCAAAGGTGGAGCTGCTGCTGGGCAGCGCCTTGTATCTGTTCGGCGTGTTCGGGCTGACCCTGGTCGCGAACGCGCCCCGCGACGACAGGCTTGCCCGGCTGACGGTGGGTGCCCCGGAGGCCACCGTGTACTGGCCGGTGTATGTGCGCGAGTGGATGTTCTGGAACCACGTCCGCACCGCCGCCTCCGCCGCGTCCGCCCTCGTCTACCTGCTGGCCCTGACCTGATCTCGTCCGGGGAGCGGGCAGCGGACGTACGACTGGTGCCGTGCTGACGGACCCGGGGCAGAAAGCGCTGTCCGCCGGTCTGCACGGCTGTCGGCGTGGACGTATCGTGGCCGGAAGAGCGCCGCCCGGTGGCGCACGGCCCGTCGTACACCCGGTGCCTTCGGCACCTGTACGCAAGGAAGACGACCATGGCCGATCCCAAGGGGTTCATGACCACGCCGCGCCAGGAGTGGCCGCGGCGGCCCGTCGAGGAACGGGTACGGGACTGGGGCGAGGTGTACGTCCCTGGTGCACTGCTACCCATCATCAGCAAGCAGGCGGACCGCTGCATGGACTGCGGGATCCCCTTCTGCCACGACGCGTGCCCGCTGGGCAACCTCATTCCAGAATGGAACGATCTCGTGGCGCGGGAGGACTGGCGGGCCGCGAGCGACCGGCTGCACGCCACCAACAACTTCCCCGAGTTCACCGGCCGACTGTGTCCGGCGCCCTGCGAGGCCGGGTGCGTGCTGGCGATCAACCAGCCGGCCGTCACCATCAAGAACGTCGAATGCGCGATCGCCGACCGGGCTTGGGCGGAGGGTTTCACCCCCGCGCGGCCTCCCGAGCGGCTGTCCGACAAGACGGTGGCCGTGGTTGGCTCGGGACCCACCGGGCTCGCCGCGGCACAGCAGTTGACCCGGGCCGGGCACACCGTCGCCGTGTTCGAGAAGGACGACCGGATCGGCGGCCTGATGCGGTACGGCATCCCGGAGTTCAAGATGGAGAAGCGCCACCTGGAGCGGCGGATCGAGCAGATGCGGGCCGAGGGGACGAAGTTCCGTACTTCGACGGCGGTCGGACGGGACATTCCAGCGATGGAACTGCGGGCCCGGTACGACGCGATGGTGATTGCCACTGGTGCGACGGCGTGGCGGGAACTTCCGGCGCCCGGCCGTGAGTTGTACGGAATACATCAGGCGATGGAGTACCTCCCGCTGGCCAATCGGGTGTGCGAAGGGGATCTGGAGGTCTCCCCGCTGTCCGCGGCCGGCAAGCACGTGGTGATCGTCGGTGGCGGGGACACCGGAGCAGACTGCCTGGGTACCGCGGTGCGTGAGGGGGCCGCGTCCGTTACCCAGTTGGACATCTACGCACAGCCGGGTACCGAGCGCGACGAGGACACCGAGCCGTGGCCGACGTACCCGAAGATCTACCGACTGTCGGCGGCGCACGAGGAGGCCAGGGACCTGCGTACGGCACCGGCGGCGGACGCGGACGCACGGCTGTTCGCGGCGTCCACGCTGAGTTTCAGCGGCGATGACCGCGGGCACGTGCAGTCACTCCACCTGGTGGAGGTCGATGAGCGGCGACTGCCGGTGCCGGGCACCGGGCGGACGCTCCCCGCGGACCTCGTGCTGCTCGCGCTCGGATTCTCGGGTCCGGATCGGGAGGACGGGCTGACCGAGCAACTGGGGCTGGCGCTCGTTCCGCGTGGCACGATCGCCCGGGACGACGGCTTCGCGACCAACGTCCCCGGGGTGTTCGCCGCCGGAGACGCAGCCCGCGGACAGTCACTTGTCGTGTGGGCGATCGCCGAGGGGCGGGCCGTCGCGGCGGCCGTCGACCGCTATCTGACGGGTAGTTCACGGCTGCCCGCTCCGATCGCGCCGACGGACCGGCCGATGACGGTGTGAGGGCGGTGCCGGCCCGAACCTGGGTCGCTGCCGGTGCCCCGCATCATCCGTAGATCATCGCTGCCGTGCCCTCGGACACGGCAGAAGCCGCATCGCAGGCGGGACCAAGAGTAGTGCCGGGAGTTTCTCGAGGACCTACCCGGATTCCGATGTCCGCGGTCCCCGTCCCGGCCGTCGGCCCCGGCCTCTCGCTCGGCAATTTCCCACGTCATGCACGGTCACTGATGCACAAGGAACCCATCAATACGATCACGGCGAAGTCCAGCCTCTCTTCCATGACTGCCGGACAGTACGACCGCCACCGCCAGGTTCAGGAGAGCAGGAAGTCAGCCTCCCCCGCCTTCGCCCCCTCGATGAACGCGGTCATCTCATCCATGGTGTAGATCAGCGCCGGTCCGTCCGGGTCGGTCGACTGACGCACCGCGATCCGGCCGTCGGCCAGCTTCATCGCCTCCAGGCAGTTTCCGCCGTTGCCGCCACTCCAGGGCTTGTGCCACCCTTCGCTGCCCAGCTCCCGCGCCGGCATGCCGTTGTAGACCTGACCGCGCGGCTTGATGCGATCCATTCACAGCTCCTTGCGGAGATCGCGCAGGATCTCCTTCGTGCGTTGTGCCGTAGCAGCCTGCGCCGCCATGCGGTCCATGACCTCCAGGTGGGTCGCCACCTCGGCGCGGGCGTCGAGGTAGACGGCCCCGGTCAAGTACTCGCTGTAGACCATGTCCGGCAGTTCTGGCACGGCAAATCGGAACAGCACGAAGGGCCCATACGTCCCCGGGTGCGGCCCGCCCGCGAACGGGGCGACCTGGAGCGTCACATGTGGCAGCTTCGCGGCCTCCAGCAGCCTGTCGATCTGCGCGCGCATCACCTCCGGACCGCCGACCTGGCGACGCAAGGCCGTTTCGTCCATCACCACCCAGAAGCGGGGGGCGTCCGGCCTGGTGAGCAGGTCCTGGCGCTGCATGCGTAGGGCGACGTGACGCTCGATCTCGTCCGGACTCGTCTGGCCGATGGCGCCGGATTTCAGCACCCCACGCGCATAGCCCTCGGTTTGCAGGAGTCCGGGGACGAAGTGCGGCTCATAGGAACGGATGAGACTGGCCGCGCCCTCCAGGCTCACGTACATCGAGAACCAGCCGGGCAGGATGTCGTGGAACCTCTGCCACCAGCCGGGTTTATTGGCCTCTTCGGCCAGTTGGACGAAGAGTTCGGCCTCGTCGTCGGAAACGCCGTAGGCCTTCAGTAGCAGCTGCAGGTAGGGGATCTTGAGGGCGACCTCGGCCGTCTCCATGCGTCGAACGGTGGCGGGCGCCACACGGAGGACGCGGGCAGCTTCCTCACGCCTGAGGCCGGCTCCTTCCCGCAGATCCAGCAGGCGTCGGCCGAGGACCACTTGACCCACCGTCGGCGCGGATCGCGGTTCACTCACGCTCCCACCTCCACCGAAAGTCCCCCCGAAGGGTTCCACCGAAAAGTCCCCGACAGCCCTGCGGCGCCATTCGAAGACTCATTCGAAGACCGGTTCGGATCCCCGATGCCCCAATTGGCGCCGCGCAAGGTGCTGTTGCGAGCAGTGTGCCACGGCCTCTGACCGAGTCACACTGCACTCTGCAATTTTCAGAGTGACTCTTGCCAAGTGTCCACGGCAGGGAGATAGTGGCAAGCGTGATTCCGTCCGCGCCCTTAGGAACAGACGCCGCCGCAGACCGTCCTGGTCTCGGCGCCACGACGGGAGTGACCCCTCAAAAGGGTCCTGCCCAGCGCCGGTTCCGCTTCGAACTGGCCGCACATCCGGGTTCCGTCGCCCAGGCAAGACACCTGGCGCATGCCCGGCTAACGGGCTGGTCAGTGTGCCCGGACACCTGCGACAACGCAGCTCTGGTCGTATCCGAGTTGGTCACCAACGCGATCGTGCACACGGCGAGTCGTCTCGTCGTGTGCGAGTTGCACGACCACGACGACACGGTACGCATAGCCGTGTGCGACGAGGGCTGCGCCCCGGGCGATCCCCAGCCGTCCCCGCAGCGTCCGGACGAGGAACACGGGAGGGGACTGTTCCTCGTCGACGCCCTGTGCCAGGCCTGGGGGGCCCAGGAACACGGCCCCGGGCTGCTGGTCTGGGCCGAGCTGGCCCGCCGGCCCGACGCGGATCACGTCGCCGCCGAGCCACGCAACGACCTGGGCTGGGGGGCCCGTCCCAAGCCGGGCCAGCCGGACGACTCCCGGGACGACGACCCGGCCGAGGCCCGTCACCGGACACCGGAGCAGGCCGGGCACCGCACACCGGACCGCTCCGTGAACCGGCCCACGGACCAGGCCATGGGGCAACACGGGTCCGGACCTCCCAAGAGCCCCGGAAGCCACGAAGGCAGCAGGGGCCCGGACCGATCCCTGCTCCGGACACCGGACGCACCCCTGCACCGGGCGCACGAGCAGAACCGGCCCGCGGAACCAGGGCCACACCGGCACGCGGCACCCGAGCAGCACAGGTACCGCACCACGGACCCTCTGCTGCGCCGTTCCCCGGAGCAGCACCACGCCGGGGAACGGCCGTGACCGACGTCGACGCCTTTGGCGGTCGCAACAGGACCGGTCCCGACCGACACGACACCACCACTTCCCTACGGCCCGACACCGCCGCCCCCGGTTGGCGCGCGGCGACCGGGACTGCCCACGGCCCAGCCGTCTGCGCCGGGCAGTGCGGCACGACCGGCGCCGGGAAGCCGGTCGGACCGTCCGGCGCGACGCACTCGGTCGGGCTGGATGCCCTGGTCCGGCTGTCGCGTCGGCGGCCGACAGCGCGTCATGCCCTTCGGCTGACCTTGCCGGAGGGCATGACGGCTCCCCTCGGCTGTGACGCTGTGGCCGTACCCAGCCACCTCGGCCCCCACGTCGTCCCGCGGCTGCCGCGGCTCGGCTGCGTGTACTCCGACGGATCCGAGTGGTGGTGGATCGTTCCGGCGGATTCCGACTACGCCCTGCCCTGGCCCTCCCCCTCCCACTACGCCCCCGGAGCCGTGGTCACCGGAACCGCCCGGCTGATCTACCGCCCAGAGGGCACGGTCCCGTACACGCCACCGATCCCGCTGTACCTGGCGCTGTGCCGGGCGACGGGTACGACCCCGGACTGGTCCCGGGCTGTATCGGCCTAGACGAGATCGAGCGTCTGCGCAGGCAAGTCACCGACAACGGCGTCGTACGACGGCTGCCAGAAGCCACGAACCACATCGCCCTTCGGCTCGTGTAGTTAGGGCCGGTCGCGGTTCCTGACACAACTCTGGTGCACCGCCTCACCGAAACCTCGGCGGTCGCGGTTCGAGACCCGGGCGAGGCGGTGGCGGTTCAGTTCGAACCCAGATGGATTCCCGGTCGCGCCGTCGGCGGGCGGCGCGACCGGGACTCGGCTCAGCTGATCGGGCCGAAGATCTCGGCGCGGTCGAAGTCGGCGTCCATGCCGTCCAGCACCGCTCCCAGTTGCTTCTCCTCGTACTTGAAGTGCGTCTCCATGACCGCCTCGATCCCGTCCAGGTGGCGGTGCGCCACCTCCGGGTCGGTCGAGTCGGCCACCGCCTTCTGCACTCCACCGATGAGGTGCTCGATCATGTTGTGGTCCTGAGTCAGCTTCGCGGCCACCGGCGCCAGGTCAGGTCGCGCCTGTACCAGTTCCGGGAACAGCGAACCGTCCTCGGCGCGATGGTGGCCGGACAGGGCAGCGCAGAACCCGTGGCAGAACAACAGCAGGTCGGTGGCGGCGTCAGCGGGGTCGCCGCCGTCCGGTCCCGCCCGCGCCAGCGCCAACGCATTGCGCAGCTTGCCGTGCACCCGCTGCAGTTCCCCGCCCCAGGCGGTGACGCGGTCAGTTGGCAAGAACACCCTCCCCTCGCAGCCAAGCCGCGCACGCGGTCGTCCAGGACGCGGTGTGCGGCTCGCGCGCAATGAACTTATGCGACTCGCCGCCGTATTCCACGCCGTCGGCCAGGCCGATGCCGTGGCTGCCGCCCGGGTAGACGTGCAACTCCACCGATACCGCGGCCGCCGCCAGCGCCCGGGTCCACTGCAGGGCGTTGGGCAGGCCCGGCGGGTCCTGCGCGGTGGCCCATACAAAAGTCGGACACACCGACGCGTCCACATGCTTGGCCGGGGACAGCTCGTCCTTGATGGGCAGCAGGTCGCCGAGCAGGTTCTCGACCACCGACGGCGGCAGCAGGTCGAGGTCGGCCAGCGCATAGGCCAGGATCGCGAAGTCCGGTCGGGGCGGGTCGGCGACGCCCTCCTCGATGGAGAGGACCCGGCCGGTCATGAGCAGGCCGGCGAGTAGGCCGCCCGCGCTTGATCCGATGACGCCGACCCGGCCGACGTCGAGGCCGTGGTCGCCGTTACGGATGTGGTCCAACCCGGCCCGGGCGTCTTCGAGTGGGGCCGGGAACCGGTCCGGCAGCAGCCGGTAGGACAGGACGAAGGCGTGGATGCCGAGGCCGGACAGCCAGCGCGCGTAGCCTTCGCCCTCGTGCGGTGGAAGTTCCCGGAAGCCGCCGCCCGGCAGGACGAGGACGGCGGGTCGGGGGCCGAAGAACCGGTCCTCGGCGAGGTAAAGCGTGATCTTCCGTGAAATTGGGGTGGGAATGGCCGGAGCCACCTTTCGATATGACGCCTCCATGCCTGACGATCCATCCGCCACCGGCACGCGACGCTGCCTGAAACTATATCCGCCAAGGCCAGATGGGCGGTTGCGTCGCGCTGCCGCAAGGGCGTCAGGGTGAGCATGCAGTCTCCGAGGACCGCGAGTCGGCGCCATCGCCTCACACTGCGTTCTCGGCAACGTCAAGCGCGCCTTGCGCATGCCGCCTTCTCAAGCAGCCGCGCGGCGGCCCCTCCGACTGGGATGCTGGTTGCTCGTACCACCCGCGAAAGGCACACACCGATGCACCGCAGGCGGTCCAGGCCGGGGCGCCGGCCCTCCGGATGCGACACAGCCTGCGGGGGGGGACACGGTGTCTGCAACGACTAATCCGGCGCTACTGCCCCTGCTGGTCACCATGACCCTGCCCAGCGCCTAGAGCGCGCTGACCATCGCCCGGCGCCACTACGAGTCGTTCCACACCTGGGTCCAGCGTGTGCGGACCGGTCAGCTGATCGGCAGCCTGCTCACCGAACCGGGCGCCGCCCCGGAGATCCGCGTGCACGGAGTGGGCCCGTTCCTGCTGCACCACTTCCGGTCCATGTCGGAGACCGCGGAGGAGGAACAGGCCCGGTTGTCCCAGCTGGCTGCCCGGATAGGGCGGATCGCTGCCGCCTGGACGGGCCTCGCCACGCTCGGCACCTACGCCACGCTCGGCGCGCTGCTGCTGTCCGGCGCGATGGAGGTGTTCGAGAAGATCCGGGCGCTGGCGAGCAGTGGACAGACGGTCGTCCTGATCACGCATCGGCTGGCCTCGGTCCGCCATGCCGACCTGGTGCACGTACTGGAGCACGGGCGGCTGGTGGAGTCGGGCGCACCGGAGGATGCTGACCGCAGGCGGTGTATACGTCGAGTTGCACGCCCCTCAGGCGGAACAGTTCGCGGTGAGGGTACCGGCGCCGAAGCCGACCTGAACCGGCGGCTCGCCGCCCGGCCACCTCACTCGGCGCCTTCACCCACGCGCACGATCACCAGGAACATGTCCGTCGCAAGGTCCATGACGACCTCGGCAGGCAGGCCTTCCAGACGGCGCGCGTGCGCGAACTCCTCGGCGGGCCAGGATCCTCGCGGACCACCGGCGGGAAAGCGTTCGAGCACTGTTCGCCCGTTCACCATCTCGCACCTCCAGAAGGCGTTGTACTTGTAGGAGTTAACGCCGTGGAGAGGGGATATGCCTCGCCCAGTGACGGGACTGAGACATTGTCGACACCGGTTCGGCGCGGACCGTGAGAATCCGTGCACGATGTGACACGAACAGCACCCCAGGTATCAGCAGTCGTACTCGTCGTGCAGGCGGAGCCCGACATTTCCCGCGGGGCTGCGGCCGAGCGCCGTCAGATCGAGCAGACCCGAGACGGCCCCGAGTCCGTCCAGTCCGTCGTCGTACACCGAATAGGTGTGGAAGACCCGGTCATGGTCGCGCAGGAAGCAACTGACGCCGGGCCGCTCGACGAGTTCCCCACCCGACTCGACGGTGGCCCCGAAGTCGGAGTTGAAGTCGCCGCGGCCCGAGGAGTACCAGGGAACCGCCCAACCCATCCGTGCCTTGAACGGCAGGATCCGGCGGAAGGGCGCCCGGGAGACAGCCGCGAACGCGGTGTTCCGAACACGTAGATGGGCGAGGTTCCCGATCTGGTCCAGGAAGGCCGCGCAGCACGGACAGCCGCTCTCCCACTCCGGCGCGAACATGAAGTGATGGACGACGAGCTGGCCCCTTCCCTCGAAGAGGTCCAGGAGGGAGACCCTGCCGTCGCCGCCCTCGAAGACGTAGTCCGGGTCGGCCTCGACCATGGGCAGGCGCTGCCGATCGGCGGCGAGCGCCTCACGCGCCCGTTGGAACGCCTCTTCCTTGCGCAGCAACTTCTGGCGCGCCGTGCGCCACTGCTCGCGCGAGACAATCTCCGGAAGCGGCATGGGTCCTCCTGGTCCTGCGGGCGGTTGGGAGTGGTGACCGTCGCCGTATACGGATCTCATCGCCGCGTGCGGAGGCTCTTTTGCGGCAACCCTTCGCCGGCGGGGCAAGAAGCAGCCTCGCCGTGTTGCCAGCTTCGGCTGTCAGCGCGAGGGCCGAACAGATCGCCGCTTCCCCACGCGTCGAGCACGTCAGCCGGCAGCTGGTCCGCGACACGGCGAACCAGCTACACGGCTCCCGGAAGCGGCACCCGTATGCCCCGGTCGTCCAGCTCCTCCAGTGCCTCGTGCAGTTGTTTGACGTGGTCGGGGGTGAGCCGCCCGGTGTCGTCGAGGTGGACAGCGCAGGCCGTGGTCGTGTCCACGAGCCGTTCCAGGATGTCCGCAACGGCACCGGTACCCTCGGTGTGCCGAGCGAGGGCGGGCAGTTCTGCGGCCGCGAGGGCGGTGGCACCGCGGGCCACGGCGAGGGTGCGGTAGGCCTCCCGGCGCAACGCCCATCGCTCAGCCCGGTCGCTGGACCCGCCGAGGACGTGGGCCAGATAGGCGTGTGCGGCACTACCGGCCGTGGCGAGCCGTGCCCGTACCCCGCCGCCCCGGTTCCCCGGTATCGGCAGATGGCCGACGACCAGCACGAGTACACAGGCCAATAGCGTCTCGTCGATCCGGCTGACGAACGCCTGCGGTTCCCCGCCGACCATGACCAGGGCGAGAACGAGGACCGTGACGACGGCAGTGAGGGCCGCGAAGTGCCGGGTGGCGACCGGGAGGAGCGCACCGCACACCGCGACCAGCATGATCAGCCCCGGCGACCGGGGCAGCAGCGCCACGCAACCGGCGAACGCCACAGCACCCAGCAAGGTCCCGGCGGCCCGGCACAGCACGCGCGAGGCCAGCGGCCCGAGGTCGGGTTTGACGAGGAAGACGACGGTGACGGGCAGCCAGTACCCATGCTCGTGCCGCCCGTACCAACCGGTGTGGTGGAGAGCCTGAGCGATCCCCGTGCCGGCGCCGAAGCAGAGGGCGACGCGCAACCCGTACTCGCGTCCGCCGCTACCGAGCACCGTCCGCAGCACGTCCCGGATACCCCGGCGCCGCCGGGCGAGCAGTCCTTGCTGTGCGTCCTGGGCCCGGTCGAAGGTTCCAGCAGCGTGCAGCAGGGCGTCGTCGAGGGCACGCAGTGCGGGCGCAGACCGGTACGGGGCCGGCAGCGGGCCCGTACCGGTGTCGCCGCGGACGGCGGCGGCGAGCCGCCGGGGCCCTAGCACCGCCCGTGCCTCGACCGGCTCGCCCACCCAGCACAGGGCGGTGGCAGCCTCGGCGAGGGGCAACGCGGCCAGGTATTGGGCGTGCAGCCGGCGCTCGGCGGCGGAACCGGCGTAACGGTGCAGTCGGGGCCCACCGAGGGCGTCCTGGGCATGATCGAGGGCTGCGGTGAGCTCGGCCCGCCGGGTGGTGGCGTGGTCGCCGCCCACGGCATCGAGGAGTGCCGCGATCGCCTCGTACACATCGGCGATGGCCGCCCGCTCCCCGTCGAAGCGGAACTCCCCGGCGAGCACCCCGGAGGTGGGCAGGGTGAGCCGCAGCAGAAGCAGCCAGCCAGCACCGGCGAGGAAGGCGAGGGCCCGCTGCCAACCGCCGTCGGTCGTTGACAACCCGGCGCCGACGGCGGCGGTGACGAGGAGTTGCGTTCCGGCAGCGGAGGAGACGGCTCCGACGACGCTGACACCCCCGGCTACCAGCCCGAGTCCGGTCAGCACCAGGGTCAGTGCCACGGCCCCGAGCAGGTGCCCGGCGTACGTCCCCACGGCCAGTCCAAGAGCGCCGGCCAGTGCGGGCACCCCGAGCCGCTGAACGGCGGCGCGCCGACTGCCGGGGCGGTCGTTGATACCGGCGAGCACGGCAGCGAGGGCGGCGAGGACTCCTGCGGAGGCACGTCCGGCCAGCACCCCGGCGAGCAGGAGCGGTCCGGCGGCGAGGGCGCCGCGGAGCACGGCGCTCCAAGGAACGGGGGCGCGCTGGGTACGCAGGGCGTGGGCGAGCCAGGGGGGTGCGACGGACCGAGGCACGGGGCTCCTGTTCATACGAGGGCGGGGGCGCCTTCGGACGACGGTGGCCGGGGTGCGCAGGTACCAGGGCGGGGATCCCGCGGAGTTGTGGTGCGCTTCCCAGCGTAGGGCGCGTTCCCGGGGCGGCCGGAGCGATCACGTTTCCGGGACGTGAAAATGTGCCGGGTAGCCGGTTTCTCTCCGGTTTGAACGGACTGCGGCCGAACCGATCGGCGGCCGTCCCGGCTCATGAGTCGGGACGACGACGTTCCCCTGCTGCTCGCCGAGCAGGCGAAGGGCATGAGCCGGCCTCCTCCAGCGGGCCGGGGGCGGCGCTGTATCGGCCCTGCCCGACGCACTACCCCGGGCCAGACGCGTTATCCAGCCCGGCCGCGTGCGCAGCCCCGCGCAGCACCTCACGCAGCATCTCGGCGGTGAGCCGGCCGGTGAAGGTGTTGCGCTGGCTGACGTGGAAGCAGCCGAAGAGGTCCAGGGTCTCCGGGCCGTCGAGGGTGTGGAGGGCGACCCGAGTGCCGTGCGCGAACCCTGGGCGGGGATGGGGCACCGCCCAGCCCGCCTCGGCGAGCGCGGGCAGCGCGGCCTGCCAGCCGAAGGCGCCCAGGACGACCGCCGCTTTGAGGGCCGGGCGGAGCAGCCTCAGTTCCTGAACCAGCCAGGGGCGGCAGGTGTCGCGCTCGCCGGGGGTCGGCTTATTGGCGGGCGGGGCACAGTGCACGGGCGCGGTGACGCGGACGCCGTGCAGCCGCAGACCGTCGTCGATGCTGACGGAGGTGGGCTGCGAGGCGAGCCCCACGTCGTACAGCGCCTGGTACAGCAGGTCTCCGGAACGGTCGCCGGTGAACATCCGGCCGGTGCGGTTGCCGCCGTGCGCGGCCGGAGCCAACCCGATGATCACGAGAGGAGCATCGGCCGGGCCGAAGCCGGGCACCGGCCGCCCCCAGTAGGTCCAGTCGGCGAACGCGGCCCGTCTGGTCCGGGCCGTCTCCTCCCGCCAGTCGACCAGCCGGGGGCAGGCACGGCAGTGAGCAACGTGGCGGTCGAGCCGGGCGAGGGCGCTGCTGTGGTCCACCTCGCCACCGTAGGCCCGACTGCGCTCGGGCGTGCACGGCAGCGCCCGCCCCGCCTGCCCGTCTCCGCCCTCTCGCCCCAACCTCTTGCCTCCCCGACCCGTTCCATCCCCACCCCGGTGCGTCTGCGGCCCCTCTCGTCTCCGGGCAACCGGACGTCGTATGGGCAGCAACGCGGCCGCGCGACTGCTTCGGCCGGCTCGATCGGCCGGCTGCCGACCAGGTGGCGGAGCCGACCTTGAAAACGGCCTCCGGCTCACCCGCCCCCGGGGGTTAGGGTCGGGGCATGGCTTCCGAGCATACGGACGAGCACGTGAACCGCGGGACCAGCGCACCGGGCAGCACGATCCCCGCCCGGAAGACGGAGGATTCCGGTGCCTCGGCCGGCCTGCCGATGGATCCGAGAACCGCCGCCGCGGTGGCCGCCGCCGAGGCCGCGGGCCCGACCAACGGCGAAACGGTCCGGATCGACAGCTGGATCTGGGCCGTGCGCCTGGTCAAGACACGGTCCCTGGGGGCCACCGCCTGCCGCGGCGGGCACATACGCGTCAACGGTGAGCGGGTGAAGCCGGCCCATTCCGTACGCGTCGGCGACGAGGTGCGCCTGCGGCACGAGGGCCGCGAACGGATCGTGATCGTCAAGCGCCTCATCCGCAAACGGGTCGGTGCGCCCGTAGCCGTCCAGTGTTACGTCGACAACTCCCCTCCGCCCCCGCCCCGCGAGGCGGTGGCCCCAGCCGGCCTACGCGACCGCGGCACCGGGCGCCCGACCAAGCGCGACCGCCGCGAGCTGGAGCGCCTCCGCGGCCTGGCTGGACCGGTCGGCCCCGCGGGACCCGGCGGTTTCGGCGGATCGGACGGACTAGGTGGACCGGACGGTTCCCGAGGTTCGGGCGGGCGGTCCCGGGGACGGTGACCAACGTCCTGCGCCCGCTCCGGGAGAGCACCCTCAAGCTGCACCAGCGCATGGCATGCCGCCGGCCGGGCCCGAGGCCCCGACCGGCGGGGCTCACCGTCGCCGCGCCCACGGCCGAAACACGGCCACGCCATCGCCCTCGGCGGACCTGAGGCACGGAGGTCTCCTCGTGGAGCGGTGCCGGTGGCTTTCACCAGGGCAGATCCGCCACCGGAACCTCATCGGCACCGGCCTGCCATGACGAGTGCGGAGGCTACCGCTCCCCTGGTCCGTCCGAACCGCGCGACCGTTGATGCCGGCCGTCCGCAAAGGGGTACCGTGCAAGGAGGAGTGGTGATCCGATGCGTACGGGCAGTGAACCGGCGACCGCGCGCAGTGCTCTGCGGGCGCGATTCTGGCTGAGCCTGTGGGGGTTGGTCTGGGCGATCTTCGGAACCGCGGCGTTCGCGCTTGCCGGGCGCCCCGGCTGGGCGGCGGCCTGCGGCGTGCTGTGGCTGGTGGTCACCGTCGACATGACCGTGATCCTCAGGCACATCCGGCAGGGTCCGCACTACCAGCCGGGACACGACGTGCCACCGTACCGGCCTCCGGATGGCAGGCCGCCGCGCCCGGGCCCGCCCAGGCAGCGGCATCCATGAACGACGTCCCAGGGCACCGGTACCCGCGACAGGGCCTGCGGGTCGGCCTCCGGGAAGGGGGTTCGGGCAACGCTCAGTCGTCGAAGCGCGCTGCCTTCAGGTACTGCGGGTTGGGGTCGAGCGCAGCTGCCAATCGGAAGTGGCGCTTGGCCTGGTCGGGACGGCCCTGGCGTTCATAGGTCCGGGCGAGCGCGAAGTGCGCGAACGCGTTGTCCGGCTCCCGCTCCAGCACGATGGTGAACTCCAGCTCGGCAGGCCTGAGTTGCGCCGCCGCGAAGAAGGCACGCGCACGGAGCAGACGGGCGGCGGTGTTCTCCGGGTACGCGGCGATGACTCCGTCTAGTAGTTTCACTGCACCCCGCGGATCCCGTGCATTGAGCAGTTGCTCGGCGGCACGGAAGTCGATGACGTGCGTCTTGGGGGTACGTCCGGTGGAACCGCTGGTGTCGGGCACGGCAGAATCCTTCCCTCACTCCAGCACCTCAACGCACGCGGAAGCGGGCGCTATTCCGCGTCAGCGTCCTACCGGCTGCCGTTGTCGGAGCCCTTCCCGGCGGTGTGCGCCCGCTTCACCAGGTCGTCCCAGACCTCGGCGACTCGCTCCTCCAAGGCTTCCAGCGGGACGTCGTTGTCGATCACGATGTCCGCGATCTCCCTGCGCTGCCCACGCGTCGCCTGCGCGGCCATGCGTGCACGCGCGTCCTGTTCGGTCATCCCGCGTAGTCGTACCAGCCGGTCGAGCTGGGTCTCGGGGCTCGCGTCCACCACGACCACGACGTCGTAGAGCGCTGCGAGGCCGTTCTCGGTGAGGAGCGGTACGTCATTGATCACCACGGCATCGTCGGCTGCAGCAGTCTCCAGCTCGCGGGAGCGCGCGCCCACCAGGGGATGCACGATCGAGTTGAGCATGGCCAGCTTGTCGGGGTCGGCGAAGACGATCGAACCGAGCCGTGGCCGATCCAGACTGCCATCGGCGGTCAGGACGTCGTCGCCGAAGGCCTCGACCACGGCAGCGAGACCGGGGGTGCCGGGCGCCACGACCTCACGTGCGATGCGGTCCGCGTCGATCAGCACGGCTCCGTGCTCCACGAGCAACCGCGACACCTCGCTCTTGCCGGCACCGATCCCGCCGGTCAGGCCAACTCTCAGCATGAGCGGTAGCTTAGGCCCTGCCGCTGGCGGTGGAACGGGCGGAGGTTAGTTGTCGCCTTCACGCTCCGCCAGGAATCGCTCGAACTCCTGCCCGATCTCGTCGGCTGACGGGATCTCCACGGGCTCGGCGAGCATGTTGCCCCGGGTCGCGGCTCCCGCCGCCGCGTCGTACTGGTGTTCCAGTCCCTGGACGAGCACGGTCAGTTCCTCGTCCCCCTCCCGGATCTGGCGGTCGATCTCCGTCTGCGTGCGGTGCGCGTCCGTGCGCAGGGAGTGCGCCACCTTGGGGAGGACCAGACCGGTCGCGGCCGTGACCGACTCCAGCACGGTCAAGGCGGCGTCGGGATACGCGGAACGGGCAATGTAGTGCGGGACGTGCGCGGCGACACCGAGAACGTCGTGACCCGCCTCCATGAGGCGGTACTCGATCAGCGACTCCGCGCTGCCGGGCACCTGGGCCTCCTCGAAGGGGCTGCGGTGGCCGGGAACGAGGTCCGTGCGGTTGCCGTGCGGAGTGAGGCCCACGGGACGGGTGTGTGGTACGCCCATGGGAATGCCGTGGAAGTTCACGGACAGGCGGACGCCTAGCCGCTGCACGATCTGCCGGACGGCCGCCGCGAACCGCTCCCACTCCACGTCCGGCTCGGGGCCGGACAGCAGTAGGAAGGGCGCACCCGTCGTGTCCTGGACGAGGCGGACCTCGATGGCCGGGTCCTCGTAGCCGCTCCAGCGATCCCGCTCGAACGTCAGTAGGGGCCTGCGGGCGCGATAGTCCACGAGCCGGTCGTGGTCGAAACGAGCCACGGCCTGATGGGGCAGTGAGTCGAGCAGCCGCTCGACGATCTGGTCGCCGGTCTCGCCCGCGTCGATGTATCCGTCGAAGTGGTAGAGCATGACAAGTCCGGCCGATTCCTGGGCGAGCGCCAGGTCGACGGCGGCGAGGCCCTTCGGCTCCCATGCGTACAAACCTTGCGGATCAAGCACTGTGACCCCTCCTCGTGTTCGTCGTGAACAACGCCTTCTGGAGTGCGCGCATTCCCATCACAGGCCGCTGATCAGGGACCTCCCATCGGGACCTTGACACCCCGTCACCCGGTCCATCCCCGCTTGCCGGCGGTCGGACCGGCATGAACCCCGAAGGCGACGGGTCGGACACCGAAAGTGCCGGCGGCTGCTGGGCACCCGGAAGGATGGCAGCCCGTCCCCGGGAACGCCCGAAGGGCCGTACCTCGAAAGGTACGGCCCTTCGGCGTGCTGTCGGCTAAGCCCCAAGACTCAGCTGCGGCGTGGTCAGCTCTGGCCGCCGGCGAGCTTCTCACGCAGCGCGGCCAGCGCCTCGTCCGAGGCCAGCGCACCGGAGTTGTCCGCGCCCTCGGAGGAGTAGGAACCGCCGGTCGCGGCCGGAGCCGCAGCCTCGCCGCCCTCGGCCGCAGCAGCGGCGTCGGCCTCGCGGGACTTGATGACCTGCGCCTGGTGCTGCTCGAAGCGGGTCTGCGCCTCGGCGTACTGGCGCTCCCACTCCTCGCGCTGCTTCTCGTAGCCCTCGAGCCAGTCGTTGGTCTCCGGGTCGAAGCCCTCGGGGTAGATGTAGTTGCCCTGGTCGTCGTAGGACGCGGCCATGCCGTACAGGGTCGGGTCGAACTCGACCGCGGACGGGTCGGCACCGAAGGACTCGTTGGCCTGCTTCAGGGACAGCGAGATCCGGCGACGCTCCAGGTCGATGTCGATGACCTTGACGAAGATCTCGTCGTTGACCTGGACGACCTGCTCCGGGATCTCCACGTGGCGCTCGGCCAGCTCGGAGATGTGGACCAGGCCCTCGATGCCCTCGTCCACCCGGACGAACGCACCGAACGGAACCAGCTTCGTGACCTTACCGGGCACGACCTGACCGATCTGGTGGGTGCGGGCGAACTGCTGCCACGGGTCTTCCTGGGTCGCCTTCAGCGACAGGGAGACACGCTCGCGGTCCATGTCGACGTCGAGGACCTCGACGGTGACCTCCTGGCCGACCTCGACCACCTCGGACGGGTGGTCGATGTGCTTCCAGGACAGCTCGGAGACGTGAACCAGACCGTCGACGCCACCCAGGTCCACGAAGGCACCGAAGTTGACGATCGAGGAGACGACACCGGAGCGGACCTGACCCTTCTGGAGGGTCGTGAGGAACGTCTGGCGAACCTCGGACTGGGTCTGCTCCAGCCAGGCGCGACGGGACAGGACCACATTGTTGCGGTTCTTGTCCAGCTCGATGATCTTGGCCTCGAGCTCCTTGCCGACGTACGGCTGAAGGTCGCGGACGCGGCGCATCTCGACCAGGGAGGCAGGAAGGAAGCCACGGAGGCCGATGTCGAGGATGAGACCACCCTTGACGACCTCGATGACGGTACCGGTAACGATGCCGTCCTCTTCCTTGATCTTCTCGATGGTGCCCCAGGCACGCTCGTACTGGGCACGCTTCTTCGAGAGGATCAGGCGGCCTTCCTTGTCTTCCTTCTGGAGGACAAGGGCCTCGATCTCGTCGCCCACGGCGACGACCTCGTTCGGGTCGACGTCGTGCTTGATCGAGAGCTCGCGGCTCGGGATGACACCTTCGGTCTTGTAACCGATGTCGAGCAGGACCTCGTCCCGGTCGACCTTCACGATGACGCCGTCGACGATGTCGCCGTCGTTGAAGTACTTGATCGTCTCGTCGATCGCTGCGAGGAAGGCTTCCTCGTTACCGATGTCGTTGACCGCTACCTGCGGGATGGTGGCGGTGGTCTCGGTGCTGCTCGTCATGTGGGAAAGGGCTCCGGTACGGACATTGAAGTCGTAGGCACTGCTTACGCCGGGAGCCCGTTTCGCTCTGCAGAAGCCGGACAGCCAAGGAAGCGCCACTTGGAAACAAACCCGTGACGCCTCGACAACCGAGGGGACATACAACAGATGCGAGCGCAGCCTGCTACGTCTGAGGTGCGCAGGCCCGCAGCGCAACTTGTAGCATACGGGGGCAGCCGGGCAGGGTCAATGCGCGAAGGCGCACATCCGGGATGGGTCACCGCATTCCCGGCAGAAGAAACGTCCCAGGAGGCCAGGGCAGGCCTGCGGGACTCCTTCCGTGACACGCTCCCGGCGGGTTGGACGGAAGATTACGACGAGGGAGCCGATCATCCAAGAGCCGGAAAGGCACGAACCCGAGGGGCCCGGTGGATTCGAGCCGGAAGCCACCCGGCGTGACGCGAACGTGGCGGAGAGCGCACGGGCCAACAGGGGTTGGTGGGACCGCAACGCGGACGAGTACCAGACCGAACACGGCACGTTCCTCGGCGACGACCGCTGCGTGTGGGGGCCGGAGGGCCTGGACGAGGTGGAGGCCGAGCTGCTCGGTCCCCCGGAGGACCTGAAGGGCAAGGGGGTCCTGGAGATCGGCGCGGGTGCGGCGCAGTGTTCGCGCTGGCTGGCCGTCCAGGGTGCCCGTCCGGTGGCCCTCGACCTCTCGCACCGCCAGCTCCAGCACGCCCTGCGGATCGGTGGATCGTTTCCTCTCATCTGTGCCGATGCCGGCGCCCTGCCCTTCGCGGACGGCTCCTTCGACCTGGCGTGCTCCGCCTACGGGGCGCTGCCGTTCGTGGCCGACCCGCGACTGGTGCTGCGTGAGGTGTACCGGGTACTGCGCCCGGGGGGCCGTTTCGTCTTCTCGGTGACACACCCGATCCGCTGGGCGTTCCCGGACGAGCCGGGTCCGGAGGGGCTGTCGGTGGCCGCCTCCTACTTCGACCGCACGCCCTACGTCGAACAGGACGAACGGGGACGCGCGGTCTACGTGGAGCACCACCGGACGCTCGGCGACCGGGTCCGGGACATCGTGGCGGCGGGCTTCCGACTGGTGGACTTGGTGGAACCGGAGTGGCCGGCCTGGAACACCACGGAGTGGGGCGGCTGGTCACCATTGCGCGGAAACCTGATCCCGGGGACGGCGATCTTCGTGTGCGAGCGGGACTGAGTGAGCTGGGTGGGAGCCGGGTGGGAGCTGGGTGGAGGCTGCCCCGGACTGAAGAGCGAGGCTGCGCACTGGTTGCGGTGGCACCGGACAGCCGTCCCGGTGAAGCCCGGGTGAGCACGCCGGCGCGTGGGGCGGTCCTGACCGGTGCGGGCACGTGGCTGCCCGCCCTAGCGGTCGTACGACACTAGGGACGTGATCCGCTACGACGTCCTGGACGCACTGCCCGTGCGCTCCGTCCTGCCCGCTCTGGCCGACGCCCTGGCGGGTGACGGCACCGCCGTTCTGGTGGCACCGCCCGGTACCGGCAAGACGACACTGGTGCCCCTGGTGCTGGCGGGGCTGGCGGGGCTGGCCGGGGACTATCCCGCGCGGCGGGTCCTGGTGGCCGAGCCACGCCGGATCGCGGCACGGGCGGCGGCCCGGCGGATGGCGTGGCTGCTGGACGAGAAGCCCGGCGAGAGCGTGGGCTTCACGGTGCGCGGGGAGCGCGTCGTGGGGCGGCACACGCGCGTGGAGGTCGTGACGACCGGTGTGTTGCTGCAACGGCTGCAGCGTGATCAGGAGCTGGCCGGCGTCGATGCCGTCGTGCTGGACGAATGCCACGAACGACATCTGGACGCCGACACAGCGGCCGCGTTCCTGTGGGACGTGCGACAGGCGCTGCGACCGGAGTTGCACCTGGTGGCCGCGTCGGCGACGACGGACGCCGAGGGGTGGGCCCGGCTGCTGGGCGGAGCACCGGTGGTCGAGGCGGCGGGCACAGCGCATCCCGTGGAGGTGGTCTGGGCGCCTCCCGTACGTCCGGTGCGGCCCCCGGACGGGATGCTGGTCGATCCCACGCTGTTGACGCACATCGCGTCGGTGGTGCGGCGGGCACTGGCCGAACAGGAGGGGGACGTGCTGTGTTTCCTGCCTGGCGTCGGTGAGATCGCGCGGGTGGCGGGCCAGCTCGGGGAACTCGGCGAGGTCGACGTGCTCCAGGTGCACGGACGGGCACCGGCCGCCGTCCAGGACGCGGTGCTGGCGCCCGGGGAACGGCGTCGGGTAGTGCTGGCCACGTCCGTGGCGGAGTCGTCGCTGACCGTGCCCGGAGTACGGGTGGTCGTCGACTCCGGGCTCGCCCGGGAACCCCGGGTGGATCACGCGCGCGGGCTGAGCGGGCTGACGACCGTCCGGGCGTCGCGGGCGGCCGGACGGCAACGGGCGGGGCGGGGCGGGCGCGAGGCGCCCGGGACGGTGTACCGGTGCTGGCCGGAAGCCGAGGACGGCCGCCTGCCGGCCTTTCCGGCGCCCGAGATCAAGGTGGCCGATCTGACCGCGTTCGCGCTTCAGGCGGCCTGTTGGGGCGATCCGGACGCCTCGGGGCTGGCGCTGCTGGATGCTCCGCCGGGTGGCGCGATGGCGGCTGCGCGGAACGTCCTGTCGGCTGTGGGCGCGGTGGACTCGGCCGGACGGGCGACGCGGTTGGGAGTACGGCTGGGGCGGCTGGGCGTGCATCCGCGACTGGGGCGGGCGTTGCTGGACACATCCGGTGCGGGGGCCGAGGCGGTGGCTCTGCTCTCCGAAGAGGCACCCCGGGACTACGGCGACGATCTGGCCGCCGCGCTACGACGGGCGCGGCGCGGGGGCGATGCCTACGCAAGGCGGTGGGCGGCGGAGGTACGGCGACTGCGGTCCGCCTCCTCGGGTCTCTCCAGCCCTTCGGCCCCGAACGAACACCTCCGGGTCGGGGCCGGGACGGCGGAGGGCGCCGACGAACGGCTCACCGGGCTCGTCGCCGCCCTCGCCTTCCCCGAGCGCGTGGCCAAGCTGGACGGCGGGTCGTATCTCATGGCGTCCGGGACGCGGGCCGAAGTGGCGGACGGGTCGGCGTTGCGGGGAGCGCCCTGGATCGTCGTCGCCGTCGCCGACCGGCCGACCGGGAAGGGCCACGCCCGCGTCCGGCTCGGCGCCGCCGTACCGGAAGAGGTGGCCCTCGCGGCGGCCGGAGCCCTGCTCGGGGAACACGAGGAGGTGCGCTGGGCCGAGGGGGACGTCGTCGCCCGGCGGATCCGGCGGCTGGGGGCCATCGAGCTGACCGTACGGCCCCTCAAGGATGCCGACCCGACCCTGGTACGGGACGCCCTGCTCGAAGGGCTCCGCCAGGACGGGCTCGGGCTGCTGCGCTGGTCACGGGAGGCGGAAGTACTGCGGCAGCGGCTGGCGTTCCTGCACGCGCACCTCGGGGAGCCGTGGCCGGACGTGTCGGACGACGCCTTGCACGCGCGCGCGGAGGAGTGGCTGGAGCCGGAACTGGGCCGCGCCCGGCGGCGGTCCGATCTCGCGCGGACAGACGCCGGCCAGGCGCTCGCCCGGCTGCTGCCCTGGGCGAACGGCGAGGCCGCGCGGCTGGAGGAGCTGGCGCCCGAGCGGATCACCGTGCCGAGCGGGTCCAGAATCCGGATCGACTACCAGGACCCTGAACGACCGGTTCTCGCCGTGAAGCTGCAGGAGGTGTTCGGGCTGCGAAGGACGCCGACCGTGGCGGGGGTGCCGCTGCTGGTCCATCTGCTCTCCCCCGCGGGACGGCCCGCCGCGGTCACGTCCGATCTCGCCTCCTTCTGGACGGACGGCTACCGGGGTGTACGGGCGGAACTGCGCGGGCGCTACCCCAAGCATCCGTGGCCCGAGGACCCAACGGCCGCCGAGCCCACACGGCACACCACGGCGCGGCTCAGACGCTGACCGGCGGTTCGGATCCCACCGGCTGCACGGATGCGGGATCCCGGGGGCGACGGCCCCGTGCTTCCATCCACAAAGAGAGCGCGAGGAGCAGGAGACCGCAAGCCAGGGAGCCCCGGGGCATGTACGAGGTGAGCAGCAGCACGAGCGTGCGGCTGTGCTTGACCAGGGCGACCGTGTGCTCGATGTAGTCCTCGCGCATCTTGACGTGCCCGGCGAACGCAGTGACCTTGGCCCGGCCTCCGAGCAGGGTGCCTCCGCGCAGTTCCTCCTTGTGGATCTCCTCGCCGTATACGGGTGCTCCGGTGACCGGTTCGACCCAGAACCTGCGCACCGTCGTGTACCACCGGGTCGTACCGGTTCTGGCGACCGACTCGGGGGTGATGCCCTGTACGGGCATGGCCTTCGGCATGGGGACCTTGGTCCAAGGGATGGTCTGCTCGAAGTAGTAGACCTCCAGGCCGCGGAAGGTTCGGGTGCCCTTGTAGTGGATGGGGCTGGTGGTACGGGACTGTGCGTCGAAGTACTCGTAGTCCCGTTTCTGCGTGAGGAAGGGCCACTTGAACTCGATGCCCTCGCGTTTGACCGGGTCGCCGTCGACCATCTCGCCGGTGGTGTGTACGGGTTGCTGGCTGTGTGCGTCGAAGATGTAGCGCTCGGGGATCTTGGAGACCATCTTGCCGTCAGGGCCCAGCACGTAGGAGAGGGTGTCCCAGACGACGACGGATCGCCCTGTCGTCTTCTCGATCCTCTTCGCGGCCTCCACGTCGCCCTTGAGGGTCTGCACGATGGTGACCTTGGAGACCTTCCTGGCACGCAGGGTGCCGTAGTCGAGGAGGGTGGCGCCCTTCGCCTCCAGAACCACGTCCTGGTACTGGTTCGCGGGGATCCTGGCCAGGCGCGGAAACGCGTACCAGCGCAGCAGCGGGGACAGCGCCGTGCAGAACACGGCGCAGGCGAGCAGGACCAGGCTTGCCTTGCGGCGCATTCCCGGCCTCCCTCCCGGACGGCACGGCTACGGGTGCGAAGGCACCGTCGTCAACAGCGGCTTGGGGGACGTGCGGCCCGACGGCGCGCCCGTCGCACTGATCGCGAGGACCAGGACGACTGCGAGGACGAGACCGGTCGCAGTGGCGATCAGGGCGCGCATGCGGGGCCTCCCGGCGGACGGTCGGGACCGACTGGTGATCTGATGCTCCGTCAGGTTCGGTACCGTAGCAATGGACGGACGAGATGAGAACAGAGGTGCAGGTACGAACGAGGGCGCCCTGCCCGCCGGAACGGGGAGGGCGCCCTGCCGGACTGACGTGCGTGGCTCAGGATGACGCGGAGGGGCTCGGGGACGGGCTCGGCGCGGAGTCGCCGGCAGCGACCTCCAGCTTGACGACGAGCGTGCCGCCTCCGGGAGTGGTGATGCGAAGCAAGAAGGTGCCGGTGGTGTCGTCCGCGTACAGCTTCGGCAACGTCAGCAGACCCTGGTCGTCCGTCCACAGGCCGGTGACGGTGCGCACCGCCTTACCGTCGACATCCTTGAAGTAGGGGCCCTTGTCGTTCTCCGTGGCGTCGTCCCCGGACGGCGCGGTGTCGCCCGGTGCCTGCGCAGCACCACCCGCGGAGCTCGTGGCACCGTCCGCAGGCTGCGCGTCGTCACCGGTGGACTGCGAAGGACCGGCCCCGCCCGGGGTGTCGTCGCCGGTGGGCTGCGAGGAACCGTCCGCGCCCGGGGTGTCGTCGCCGGCGGACTTGATCAGTGTGACAGTGACCTCGGTCTTGTCCGCGACAGCACCCTTGTACGTCGCCTTCACCTGGATCTGCTCGGCGAACTCGCCGCCCGGGGTGCAGACCAACGGGGTGTCACCCGTGCGGACCAAGGTGTCGGCGGCGCGTGCGGTGACGGTGGCCGTGTAGTCGACGCTCTTGACCGAGCGGCCCACGACGGTCGCGGTGACCTCGAAGTCACCGGTCTTCTCACCCGCCTGGAGCGCCGGGGCGAGCGCGGTCCCCTGGGCATCGGTGACGACGGTGGCCACGGTCTCACCGCCGGTGAAGGTGGCGTTGGTGTCCCCGGTGATGGTGAACCTGATCCTGACCTTGCCGACTGGCTTGCCGGCCTTGGTCTCGGCGCGGGTGCCGATCCGCGCGGTGAAGGTGTCGCCGGCCATGGCGGTGAGCTTCGCGGTGTCTGCGTCCTGCAGCTGGTCCACCGTGTCGGTGGGGGTCTGCGGGGGCGTCGGCGGCACGGACGGCTTCGACGGCTTGGGGTCGGGGCTCTCCTTGCCGCCGCTGGGCTTGTCGGGCTTGGGGGCCGGCTTCTTCGCCGGCGGATTCTCCGACGGAGCCTTCGACGGGTGGCTCGGCTGGGTCTTCGGCGGGTCCGAGGGCTGCGGAGACCGGCTGTGCGGGATACCGCTGTCGCTGCGGTGGGAGGGCACGGAGCCGGTTCCGTCGGGTACGGCGTGGCTGCCCTTGCGGTAGTACTCCAACCAGTTCAGGACCAGGTTCAGGTATTCCTGCGAGTGGTTGTAGCTGAGGATCGCGCGGTGCAGATCAGCCTCGTGCGAGAGGTCGAGGCTGTTGCGACACAGGTAGTGGCCGGCGGCGAGGGCCGCATCGTAAACGTTGTTGGGGTCCTTCCTGCCGTCACCGTTGCCGTCGCGGCCGGCCCAGGCCCAGGTGGAGGGGATGAATTGCATGGGACCAACGGCCTGGTCGTACCTGCTGTTGCCGTCGTACGCACCGTGGTCAGTGTCTGGGATGAGGGCGAAACCGTTGCCGTCGAGCTGCGGGCCGAGGATCGGGCTCAGCGTGGTCCCGGCGGCGTCGACCCGGCCACCACGGGCCTGGCCCGACTCGACCTTGCCGATCGCGGCGAGCAGCTGCCAGGGCAGGTTGCAGCCCGGCTTGGTGGCGCGCAGTTCGGCCTCGGCCTTCTTGTAGGCGTCGAGGACCGTCGCTGGGATTCCGGCCTCCGCCTCACCCCGGGAGACGGGGGTGCCGGCCGTCGACGACGGCCTGGGGTCGGGACTGTGCAGTGGCGGCAGGTCCGTGTAATACGGCGAACTGCCGGTGGCGTCTCCGTCGGGGACCGCGTCGGGTATGGGTGTGGAAGCGCCGGCCGCTGTCTGTCTTCCGTGGCCTTCGCCGGTCGCTCCCGGAGCCTGGGACGCGGAAAGAGCCGCGACCGCTGCCGCGGCCACGGCGGTGGTCGCCGCTCCCTTGCGCAGCCGCCTGCCGAAATGCGCCGCCATAGCGTGAACCCCTCCCGTGGACGCACGTGCGTCCGTCTCCGTCTGTCTGCCTCGCTCTGGTGTGACGGTTGACCCGGTGCTGTGGTTGCCCCCGTTCCGTCCTTCCGCGCGTGCGATGTGTGTTCGACCGCGCACCCAGCACGACGACCCAGGTGACCCTACGACAACTTGCTTTGCGCGGGGATGGTTCACGCCCGGTCTTCACTCGTTGGCCACGCTTCGTCGCCGGAAGGCCGTGTACGTGGGTCCCCCGTACTGGACGAACCTGATCACCGACACGGGTGCCACGGCCAACGACCGCTCCAGCGGGTCCTGTTGCCGGTCGCGCTCAGCCATGCGGCAGCCCTGCTGCCCACGATCCGCCACGACGGGACCAGCCGAGCCCGGCTGGTGCCGGGGTGCTCGTCGCAGGCAGGCTCCTTCGCCCCCGACATGACCTTCTACACGGCGAGCAATCTGCCGAGCGGAACGCGGTTCGGCACGGTCACCCGCTCGTTCGCCGGTGTGACGACCGTCGATGTGCTGATCGCCTGGGCGCTGGCGCGTGTGTGGCTGCTCGTCCGGGAGTCGTCGGTGGCGTTGCCGCCACGGACTCGCCAAGGACGTCTGGCCGGTCTGCTGTGCTGCGGAACGCCGCACGCGCGGGCGGGCTGCCTCGGTGGGGTGGTGGTACGTCTCAGCGGTACTGGGTGCGCTGGCCGGGGCGGCACAGCGCACGGCGAGTTGGTGGGAGCCCCAGGGCTCCCCGGCGCGGCCGCGGGAGCTGGTAGCCACCCTGCGCTTCGGGTCGGGCGCCGGACTGGCCCCGGGGCTGCTGCTCTACGCCGCCGGGGTCAGGGTGTGGCGTCCTGTCCCGGGTCCTCCCGGCCCTGGGGCTGCCGGTGCCCGCCAGGGTCATCCGGTTTCTCGACGAGAGGTGCGGTGAACACCGTCAGGGTGTGGCGGGGACGCGCCCTCGGGAGCAGGGCGAGCACGAGGGCGAGATAGCCGCGGGCCAGGTCAGCACACTGCCGCCAGTCCGGGACATGGCCCACTCGGGCGGTCAGGCCGGCGAACCCGCGTCGCAGGCCGGCGACGGCCCTGCGTGCGGTCCTCGCCGGGTCGACCGGAATGCGGGCGGTGCTTGCGTCGGCCGCGAGGGCCGGAACCGACGAGCCGGGCGTGGCTTGCCCTGAGGCGGCGTGCGCCCAGGCACGAGGGGCCGCCTCGGAAGTCCGGCGGTGAAGCATGCGTATACCCATGCCCGCAGTGTTGCGGCTGCGGGGGCTGGGGGGCGTTTTGGCGGGGGCCACGTGAGTGACGGCTCCCTCGGGGGATTCGGCCTGGCTCTGCCGCTCGACTATCGGTCCGCCGTGCGGTGGGGGCAGGGGACCCACCGCACGTGAAGCAGCCCGAGGGACACCCCGACGCGGTGCGGAAGGGCATGGCCCGCCCCCGCAGGAACGGCGGCGGGGCGGGCTGGAGAGCTTCACGATCCCGCCGCCGAACCGTCTCTGTCCACCGGGGGTGCGGGCTAGTGCGCAGCCGACTCCCAATCGGGGCCCACCCCCACCGAGACGTCCAGCGGCGCACGGAGCTGGACGGCGTTGGCCATTTCGCGGCGGACGATCTCCTCCGCGGCCGCCCGCTCACTCGGGGCGACCTCCAACACGATTTCATCGTGGACCTGCAGAAGCAGACGGGACTTGAGGTCCGCCGCCCGAAGCGCGCTGTCCACCTTGAGCATGGCGATCTTGACGATGTCCGCCGCCGTGCCCTGGATGGGCGCGTTGAGGGCCATGCGTTCGGCTGCCTCGCGACGCTGACGGTTGTCACTATTGAGGTCGGGCAGGTAGCGGCGGCGCCCGAAGAGCGTCGCCGTGTACCCCGTCGCCCGCGCCTCGTCGACCGCTCGGCGCAGGTAGTCCCGGACCCCACCGAAGCGCTCGAAGTAGGCGTCCATCAGCGCGCGGGCCTCCGCCGCCTCGATGTTTAGCTGCTGGGACAGACCGAACGCCGATAGGCCGTACGCCAGGCCGTACGACATGGCCTTGATCTTGCGGCGCATCTCCGCGTCCACCGCGGTGGGTTCGACGCCGAACACCCGGGAGGCCGCCGTGGTGTGCAGGTCCTCACCGGAGGTGAAGGCCTCGATCAGGCCCTCGTCCTCGGAGAGGTGGGCCATCACGCGCAGCTCGATCTGGCTGTAGTCGGCTGTCAGCAGGGACTCGAAGCCCTCGCCGACGACGAAGCCTCGGCGGATCGCCCGGCCTTCGTCCGTGCGCACCGGGATGTTCTGCAGGTTCGGGTCCGTGGAGGAGAGTCGGCCGGTCGCGGCCACCGTCTGGTTGAAGGTGGTGTGGATACGGCCGTCCCCGGCGACGGTCTTGATCAGGCCTTCGACCGTGACGCGGAGCTTCGCCTGCTCACGATGACGCAGCATGATCACCGGCAGTTCGTTGTCGGTCTGGGTGGCGAGCCAGGCCAGGGCGTCGGCGTCCGTGGTGTAGCCGGTCTTGGTCTTCTTGGTCCTGGGCAGGGCCAGCTCGCCGAAGAGGACCTCCTGGAGCTGCTTGGGCGAGCCCAGGTTGAACTCGTGGCCGGCCGCGGCGTGGGCCTCCTTCACGGCCTGCTGCACCGCACCAGCGAACATCTGCTCCATCGCTTCGAGGTGCGCGCGATCGGCCGCGATGCCGTGCCGCTCCATGCGGGCGAGCAGCGCGGAGGTGGGTAGTTCCATGTCCCGGAGCAGGTCCGCGGCGCCGACCTCCTGCAGGCGGCCCTCGAACGCCTCCCCCAGGTCGAGCACGGCACGGGCCTGGATCATCAGGGCCTCGGCCTCGGCGCCGTCGTCCACGCCGAAGGCCAGCTGGCCATCAGCCGCAGCGGCCGGGGCCAGCTCACGGTGCAGGTATTCCAGGGAAAGTGCGTCGAGGTCGAAGGAGCGACGGCCCGGTTTGACCAGGTAGGCGGCGAGCGCGGTGTCCATGGTGACGCCCTCGATGCTCCAGCCGTGCTCGGCGAAGACGCGCATGGCTCTCTTGGCTCCGTGCAACACCTTCGGCCGGCCGGGGTCGGCCAGCCAGGCGGCGAACGCGTTCTCGTCGGCCTCGTCCAGCGCGGCGGGGTCGAACCAGGCGGCTTGCCCTCCCGCTGCTGCGAGGGCGACCTCGGTGACCGAGCCGGTGCCCAGCGCCCAGGTGTCGACAGTGGTGACGCCCAGGGGCTCGGTACCACGCCCGGCGAGCCAGGCGGCCAGCTCGCCCGTGCGAAGAATCGTGCTGTCCAGCTCCACGCCGTCCGAGGCGACCGGTGCGGACTCGGCCTCCTCCGCACCGGGGTCTACGGCGTAGAGGCGCTCGCGCAGGGACGGGTTGCGGATCTCCAGGGTGTCCAGGACGAGCGCGACGGCCTTGCGGTCGTACGCGGCCCGCTCCAGTTCGGCGACCGACTTCGGCAGCTCGACCTGACGCTCCAGCTCGGTGAGGACGCGGTTGAGCTTGACCGCGTCCAGGTGGTCGCGGAGATTCTGTCCGGCCTTGCCCTTGACTTCGTCGGCGCGCTCGACCAGTTCCGCGAAGGAGCCGAACTGGTTGATCCACTTCGCAGCGGTCTTCTCGCCGACGCCGGGGATGCCGGGGAGGTTATCCGACGGGTCGCCACGCAGGGCCGCGAAGTCCGGGTACTGGGCGGGCGTCAAGCCGTACTTCTCGAAAACCTTCTCTGGAGTGAAGCGGGTCAGCTCCGAGACGCCCTTCGTCGGGTAGAGCACAGTGGTGTTCTCGGTGACCAGCTGGAAGGAGTCGCGGTCGCCCGTGACGATCAGTACGTCGAAGCCCTCGGACTCGGCCTGAGTGGCGAGCGTGGCGATGATGTCGTCCGCCTCGAAGCCATCCACCGCGAAACGCTGCGCGTGCATCGCGTCGAGCAGCTCGCCGATCAGCTCGACCTGCCCCTTGAACTCGTCCGGACTCTTGGACCGGTTCGCCTTGTACTCCGCGAACCGCTCCGAGCGCCAGGTCTTGCGCGAGACGTCGAAAGCCACCGCGAAGTGCGTGGGTGCCTCATCACGGAGGGTGTTGGCCAGCATCGACGCGAAGCCGTAGATCGCATTGGTCGGCTGGCCGGCCGCGGTCGTGAAGTTCTCCGCGGGCAGCGCGAAGAACGCGCGGTAGGCCAGCGAGTGCCCGTCCATGAGCATCAGCCGGGGACGGGTTCCGCCGGGGGTCTTGTCGGTCTTCTTCGATGCTGTTTCTGCCACGCCCCCGATCCTGCCACGAGCCACTGACAACCCGGGCCGGACGGCACCACCAGGGTCGACCCTCGCGACGACGGGGAGGGCTGCCGTCCGGGGAGCGGTGACCGCCTCCCCCCACGACGGCACAGGCCGCGGCCGGACCGCGCCTCTTGTGCCAGCGGGCTCCCGGCGCTGCGCGCCGCCCGCCACCCGGCCCGCCCGGCACCGTTGTCGGCGGCCCGTGGGAGGATCGTCTGCGTACTTCTCACACGCAGTCGAAGGAGAGCGTGCGATGGCGACGAAGCCGCCCAAAGGTGATCCGGTCCAGGACGCGCCGCAGGTCACGGAGCCGAAGCACGCGGCCGCCGGGCTGCTGGCCATCGGGCACACCCTGCGTATCGCCCAGCAGCAGATGGGTGTGAAACGCACGGCGCTGACGCTACTGCGCGTGAACCAGAAGGACGGCTTCGACTGCCCGGGCTGCGCCTGGCCGGAGCCGGACCACCGGCACCGGGCGGAGTTCTGCGAGAACGGCGCGAAGGCAGTGGCCGAGGAGGCCACCCTGCGCCGGGTCACTCCCGAGTTCTTCGCCGCGCGCTCCGTTGCGGATCTGGCCGGCCGGAGCGGCTATTGGCTGGGCCAGCAGGGACGGCTCACGCATCCCATGTACCTCCCCGAAGGGGGCGATCACTACGAACCGGTCACCTGGGAGCGCGCCTTCGACATCATCGCGGAGGAGGTCAACGCCCTCGGCTCCCCCGACGAGGCCGTCTTCTACACCTCCGGCCGCACCAGCAATGAGGCCGCGTTCCTGTACCAGCTCTTCGCTCGCGAGTTGGGGACGAACAACCTGCCGGACTGCTCGAACATGTGCCATGAGTCGTCGGGCTCGGCGTTGTCCGAGACCATCGGCATCGGCAAGGGCAGCGTCCTGCTGGAAGACCTGTACCAGGCCGACCTGATCATCGTGGCGGGGCAGAACCCGGGGACGAACCACCCGCGCATGCTCTCCGCACTGGAGAAGGCCAAGGCGAACGGCGCACGGATCATCAGCGTCAACCCGCTGCCCGAGGCGGGCCTGGAGCGTTTCAAGAACCCGCAGACCCCGCAGGGCCTCCTGCAGGGGGCCGCCCTCACCGATCTGTTCCTGCAGATCCGCATCGGCGGCGACCAAGCCCTCTTCCGCCTCATCAACAAGCTGATCCTGGACACGGACGGCGCGGTCGACGAGGAGTTCGTTCACGCACACACCCACGGGTTCGAGGAGTTCGCGCAGGCCGCCCGTTCCGCCGGCTGGGAGGAGACGCTCCGGGCGACGGGCCTCACCCGGAAGGAGATCGAGGAAACCCTCGCGATGGTCCTCGCCTCGAAGCGGACCGTCGTCTGTTGGGCCATGGGCCTCACCCAGCACAAGCACTCCGTCCCGACCATCCGCGAGGTGGTCAACTTCCTGCTGCTGCGTGGCAACATCGGGCGCCCGGGCGCGGGCGTGTGCCCCGTGCGCGGTCACTCGAACGTGCAGGGCGACCGCACGATGGGCATTTTCGAGCGGCCCGCGCCGGCCTTCCTGGACGCGCTGGAGAAGGAGTTCGGGTTCGCACCGCCGCGCGAGCATGGCCTCGACGTCGTACGGGCAATCCGCGCACTGCGCGACGGCGACGCGAAGGTGTTCTTCGCGATGGGCGGCAACTTCGTCTCCGCTTCCCCCGACACCGAGGTGACCGAGGCGGCGATGCGACGCGCACGGCTGACCGTGCACGTCTCGACCAAGCTCAACCGCTCCCACGTCGTCACGGGCGCGCGGGCACTGATCCTGCCCACGCTGGGGCGGACCGAGCGCGATCTGCAGATCGGCCCGAACGGGAAGAGCACGGCGCAGTTCGTGACGGTCGAGGACTCCATGGGCATGGTGCACGCCTCGCGTGGGCGTCTCGCCCCGGCGGGCCCGCACCTCAGGTCGGAGCCCGCCATCGTGTGTGGCCTCGCGCGCCGGGTGCTCGGCGACGACACGGTCGTGCCGTGGGAGGAGTTCGAGCGGGACTACGCGGCCATCCGCGACCGCATCGCGCGCGTGGTCCCCGGTTTCGAGGACTTCAACGCGCGCGTGGCCCGACCCGGCGGCTTCGCACTGCCGCACGCCCCGCGCGACGAGCGCCGTTTCCCCACCGCCACGGGAAGAGCGAACTTCACTGCGGCACCGGTGGAGTACCCGGAGTTGCCCGAGGGCCGGCTGCTGTTGCAGACACTGCGCTCGCACGACCAGTACAACACCACGATCTACGGTCTCGACGACCGGTACCGGGGGATCACCGGAGGTCGCCGGGTGGTGCTGGTCAACCCGGAGGACGCGCGGGCACTCGGGACCGCCGAGGGGGCGTACGTCGATCTGGTCAGCGAATGGAAGGACGGCGTCGAGCGCCGGGCACCCGGCTTCCGGGTCGTGGTGTATCCGACGGCCCGCGGATGCGCCGCGGCCTACTACCCCGAGACGAACGTTCTGGTCCCGCTGGACGCCACGGCCGACACCAGCAACACCCCGGCCAGCAAGTCGATCGTCGTGCGCCTCGAAGAGCACCGCGAGGACGGAGCGGAGAGCCGTCTGGAACAATCGGCGGCCGACTGAGCGTTTGCTCAGCGAAGAGACGCGACGAACGGAGCCCGGGCCGATGGGTGAGCAGCAGCAAGTGAAGTTCCCACAGGAGGTCATCGACGAGTACGCGGCGCTCGGTGTCGACCTGCCCGCCCTGTTCTCGGCAGGCCATCTCGGCACGCGGATGGGTGTGCAGATCCTGGAGGCGTCGGCGGAGAAGGTCGTCGGCACCATGCCGGTGGAGGGCAACACCCAGCCGTACGGCCTGCTGCACGGCGGCGCCTCTGCGGTGCTGGCGGAGACGCTGGGCTCGGTGGGCTCCATGCTGCACGGCGGCAGCAAGAAGATCGCGGTCGGTGTGGATCTGAACTGCACACATCACCGCGGCGTCCGTTCGGGCCTGGTGACCGGCGTGGCCACGCCCGTCCACCGGGGTCGGTCGACCGCGACGTACGAGATCGTGATCAGCGATGAAGAGGGTCGCCGGGTGTGCAGCGCCCGGTTGACCTGCCTGTTGCGGGACGCGTAGCAGGTGAACCTGGGAGAGGCGGCGCCCAGCGCCCGCTGAGTCTCATCCGGTGGGCCTCCCTCCTCCGCCACGCTCAGTGCGGCCTCACCGGGCTGCGGCGCCCGCCACCGCCTCCCGTCACGACCCGTTACCCAGCGGAGCGACCGGAGGCCGCCGGCCGCCGGCCACAGGTTGCGGCCGGCACAGCCTGCCCTCCCGCCCGCGGACTCCGCCTCCGCGCCGACGGTCTGCCACTGCGCACCGCGCGCCGGGAGCGTCACCCGCCAAAGAGCGTCATGCGTCCGTCCTGCCGGGTACGCACCGGCAACCGCTACCCGTCCGTCACGCGCCGCCCCCGGTCGGCAGCACTGGATCCGCGGACCGGCGCGCCCCACTTCGCAGGCCGCCATGGGCCCCAAGAAGGCGCACCCACGCTGGTTTGACTGGCCGTCAAGGAAATCGGCCCGCATCGGGCCGTGGGCCCGACGAGCACCACGCAGCGGCCGACCCCTTCCTGGCAGCGGACCCACGAGTCCGCCGGCCGACCCCACAGCTCCCCCGCGGCGGCGTCCGGCCGGCACCGTGCGCCACCGGCACGAACAGTCGCCCCCGCCTCAACCCTCCTGCCGGGCAAAGGCGGTGGGGTCAGCCCCCGCACGGGGCAGCGCGGTGCCACGCGCCACCGCGCTGCCCCGGCTTGGCCCCCCGGACTCGGCATCGTGTCGACCGGGACGGCCCGGGAGCCCCCCTTCCGAATGGAGACGCGAGACGGTTTCCGCCCGCAAGATCACGAAAACCACGCACGGGGCGGAATGCGGAAAAGCACCCACGGACACGTACCACCTTTCACGGAAGTAACTCTACGTAATGCCCATGCAATACAGATTCGCACTTCGCCCTTTGGTGCGATCTACACGCAGGACCCCACACAAGCCCCGAAAGTCGCCTGCGGCAACAGCACACGTCATTACCAAAACCCTTGAGACGCCTGAACTGATCACGGCGAGTCCTGCGGGTTCTCAACATGCGGACAGGGCGAATCGGCCGGAATTCCGCCGTTCCCCCCCACGGCGTACCGCTCTGCATTACCTCGTGTCATAACAAGAGCGTCACAGCCTTCGTCATCCCCTCCTCCACATTCCCCACCCCCGCTTAGAGTCACGGCCAGTCACCGCTCCATCGGGAGTTCGGTACCGGCGCGACACTTGCCGCCCCCTCATAGGGGGTGGCCGTGCCTGCGGAAAGGATCGATTGTGCGACAGCGTTCTCTGGTGATTCTTACCTCCGTTCTGACCACCGGAGCTTTGACTCTCACCGCCTGCGGCTCCCGTAACAACGACAGCAAGGGCGGCGACAGCGGCAACGTAACGGTCACCATCGGCGTCGACGCGCCGCTGACCGGCCAGAACTCCGCAACGGGTCTGGGCATCCAGTACGGCGCACAGATCGCCGTGGACGACGCCAACAAGAACAAGACCGTTCCGGGCGTCACCTTCAAGATCAAGGCACTGGACGACAAGGCGATTCCCGCCACCGGCCAGCAGAACGCCACCCAGCTGGTCTCCGACTCCAACGTCCTCGGCGTGGTCGGCCCGCTCAACTCCGGCGTCGCGACGCAGATGCAGCAGACCTTCGCCACGGCCAACCTGGTGGAGATCTCCCCCTCCAACACGGCCCCCGAGCTGACCCAGGGCAAGAACTGGCAGACCGCCAAGCAGCGCCCGTTCAAGACGTACTTCCGCACGGCGACCACCGATGCCCTGCAGGGCGCGTTCGCCGCGGACTACGCCTACAACGGCCTCAAGAAGAAGAAGGCCTTCGTCGTCGACGACAAGCAGACCTACGGCGCCGGCCTCTCCAAGATCTTCCGGCAGCAGTTCGTCAAGCAGGGCGGCAAGGTCATCGGCACCGACCACGTCAACGTCGGCGACCGTGACTTCTCCACCTTGGTCACGAAGATCAAGAACTCGGGCGCCGACATCCTCTACTACGGCGGCCAGTACGACGAGTCCGAGGTACTGACCAAGCAGCTCAAGGAAGCCGGCGCCAAGATTCCGCTGTTCGGCGGCGACGGCATGTTCACCCCGACCTACATCAAGACCGCGGGCAAGACCGCCGAGGGCGACCTGGTCACCTCCATCGGCGTCCCGGTCGACACCCTGCCCGCCGCCAAGGACTTCGTGGCCACCTACAAGGCCAAGAAGTACCCCGGCGACTACGGCACCTACGGCTCCTACGCCTACGACGCCACCACCGCCATCATCAAGGCCGTCGGCCAGGTCGTGAAGAACGGCAAGGTCCCCTCCGACGCCCGTGCCAAGGTCGTCGACGCCGTTCAGAACACCTCGTTCGACGGCATCTCCGGCAAGATCTCGTTCGACCAGTACGGCGACACCACCAACAAGCAGCTGACCGTCTACCAGGTCATCGACGGCAAGTGGAAGTCCGTCAAGAGCGGTACCGCCAACCCGAAGTAACCGAGCCGAACACTCCGCACCACCAGGGCCGCGCGGCGCAGACCACCGTCACCGCGCGGCCCACCTTCTAGCCCCCCTTTTGACTCTCCCCACCACATGGAGGCCATGCGGTGAACACCCTGCCGCAGCAGCTGGCCAACGGGCTGTTCCTCGGCTCGATGTACGGGCTGATCGCCATCGGATACACGATGGTGTACGGCATCGTCCAGCTCATCAACTTCGCCCACGGCGAGATCTTCATGACCGGAGGCTTCGGCGCACTCACGGTCTATCTCGTCCTGCCGGACGGCATATCCATGTGGATAGCCCTGCCGGCGATGCTCCTCGGCGGCACACTGGTCGCCGTCCTCATCGCCGTCGGCGCCGAGCGCTTCGCCTACCGGCCACTGCGCGGCGCGCCACGACTAGCGCCACTGATCACCGCGATCGGCCTGTCGCTCGCCCTCCAGCAGCTCGTCTTCAACCTGTACCCGAACGCAAAGACCGCCCGGGTCTTCCCGCAGCTCCACTTCGGGCCCTTCCACGTCGGCTCCATCACCATCCAGAGCGGCGACGTCTTCCTCATCATCGCCGCTCCCCTGTGCATGGCGGTTCTCGCCTTCTTCGTCCGCCTCTCCCGCACCGGCCGCGCCATGCAGGCCACCGCGCAGGACCCGGACACCGCCCAGCTCATGGGTATCGACACCAACCGCATCATCGTCATCGCCTTCGCCATCGGCGGTCTCTTCGCGGCGGTCGCCGGCACCGCGTACGGCCTCAAGTACGGCTCCGTCTCCTACGACATGGGCTTCCTCGCCGGACTCAAGGCGTTCACCGCAGCCGTCCTCGGCGGCATCGGCAACATCTACGGCGCCATGCTCGGCGGCCTCGTCCTCGGCCTCGCCGAAGCCATGGCCACCGCCTACATCGCGAACATCCCCGGCATGCACCAGCTCGGCGGCGGCAGCTGGGCCCCGGTGTGGGCCTTCGTCCTCCTCATCCTCGTACTCCTGTTCAGACCACAAGGTCTGCTCGGCGAACGCGTCGCGGACAGGGCGTGACCACCATGACCGACACCCTCGAAACCACCCCCTCGGCCACGGACACGGCCGCACGCGGACCCATCCCGCTCGCGCCGGGCGCTGCCCGCCTGCTCATCGCGGCCGGCGCGGTCGGCACCATCGCCAGCACCTTCCTCAGCTGGACCTGGACGCCCGACTTCCCCGGCAACCTCACCGTCTACGGTTACCCGGCGGGGCTGCAGACCCTCGCCCTGGTCGCCGGCGCCCTCACCCTGCTGTACGGGCTCACCCTGTGGAACGTGCCGGGGCTGCGTCAGCTGAACCCCCGGAACGCCACCACCCCGATCTTCTTCGCCGCCCTGTCGGCATTCGCCGTCTGCTGGTTCACCGGCATCGCCATCGCCGTCGATCTCGGCGGCCTGGTCAACCTGGACCCGGGCGCGTTCGTGGCCATGGCCGCCTCCGCCCTCCCGGTCATCGGCGCACTCGCCCTGCCCCACCCAGCTCCCGGCCACGGCCTGCGCGGCTACCTGGCCAAGCCGGACCAGCCCCGCCCCCGCACGCTCACCCCGCTCGTCGAGCGCGCCATCATCACGGCCGGCACGCTCCTTGCCCTGGTGGTCTTCACCTACGGCATCGGCATCAACGACGACGACAGCGAAACGTTCCTGGGCTTCCTCCTCGTCGTCGTCTTCATCGCCTGGGCGCTGATCCACGCCGGACTCGTCGACACCTACGCGACGATCTCCACCCGGCACAAGGGCTTCGCCACCACGCTGGCCTTCGCCGCCGCCGTGATCTTCCCGTTCACCCAGACCAACGACCACAACGCGAACATCGGGGTGAACATCCTGATCTTCGCCACCGTGGCCCTCGGCCTGAACATCGTGGTCGGCCTCACCGGTCTACTCGACCTCGGATACGTCGCGTTCCTCGGTGTCGGCGCCTACGCCGCCGCCCTGGTCTCCGGCTCCGAGTACTCCCCCTTCCAGGTCCACTTCGGGTTCTGGGCCGCCGCCCTCACCGGAATGGCCGCCTCACTGGTCTTCGGTGTCCTCATCGGCGGTCCCACACTGCGGCTGCGCGGCGACTACCTGGCCATCGTGACCCTCGGCTTCGGTGAGATCTTCCGCATCACCGTCAACAGCCTGGACGGCGACTCCGGCCCGAACATCACCCGCGGCCCCAACGGCATCACCCAGATCCCCGACATCAAGATCCTCGGGTTCAACCTGGGCGATGCCCACAACATCGGCGGATTCACCCTCGGGCGCTTCGCGAACTACCTGTTCCTGATGCTGATCATCACGGCCATCGTCGTGCTGGTCTTCACCCGCGCCGCCGACTCCCGCATCGGCCGCTCCTGGATCGCCATCCGCGAGGACGAGACCGCCGCCACCGCCATGGGCATCAACGGCTTCCGCGTCAAGCTCATCGCCTTCGCGCTCGGTGCCTCCTTGGCCGGACTCGCCGGCACGGTGATGGCACACGTCAACTACAGCGTCAACCCGCAGCCGTACATGTTCGCCGGCGCCGCACCGCCCAACTCGGCCTTCCTGCTGGCCGCCGTCGTCCTCGGCGGTATGGGCACCGTCAGCGGCCCGCTGCTGGGCGCTAGCCTGCTCTACCTGATCCCGGAGAAGCTCCAGTTCCTGCAGAACTACGAACTGCTGGCCTTCGGCGTGGCCCTGGTCCTGCTCATGCGCTTCCGGCCTGAGGGCATCATCGCCAACCGGCGGCGCCAGCTGGAGTTCCACGAGGCCGACCAGATCGACATACCGGACCAGAAGACGCTGCCCGACGAACCGGCCGTCAGCAAGGCAGGGGCGTAAAGAACCATGACGACACCTGTACTCGAAGCCCGTGACGTCACGATGCGCTTCGGCGGCCTGACCGCCGTCCGGTCAGTCGACTTCACGGTCAACAGTGGCGAGATCGTCGGCCTGATCGGCCCGAACGGCGCCGGCAAGACCACCTTCTTCAACTGCCTCACCGGCCTGTACATACCCACCGAGGGCACGGTCGCCTACCGGGGCAAGGTCCTGCCGCCCAAGCCGCACCTGGTGACCCAGGCGGGCATCGCCCGCACCTTCCAGAACATTCGGCTCTTCGCCAACATGACCGTTCTGGAGAACGTCCTCGTGGGCCGCCACACACGGACCAAGGAAGGCTTGTGGTCGGCGCTGCTGCGCGGTCCGGGCTTCCGCAACGCCGAGAAGCGGTCCGAGACCAAGGCCATGGAACTCCTGGAGTTCGTCGGCCTGGACGCGAAGCGGGACCACCTCGCGCGGAACCTGCCCTACGGCGAGCAACGCAAGCTGGAGATCGCCCGGGCACTGGCGAGCGAGCCTGGCCTGCTGCTGCTCGACGAACCGACCGCCGGCATGAACCCGCAGGAAACCCGGGCCACCGAAGACCTCGTCTTCGCCATCCGGGACATGGGCATCGCCGTCCTGGTCATCGAGCACGACATGCGCTTCATCTTCAACCTGTGCGACCGTGTGGCCGTCCTGGTCCAGGGCGAGAAGCTCGTCGAGGGCACCTCCGACGTCGTCCAGGCCGACGAGCGCGTTGTCGCCGCCTACCTGGGAGAGCCCTTCGAAGGCGACTCAGGGGAGGCGGAGGCCGGGGAGGGCGAGGCCTCACGGACCGAACCCGCCAAGGCCGACGCCGCACAGGCGGAACCCGCGCAAGCCGACGCCTCAGAGGACGAAACCTCGGACGACGAAACCTCGGACGACGAGGCCGCAGAAGCCGCCGAGACCGAACCGGCCGCCGAGGAGAGCACCCGCACCACCCAGGGAGAGACCCCGTGACCGCACTGCTGGAGGTCGAGGACCTCAGGGTCGCCTACGGCAAGATCGAGGCCGTCAAAGGCATCTCGTTCAGCGTCGAGGCCGGCCAGGTCGTCACCCTCATCGGCACCAACGGCGCCGGCAAGACGACCACCCTGCGCACGCTCTCGGGCCTGCTGAAGCCCACCACCGGCAAGATCATCTTTGATGGTAAGCCGCTCAACGGGACCCCCGCGCACAAGATCGTCGCGCTCGGGCTCGCCCACTCCCCCGAAGGCCGGCACATCTTCCCGCGACTGACCATCGCCGAGAACCTGCAACTCGGCGCGTTCCTCCGCAACGACAAGGAAGGCATCGAAAGGGACATCCAGCGCGCCTACGATCTCTTCCCGATCCTGGGCGAACGGCGCAAGCAGGCCGCCGGCACCCTCTCGGGCGGTGAGCAGCAGATGCTCGCCATGGGCAGGGCGCTGATGTCGCAGCCCAAGCTCCTGATGCTGGACGAGCCGTCCATGGGCCTGTCACCGATCATGATGCAGAAGATCATGTCCACGATCGTCGAGCTGAAGTCCCAGGGCACGACGATCCTGCTGGTCGAGCAGAACGCCCAGGCGGCACTCTCGCTCGCCGACCAGGGCCACGTCATGGAGGTCGGCAACATCGTCCTGTCCGGCAGCGGCCAGGACCTGCTGCACGACGAGTCGGTGCGCAAGGCGTACCTCGGCGAGGACTGACCGCGGCACGCGTCGGTCCGACCCTGCACGACGAGGCCCGCGCCCCCTTCTCCGGGGCGCGGGCCTCCTCGTCGTCTCCGGGCGGGCTCAGCCCTTCTTGGCGGCCTTCTTCTCCTCGCTGTCCGCGATGACGGCCTCGGCGACCTGCTGCATCGACATGCGGCGGTCCATGGAGGTCTTCTGGATCCAACGGAAGGCGGCCGGCTCGGTCAGACCGTACTCGGTCTGTAGGACCGACTTGGCCCGGTCGACCAGCTTGCGGGTCTCCAGCCGCTGGGTCAGGTCGGCGACCTCCTGCTCCAGCTGCTTCAGCTCGGTGAAGCGGGAGACGGCCATCTCGATGGCGGGGACGACATCGCTCTTGCTGAACGGCTTGACCAGATAGGCCATGGCACCGGCGTCCCGGGCACGTTCGACCAGGTCGCGCTGGGAGAAGGCAGTGAGCATCAGGACCGGCGCGATGGACTCCTCGGCGATCTTCTCAGCCGCGGAGATGCCGTCCAGCTTGGGCATCTTCACGTCCAGGATGACCAGGTCCGGCCTGTGCTCGCGGGCCAGCTCGATGGCCTGCTCGCCATCCCCGGCCTCGCCGACCACGCTGTAGCCCTCCTCCTCCAGCATCTCTTTGAGGTCGAGTCGGATCAGGGCCTCGTCCTCGGCGATGACGACACGGGTCGTCACCGGAGGCACGTGCGACTTGTCGTCGTCAGGCACGTCTACGGGCTGGGGCGACTCGGGGGAGGTCACGGAGGCTCCTTGGTCCAGGGCAGGGGCGCTGCTTCCAGCAGGGTACCTAGCTGCGAAGACAGACCGTGAACCGGTACACTCTCGATCGGCTCCTTGGCCCGCCCGGTTGGAGGAACTGGTCAGACTCGCGGCACTCAAAATGCCGTGCCCTTTGGGCATGTGGGTTCGAATCCCACACCGGGCACTCGGGTACATAAGTGGAGGATCACGTTCGCGTGGTCCTCCACCTTTCTGTGTGCACGATCATGAACGTTGACACAGAGTGGCCGCATGGGCATCCACAGCTCTGCAGTACGGCAGAACGCCCTCACCCTGCTGCGCAACGGCTCGAGGAACGCAGACGTAGCTCGTCAGCTCGGTGTGACCCCCGGAACGATCGGCTACGGGAAACATCTGGGCCACGTACTGGATGTACGTGGGCTTTCGGTCGGTGCGGCGAGCGTGCGCACGGACGCTGCGACGGGGCGGACGTTGCCTGTTGCATCCACTAGTTCGGACCGTCGTCCTCGCCGATGCGGTGGACGCGGACCAAGTTGGTCGAGCCGGAGACCCCGGGTGGGGAACCGGCCGTGATGACCACGACGTCGCCCTTCTCGCAGCGGCCGTGGCGCAGCAGCAGGTCGTCCACCTGCTCCACCATGGCGTCGGTGGTGTTGGCATGCGGGCCGAGGAAGGTCTCCGCGCCCCAGGTGAAGCTGAGCTGGGAGCGGGTGGCCGGCTCTGGGGTGAAGGCCAGGAGCGGGATCGGCGAACGATAGCGGGACATGCGGCGGGCCGTGTCTCCCGACTGGGTGAAGGCCACCAGGAACTTCGCACTCAGGAAGTCGCCCATCTCTGCGGCGGCACGGGCGACCGCGCCGCCCTGGGTGCGCGGTTTGTTCCGCTCGGTCAGCGGTGGCAGGCCGTTGGCCAGCATGTCTTCCTCGGCCGCTTCGACGATCTTCGCCATAGTGCACACGGTTTCGATCGGATACGTCCCGACGCTGGTCTCACCGGAGAGCATCACCGCGTCTGTGCCGTCGAGGACGGCGTTGGCCACGTCGGAGGCCTCGGCGCGGGTCGGCCGGGAGTTATCGATCATCGAGTCGAGCATCTGGGTGGCCACGATGACCGGTTTGGCGTTGCGCTTGGCGAGTTTGATCGCCCGCTTCTGGACGATCGGCACCTGTTCCAGGGGCATCTCCACGCCGAGGTCGCCGCGCGCGACCATCAGCCCGTCGAAGGCGGCGACGATACCGTCGAGGTTCTCCACGGCCTGTGGTTTTTCGATCTTGGCGATCACCGGGAGGCGGCGGTCCTCCTCGGTCATGATGCGGTGCACATCCGCGGCGTCGACTCCGCTACGGACGAAGGAGAGGGCGATGGCGTCGAAGCCCGTGCGCAGCGCCCAGCGCAGGTCGTCTTCGTCCTTCCTGGAGAGGGCGGGGACGGAGACGGCGACGCCGGGAAGGTTCAGGCCCTTGTGGTCGGAGACCATGCCGCCCTCGGCGACCCGGGTGCGGATGCGGGGGCCGTCGACGGCGGTGACTTCCAGGCAGACCTTGCCGTCGTCGACGAGGATGCGTTCGCCGGGGGTGACGTCGGCAGCGAGGCCCGCGTAGGTGGTGCCGCACTGGAGGCGGTCGCCCTCGATGCCTTCCTCCACGGTGAGGGTGAAGGTGTCGCCGCGTTCAAGGAGTACGGGTCCTTCAGTGAAGCAGCCGAGCCTGATCTTCGGGCCTTGAAGATCAGCAAGGATTCCGACGCTGCGGCCGGTTTCATCAGCCGCCTTTCGCACGTGCCGATAGCGCTCCTCGTGTTCGGCGTGGGTGCCGTGGCTGAGGTTGAACCGGGCGACGTCCATTCCGGCCTCGACCAGTGCCTTGATCTGGTCGTACGAATCGGTGGCGGGCCCCAATGTGCAGACGATCTTTGCTCGGCGCATGAGTCGAGCCTAGGCCTTACTCGCGGGTAGAGATTTGGCCCTACGTGTCTACTCAAGGGACATTGGGCAAAGGGTTATTGACAAGTGTTGAATTGTGCGGTGTCCCGCTCCTATGAGCGATTTCCGGGCTCCTTCCGCCAGGTCGTGTTGTCGGGGTGATCACCCTTGCGGAGGTCGCATCGTGAATTGCGCTCTGGCCTGAGGGGCGATACGCAGCCGTGGCGCTTCGAGGTCGAGGGCTTCAGCAGGCTGGCCCTGGTTGACGGGAGAGACCCGAAGTCGGTGGACTCCGCGCTGAACCGGACTCGGCCCTGGTGGTTGCGTACGCTCGCCCCGGCCGTGGTGGGGAGGTTCGGGTGTGATGGAGACGGCGCCGGTAGACAGGTGTGTCATGGCGTCTCCGTGGGATCTGGCCAGGTCGAAAGCGGTTGCGTGGTAGTGGGTGAGGTCATCGAGTCGTGTGGGTTGATGACGGCGGTGTGGTGGGTGACGCTCCATGTGTCGTCGTGGTGCAGGGGTCGACACCGCCGCCGGCACTCCTCTTCGTTTCCCTCCGGGGTGTCACCTTCCCTCGACGAGTGGGGTCAGTCGAGTCGCCTGCCGGGCGTGGGGCACCCGGGGCTGGACGTCCTCCAGTCCGAAACGGGTGAAGGCCGTGCGGGCCGGCAGCGGGTAGGGCTCTTTGCCGGTGAGCGAGTTGAGGATGGTGGCACTGCGCCAGGCGGCGAGGCCGAGGTCTGGGGTTCCGACGCCGTGGGTGTGCAGTTCGGCGTTCTGGACGTGGACGGAGCCGGTGACGCAGGGGTCGAGGACGAGCCGGAACTCCTCGTCGATACGGGGACGTTCGCTGCTGTCGCGACGAAGGTAGGGGTCGAGTCCGGCGAGGAGGCGGCCGAGGGGGCGCTCGCGGTAGCCGGTGGCGAGGATGACGGCGTCGGTGGTGAGCCGGGAACGGCTGCCCTGCTGGAGGTGTTCCAGATGTAGTTCGATCTTGGTGGTGGCGATGCGGCCGGCCGTCCGGACGCGGACACCCGGGGTGAGGACTGCGTCGGGCCAGCCGCCGTGCAGGGAGCGCTGGTACAGCTCGTCGTGGATGGCGGCGAGGGTGTCGGCGTCGATGCCTTTGTGCAGCTGCCACTGGGCGGCGACCAGTCGGTCGCGGACGGGTTCGGCGAGGGCGTGGAAATAGCGCGTGTAGTCGGGTGTGAAGTGCTCCAGGCCGAGTTTGGAGTACTCCATGGGGGCGAACGCCTCGGTGCGGCCGATCCAGTGGACCTTCTCCCGGCCGACGGGGCGGTGGCGGAGCAGGTCGAGGAAGACCTCGGCACCGGACTGTCCGGATCCCACGACGGTGACGTGCTCGGCGGTGAGGACGGTTTCGCGGTGGTCGAGGTAGTCGGCTGCGTGGATGACAGGGACGCCCGGGGCGTCCACCAGGGGCTTGAGGGGGTCGGGTACGTAGGGGGCGGTGCCGACGCCGAGAACGACGTTGCGGGTGTAGGTGCGGCCCAGGGCGTCGACCTCGCCTTCGGCGTCGAGTTGGGTGTAGTCGACCTCGAACACGTCGCGTTCGGGATTCCAGCGGACGGCGTCGACCTGGTGGTTGAAGTGCAGTCCGGGGAGGTTCTGTGCGACCCAGCGGCAGTAGGCGTCGTACTCGGCGCGATGGATGTGGAAGCGCTCGGCGAAGTAGAAGGGGTAGAGCCGCTCGCAGGTCTTGAGGTAGTTCAGGAAGCTCCAGGGACTGGTGGGGTCGGCGAAGGTCACCAGGTCGGCGAGGAAGGGAACTTGGATGGTGGCGCCGTCGATGAGCAGGCCGGGGTGCCAGTCGAAGCCCGGGCGTTGTTCGTAGAAGACGGCGTCGAGTTCGGCGAGCGGGTGGGCGAGCGCTGCCAGGGAGAGGTTGCACGGGCCGATGCCGATTCCGACCAGGTCGCGGGGGGAGGCGGGTTCGTGCCGTGGAGGGGTGGGCTTCGGGTTCATCGGGGCGTGCTTCCTTCGACGAGTTTGAGGAGGTGGGCCAGGTCGTCCGGCCGGGTGTGGGGGTTGAGAAGGGTGGCTTTGAGCCAGCGGCGGCCGTCGGGTCGGGCGCGGCCGAGGATGGCCCGGCCGTCGTGGAGCAGCCTGCGGCGTACGGCGGCCACGGCGGCGTCGGTGGCTTCGGTGGGCCGGAACAGCACGGTGCTGATGACGGGCCGGCCGTACAGTTCGAAGCGGGGATGTTCCTGTACGAGTATGGCGAACTCACGTGCGCGGGTGCATACCTGGTCTACCAGGGCGCCCATGCCGTTGCGGCCGAGGGTCTTCAAGGTGACGGCGATCTTGAGGATGTCGGGGCGGCGGCTGGTCCGCGAGGAGCGGCCGAGCAGATCGGGGAAACCGGCCTCGATGTCGTCCTGGGCGTTCAGGTAGTCGGCGTGGTGGTGGAGTGCGGCGAGTTCGTGGGGGCGGGCGATGGCGAGGAGGCCCGCGGCGACCGGCTGCCAGCCGAGCTTGTGCAGGTCGAGGGTGACGGTGTGGGCGGCTTCGAGCCCGGCGAGCTTGTCGCGGTGCCGGTCGCTGAAGAGGAGGCCACCGCCGTAGGCGGCGTCGATGTGCAGGCGGGCGCCGTGGGTGGCGCACAGTCCGGCGATCTCGGGCAGCGGGTCGATGAGACCGGCGTCGGTGGTACCGGCGGTGGCGGCGACCAGCAGCGGACCGGGGAGTCGGGTGAGGGCCTGGTGCAAGGCGGCAGGGTCGAGGATGCCGCGGGGTGCCGGGACGACGACCGGGTCGGGCAGGCCGAGCAGCCAGGTGGCGCGGGACAGGGAGTGGTGGGCGTTCGCGCCGCAGACGAGTTGGATGCTGCCGCCGTGCTCCTCTCGGGCCAGCAGCAGGGCGAGTTGGTTGGATTCGGTGCCGCCGGTGGTGACGAGCGCGTCGGCGAGACCGATCGCGTGGGCGAGGGCGCGGGTGACCGCGGCTTCCAGGGCCGACGCGGCTGGGGCCTGGTCCCAGGAGTCCAGAGAGGGGTTCAGGGCGCTGGCGGCAAGGTCGGCTGCGGTGGCCACGGCGAGCGGTGGGCAGTGCAGGTGGGCCACGCACAGCGGATCGGAGGGGTCGGCGGCACCCTCGGCGAGGGCGTGCACGAGTGTGCGTAGGGCATCGGGGTCGCCGTCGTCGGGCAGGACGTCTCCGAGGGCTTCGGCGATGCGAGCGGCGGCGGTTTCCGGTCCGCCGGCGGGCAAGGGCCCGCCGCGAGATCGGCCACCGGCGGCGAGTGCGTCGACGACGGTACCGAGGAGCGGTCGCAGCGCGTCGCGGCCGTCGGGGCCTGAGGCGAGGGGCGGCGTGCTCATGGGCTCTCCTCCGGGGCGCGCCGTGGGGACTTCCAGCTTGTACGGGAAGAGGGTCACGTGTCCCGAAAGTCCAGCGATGTGAACCCGAAAGTGGGTACTGCCGTACCCGTGGAAGACGTTGGGACGGTCGCCGGGTGCGGCTGGCGTTCGTCCGATGGTTGACACGTGGGTGATCGACGCGCCTGGTGAGCGGCGCCTGGTGCCCGATCCGGGATCGGCGGACGAGGCGTCGATGCTCGGGCTGCTCGGGGGTGCGAGGAGCGGTGCGTGGCGGCAACGGGGCTGCCGTCGGGACCGGGCGACGTGCAGAGCCTTGGCCACGCGTCGCCGGGGCAGGAATCCGGGCGACGAGGTTGTTGGTGCTGGCGCGGGACGACGTGGTCGCGGGATCGGTGGACGCGGTGCGGAACCATCCGGGGCCCGGGACGGTGGCGGGGGTGGTGGGCCTGTCTGTGCCCTCGCCGTGGGTTCGAGGGCGGGGCATCGGCCGGGCCCTGACCGTGTCGCTGGCCGTGTCGCTGGCCGTGTCCCTGTTGGCCCCCGCCGGGGGTTCCCGGTCGTGACGGCCACGGTCCCACCCGGCTGGCGGTCCGACGAGTGCTTCCTGGAGCGGCTCGGTCTCGCCCTGGACGCGGGTGTCGGTGCGGTGTCACCGGCCGTCGTGGCAAACCCACCTGCAGGTCCGCGCGAGGTGGAGGTACGACGGGCCCCGGGCCGAACCGGCGGACCGGGGATGGCGGCTGTGGCCCGGCCCGCCCGGCGGGGCTACAGCCGCGCCCGTGTCGTCCTGGCTGAGCGCTCTGTTCCTACCGTGTCTTCGCTTCCTCGCTCTTCTTGTTCTTCTCGCCCTTCTTGGTCGTTGCGCTCCTGTCGCCTTCCTCGGTGTCCTCGGCTTCCCGAGCCTCCCCACCGCGCACCCGCAGGGCGCGGGACAGATCGTCGAGACGGTCGGCCAGGGTGCGGCGGAGGGCCGGGGTGAGGTCGGCGTCGCGCAGGCAGGTCTCGCCGAGCCGCAGGATCTCGGTGTCGACGGCGTGGGACGGGAAGGCCCAGCGGCCGGCGGCTACGGCGATGGCGGGGCCGCGACGGGCGGCGACGGCGACCGCGTCGGTGTAGAAGCGCGGCACGTACTGGCGTACCAGGTCGGCCTGTTCGGGCTGCCAGAAGCCTCTTGCGGTGGCTGTGAAGAGGTAGTTGGACAAGTCGTCGCCGGCGAACATCGCCTCCCAGGCGGCGCTCTTCGCCGCCGGGTCGGGCAGGGCGGCACGGCAACGGGCGGCGCCCTCCTGGCCGGTGGCGCTCGGGTCGCGTTCCAGTTCGGCGGCGATGGCGGCCTCGTCGGTAGCGCCGAGCACGGCGAGCCGGCCGAGGATGCGCCAGCGCAGTTCGGGGTCGAGTTCCGGCCCGCCGGGCACCGTACCGTCGGCGAGCCAGGCGGCGATGGTGTCCGGGTGGGCGGCCACGGCGATCAGGTGCCGTACGGCGATCAGGCGCAGGCCGGGGTGGTCGCCGTCCTCGGTGCGTCGCACCAGGTCACGGCAGAGGGAGGTGAGGGTGGCCAGAGCGGCCGGGCGGTCTTCGGTTCTGAGGTACTGGTCGGCGATCTGGCCGGAGGCAAAAGCGAGGACGCCTTGGACGACGGCCAGGTCGGTCTCGTGCGGCAGGTGGGCGCGGGCCGTCTCCAGGTAGGCGGTGGGCGGGAGTTCACCGTCGCGGACAGCATCCCTGAGAGCGTTCCAGGCGACCGCGCGGGTGAGCGGGTCGGGCAGCCCTGACAGGCCGGTGCGCAGCGCGTCGAAGGAGTCGGTGTCGAAGCGGACCTTGGCGTAGGTGAGGTCGCCGTCGTTGAGGAGGAGGAGCGCGGGGCGTTTGCCGATGGGCTGCGGGCTGGTCTGCGGGACGTCGAGGTCGAGGCGCTCGCGCAGGACCAGGCGTCCCTCGTCGGCGACATCGTGGTCGTAGAGGCCGACGGTGAGACGGTGCGGGCGGCTGCCGGCGCGGTCGGTGGTGAGTGTGCAGATGCCGTCGGCGTGGGTGACCAGGGGCGTGAGGGTGTCCACGCCGGTGGTGCGCAGCCAGCTGTCGGCCCAGGCGTGGACGTCGCGGTCGGTTGCCGAGGCGAGGGAGTCGATGAAGTCGGCGAGGGTGGCGTTGGCGAACTTGTGCCGAGTGAAGTGGGTGTTGATGCCGGTCAGGAAGTCCTTCTCGCCGAGCCAGGCGGCGAGCTGGCGCAGGGCGGAGGCTCCCTTGGCGTAGGAGATGCCGTCGAAGTTGAGCAGGGCGGAGGCCGTGTCGTCGACGTTCTCCGGGGCGACCGGGTGGGTGGTGGGGCGCTGGTCGGCGTCGTATCCCCAGGCCTTGCGGGTGACGCCGAACTCGGTCCAGGAGTCGGTGAAGCGGGTGGCCTCGGCAGTGGTCTGGTACCCCATGTACTCGGCGAAGGACTCGTTGAGCCAGATGTCGTCCCACCACTTGAGGGTGACGAGGTCACCGAACCACATGTGGGCCATCTCGTGTGCGATGACCATGGCGCGGGTCTGCCGCTCGGTGTCGGTGACGGCGGAGCGGTAGACGAAGTCGTCGCGGAAGGTGACCAGGCCCGGGTTCTCCATGGCGCCGGCGTTGAATTCGGGGACGAACGCCTGGTCGTAGGAGTCGAAGGGGTACGGCTCGTCGAACTTCTCGTGGTAACGGTCGAAGCAGGCGCGTGTGATGTCGAGGATCTCCTCGGCGTCGGTGTCGAGGTGGGGCGCGAGCGAGCGTCGGCTGTGGATGCCGAAGGGCAGTCCGCGGTGTTCGGTGCGCACCGAGTGCCAGGGGCCGGCGGCGACGGCGACGAGGTAGGTGGAGATCGGCGGGGTGGGCGCGGCCTGCCAGACGCCGTCGTCGCGGTGCTCGGTGACGCCGTTGGCGAGGACGGTCCAGCCGGTGGGTGCCTTGACGGAGACCTCGAAGACGGCCTTCAGGTCGGGCTGGTCGAAGGCGGCGAAGACCCGTTGGACGTCGTTCATGAACCCCTGGGTGTAGACGTATGTCTCGCCATCGCTGGGGTCGGTGAAACGGTGCATGCCCTCGCCGGTGCGGGAGTAGCGCATGGCGGCATCGACGCGCAGTTCGTGCTCACCTGCGATGAGGTTCTTCAAGGGCAGCCGGCCCTCGTGCAGCGACTCCGGGTCGAGGGGCCGGCCGTCGAGCGTGACGGAGCGCAGCTCGACGGGCTTGAGCTCGACGAACGTGTCCCCGTCGGACCGTGTGGTGAACCGGATCACGGTGCGTGAGCCGAAGGTCTCTTCACCGGTGGTGAGGTCCAGTTCGACCGTGTAGCGGTGGACATCGAGGAACTGTGCTCGGAGCTGCGCCTCATCGCGCGTGAGTACGGACATGCAGGCCATGCTGCCTGATGGGGCCGGCAGCGCACAGGGGCGGATCGGTACACGGCATATGTCCGGTGCGCGCCCCTCCCCGGCCGGCTGTGACCGCTATTGTCGGGGAGGTCAGTGTCCGTTGGTGTCCTCGGCGATCCGCTCGTGGTGCCGGATCACCTCGGCGATGATGAAGTTCAGGAATTTTTCGGCGAAGGCCGGATCGAGCTTGGCGCTCTCGGCGAGGCTACGCAGCCGCTCGATCTGCCGGGCCTCGCGGGCCTGGTCGGCGGGCGGCAGCTGGTGCACCGCCTTGAGGCGGCCGACCTGTTGGGTGCACTTGAAACGCTCGGCGAGCATGTGGACGACGGCCGCATCGATGTTGTCGATGCTGGCGCGCAGCCGCTCCAGTTCCTGTCGGACCGTGGGGTCCATGTCACCGGTGCCGGTGTTGCTGGTGGTCATGGGCGTCCACCCTATGTGGTCAGCAGCCTGGGCCTGAGGGTCGTCCGGGGACTGGATCACCGGCGGATCGCCGGTGTCGGGGCGACCACCGCCGCGCTGCGCAGCGCGGGCCGCCGGGTTCCCTGCTGGGTCGACGGCTCCCGCCGGGCTACTACCGGTCAGCCGGCCCCAGCGGTCCCTGCACGCCCCAGGACCGGTGCCGCGGGACGGCAGGACGGGGCAGGACGGCAGGAGCAAGGTGTGGCTGCGGGAACGCGGAAGACGCGTCCGAGGGGCCGGTGCCCCGTCTGCTACCCGGTTGGCCGGCCACGCGCTCGTCCGCCCGGCCATCGGCGCCGCTTACAGTGGAGAGGGGTTCCGACGTCTTTGGGGGTGCGGACGTGGCGAACGGTGGACCGGTCGAGCACGGCTATCCGCATCTGGATACGGTGCGGGCCGCCATCACCGCACTGTACAAGCGTCTGTCCCATGACACCGTCCAGACGTTCTCGGCCAGTGTGGCCCCCGCCGACGTGGCCTTCTGCGACACCGACGACCTGTATCTGGGCGCCCAGCGTGTGGCCCGCGAGATCGTGCGCCACTTCCGGTTGCCGGACGCGCGGCTGATCGTGAGCTTCCGGGAGATGGCCCATGCGGCGAACGTCGAACTGACGGCGGGACCTGAGTACTTCGTGGAGCTGAACGACCGCTTCCGCACGCATCGCGAGGACATCGGCGCCGCGCTCGCCCATGAGGTGACGCATGTGTACCTGCACCGCCTGGATCTCGTCTTTCCCACCACGGCGGAGAACGAGATTCTGACGGACACGGTGGCGACCTATCTGGGCGCGGGCTGGCTGCTGCTGGACGCCTATCGGGAAGACGGGGTCTCCTCCCAGAAGCTGGGTTACCTCACACCGGAGGAGTTCGGCTACGTCCTGGCCAAACGGGCCCTGCTCTTCCACGAGGACCCGTCCGTGTGGTTCACCAGCCCACAGGCCTACACCGCCTACACCAAGGGCCTGTCCCGGGCCCGCCGGGACGAGCAGCAGCCACCACTGGTCGGGGCAGGCTGGGCGGGACGGCGCCGCTACGCCCATGACCGCCGACACGCCTCTGACGGCGGCCGGCCGGCGGCCACCTATGCGTTCACTCCCGGTCCCGCCGGGCAACTCCGGGTCTCGTTTCCCTGCCCGACCTGCCACCAGTTGATCCGGGTTCCGGTGCGGGGGCGGGTACGGGCGCGGTGCGGGTTGTGCCAGACGGTTCTGGAGTGCGACACGTAAGGTTCGCGGCATGCGCCGGGGTGCTGCCCGCCGGCTCCGCCGAGCCACCGCCCTGCCCCGGCCCACCGTCGGCCCGGCCACCCGGGATGCACTGGCCCCACCAGGGTCATCCGGACGTTCGCCCCGCGCACGGCTTCGCCCTGCAGGCCATCGGCCCCCGCGGATGCGCCGCCGTCGACATCGCCCGCAACCTGGGGATTTCCAAACAGGCGGCGGGCAGGTCCGTCGACCGTCTGGTCACCCTCGGTTACGCCGAGCGCCGACGACCCCGCCGACGCCCGGCGCAGGTTGGTCCGGCTGACACCCCGTGGGCTTGACGTACTGCACCGCTCGGCTGCGATCTTCGACGAACTGCGAGCGGCCTGGGCCGCCGCACTGGGGTGAGGAACGCCTGCGCGCCATCGAGGACAGCCTGCGCGCGGTAGCGTCTGCCGGGGCGTTCGACTCGATGCTGCGGGATGGATCGGCGGCATGGGCTGACGACCGCGCCGTGCAAGCCGGCCTGCACGCGCCCCGCGGGCAGCACACGGTGACGTCGGCACCACAGCCCGCCCCGTGAGCTTGACCCGGGCGGCCGGCTAAACGGCGCGGCCGCGCACGGCACCTACCACGGTGTATGACCGCCAGCCGTGAGGGGACCGACCCGGAATTGGCCATCGGCACCTCGATCCGGCTTCACATGGAGCTGCGGACCGCCCTCCGGCCGGGGCCGGCTCGCTAAGCCCCGTAGACCGCCCCCGGCGGTTCCGCAGCGGCCAGCAGTTTCCGTGCCGTTTCCCCCGCCTCCGCTGGTGTCCGGCGTGCTCTGATGTCGTTGGTGGGGCCGGGCCGCCAGCCCTCCATGACGGTGATCCGGCCGCCCTCCGCCTCGAACACCCGACCGGTCACGCCCGTGCTCTCGGCCGAGCCGAGCCAGACCACGAGGGGGGAGACGTTCTCGGGGGCCATGGCGTCGAAACCGGTGGCGGGTGCCGCCATGGTCTCAGCGAAGGTGCGTTCCGTCATGCGGGTGCGGGCGGCGGGCGCGAGGGCGTTCACCTGTACGCCGTAGCGGGCGAGTTCAGCGGCCGCGACCAGGGTGAGACCGACGATCCCGGCCTTGGCCGCGCTGTAGTTGCCCTGCCCGACTGAGCCCAAGAGGCCGGCGCCGCTGCTGGTGTGAACGACCCGGGCCACCGGTGTGCGCCCCGCCTTGGCCTCGGCACGCCAGTGTGCGGCTGCGTACTTCAGGGGCAGGAAGTGCCCGGTGAGATGGACACGGATCACGGCGTCCCAGTCGCCCTCGCCGAGGTTGACCAGCATGCGGTCGCGCAGGAAGCCCGCGTTGCTGACGAGGGTGTCGAGTCTGCCGTAGGTCTCCACGGCGGCCCTGATCAACGAGACCGCACCCCTGCCGGTGGCGATGTCACCGCCGTGCGCGACCGCCTCACCACCCGCGGCCCGGATCTCCTCAGCGACCTGTCCGGCGGGGCTGTCCGGGCCCGGGCCACCGTCGAGGCCGACACCGAGATCGTTGACGACGACCCGCGCGCCCTCGGCCGCGAAGGCGAGGGCGTGGGCACGACCGAGCCCGCGGCCCGCTCCGGTGACGACGACCACCCGGCCATCGCAGATTCCGCTCATCTCAGCCCTCCTCGGGGGCGGTCGAGGTACCCGTGACGTCCTCTTCGGTGGTGGCGGCGTCCAGGAAGGCGGGCCGTTCCCCGCCCCCGTGCACCTGCAGGCTCGCCCCGCTGATGTAGGCGGCGGCGTCGGAGGCGAGGAAGACGGCGGCGGCGCCGACGTCCGCGGGGACGGCCAGTCGGCCCAGCGGGACGGTACGGGAGACGGCGCGGACGCCGTCGGGACCGCCGTAGTGCAGGTGGGCCAGTTCGGTGCGGACCAGCCCCACGACGAGGGTGTTGACCCGGATCTCCGGCGCCCACTCCACGGCCATGGAGGCGGCCAGATTCGCCAGGCCCGCCTTGGCCGCGCCGTACGCGGCGGAGCCCGGCGAGGGGCGAGCTCCGCTGACGCTGCCGACCATCACGATCGAGCCGCTGCTGCGCCGCAGGTGCTGGTAGGCGGCGAGAGACGCGGTCAGCGGTGTGACCAAGTTCAGCTCGATGACTCTGGCGTGCCGTTCGGCACCGGCGTCGGCCAACAAACGGTACGGCGTACCGCCGGCGTTGTTGACGAGCACGTCCAGCCGGGGCAGCCCCTCGAAGAAGGCCCGGACGGCGGGCGGGTCGCGCAGGTCGAGCGGGATGAACCCGACGCCGTCCAACGGCTGTTCCGGAGGCCTGCGGGCGCAGGCCAAGACCTGGGCGCCCGCTTCGGCGAAGGCCCGCGCGATGCCGGCACCCACGCCCTGGGTACCGCCGGTGACCACGACGGTCCGGCCGCGCAGCGAGTTGTCCACAGGGCTCGCAGGTGAGTTGTCCACAGGCTCTCCCGCTCGTCTTCACCGGCTGCTAGCTTCGAAGCCTCACACCTAACAAATGTTTGGTGGAATGCGCTGAGTGTGAAGGTAGCTGATGCGGCCATGGGTGTCTCCACCTCGTCCCCGGAAAAGGGGATTTCGCTTGTCGCGGTCGATTTCCCACCGGTGAACGCTCTGCCGGCAGCCGGATGGTTCGCGCTGGCCGAGGCGGTCCGCACGGCAGGCCGGGATCCGGAGGTCCGGTGTGTCGTGCTGGCGGCCGAGGGGCGGGGTTTCAACGCGGGCGTGGACATCAAGGAGATACAGGCGGACGGGCAGAAGGCACTGATCAGTGCCAACCACGGCTGCGCCGAAGCCTTCACAGCGGTCTACGAGTGCGCTACGCCCGTCGTCGCAGCAGTACAGGGCTTCTGCCTGGGCGGCGGCATAGGCCTGGCGGGCAACGCGGACGCGATCGTGGCGAGTGAGGACGCCGCCTTCGGGCTGCCCGAGCTGGACCGAGGGGCCCTGGGAGCCGCGACCCATCTGGCGCGGCTGGTCCCGCAGCACCTGATGCGTGCCCTCTACTACACCGGGCGCACTGCCAGCGCCGCCGAACTGCACCGGCACGGCTCGGTCTGGCGCGTGGTGCCACGCCCTCGGTTACGGGCGGCGGCCCTGGAACTCGCCCGGGAGATCGCCGCGAAGGACGGGCAGCTGCTGCGTATGGCCAAGGCCGCCATCAACGGGATCGATCCGGTCGACGTGCACCGCAGCTACCGCTTCGAGCAGGGCTTCACCTTCGAGGCCAACCTCAGCGGACTGGCCGACCAGGTCCGCGGCACGTTCGGGCAGGAGGGAGCGTAGTGGGCGACAAGACGATGACCGCGGACGAGGCGGTCTCGCAGTTGGAGAGCGGCATGACCCTCGGCATCGGCGGCTGGGGCTCCCGCCGCAAGCCGATGGCCCTGGTCCGGGCGCTGCTGCGGACCGGGACCAGGGATCTCACCGTCGTCTCGTACGGCGGCCCGGACATCGGCATGCTGGCCGCGGCCGGCCGGATCCGCAAACTGATCACCGCCTTCGTCACCCTCGACTCCATCCCGCTGGAACCGCACTACCGAGCAGCGCGTGAGCGCGGTGACTTGGAGCTGGCGGAGATCGACGAGGGCATGTTCCTGTCGGGCCTGCGGGCGGCGGCCGAGCGGCTGCCCTTCCTGCCGGTGCGAGCCGGGATCGGCTCGGATGTGATGCGGATCAATCCCGGTCTGCGAACGGTGACGTCTCCGTACGAGGACGGGGAGACGTTCGTGGCCATGCCGGCCCTCCGGCTGGACGCGGCCCTGGTACACGTCAACCGCGCCGACCGGCTGGGCAATGGCCAGTACCTGGGCCCGGACCCGTATTTCGACGACCTGTTCTGCGCGGCGGCGGCAGCCGCCTACGTCTCCTGCGAACGGATCGTGGACACGGCCGAATTGGCCAAGGAGGCCACCCCGCAGTCGCTACTCCTCAAACGCCTGGCAGTGACCGGCGTGGTGGAGGCGCCGTCCGGTGCGCACTTCACGTCCTGTGCCCCGGACTACGGCAGGGACGAGGAGTTCCAGCGACACTACGCGGCCACACCGTGGCCGGAGTTCGCCGGGCGGTTCCTCGGCGCGGGCGAGGAGGCCTACCGGGCGGCGGTGCAGGAGTGGCGGAAGGAGCGGATCCGATGAACGTCAGCCGTGCCGAGTACTGTGTGATCGCCTGCGCGGACATCTGGCGCGGGGCCGGGGAAGTACTGGCGAGTCCGATGGGCCTGATCCCCTCGCTCGGCGCACGACTGGCCCGGCTCACCTTCGCGCCGGACCTGCTGCTGACCGACGGGGAGGCACTGCTGGTCCGCCCGGACGGAACCCCGGAGGGCTGGCTGCCTTACCGGCAGCACCTGGAGCTGGTCGCGGGCGGGCGCCGACGCCTGATGATGGGCGCAAGCCAGATCGACCGCTACGGCAACCAGAACATCTCCTGCATCGGTGACTGGGCACGCCCGGACCGTCAGCTGCTCGGGGTGCGCGGAGCGCCGCTCAACACACTGAACAATCCGACAAGTTACTGGGTTCCGAAGCACTCGCGGCGGGTGTTCGTGGAGCGGGTGGACCTGGTGTGCGGAGTGGGGTACGACCGGGCGGCCGGGCTGGGTGTGTCGGCCCGCTTCCACCGTGTCGTCCGGGTCGTCTCCGACCTCGGTGTCTTCGACTTCGCGACACCGGACCGTTCGATGCGGCTGGCTGCGCTGCATCCCGGAGTGAGCGTCGAGGAGGTGCGTCGGGCAACGTGCTTCGCGCTCACCGTGCCAGAGGAGGTGCCGTGCACCCGGGAGCCCGAGGCAGGTGAGCTGCGGCTGATCCGTGAGGTACTGGATCCCGGCGGGGCACGCTCGCGTGAGGTACCCGAAGGGGTGAGGAGCTGATGGAGACCGCGCTCACCCGGCTGGTCGGGGTCCGCCATCCGATCGTGCAGACCGGGATGGGATGGGTGTCCGGTCCCCGGCTGGTGTCGGCGACGGCCAACGCCGGCGCCCTCGGCATCCTGGCATCCGCGACGATGACCCCGGCCCGGCTGCGCGATGCGATACGCGAGGTCCGGTCCCGCACCGAAGCACCGTTCGGGGTGAATCTGCGGGCCGACGCAGGAGACGCGGCCGACCGGGTGCGGATCATCCTGGAGGAGGGGGTCCCGGTGGCCTCCTTCGCCCTGGCCCCGTCGCGCGAGCTGATCACACGGCTCAAGGAGGCGGGTGTGGTCGTCATTCCGTCCGTCGGCGCGCGCCGGCATGCCGAGAAAGTGGCTGCCTGGGGGGCGGACGCGGTGATCGTTCAGGGCGGTGAGGGCGGCGGGCACACTGGGGACGTGGCGACGACCGTGCTGCTGCCCCAGGTGGTGGACGCGGTGCGGATTCCGGTCGTGGCAGCGGGCGGCTTCTTCGACGGACGGGGCCTGGTGGCCGCGCTGGCCTACGGGGCGTCGGGGGTGGCGATGGGCACCCGGTTCCTCCTCACCTCCGACTCCACCGTGCCGGACGCGGTGAAGGCCCGGTATCTGGCAGCGACGGTCAGGGACGTCACGGTGACCGGGGCTGTAGACGGCCTGCCGCACCGGATGCTGCGTACCGGGTTGGTGGACGCACTGGAGCGGTCAGGCCGCATACGGACCCTCGCCCGCGCGGTCCGTGAAGCGGCGAGCTTCCGGCGGATGTCGGGGCTCACCTGGCGCCGGCTGGTTCGGGACGGTCTGGCACTGCGGAAGGACAAAGACTTGTCCTGGAGCCAGGTGTTGCTGGCCGCGAACACACCGATGTTGCTCAAGGCCGCAATGGTGGACGGCCGTACGGACCTCGGGGTGATGGCAGCAGGGCAGGTCACCGGGGTGATCAATGATCTCCCGTCGTGCGCGGAGTTGGTGGATCGGGTGATGGCGCAGGCGGAGGAAATCATCGGTGCGCTGCCGGCGGGAGGTACTTCCACGCCGGCATGGCAGAGATGATCAAGCAGCCCTGAGCTGAGTGTCTTCGGGGCAGGCAGCGTGCGGGTGGTGCCGCAACCGGTCCGGGTGAGGATCACGGTGGGCACTGGATCGTGCTGCGGGTCAGGCGTTCCAGGAGGCGGGGACAGCAGTGATCCGACTGCGCGAAACCTCCGGAACCGTGGCCGGGTGGCCTTGCCGTCCTGGAGTCGTGCCCGGATGTTTGGGCCCCGGAGCCGTGCCTGAGCCGTACCCACCGGACCGTACCCGCCGAGTCCTGCCCAAAGCCGCCCTCAGAGCCGTTCGATGATCGTCACATTGGCCTGGCCGCCGCCCTCGCACATGGTCTGGAGGCCGTAGCGGCCGCCCGTACGCTCCAGTTCATGGAGCAGGGTGGTCATCAGCCGGGCACCGGTCGCGCCGAGGGGGTGGCCGAGGGCTATCGCTCCGCCGTTGACGTTGACCCGGTCGGGGTCGGCACCGGTCTCCTTCAGCCAGGCCAGGACAACCGGCGCGAAGGCCTCGTTGATCTCCACCAGGTCGATGGCATCAATGGTCAGGCCGGTCCTCCTCAGAGCATGGGCGGTGGCCGGGATGGGAGCGGAGAGCATGCGAAGGGGGTCCTCGCCGCGCACGGTGAGGTGGTGGACGCGGGCGCGTGGGTGCAGCCCGTGGTCCCGTACTGCCCGCTCCGAAGCGAGCAGCATGGCGGCGGCCCCATCCGAGATCTGGGAGGAGCAGGCCGCGGTGATGGTGCCGCCGTCGAGGACAGGCTTGAGCGTGGCCATCTGCTCCAGGGACGTGTCCCTGCGCGGGCCCTCGTCCACTCGGACCTCGGCGCAGGGGACGGTCTCACGGGCGAAGCGGCCGGTGTCGATCGCCCGGATCGCCCGCCGGTGCGAGCACAGCGCGAACTCCTCCTGGTCCTCGCGGCTGATGCCCCACCGGGCGGCGATCATCTCGGCGCCGGTGAACTGGTCTACGGGGTGGTCGCCGTAGCGGGCCCGCCAACCGGCGCTGCCGTGGAAGGGACCGTCGGTCAGGCCGAGGGGGGCCGCTGCCTGCCGGGAGGCGAAGGCGATGGGGATCTGGGACATGTTCTGCACACCACCCGCGACCACCAGGTCCTGGGTACCGGAGAGCACGGCCTGCGCGGCGAAGTGCACGGCCTGCTGGGAGGAGCCGCACTGCCGGTCGACAGTCACGCCCGGCACCTCCTCGGGCAGACCGGCGGCCAGCCAGCAGGTGCGGGCGATGTCACCCGCCTGCGGCCCCACCGTGTCCAGGCAGCCGAAGACAACGTCCTCCACGGCGGCCGGGTCGATGCCGGACCGCTCCACCAGAGCCGTCAGTACGTGGGCGCCCAGGTCGGCCGGGTGGACCCCGCCCAGCCCTCCCCCGCGCCGCCCGACGGGCGTGCGGACCGCCTCGACGATGTAGGCCTCGGCCATGGCAACTCCCTCAGTCGAAAGGGCTATTCGCGTACAGCGATCCCGTCCAGCACCATCGACAGGTACTGGCGGGCGATCTCCTCGGGGCTGTGCTGCCCGCCTGGCCGGTACCAGGACGCGGCGACCCAGACGGTGTCCCGCACGAAGCGGTAGGTGAGCCGGACGTCCAGGTCGGCGCGGAAGGCGCGCTCGGCCACACCGCGTTCCAGCGTGCTGAGCCATGCCTTCTCGAACCGGCGCTGGGATTCGGCGAGGAATGCGAACCGGTCCTGGGCGACGAGCTGCCTGCTCTCCTTCTGGTAGATCGCGACGGCGGCACGGTGCCGGTCGATCTCCCGGAAGGACTCGGTGACTAGGGCTTCCAGCGTCTCCCGAGGACCGAGTCCGGCAGCGAGGACGGAGTCGTAGCCGTCCCACAGCTCGTCGAGAAAGCTCCGCAGGATCTCCTCCAGCATCGACTCCTTGGAGTCGAAGTGGTAGTAGAGGCTTCCCGCGAGCATCCCGGCATGGTCGGCGATTCTGCGGACGGTGGTGGCGTTGTAGCCATGCTCGGCGAAGACCTCGGCGGCGGTGCTGAGGAGTTCGCCGCGCCGGGCCGCGGCGGCGGTCACCTGGGACTTCTTCTTGGTCGGCACGCACCCATTGTCGTCCTAGGGGTGCTGACTGCTGACGGCGACGACCTCGCCGGTCATGTACGAGGAGTAGCCAGAGGCCAGGAACACGATCACGTTGGCCACTTCCCACGGCTGCGCGTACCGTCCGAAGGCTTCCCGCTCGGTCAGCTGGTCGAGGAGTTCCGCGGAAGTGACCTTGACCAGGTGGGGGTGCATGGCGAGACTGGGCGCGACGGCGTTGACCCGCACCCCGTAGGCGGCGGCCTCGATCGCCGCGCACCGGGTCAACGCCATCACCGCGGCCTTGGCGGCGGCATAGTGCGCTTGTCCTGCCTGGGCCCGCCAGCCGACCACGGAAGCGTTGTTGACGATCGCTCCACGACCGGTCTCCCGCATGGCGCTCAGCGCCGCGCGCGTGCACCGGAAGGTGCCGTTCAACGTGACGTCCAGGACACGGAACCACTGCTCATCGGTCATGTCGACGAGCGCTGAAGTGCCCCCGAGGCCTGCGTTGTTGACCACGATGTCCAGTTGTCCGTGCGCGACCGCGGCGGCCTCGAAGAGGTCGCGCACCTGGCCCTCGTCGGTGACATCGCACGGCACCGACGTCACCGCGCCCGGGAACTCCCGGCACAGCTCGGCCGCGTACTCCCGCAGCCGACGCGTGTGCGCGTCGCTGATGAGCACGCGCGCGCCCTCTTCCAGGAACCGGCGCGCGGTCGCCCCGCCGATGCCTGCTCCGGCCGCAGCGGTGATGACGGCGGTACGCCCCTGCAGCAATCCGTGCCCGGGTAGGCAGACCGGGCTCTCGACGCCTGTCATGGGACCACGCTAACCTACCAAACACTTGTTAGGGAAGGACGGTGGCGGCGACCGTGGACCTGACCCATTCCGATACCGACGAGGAGTTCCGCGCCGAGGCCCGGGCCTGGCTGGCGGAGCACGTGCCGCGCGCACCGCTGCCGTCCCTGGAGACGGCGGAGGGCTTCGCGGCGCACCGCGCGTGGGAGGCCGAACTGGCCGCAGACCGCTGGTCGGCGGTGTCGTGGCCGGTGGAGTACGGTGGCCGGGACGCCGGACTGCTGCAGTGGCTGCTCTTCGAGGAGGAGTACTGGGCGGCGGGTGCACCGGGCCGGGTCGGACAGAACGGCATCAGCCTGCTCGCGCCGACGCTCTTTGACCACGGCACGGAGGAACAACGCGCCCGTGTGCTGCCGCCGATGGCCTCGGGCGAGGTGGTCTGGGCCCAGGCCTGGTCGGAACCGGAGGCGGGCTCGGATCTGGCCGCGCTCACCTCCAGGGCCGTGCGCACGGACGGTGGCTGGCTGCTACGCGGGCAGAAGACGTGGTCATCGCGGGCGGCCTTCGCGGACCGGGCCTTCGGGTTGTTCCGCAGCCAGCCCGGGGCGGCCGACCCGCACCAGGGGCTCACGTACCTGATGTTCGGCCTGCGGGCGCCCGGGGTCACGGTCCGCCCAATCGGCCGCCTCGACGGGAAACCGGCCTTCGCGGAGCTCTTCCTGGACGACGTGTTCGTGCCGGACCAGGACGTGATCGGCAAGCCCGGTCAGGGCTGGCGGGTCGCCATGTCCACGGCGGGCAACGAACGCGGGCTCACCCTGCGCTCCCCGGGCCGCTTCCTCGCCTCAGCAGCCCGTCTGGCGGAGCTGTGGCGGGCCCGCGGCTGTCCGGACCACGCCCGCGCCCGGGTGGCCGATGCCCTGATCGGCGCCCGCGCCTACCAGCTGTTCACCCACGCGGCCGCTTCCCGCTTCCTGGACGGCGCCCGGATCGGCCCGGAATCCAGCATGAACAAGGTGTTCTGGTCCGAGCTGGACCTCGCGGTGCACGAAACGGCCCTCGACGTGCTCGGCGCCGAGGGCGAACTGGCGGGCACCGACTGGTCCGAGGGATATGTCTTCGCGCTCGCCGGTCCCGTCTACGCGGGAACCAACGAGATCCAGCGCGACATCATCGCCGAGCGTCTGCTCGGCCTGCCGAAGGGACGCCGCTGATGCGCTTCCTCCTCGATGCCGAGCAGCTCGCCTTCGCAGACTCGCTGCACGCGATGCTGACGGCCGCGGACACTCCGGCGGTGGTCCGGGACTGGAGCCGCGGCGAGCATGCGAGCGGGCGCGCGCTGTGGGCGCGGATCGCCGCTGCGGGGGTCTTCGCGCTCGCGGTGCCGGAGGAACACGGAGGGGTGGGTCCGCGCCCGGTGGAACTCGCGGTGGCCTTCCTCGAACTGGGGCGGCATGCGGCGCCGGGGCCACTGGCGGAGACGGTCGCCGCGGCCGTGCTGCTGGGCGAGACCCCGCGGGCCAAGGAGTTCCTGCCCGGTCTCGCGGCCGGAACCGACATCGCGACCGTGGCGGCGCCCACCGGATTCGCGCTCGACGGCGATGCCGCCTCCCTATGCCTGTCCCCCACCCCCCAAGGTCTGTTCCGGTCGGCCACGGCCCCCGGTGTGGTGCGCCGTTCGCTCGACCCGGCCCGCCGCCTGACCCCGCTCGCATCAGACGGTGAACTGCTCGTTGCCGGCCCGGCCGGTGGCCAGGCCCTCGCCTGGACCCGTCTGGCCACCGCCGCCCAGGCCCTCGGCGTCGGGCTGGCCCTCCTCGACCGGACCGTCTCCTACGTCCGCCGACGGACCCAGTTCGGTGTCCCCATCGGTTCCTTCCAGGCGGTCAAGCACCGTCTGGCCGACGCGAAGACGGCCCTGGAGTTCGCCCGGCCGGTGCTCTTCGGCGCGGCGATATCGATGCGCCCGGCAGACGTGGCCGCAGCGAAACTCACGGCCTGCGAGGCGGCGTACACCGCCGCCCGCACAGCGCTGCAGCTGCACGGCGCGATCGGGTACACGGCCGAATACGACCTGTCGCTGTGGTTGACCAAGGCACGCGCCCTGCGCGCCGCCTGGGGCACCCCCGACGAATGCCGTGACCTGGTGCTCGCGGACGGGCTCGGCTAGGGGTCTTCCGGTCAGCCCGGCCGCACGATTCCCGCGGCACGCGCTGCCGCCAACCACCGGGGGAACTCGCCGACGAGACGGTCATACAGTTCGGTGTCGGAAACCAGGCGGGGATCCTCGCCCGCGTGGAAGAAGCCCGCGTTGTCCACGATCCGCTTGCCGGGCACCGCCAGCTCGTCCAGTTTGCGCAAGAAGTCGAACTGCCGGCTGCCCGGGTCGCCGAAGCCGACGAACTGCCAGAACAACGGCAGTCGCGCCGCCTTGCACAGATAGCGTTCCGCAGCAGGCTTGCTGATCGGGCCGCCATCGGTCTGGAAGACAACCAGGGCGGGATCGGTGGCACCGCTGTCGAGGTAGTGGTCGATGACGGCATCCATCGCCACGTGGTAGCTGGTCTTCCCCATGTGCCCGAGCCCGGCCGCGATCCGCTCGACGCGGTCCTCGTGACCGTCCAGGGCGATGTCGGTGACCGCGTCGACGTCGGTGGAGAAGAACACCACCGGCACCCGTCCGTCGTCGTCCAGATGCGCTGACAGGCCCAACACCCGGTCGGCGAGCGCCTGCACGCTGCCGTCCTGGTAATACGGCCTCATCGAGCCGGAGTAATCGACCACGAGGTACACGGCGACCCGCAGCCCGTCCAGGCCGTGCTTGCGCAGGGACACCCCGGCCGAACGGTAGGCGCTGACGAGTGCGGGCGCGGCCTCCTCCACCTTGCGCAGGCTGATCGCGGCCATGGCCCCCAGACTGTTGTGACGTGCGGCTGTCCCGGGCCCGAGCCTACGTGACCGACAGGCCCGCGGTACCGCCCCGTCACTACCTGCGCCGGGGCGCAGCTGAACTGGGTCCGCTGTACCGTCCCGCGTTGCCGGCCCGCCGGACCACACGGCGGTCGTGGTGCTGCTGCTCACCACCAGGTCCAGCACTCAGCACGGCAGTGCATGCTCTTGGGACCGGGCGCCGTGCGCCGGGCCACGTGCCGCCGACTGGCCGGTGGCACGCGTGCCATGGACCAGCGCAGGCGGCTGACGGGGGCGTGACCGTCCGGTACGGTCCCGAATCCTGTGGTGCGCGGGTGCGCTGCGCGAACACTCCGTCGGACGACGGCCGCCTTCGGACATGCGGCGGCGCCTGCCCAGTCGTCCGGTCGGGGACAGGCGGGCAGGCGCCGTCAGTGTTCCGTACGCCGTTGTACGGGACGCTTCTCGATAGGCCGTCAGACCGCCAGGGCGCGGTCCGTCGGGCGGATCGGAGCCGGCAGGTCGCTGGCCCCGGTCAGGTGACGGTCGACACCGCGGGCGGCGGAGCGGCCCTCCGCGATCGCCCACACGATGAGGGACTGGCCGCGGCCGGCGTCACCGGCGACGAACACACCCGGCACGTTGGTCTGGAAGTCGGCGTCGCGGGCGATGTTACCTCGTTCGTCCAGCTCAAGGCCGAACTGGTCCACCAGGCCGTTCTCCCGGTCGGTGCCCGTGAAGCCCATCGCCAGCGTGACCAGCTGGGCCGGGATCTTGCGTTCGGTGCCCGGCTTCTGGGTCAGTTTGCCGTCGACGAACTCGACCTCGGCCAGGTGCAGCCACTGCACGTTGCCGTCCTCGTCGCCCTCGAAACGGGTGGTGGAGGCGGAGTAGATCCGCTCGCCACCCTCCTCGTGGGCCGAGGTGACCTTGTACAGGATCGGGAAGGTCGGCCAGGGCTGGCTGACCGGGTGCCGCTCGTCGTTCGGACGGGGCATGATCTCCAGCTGGGTGACGGAGGCCGCGCCCTGCCGGTGGGCGGTGCCCACGCAGTCCGCGCCGGTGTCGCCGCCGCCGATGACGACCACGTGCTTGCCCTCGGCCGAGATCGGAGAGGTGACGTAGTCGCCCTCCTGGACCTTGTTGGCCAGTGGCAGGAACTCCATCGCCTGGTAAATGCCCTTGAGCTCGCGGCCCGGCACCGGCAGGTCGCGGGCGGTCGTGGCACCGGCCGCGATCACGATCGCGTCGTACCGCTTCTTCAGGTCCGTGGCCTTCAGGTCACGGCCGATCTCGACGCCGGTGCGGAAGCGGGTGCCCTCCGCGCGCATCTGCTCGATGCGGCGGTTGATGTGCCGCTTCTCCATCTTGAACTCCGGGATGCCGTACCGGAGGAGGCCTCCGACGCGGTCCGCGCGCTCGTAGACGGCGACCGTGTGACCGGCCCGGGTCAACTGCTGGGCGGCGGCCAGACCCGACGGGCCGGAGCCGATGACCGCGACCGTCTTGCCGGACAGGCGCTCGGGGACCTGCGGGGCGACAGCCCCGGTCTCCCACGCCTTGTCGATGATCGCGACCTCGACGTTCTTGATGGTGACCGGCGACTGGTTGATGCCGAGCACACACGCCGACTCACAGGGGGCCGGGCACAGACGACCGGTGAACTCCGGGAAGTTGTTGGTCGCGTGCAGACGGTCGTAAGCGGCCGCCCAGTCCTCGCGGTAGGCGTAGTCGTTCCACTCGGGGATCAGGTTCCCCAGCGGGCAGCCGTTGTGGCAGAACGGGATGCCGCAGTCCATGCACCGGCTGGCCTGCTTGCTGATGATCGGCAGCAGGGAGCCGGGGACGTAGACCTCGTTCCAGTCCCTGACCCGCTCACCGACAGGACGGGTCTTGGCGACCTCGCGGCCGTGGTTCAGGAAGCCCTTCGGGTCAGCCATTGATCGCCGCCTCCATCATCTTCTCGGTGATCTCGGTCTCGGAGAGACCAGCTCGCTCGGCGGCGTCCTTGGCGGCGAGCACTGCCTTGTACGTGCTGGGGATGATCTTGCTGAACCGTTCCACGGCCGCGTCCCAGTCGCCGAGCAGCTTCTCGGCGACCGTCGACCCGGTCTCCTCGGCGTGACGGCGCACCACGTCGTGCAGCCACCGCTTGTCCGTCTCGTCCAGCGGCTCGACCGACTCGGCGTTGCCGATGTTGACGTTGTCGCGGTCGAGATCGACGACGTAGGCGATGCCACCGGACATACCTGCCGCGAAGTTGCGGCCGGTCGGGCCGAGGACAACCGCGCGCCCCCCGGTCATGTACTCGCAGCCGTGGTCGCCCACGCCCTCGGAGACGACCAGTGCGCCGGAGTTGCGGACGCAGAACCGTTCACCGGTACGGCCACGCAGGAACAGTTCGCCGCTGGTGGCGCCGTAGGCGATGGTGTTGCCCGCGATGGTCGAGTACTCGGCGAGGTGGTCGGCCACACGATCCGGGCGGACCACGATCCGGCCGCCGGACAGGCCCTTGCCCACGTAGTCGTTGGCGTCGCCCTCCAGGCGCAGGGTGACACCATGCGGGACGAAGGCGCCGAAGGACTGGCCGGCCGAGCCGGTGAACGTGATGTCGATGGTGTCGTCGGGCAGGCCGGCACCGCCGAACTTCTTCGTCACCTCGTGGCCGAGCATGGTGCCGACCGTGCGGTTGATGTTGCGGATGGCGACCTGGGCGCGCACCGGCTGCGCGTCGGTGGCATCGGAGGCGGCTAGGGCGTCGGAGGCGAGCTTGATCAGCTCGTTGTCCAGCGCCTTCTCCAGGCCGTGGTCCTGGGCGATCAGCTGGTGGCGGACGGCTCCCTCGGGCAGCGAGGGCACGTGGAAGAGCGGCTCCAGGTCCAGGCCCTGCGCCTTCCAGTGGTCGACCGCGCGGGTCACGTCGAGCGCCTCGGCGTGGCCGACGGCCTCGTCGATGGACCGGAAGCCCAGCTCGGCAAGCAGTTCGCGGACCTCTTCGGCGATGAACCGGAAGAAGTTCACCACGTACTCGGCCTTGCCGGCGAAACGGTCGCGCAGTGTCGGGTTCTGGGTGGCAATGCCGACCGGGCAGGTGTCCAGGTGGCAGACGCGCATCATCACGCAGCCGGAGACCACGAGCGGCGCGGTCGCGAAACCGAACTCCTCGGCACCGAGCAGCGCGGCGATGACGACATCGCGGCCGGTCTTCAGCTGACCGTCGGTCTGCACGACGATCCGGTCGCGCAGGCCGTTGAGCAGCAGGGTCTGCTGGGTCTCGGCCAGGCCCAGCTCCCAGGGGCCGCCCGCGTGCTTCAGGGAAGTCAGCGGGGAGGCACCCGTGCCACCGTCGTGACCCGAGATGAGGACGACGTCAGCGTGGGCCTTGGACACACCGGCCGCGACCGTGCCGACGCCGACCTCGGAGACCAGCTTGACGTGGATCCGGGCCTGCGGGTTCGCGTTCTTCAGGTCGTGGATCAGCTGCGCCAGATCCTCGATGGAGTAGATGTCGTGGTGCGGCGGCGGCGAGATGAGGCCGACCCCCGGCGTCGAGTGACGCGTCTTCGCGACCCACGGGTAGACCTTGTGGCCGGGCAGTTGGCCGCCCTCACCGGGCTTGGCGCCCTGGGCCATCTTGATCTGGATGTCGTCTGCGTTGACCAGGTACTCGGAGGTGACGCCGAAACGGCCGGAGGCGACCTGCTTGATGGCGCTGCGCCGCGCCGGGTCGTACAGGCGCTCGGGGTCCTCGCCGCCCTCACCGGTGTTGGACTTGCCGCCCAGCTGGTTCATGGCGATGGCGAGGGTCTCGTGCGCCTCCTTGGAGATGGAGCCGTACGACATGGCGCCGGTCGAGAACCGCTTGACGATCTCGGAGGCCGGCTCGACCTCCTCGACCGGGATCGACTCGCGGTCGCTCTTGAAGCCGAACAGGCCGCGCAAGGTCATCAGGCGCTCGGACTGTTCGTTCACCCGGTCCGTGTACTTCTTGAAGATGTCGTAGCGGCCGGTGCGCGTGGAGTGCTGCAGGCGGAAGATCGTGTCCGGGTCGAACAGGTGCGGCTCGCCCTCGCGGCGCCACTGGTACTCGCCACCGATCTCCAGCGCGCGGTGCGCCGGGGCGATGCCGGAGGCGGGGTAGGCCTTGGCGTGGCGGGCGGCGACCTCCTCGGCGATGACGTCGATGCCGACACCACCGATCTTGGTGGCCGTGCCGTCGAAGTACTTCTCGACGAAGCCCTCGTCCAGGCCGACGGCCTCGAAGACCTGGGCGCCGCGGTAGGAGGCGACCGTGGAGATGCCCATCTTGGACATGACCTTCAGCACGCCCTTGCCGAGGGCGTAGATCAGGTTGCGGATGGCCTGCTCGGGCTCGACGCCGTCGATGAAGGTACCCGCGCGCAGCAGATCCTCCACCGACTCCATCGCCAGGTAGGGGTTCACGGCCGCGGCACCGAAGCCGATGAGCAGGGCGACGTGGTGAACCTCGCGGACGTCGCCCGCCTCGACCAGCAGGCCCACGTGGGTGCGCTGCTTGGTGCGGATGAGGTGGTGGTGGACGGCGGCGGTGAGCAGCAGCGACGGGATCGGCGCGTGCTCGGCGTCGGAGTGCCGGTCGGAGAGGACGATCAGGCGGGCGCCGTTCTCGATGGCGGCGTCGGCCTCGGCGCAGATCTCCTCGATGCGCGCGGCCAGGCTGTCACCGCCACCGCTCACCCGGTACAGGCCGGAGAGGGTCGCGGCCTTGAAGCCGGGCATGTCGCCGTCGGCGTTGATGTGGATGAGCTTGGCCAGCTCGTCGTTGTCGATGACCGGGAAGGGCAGCGCGACGGATCGGCAAGAGGCGGCGGTCGGGTCGAGCAGGTTGCCCTGCGGGCCGAGCGACGAGCGCAGGGAGGTGACCAGCTCCTCGCGGATGGCGTCCAGCGGCGGGTTGGTGACCTGGGCGAACAGCTGGGTGAAGTAGTCGAAGAGCAGGCGCGGACGCTCGGACAGGGCCGCGATCGGAGAGTCCGTGCCCATGGAACCGATGGGCTCGGCGCCGGTGCGGGCCATCGGCGCGAGGATGACGCGCAGCTCCTCCTCGGTGTAGCCGAAGGTCTGCTGGCGCCGGGTGACCGAGGCGTGGGTGTGAACGATGTGCTCGCGCTCGGGCAGATCGCCCAGCTCGATCTCGCCTGCCTCCAGCCACTCGGCGTACGGCTCCTCGGCGGCCAGGCTCGCCTTGATCTCGTCGTCCTCGATGATGCGGTGCTCGGCGGTGTCGACCAGAAACATGCGGCCGGGCTGCAGGCGGCCCTTGCGGACGACCTTGGCCGGGTCGATGTCGAGGACGCCGACCTCGGAACCGAGGACGACCAGGCCGTCGTCGGTGACCCAGTAGCGGCCGGGGCGCAGACCGTTGCGGTCGAGGACGGCACCGACCTGGGTGCCGTCGGTGAAGCAGACGCAGGCGGGACCGTCCCAGGGCTCCATCATCGTGGAGTGGAACTGGTAGAAGGCGCGCTGGGCGGGGTCCATGGAGCCGTGGTTCTCCCACGCCTCCGGAATCATCATCAGCACCGAGTGCGGTAGCGAGCGGCCGCCGAGGTGCAGCAGTTCGAGGACCTCGTCGAAGGAGGCGGAGTCGGAAGCGTCCGGCGTGCACACCGGGAAGATCCGCTCGATGGACTTCTCATCGGAGCCGAACAGGTCGGAGACCAGCTGGGACTCCCGGGCGCGCATCCAGTTGCGGTTGCCCTTGACCGTGTTGATCTCACCGTTGTGCGCGACGAAGCGGTACGGGTGGGCGAGCGGCCACGACGGGAAGGTGTTCGTGGAGAAGCGCGAGTGGACGAGCGCGATCGCGGAGGCGAAACGGCGGTCGGACAGGTCCGGGAAGAAGGGCTCCAGCTGGCCGGTGGTCAGCATGCCCTTGTACACGATGGTGCGGGCGGACAGCGAAGGGAAGTAGACCCCGGCTTCCCGCTCGGCGCGCTTGCGCAGCACGAACGCCTTGCGGTCCAGCGCGATGTCCTCGCTGGAGCCGTCGGCGACGAAGATCTGACGGAAGACCGGCATGGTCGAGCGGGCGGTGGCACCCAGCAGCTCCGGAGCGACCGGAACCTGGCGCCAGCCGAGGACGTCCAGTCCCTCTTCGTCGGCAATCGTCTCGATCTTCGAGACGGCGTCCTGGGTTCCGTCCTCTGGCAGGAACGCGATGCCTACGGCGTATGAGCCGGCCGCGGGAAGGCTGAATCCGGCCACCTCGCGGAAGAAGGCATCCGGCACCTGGGAGAGCAGGCCCGCGCCGTCGCCCGAGTCGGGTTCGGAGCCGGTCGCACCACGGTGCTCCAGGTTGCGCAGAACGGTGAGCGCCTGCTCGACCAGCGTGTGGGACGCCTCGCCGGTAAGGGTGGCGACGAAACCAACGCCGCACGCGTCGTGTTCGTTGCGGGGGTCGTACATACCCTGCGCAGCAGGGCGAGCATCCATGAACGACCAGTTCTGGCCGTTCGCGGAATGCTGGGACGGCTGGCGCGGCGTACGCATCGGCTCTCCCGTCGTCGTCATGTGGCATGTGGCAGGTGCCGAGGGACGACGTTGGCCCTCTGCGGAGTGCAAAATTTCGTGCAGGTTACATGATGGAGTGGTTCTCGGGAAGCGGATACTCCGTTCCAACATGTGGACGCCACGGTCGCGGCGGAGGTGCCGCCCAGGGGCGACGGGTGCCGCATGGTGACGGCTGGGTGCCGCGCGGCGGCGACACAGTCGTGAGGGGAGACTGCCACGGACAAGATCGGTCGGATCGGCGCCCGGCGGCCCCAGGGGGAGCATCGTCGCTCATCCCACAGGGGCGCGGCAGGCGTCGTTGCCCACAGCGCTTACGGCTCATGCCCGGTGGTTAAGCACTCGAAACCAGCGGGTAACGGCTACTTATACGACCCAACGCATAGATAGGATCCGCACTATCCTACGGCCGTTCCGAACAGGCTGCCCAGGGCGTACGTCACACCGGCCGCCGCACCGCCGAGCGCGAGCTGCCGGAGACCGCTGTACCACCAGCTCCGGGCCGTCACCCTGGCCACCACCGCCCCGCAGCCGAAGAGTCCGGCAAGGGCGAGGATGACGGCGGGCCACAGTACGGCCGCGCCGAACAGGTACGGCAGCACCGGCAGCAGGGCGCCGAGCGCGAACGACCCGAAGGACGAGACGGCGGCCACCATCGGCGAGGGCAGGTCACCGGGATCGATACCCAGTTCCTCCCGGGCATGGATCTCCAGAGCCTGCTCGGGGTCCTTGGACAGTTGTTGGGCGACTTCGCGGGCCAGCTCGGGCTCGACCCCGCGGGCGACATAGAGTGCCGCGAGTTCGTCCTCCTCGTCCTGGGGGTGCTTACGCAGCTCACGCCGCTCCACGTCGAGTTCCGCCTCGACGAGTTCACGCTGAGAGGCGACGGAGGTGTACTCGCCCGCCGCCATCGAGAAGGCGCCGGCGGCAAGCCCGGCGAGCCCGGTGATGATGATCACCTGCCGGCCGACGGACCCAGCGGCCACACCGGTCATCAGGGCGAGGTTGGAGACCAGGCCGTCCATCGCCCCGAAGACGGCGGGGCGCAGCCAACCGCCGTTGACATCGCGGTGCGTGTGGTTGTCGCGGTGCGCCTCATGCAGGGCGGCTTCGGTGTCGATGATGGCCATGCGGGACCCCCAGATAGCTTAGCCAAAGCTAACTTTGGATGAGATCTACTTTTTGACGATGCTCAAGGTATGTCGATAACTCCGCCCTCGCCAGCAAGGAAAGGCTGGGCTAACCTGCGGTTTTCTCACCCGCCGAGCCCACCAAGCCCACGACATCTGCCCATCCGGAGGGATGATTCGGGACATGACGCCTGCAGAGCCCGCTGAAGCAGATAGCACTACATCGTCCGCACGTGGCCCCCGCACCCGCGTCACCCATGCCCTCACCCACCGCACCCGCCAGGAGGCAACCCGCTCATGACCCACATCGCCGTCCTCGGCAGCACGAACATGGACCTCGTCACCTACGTCTCCAAGGCCCCGCAGCGCGGCGAGACGGTCACCGGACGGGAGTTCCGTACGGTGCCCGGAGGCAAAGGCGCCAACCAGGCGATCGCCGCGGCCCGTGCCGGCGCCACTGTTTCGATGATCGGCGCGGTCGGCAACGACGCCTTCGGCCAGCGGCTGCGCGACACCCTTGAACACTCCGGCGTGGACACCGACTTCCTTGCCACGGTCGAGGGCCCTTCCGGCACCGCCCACATCGTGGTGGACGACGAGGGCGGCAACTCCATCGTCGTCATCCCGGGCGCGAACGGCACCGTCGACCACCTGGCCCCGGGCGACGAGGGAGTGATCGCCTCCGCCGACGCGCTGCTGCTCCAACTGGAGATCCCGCTGGCCGCGGTCGTCGCGGGCGCGGAGACGGCCCGCCGGCACGGTGTCCGCACCGTCCTCACCCCGTCCCCCGTCCAGCCGCTGCCACCAGAGCTCCTCGCCGCGACCGACCTGCTGGTGCCCAACGAGTACGAGGCGATCACCCTCACTGGCCGCACCGACCCCCGGGAGGCGGCCGCCGCCCTGCTGGACCTGGTACCGGAGGTCGTCGTCACCCTGGGTGCCACCGGCAGCCTCTACGTGGCCCGAGGAGCCGAGCCCCTCGTGGTCCCCGCCCCTCGGGTGTCCGCCGTCGACACCACGGGGGCGGGCGACACCTTCGTGGGTACGCTCGCGGTGGCCCTCGCCGAGGAGAAACCCGTACGGGAGGCCCTGTCCTGGGCGGCCGCGGCCGCAGCGATCTCCGTCCAGCGGGAAGGAGCCTCGGCGTCGATGCCGTACCGCCCGGAGATCGAGGCCCAGTACAACGCGTGAGCGCCGTGGCACGGACGGCTGTCCCTGCCGCGCCACACTGCTCGGGCCCCCGGTGTTCCTGCGGTCGCCCGCACGCACCAAGGGCGCCCGGAAACCCCGGGCGCCCTCGGTTGTCGAACAATCGGCGGTCAGCTCTTTTTCGCGGACCGCGCCTCATGCTCCGTGGTGTCCGTGGCCTCCTCCGCATCGCTGGCCCCCGCGGGGTCGTCGCGCTGCGGGGGATCACCGGCCCCAGAGGTGTCCTTGGCCTGTGCCGTATCACCGGGCCCAGAAGTGTCCTTGTTCTCTGCCGTGTCCGCGCCGGCTCCGTCCGCCACCGTGGCACCGACCGCTGCGCCGTCGCCTCCAGTGCCGAGGGCAGCCGGCTCGACGACCGCCTCCCGCCCCGGCCGCGTCTTCGCGGACACCACCATGTACAGCACCGCCATCAGGAAGACGAACAGCGCGGTCCAGTCATTGAGGCGGAGGCCCAGAATGTGGTGGGCGTCGTCCACGCGCATGTACTCGATCCAGGCGCGGCCCACACAGTACGCGGCGACGTACAGGGCGAAGGCCCGGCCATGGCCGAGCTTGAAGCGACGGTCGGCCCAGATGACGAGGAATCCGACCCCGATGCACCACAGGGATTCGTAGAGGAAGGTCGGGTGGTAGTAGCCCGGCACTCGGCCGCCCTCGGAAGAGGTGATGTGCAGAGCCCACGGAACATGCGTCTCACGGCCGTACAGCTCCTGGTTGAACCAGTTGCCCCAACGGCCCATGGCCTGCGCGAACGCGATGCCGGGCGCGACCGCGTCGGCGTACGCGGGCAGCGGGATGCCCCGCCGCCGCGCCCCGATCCAGGCGCCGAGCGCGCCGAGGGCGACCGCGCCCCAGATGCCCAGGCCGCCCTGCCACACCTTGAAGGCGTCGACCCAGTCCCGGCCGTCACTGAAGTACAGCTCATAGTCCGTGATCACGTGATAGAGCCGACCGCCGACCAGGCCGAACGGCACGGCCCAGACCGCGATGTCGGCGACCGTACCGGACTGTCCGCCGCGGGCGATCCAACGCTTGTTGCTGACCCAGACAGCGATGAAGACGCCGATGATGATGCAGAAGGCATAGCCGCGCAGCGGGATGGGGCCGAGATACAGCACCCCGCGCGACGGGCTGGGAATATAGGCAAGTTCCATGGCAGCTCCGACGCTACCGTGCCAGGCCACGGGTACGGCAAGCAGCCTGGCTACGGGTCCATAACGGGGGCGTGAGAATCCCTTACCCCTGGTTGGCCGCGTCGACCATCTGCTTGAGCTTGGCCGGGGTCATCGTCTGGTCCTGGTAGATGTTCTTGCCGTTGAACAGGACCGTGGGGGTACCGGTGAAACCGCCGGTCTGAAAGGCCTTCTGCGACTTGTCCACCCAGCCGTTGTGGGTGCCGTCCTCGACGCACTTCCGGAAGGCGGGCGTGTCCAGACCGTTCACCTTGCCGGCGAGCTCGATCAGCTTGGCATTGCTCGCATAGGTGTCGTCGGTCTCCTTGGGCTGGTTCTCGTACAGCACGTCGTGGTAGTCGCGGAACTTTCCGGCGTCCTGGGCGCAGGCCGCCGCGTTGGCCGCGCGCAGGGAACCGGTGCCGCCGAGGTTGCCATCGATCAGCCGGACGAAGTGGTAGTCGACCCTGAGCTTGCCCGCGTCGGCCAATTCATGGAGCGTCGGCCGGTACGCGGTCTCGAAGGCCTGGCAGGCCGGGCACCGGAAGTCCTCCCAGACGGTGAGCGTCGACTTGGCGCCGTCCTTGCCAACCGGGATCGCGAGGCTGTCCTTGCCCTGTGCGCCGGAGGGTGCCACGACCGGGCCCGCGCTCCTGCTGCCCTTGTCCTTGCCGGCGTTCGCGGCGACCACGCCGATCACCGCAGCCAGGCCGAGGACACAGACGACGCTCGCGCCCACGATCAGCGTGCGGCGCCGCTTCTCCGCGGCCTTCTGCTTCTCGCGCTCAACCGCCAGCCGCTCCCGGGCGGTGCGCTTTCCGTCACGGTTCTTCTCGCTCACACCCCCAGAACGAACCGGGGAGGCACAGCGCGCCTCCCCGGCCCGAGGTCCACCCGTTCGAGTGATCGAAGACCACGGCGCGGGCGGTCGCCGGTGCTCACACCTGGCGGCGCACACCCTTCGCCAGCTCGCCAGCCAGTTCACGGACCGCCTTCACACCGGCGGCGTGATCCGGGGCGTCCAGCATCCGCTTCACGAACGCCGAGCCGACGATGACGCCGTCGGCGAAGCCGGCGACCTCTGCGGCCTGGGCAGCGTCGGAGACTCCGAGTCCGACGCAGACGGGCAGCCCGTGGCCGGTGGCGCGGGTACGCTCGACCAGGTCCTGGGCCTGGGTGCCGACGGACTCGCGCGTGCCGGTGACGCCCATCAGCGAGGCCGCGTAGACGAAGCCGGAACCGACCGCCGTGATCCGGGCGAGCCGCTCGTCCTTGCTGCTGGGTGCCACGACGAAGATCGTCGCGAGGCCGTGCTTCTCGGCGTGCTCACGCCACAGGTCCGATTCCTGGACCGGCAGGTCGGGCAGGATGCAGCCCGCACCGCCCGCATCGGCCAGTTCGGCGGTGAAGCGCTCGACGCCGTAGCGGTCGATGGGGTTCCAGTACGTCATGACGAGTACGGGCTTGCCGGTGGCCCGGTGGGCCTCCCGGACCGTCCGCATCACGTCCGCGATCCGCACACCACCGCGCAGGGCGATGTCGTCGGCGGTCTGGATGACCGGCCCGTCGAGGACCGGGTCGCTGTGCGGCAGACCCACCTCGACGACATCGGCGCCGCCGTCGAAGACGGCCCTAATCGCGTCGATGGCGCCGTCCACGGTCGGGAAGCCGGCGGGGAGATAGGCGATGAGCGCGGACCGACCCTCAGCCTTGGCGCTGGCGAGGGTGTCCGACAGCAACTGCACGTTCCCGGTCACTTGGCGTCCCCCTCGATCTCGGCGGTGTCGGCTTCGTCGGCGGCCACCTCGGCGTCGGTGTCGTAGAGACCGAAGTACCGGGCGGCGGTGTCCATGTCCTTGTCGCCGCGTCCGGAGAGGTTGACGACGATCAGCCCGTCCTCGCCCAGCTCCTTGCCGACCTCCAGGGCACCGGCCAGGGCGTGCGCGCTCTCGATGGCCGGGATGATGCCCTCGGTGCGCGACAGCAGGCGCAGGGCCTGCATGGCGGCGTCGTCGGTGACCGCGCGGTACTCGCCGCGGCCGGAGTCCTTCAGATAGGAGTGCTCGGGGCCGATGCCCGGGTAGTCCAGACCGGCCGAAATCGAGTACGGCTCGGTGATCTGGCCCTCCTCGTCCTGCAGGACGTACGACCGGGAGCCGTGCAGGATGCCGGGCTCGCCCGCGGTCAGGGTGGCCGCGTGCTCACCCGTCTCCACCCCGTGTCCGGCGGGCTCGCAGCCGATCAGGCGGACGTCCTCGTCGGGGATGAAGGCGTGGAAGAGGCCGATGGCGTTCGATCCGCCGCCGACGCAGGCGATGGCGGCGTCGGGAAGGCGTCCGGTGCGCTCCAGCAGCTGGCGGCGCGCCTCGACTCCGATGACCCGGTGGAAGTCACGGACCATGGCTGGGAAAGGGTGGGGTCCGGCTACGGTGCCGAACAGGTAGTGGGTGCGGTCGACATTCGCGACCCAGTCGCGGAACGCCTCGTTGATGGCGTCCTTGAGGGTGCGGCTGCCTGACTTGACGGCCACCACCTCGGCGCCGAGCATGCGCATGCGGGCCACGTTGAGGGCCTGGCGCCGGGTGTCGACCTCGCCCATGTAGATGGTGCAGTCGAGGCCGAAGAGCGCGCAGGCAGTGGCCGTGGCAACGCCGTGCTGGCCGGCACCGGTCTCCGCGATGACGCGGCTCTTGCCCATGCGCTGGGTGAGCAGGGCCTGGCCGAGCACATTGTTGATCTTGTGGGAGCCGGTGTGGTTGAGGTCCTCGCGCTTGAGGAACACCCGGGCGCCGCCGGCGTGCGCGGCGAATCTGGGCACCTCGGTCAGCGCGCTGGGCCGGCCGGTGTAGTTCACCAGCAGGTCGTCGAGCGCGCGGGCGAACTCCGGGTCGGCCTTGGCCTTCTCGTACTCGACGGCGACCTCGTCAACGGCGGCGACGAGGGCCTCCGGGATGAACTTGCCGCCGAACGCGCCGAAGTAGCCCTCGGCGGTGGGCACCCGACCCTCGGGGTCGGGGATGAAGAACTGGCTGGGCATGCAAAACCTCACGGTGAGTGTGCGAGTAGACACTGATCGCCGTGGGGGCGGGAGTGCGTCAGCCGGCCGCCGGCCTTCTGCGGCTGGCTGGGTGACTGTGACAAGCCACGTGTTAGCCGGTGACGGCCACGCGGCGGAGCCGCGTGCGTCGGAACAGCCCCGCGCCCCTACAGGGGCGCTGCCATCGCCGTCCGTTGACCTGTCCGGGTTCGTCACCGATGACGTACCTGACCCTGCGACCGTGTACCCGGCGGGCGGGCGCGCGGCAGCCACGGGGGCGGCAACCACGCGCGAGGCGGGCGTGCCGGTCGGTGGCCGTCGGGGTGATCGCAGGCGTCATCGGAGCCAACCCTACCGGCTGGTCAGCCCCTGCCGTGCCGCAGCGCGGGGTGTTCGCCCGCGGCCACCAGGTCGGAGACGGCGGCCTTCGGGTCGCGCCCGGTGACCAGGGACTCGCCGACCAGGACCGCGTCGGCACCAGCGTTGGCATAGGCGATCAGGTCGTGCGGTCCGCGCACTCCGGACTCGGCGACCTTCACGATGTCCTCCGGGATCTCCGGGGCGACCCTCTCGAACGTGCCGCGGTCGACCTCCAGCGTCTTCAGGTTGCGGGCGTTGACACCGATGACCCGGGCACCCGCGTCCACGGCCCGCTCGGCCTCGTCCTCGTCGTGCACCTCGACGAGGGGGGTGAGCCCGATGGAGACGGCCCGCTCGATCAGTGACTCCAGGGCCGGCTGTTCGAGGGCGGCGACGATCAGCAGCGCAAGGTCGGCGCCGTACGCCCGGGCCTCCCACAGCTGGTAGGAGGTGACGATGAAGTCCTTGCGCAGGACCGGGACGTCCACGCGCGCGCGGACGGCCTCCAGGTCGGCGAGGGAGCCGCCGAAGCGACGCTGTTCGGTGAGGACGGAGATGACGGCCGCACCGCCGGCCTCGTAATCCGCGGCGAGCCCGGCCGGGTCGGCGATCGCGGCCAGTGCGCCCTTGGAGGGGCTGGAGCGCTTGACCTCGCAGATCACCTTGACGCCGTCGCCCTTGAGCGCGGCCACCCCGTCCTTGGCGGCGGGGGCCTTGGCCGCGCGCTCCTTGAGCTCGTCGAGGCTGACGCGCGCCTGCCGCTCCACGAGGTCGGCCCGGACTCCGTCGATGATCTCGTCGAGCACACTCACGCGAGCGGCCCCCTTCCAGACGGTGGTTCCTTCAGGTTCTGAAAACCCGTGGTCACTGCGATGGTATCCGGAGCACCGCGGCCACCTCGCATCCGGTGGACGGCGGTCCCACCACCTGGACGACCCACCGGCCGGTCACGGACGCAGCCAACCGCCGAACGGCAGGTTGCGAACAACGGTGAAGACCAGCAGCAACGTGCTCACCACCCACAGCTGTGCCGGTCCAAGGTCGAGGCGGACCGGTCTCCCGCGCACGGTGCGGACCACCCAGACGGTCCAGAGCACGGCGAAGACCAGGTACCCGGCCACGCCCGGCGCGTTGTCCCGCAGAGCGGCGAGAAAGTCGCCGTGGATGAAGGCGTGCGCGCTACGCAGTCCACCGCAGCCGGGGCAGTACAGACCGGTGAGCTGGTACAGGGGGCAGACCGGGTAGTGGCCGGGCTCGCCCGGGTCGACGGTGCCGACCCAGGCGAAGGCCCCGGCTACGACCGCGAACAACCCGACCGGGACGGCGAGCCGCCGCCAGACGGGGGCGGACGAGACGATCTGCGCGACCGGGGCCGGGGCCAGGTCGGTGGGGCGGTCTGCGGTCACGTTGGCGGTCACGTCCGCATTCTGCCGCGCCCGCCCGGCAGGCGCGCGCGGAGTGACCCGCACGGGCAGGTGGAGCAGTACGTCTGCCGCCCGGCACGCGCGCGCAGTGGCCAGGACGGAACGGGGCCGCCCCCTCCGGTCTTGCGTGGTGTGCACCGCAACGGGCGGCCCGGACAGGGCGAGGGGCGGTCGGCACCCGCCAAGGTGCCGGCCGCCCCTCGCCGGGAAGCCGTGGGGGCTCAGCCCTTGACGCCGGCCGGCTCGCGGGTCGCCACGGGCGTGCTCTGGACGGCGTAGGTCTGCTTCGGCTGGCCGAGGCCCATGGCACGCATGATGCCGCCGACGACGGGGCTGAGGAGCACGAGCGCCATGCCGGCCCAGAAGCCGGCCGGCTGGGCCATGACCATGAAGGCGCCCGCGACGCAGAAACCGATGAAGGCGATGATGACGCCGGTCCAGGCGGCCGGGGTGTGACCGTGGCTGCTGCCCGCCATGACTTGCTCCTCGTTGCTGTGTACGTGTCGAAGTACGTGTCCGTACGGTTCCGAGCCCGCCCGTCACTGCCCGAGCCGGTCGCTCGTCGACCATTGTCCCGTACGCGCGCCGCTGCCGGACGCGGGGGTGGCGTCTGTTTCACCACACCCACCCGCGGGCGCGGGTGGGTGTGGTGAGCAGCCGGGTTCAGGCCCCCGTGGGGTCCTCGCCGCGGTCCAGGGCCTTCCAGATCTCCTCGGGCCGTTCCGGGTCGACCGGCCGGGCCGTACGCCGCGGGCGGCTGGTGCCGCGCTCATAGCGTCCGGACATGGCGGGCCACCGGGCGCCGTAGCGCAGGGCGAGCAGGCCGGCGAGCAGGATCAGGACGCCGCCGGCGGCCGCGACGTAGGGCCAGCCGGTGTGGGTGAGCGCGCCGACCGCGGCGGAACTGTCACCACTGGCCTGGGCGGCCTTGTCGTCCAGCACGGAACCGTCGGAAGCGGCCACGAGGGCGGAGGCGGTGATTCCGGCGCCGGAGAGTGCGAGCAGAAAGGCGACCACGAGGCGGCCGGCCTTGCGGACGGCGAAGACGGCGACGAGCGCGGCGAGGCCCACTATGGCGAGGGCTGCCGGGACGCCCGTGACGTCACTGCCCTTCGCGGTCAGCGGGAACGCGCCGCCGGCCACCGTCGCGGAGCCTTCCGCCCAGCGCTGCCGGCTGGCGAGCAGTGTCACGGCCGCGCCGAGCGCACCGCACAGGAGGGCCACGGCGAGGCTCCGCCGGCCGGACCGACTGGGCGCGGCGGCTTCGGAACGGGGGTGAGGTACAGCAGTCACGTACTCCACTATCGCCTGAACCCCGGGCGGATCGTCACCCAGGGTCTGTCAACCCATGGTCGCGTCGACTTTGCCCCATGGCAGCCCCAGGAAACGGACACGTACTGCCCCGGAAAGGCAAAGCAACGTTTCTGCTTCAACCTCCATCTTGTTGTCGTGCTCAAGACATACGTAGGTTCTGCGCGGCCCCGGCGCACACCCCGCGCCACGGGTCGTACGGCGCACCCCCCACACCTCTCCCGGTACACCCACCTCGCGGAGGATCACGTTGCGCAGAACCATTTCCCTCACGGCCGTGGCCGCCCTCGCCACGGCAGCCCTCGCCCTGGCCGCCCCCGTCGGCCAGGCCGCCCAGGCCACCTCCCCGGCACGTGGCGTCTCCGTCGCCCACGCCTGTGCGCTCCCGACGGAGAAGGGCGTCATGGCCTGTAACGCCCTCCAGGTCACCGCGGGCACCCCGAAGTCGGCACTCGCCGAAACCCACCTGACGGCCGCCGCCACTCCTTCCGGCTACGGCCCGGCCTCGCTGCAGGCGGCGTACAACCTGCCCTCCGCGAACGGCGGTTCGGGCCAGACCGTGGCGATCGTCGACGCCTACGACGACCCGAACGCCGAGTCCGACCTCGCGGTCTACCGCTCCCAGTACGGTCTGCCTGCCTGCACCACGGCAAGCGGCTGCTTCCAGAAGGTGGACCAGAACGGCGGCACCCACTACCCGCACGGCAACTCCGGCTGGGCGGAAGAGATCTCGCTCGACCTCGACATGGTCAGCGCGGCCTGCCCCAACTGTCGGATCCTGCTGGTGGAGGCCAAGACCGCGTCCATGACCAACCTCGGCACGGCCGTCAACACGGCGGTCGCACGGGGCGCGAAGTTCGTCTCCAACAGCTACGGCGGCTCCGAGTCCTCCAGTGACGCGACGTACGACTCCACGTACTTCAACCACCCCGGCGTCGCCATCACCGTCTCCTCCGGCGACAACGGCTACGGCACCGAATACCCGGCGTCCTCCAGGTACGTAACGGCGGTGGGCGGTACGTCCCTGAACACCGCGTCGAACTCCCGGGGCTGGACCGACACGGTGTGGAGCGGGGCGGGCTCGGGCTGCTCCACGTACGACGCCAAGCCCGCCTGGCAGTCCGACGGCGGCTGTGCCCACCGCACAGTCGCCGACGTCTCGGCGGTCGCCGACCCGAACACCGGGGTCGCGGTCTACGACACCTACCGGCAGGCCACCGGCTGGATGGTCTTCGGCGGCACCAGCGCATCCTCCCCGCTGATCGCGGCGGTCTACGCACTGGGCGGCGCCCCGTCCTCCGGCTCCTACCCGGCGTCCTTCCCGTACGCGCACACCTCGGCGCTCTACGACGTCACCAGCGGCTCCAACGGCAGCTGCGGCGGATCGTACCTGTGCACCGGCACCACCGGGTACGACGGGCCCTCCGGGCTCGGCGTCCCGAACGGCACCGCCGCGTTCACCGGCTGAACGGCTCTATGAGCTGAGTCGGTTGGCGGTGTGCACCGCGCGGAGGACCGCCGCCGCCTTGTTGCGGCACTCCTGGTCCTCCGCCACCGGGTCGGAGTCGGCGACGATGCCGGCTCCGGCCTGCACATACGCCGTGCCGTCCCGCAGCAGCGCGGTGCGGATGGCGATGGCCGTGTCGGAGTCGCCGGCGAAGTCCAGATAACCGACGCAGCCGCCGTACAACCCGCGCCGGGACGGTTCGAGTTCGTCGATGATCTGCATCGCGCGCGGCTTGGGAGCTCCGGAGAGGGTGCCCGCCGGGAAGCAGGCGGTCAGCACGTCGAAGGCGGTACGGCCCTGCGCCACTTTGCCGGTGACCGTCGAGACGATGTGCATCACGTGCGAGTAGCGCTCGATGGACATGAAGTCGACCACCTCGACCGAGCCGGGCTCACAGACCCGGCCCAGGTCGTTACGACCGAGGTCCACCAGCATCAGGTGCTCGGCACGCTCCTTGGGATCGGCCAGCAGTTCGTCGGCGAGAGCCTGGTCCTCCTGCGGCGTGCTCCCCCGGTGCCGGGTACCGGCGATGGGGTGGACCATCGCGCGCCCGTCCTCGACCTTGACCAGAGCCTCCGGGGACGAGCCGACGACGTCGAACCCGTCGAAGCGGAAGAGGTACATGTACGGCGAGGGATTGGTGGCCCTGAGGACACGGTAGACATCCAGCGCGCTCGCCGTGCACGGGGTCTCGAAACGCTGGGAGGGCACGACCTGGAAGGCCTCGCCCGCGCGGATGCGTTCCTTGATGTCCTCGACGGCCTCCCGGAAGTCAGCACCGCCCCACCGCGCGGTGTACTCGGGCAGCTCGGAGGGCGGCAGGACGGCCGGGGGCTGGGCCACCGCGCGGGTGAGGTCGGCCTCCATCGCGTCCAGGCGGGCCACCGCGTCGGCATAGGCATCGTCCACACCCGTGTCGAGGTCGTTGTGGTTGATCGCGTTGGCGATCAACAGGACCGACCCCTCCCAGTGGTCCATCACGGCGAGGTCGCTGGTCAGTAGCATGGTCAGCTCGGGCAACCGCAGGTCATCGCGCTCGCCGGGGCCGATCTTCTCCAGACGGCGGACGATGTCGTAGCCGAGGTAGCCGACCATGCCGCCGGTGAAGGGCGGCAGGCCCTCCTGGTGCGGAGTGTGCAGGGCCTGGATCGTGGCGCGCAGCGCCACCAGCGGGTCGCCGTCAGCCGGGACGCCGACGGGCGGGGTACCGAGCCAGTGGGCCTGTCCGTCGCGCGTGGTGAGGGTGGCGGAGCTGCGGACGCCCACGAAGGAGTACCGGGACCATTGGTATGCGGCACGGCCGTTCTCCGCGGACTCCAGCAGGAAGGTGCCGGGACGCCCGGCGGCCAGCTTGCGGTAGAGCGCGACCGGGGTGTCACCGTCGGCGAGGAGCTTGCGGGTGACCGGGATGACGCGCCGATCGGTGGCCAGCTTGCGGAAGGTCTCAAGGTCCATGGAGGCAGACCCTACTGATCCGGGTTTTCCGAGTGCTCCTGACGGGCGCCCACGTCGGTGCCGTTCAGGAGCACGTCCTCGTCGAAACACGTGCGCGCACCGGTGTGGCAGGCGGCACCCACCTGGTCGACCCGGACCAACACCGTGTCGGCGTCGCAGTCCAGCGCGACCGACTTCACCCGCTGCACGTGGCCGGAAGTGTCACCCTTGACCCAGTACTCCTGGCGGCTGCGCGACCAGTAGGTGCAGCGGCCCGTGGTCAGCGTGCGGTGCAGCGCCTCGTCGTCCATCCAGCCGAGCATGAGCACCTCGCCGGTGTCGTACTGCTGGGCGATCGCGGGGAGGAGCCCGTCCGCGCTGCGCTTAAGGCGCGCGGCGATCTCCGGTGCGAGGCTACTGGGCCGGGGCGTACCGGTCGTGCTGGTCATGGGTGCCATTGTGCCGCGCCGCACCTGCGGTGCGGGGGCGCGTCCACTGGGCGGACCCGTTACCCGGTCGTAGGCTGGCTCCATGTCGACCTTTGCCAAGCGTGAACGGCTTTTGCTCGCCGACCTCTTGGAAACCACCGGCCCGGACGCGCCGACCCTCTGCGAGGGCTGGCGGGCCCGGGACCTGGCCGCCCACGTGGTGGTGCGCGAACGCCGCCCCGACGCGGCCGGGGGAGCACTGATCAAGCAGCTCGCCCCGCGTCTGGACCGAGTGATGGAGGAGTTCGCCGCGAAGCCGTACGAGGACCTGATCCAGCTCATCCGCACGGGTCCACCGAAGTTCTCGCCGTTCCAGCTCAAGCAGATCGACGAGGCAGCCAACACGGTCGAGTTCTACGTCCACACCGAGGACGTCCGCCGTGCCCAGCCGGGCTGGAGTCCACGCGAGCTGGACCCGGTCTTCCAGGACGCACTGTGGTCCCGGCTGGAGCGCGCGGCGCGGCTGATGGGTCGGGGGGCACCCACGGGCCTCGTGCTGCGCCGCCCGGACGGCCGGACAGCAGTGGCGCACCGGGGCACTCCGGTGGTCACGGTGACCGGCGAGCCGTCCGAGCTGCTGATGTTCGCGTACGGCCGGCAGGACGCGGCAGCAGTGGCGCTGGAAGGCGACCCGGACGCGATCACCCAGCTGCACGAGTCCAGACAGCTGGGCATCTGAGGCAGGCCCCATGATCAAGGTCGCGATGACCGGCGTATATGTGGACGACGTGGCACGGGCGCACGCCTTCTACACGGACGTCCTGGGTTTCGAAACGCGACTCCACAGGAACCTCGGCGATGACGCGCCGTTCGTCACGGTCGGGGCGCCCCAGGGGGCCCAGCCGGACCTCCAGCTGCTGCTGGAGCCCGGTCAGGGCCCGATCGCCGAGCCGTACCACGAGGCGCTCTACGCGGCCGGCATCCCGTGCATCGTCTTCTCCGTGGACGACCTCCGGGCGGAGTACGCACGGCTGAGCGGTCTCGGTGTCCGGTTCACGCATCCACCGCGGGAGCAGGGCCCGGTGCTCGCCGCGGTGTTCGACGACACGGTCGGCAACCTGGTCCAGTTGGTGCAGGCGAACGAATGAGCGGTCACCGGGGCGACGCGGCGAGCGTGACGCCCCACCGAGGCGGCATACGGCCAGGCTGACCAGCTGAAAGGCCGCGGCCACCCGTCTGGGTGACCGGGGCGGGGTGACGGTGCCGTGTCACCGCATGTCACTACGTGTCACCGCACCGGATGGCCGGCCTCCCGCAGGGTCCGCTTCACCTCACCGATCCTCAGGTCACCGAAGTGGAAGACGGATGCGGCCAGCACCGCGTCCGCGCCCGCCTCGATGGCCGGCGGGAAGTCGGAGAGGCGGCCCGCGCCGCCCGAGGCGATCACCGGGACCGTGACGTGCTTGCGGACGGCCGCGATCATCTCCAGGTCGTAACCGTCCTTCGTGCCGTCCGCGTCCATGGAGTTCAGCAGGATCTCGCCGGCGCCCAGCTCGGCCGCGCGGTGCGCCCACTCCACTGCGTCGATGCCGGTTCCGCGACGGCCGCCGTGGGTCGTCACCTCGAACGAGCCGGACCCGGTACGGCGGGCGTCGACCGACAGGACCAGCACCTGGCGGCCGAAGCGCTCGGCGATCTCACGGATCAGGTCCGGGCGGGCGATCGCGGCGGTGTTCACGCCCACCTTGTCGGCGCCCGCCCGCAGCAGCTTGTCCACGTCCTCGGCCGTGCGGACGCCGCCGCCAACCGTCAGCGGGATGAACACCTGCTCGGCCGTGCGGCGCACGACGTCGTACGTCGTCTCCCGGTTACCCGCGGACGCCGTGATGTCCAGGAACGTCAGTTCGTCGGCGCCCTCGGCGTCGTACACCCGGGCCATCTCGACGGGGTCGCCCGCGTCGCGCAGGTTCTGGAAGTTGACGCCCTTGACGACCCGGCCGTTGTCCACGTCCAGGCAGGGGATGACTCGTACGGCCAGGGTCATGCGGTAACTCCTCGGAACGCCTCCACCTCGACCTCGACGACCAGGCTGGGGTCCACGAAACCGGAGACGATGATCATCGTTGCGACCGGCCGAACGGTGTCGAACAGCTCCTTGTGAGCCCGCCCGACCTCGTCCACGTCCCGTGCGTGCGTGATGTACATGCGCGTGCGCACGACGTCCGCGCGGCCGAGTCCCAGCCGCCCCAGGGCGTCCAGTGCGACGTTGAAGGAGTTGACCGCCTGGTCGTAGGGACCGCCTCCGGCGATCTGCCCGTCCACGATCGACGTGCAGCCTGCCACCAGCACCAGACCGTTCGGCAGTTCCACCGCACGTGCGTAGCCGAACTGCTCTTCCCAGGGCGCGCCGCTCGTCACACGTCGTACGTCGCTCACCGGGCCACCGCCTGAAGGGCCTCTTCCAGGGTGAACGCCTTCGCGTACAGGGCCTTGCCGACGATGGAACCCTCGATACCGAGGGGTACCAGCCCAGCGATGGCGCGCAGGTCGTCCAGGGACGACACGCCGCCGGACGCCACGACCGGACGGTCTGTCGCCGCACAGACGTTCTTCAGCAGTTCGAGGTTGGGGCCCTGCAGGGTGCCGTCCTTGGCGATGTCGGTGACGACGTAGCGTGCGCAGCCCTCCTTGTTGAGGCGCTCCAGCATCTCGTAGAGGTCACCGCCGTCGCGGGTCCAACCGCGGCCGCGCAGGGTCGTACCGCGCACGTCCAGGCCCACCGCGATCCTGTCACCGTGCTCGGCGATGACCTTGGCGACCCACTCGGGGGTCTCCAGGGCGGCCGTGCCGAGGTTCACCCGAGTACAGCCGGTGGCGAGGGCGGCCGCCAGCGAAGCGTCGTCCCTGATGCCGCCGGAGAGTTCCACCCTGATGTCCATCGCCTTGGTGACCTCGGCGATCAGTTCACGGTTGTCCCCGGTTCCGAAGGCCGCGTCCAGGTCGACCAGGTGCAGCCACTCGGCGCCGGACCGCTGCCAGGCGAGGGCTGCCTCCAGCGGGGAGCCGTAGGAGGTCTCGGTCCCGGACTCGCCGTGCACCAGGCGGACGGCCTGGCCGTCACGGACGTCGACGGCGGGGAGGAGTTCGAGCTTGGCCATGGTCTACAGGGTTCCGATCCAGTTGGTGAGGAGCTGGGCACCGGCGTCGCCGGACTTCTCGGGGTGGAACTGGGTGGCCCGCAGGGCGCCGTTCTCCACGGCGGCCACGAAGCGCTTGCCGTGCGTCGACCAGGTGACCTTGGGGGCCTCGATCATCGGGCTCTGGCTCTGGAGGGTCCAGTCGTGGACGGCGTAGGAGTGCACGAAGTAGAAGCGGGCGTCGGCGTCGAGGCCGGCGAACAGCTCGGAGCCGGCGGGCGCGTCGACGGTGTTCCAGCCCATATGGGGCACCACGTCGGCTTCAAGCGGTCCGACGGTGCCGGGCCATTCCTCCAGGCCCTCCGCCGCCACGCCGTGCTCGATGCCGCGCGCGAAGAGGATCTGCATGCCGACGCAGATGCCCATCACCGGTCGTCCGCCGGACAGTCGACGGTCCACGACCCAGTCGCCGCGGGCCGCACGCAAGCCCTGCATGCAGGCGGCGAACGCACCGACACCCGGCACCAGCAGGCCGTCGGCGTTCATGGCCTTGTCGAAGTCGCGCGTTATCTCGACGTCGGCACCCACGCGGGCGAGGGCGCGTTCGGCGGAGCGGACGTTCCCGAAGCCGTAGTCGAAGACGACCACTCGCTTGGCCGCACTCAATTCCACACCTCCAGCCGCATGACGCCCGCGACGAGACACATGGCCGCACCGATCGACAGCAGCACGATCAGGCTCGTGGGCATCTTCTGCTTGACGAAGGAGATGATGCCGCCGACCAGGAAGAGGCCGACGACGATCAGGAGGGTCGAAAGACCGGTCATGGGTTACAGCGCGCCCTTCGTCGAGGGGAGGATGCCGGCCGCGCGGGGGTCGCGCTCCGACGCGTATCGCAGCGCCCGGGCCAGCGCCTTGAACTGGCACTCCACGATGTGGTGCGCGTTGCGCCCGTACGGCACGTGCACGTGCAGCGCGACCTGTGCCTGAGCGACGAAGGACTCCAGGATGTGCCGGGTCATCGTCGTGTCGTACTCGCCGATCATCGGCGCCATGTTCTCGGGCTCGGTGTGCACGAGGTAGGGACGGCCTGACAGGTCGACGGTGACCTGGGCGAGGGACTCGTCCAGCGGGACAGTGCAGTTGCCGAAACGGTAGATCCCGACCTTGTCGCCGAGTGCTTGTCTGAAGGCGGCACCCAGCGCGAGGGCGGTGTCCTCGATGGTGTGGTGGGAATCGATGTGCAGATCACCGTCGGTCTTCACGGTCAGATCGAACAGACCGTGCCGCCCGAGCTGGTCGAGCATGTGGTCGTAGAAGCCGACGCCGGTGGCGATGTCGGTCCTCCCGGTGCCGTCGAGGTCGATCTCGACCAGCACCGAGGTCTCCTTGGTGGTGCGCTCGATTCTCCCGACGCGGACATCGCGAGTCATGCCTGGAGCTCCTTCTTCAATTCCCGTACCGCGTCGAGGAACGCGTCGTTCTCCTCCGGGGTGCCGGCGGACACCCGCAGCCATCCCGGTACGCCGTTGTCCCGGACCAGGACGCCCCGGTCGAGGATGCGCCGCCAAGCGTCGTGAGCGTCGCCGAACCGGCCGAACTGCACGAAGTTCGCGTCGGAGTCGGTCACCTGGTAGCCGGCCGCGCGCAGCTCGGTGACCAGCCGATCCCGCTCCGCCTTCAGCTGCTCGACATACTTCAGCAGCGTGTCGGTGTGCTCCAGGGCGGCCAGGGCGGTCGCCTGGGTGACCGCCGACAGGTGGTACGGCAGCCGGACGAGCTGGACGGCGTCCACGACCGCCGGGTGCGCGGCCAGGTAGCCGAGTCGCAGACCGGCCGCGCCGAACGCCTTCGACATCGTTCGCGAGATGACGAGGTGCGGCCGGCCCGCCAGCAGCGGCAGCAGCGAGTCGCCGTGGCTGAACTCGATGTAGGCCTCGTCCACGATCACCATCGACGGCTTGGCCGCCTGCGCCGCTTCGTACAGCGCGAGCACCGTCCCAGGCGGCACCGTGTTACCGGTGGGGTTGTTGGGGGTGGTGATGAAGACGACGTCCGGCTTGTGCTCGGCGATGGCCTGCTCGGCGGCGGCGAGGTCGATGCCGAAGTTCTCGTCCCGCGGGCCGGAGATCCAGCCGGTGCCGGTGCCCCGGGCGATGAGCACGTGCATCGAGTACGACGGCTCGAAGCCGATGGCCGTACGGCCCGGTCCGCCGAAGGTCTGCAGCAGCTGCTGGATGACCTCGTTGGAGCCGTTGGCGGCCCACACGTTCTCCATGCCGAGCGGGTACTTCCCGGTCCTCGTCAGGTACTTCGCCAGCTCGGTGCGCAACTGCACCGCGTCCCGATCGGGGTAGCGGTTGAGGTCGCGAGCGGCCTCCCGCACCCGCTGTGCGATCCGCTCGACCAGCGGCTCCGGCAGCGGATAGGGGTTCTCGTTGGTGTTCAGCCGCACCGGCACGTCCAGCTGGGGCGCGCCATAGGGGGACTTGCCGCGCAGCTCGTCCCGCACGGGAAGATCGTCGATTCCGGAACTCACTTGCTCTCAGGCACCTTCCAACCGAACCGCGCCTTGACCGCCGCACCGTGTGCTGGCAGGTCCTCCGCTTCGGCCAGCGTCACCACGTGGTGCGCGACCTCGGCGAGCGCGTCCCTGGTGTAGTCCACGATGTGGATGCCACGCAGGAAGGACTGCACGGACAGGCCTGAGGAGTGGCAGGCGCAGCCGCCGGTGGGCAGCACATGGTTGGAGCCGGCCGCGTAGTCGCCGAGGGAGACGGGGGCCCAGGGACCGATGAAGATCGCGCCGGCGTTGCGCACCCGGTGGGCCACCGCAGCGGCGTCGGCCGTCTGGATCTCCAGGTGCTCGGCGCCGTACGCGTCGACCACCTTGAGCCCTTCTGGGACGCCGTCCACGAGCACGATCGCGGACTGCTTGCCCGCGAGGGCCGGACGGATCCGGTCCTCGATGTGCTTGGTGGCAGCGACCTGCGGCTCCAGTTCCTTCTCCACCGCGTCCGCGAGTTCCGCGGAGTCGGTGACCAGGACGGCCGCCGCGAGCGGGTCGTGCTCGGCCTGGCTGATCAGGTCGGAGGCCACGTGCACCGGGTCGGCGGTCTCGTCCGCGAGGATCGCGATCTCGGTCGGCCCGGCCTCGGCGTCGATGCCGATCTTGCCGGTGAAGTACCGCTTGGCGGCGGCGACCCAGATGTTACCCGGACCGGTGACCATATCGGCGGGCGGACAGGACTCGGTGCCGTGGGCGAACATCGCGACGGCGGTGGCGCCGCCGGCCGCGTAGACCTCGTCCACACCGAGCAGGGCGCAGGCAGCGAGAATCGTCGGGTGCGGCAGGCCGCCGAACTCCGCCTGGGCCGGGGAAGCGAGCGCGATCGACTCGACACCCGCCTCCTGCGCGGGCACCACGTTCATGACCACGGAGGACGGATAGACCGAGCGGCCGCCGGGCGCGTACAGACCGACTCGCTCGACCGGCACCCACTTCTCGGTCACGGCACCGCCGGGCACGACCTGGGTGGTCTGCGTCGTACGGCGCTGTTCCCGGTGGACCAACCGGGCGCGCCGGATGGACTCCTCCAGGGCGGCGCGCACGGCGGGATCTAGGCCGTCGAGCGCGTCGGCCAGCGCTTGGGCCGGCACACGGACGGATTCCAGCCGTACTCCGTCGAATTTCTCGGCGAAGTCGATCAGTGCCGCATCGCCCCGATGATGCACGGCCTCGCAGATCGGACGCACCTTCTCCAGGGCGGCCGATACGTCGAAGTCGGCTCGGGGCAGCAGGTCGCGCAGGGCGGGGCCCTCGGGAAGGGCGTCGCCGCGCAGATCGATTCGGGAGATCACGGTCCCAATTCTCTCAGACCGGCGTCTGCAGCCGTTCGCGCGTATCAGTGGCTGATACAGAACCTGGCCGAAACCCGGAAGATCCCCTTCACCGTTAGTGTTCCGGGCGTCACGCACCGGGCATGAACAGGTGTACGACACAAGTTGATGCGCACGTGGGTCGAGCGGACGAGTGAAGAGCCGGGGAGAAACCGGAGAGAAGCCGGGGAGAAGAGAAAAGAGTCGGGGAGAAGGAAGAGTGGTGACCGAGGAGGCCGGCCTCCACGCCGGGGACCTGCCGGACGACCTGACCGCGACCGAGGCAGGCATGTGGCAGGCCTTCCGCAATGGCAGCGGATACGACCTGAGCAGCGGCGACGCCGTCGTGGACGATCCGCACGGCGGTCATCCCTGGGGGGCGGAGCGGACCGTGCGGGCGCGCACCATGGCGTGGCTGCTGCTGGACGGCCCGCCGGCACTCGCCGGCCGGGTCTGCGCCCTGAAGCTCACCGGTGTGCGGATCACCGGCACGCTGGAGCTGGCGGGCGGCACGGTCAGGCCGTACGTCGAACTGTGCGGCTGCCGCTTCGACGACGAGGTCCGGTTGCCGGAGACCCGGTTCACGACCGTGCGCATGGTGAACTGCTCGGTGCCGCGCCTGGAGGCGGCCCGCGTGCAGACCGAGGGCGACCTGCATCTGCCCCGCTGCCGCTTCCAGAACGGGATCCGACTGAGCGACGCGCACATCGGTACCGACCTGCTCCTCAACCAAGCGGTCGTGCACCGATACCGCACCGGCCGGTCGATCGCGGCGGACGGCCTGACCGTCGGACAGGACCTGCAGGCGGAGCTGCTGGAATCGCACGGTGAGCTCAGCCTGCGCGGGGCCCACGTCGGTGCCTCACTCAGTCTGCGTGGCGCGAGGCTGGTCAATCCGTACTCCCGTCTCGCCCTGAACGCGCCGCAGCTGACGGTCGAACGCACCCTCTACCTGACCCCGGCCGGTGTGGGCAGCACACTGTTGCGCGGTGCGACGCCCGCACGCGGGACACGCATCCAGCACTTCGAGTGCCGGGGCGGGGTGCGACTGGACGACGGACGGTTCGGGGACGCCGTCGACCTGGAGCGGGCGGGATTCGTCTTCACCGAGGACCAGGAGCTGTCGCTGCGCCGGGTGCAGACGCCCGAGCTGCGCTTTCTGGGGGACAAGCCGCAGCACGGCAAGGTCGTGCTGTCCGGCGCCCGGATCGTCACCCTGGTGGACCGCGCAGGCAGCTGGCCGGACTCCGGCAACCTGCACATGGGCGGGTTCACCTACGAGAACCTGGTCCCGCAGGGCCCCTTCCCGCTGACCCGGCGCCTGGACTGGGTGGCCGCGGCCACCGCGGAGTACGCCCCGGAGCCGTACGAGCGGCTGGCCGCGGTGCTGCGTGCGGCCGGGGAGGACGAGGACGCGCGCGAGGTACTGCTCGCCAAACAGCGCCGACGCTGCGAGACGCTGCCCCTGACCGCCAAGTTCCTGGGGTACGTCCAGGACTGGACGGTCGCCTACGGCTACCGTCCGGGTCGGGCCGCGGTGTGGATGGCGGTGCTGTGGGCGGCGGGCACGCTGGCGTTCGCACACGCCGCCCACCAGCCGGTGAGCCGCGACGGCCACCCCACCTGGAGTCCGGCCCTGTTCACCCTGGACCTGCTGCTGCCGGTGATCGACCTGGGCCAGCTGGGCCAGTGGCAGTTGCACGGCGCCTGGCAATGGCTGGCGACGGTGGTGATCCTGCTGGGCTGGACGCTGGCGACGACGGTGGCGGCGGGGGCGACCCGTCTGCTGCGCCGGAACTGACGGAACCCTCGCCAGTCGTCGGACCCTCGCACGGCCGCCCTCGCCGCAACCGACTCTCCGACGACCCGTTCGGCCAGTTCATGCGGCTGCGCGGGCAGTCCATGCGGCTGCACGAGCGCCGGTTTGCGGCCTCCGGACCCATTGCTCCCGGGCTCGTCCCGGTTCCTGCGGACCGCCCTCGGCCAGACCTTCGGACACGTTCCCGCCGGTGACCACTAGGCTGGGGCGCCGTGACCACCGTCCGTCTTCCACTCTTCCCGCTGAACTCGGTGCTGTTCCCGGGGCTCGTGCTGCCGCTGAACGTCTTCGAGGAGCGCTACCGCGTCATGATGCGCGAGTTGCTCAAGTCCCCCGACGAAGAACCGCGCCGGTTCGCCGTCGTGGCCATCCGTGACGGCCACGAGGTGGCACCGAGCGCTCCGGGTATGCCGGACCCAACGACACAGCCCGAACGGGGCCCGGCCGCCGGCTTCGGCCCCGACCCCGCCAACGCGTTCCACAAGGTGGGTTGTGTGGCCGACGCGGCAACCATCCGGGAACGGGCCGACGGCACGTTCGAGGTGCTGGCGACCGGGACGACCCGGGTGCGGCTGGTGTCCGTGGACGCCTCCGGCCCGTTCCTCACCGCGGAGCTGGAGGAGCTGCCGGAGGAGCTCGGCGACGAGGCGGGGGCGCTGGCCGAGGGCGTACTCCGTTCGTTCCGCCAGTACCAGAAACGCCTGGCAGGAGCACGCGAGCGCTCTCTGGCCACGGGGACGGACCTGCCGGACGACCCGAGCGTGGTGTCCTACCTGGTGGCCGCGGCGATGGTGCACGACACACCAACCAAGCAGCGCCTGCTCCAGGCCCCGGACACCGCCTCCCGCCTGCGGGACGAGCTGAAACTGCTGCGCTCCGAGACGGCCATCATCCGTAGTCTGCCGTCGTTGCCCGCGTTCGAACTGACGCGGACACCAACCAGCCCGAACTGAGCGGACGAGCGAAACCGAGGCCGGCACCTGATGGCGAAGAAGCCGAAGAAGCAGCAGTCCGCGGGTACGCCCGCGACGGTGGCCCTGACGGCCGCGGGTGTGGACTTCACGATCCACGCCTACCACCACGATCCCGCCCACCCCTCCTACGGCGAGGAGGCGGCGGAAGCGATGGGTGTGCCCCCCGACCGTGTCTTCAAGACCCTGCTGGCCGACGTGGACGGCTCGCTGGTGGTCGGTGTGGTCCCGGTGGCGGGGTCCCTGGACCTGAAGGCCCTCGCAGCGGCGGTGGGCGGCAAGCGGGCGGCCATGGCCGAACCGGCCCTCGCCGAACGCACGACCGGCTATGTCCGCGGTGGCATCTCCCCCCTCGGCCAGCGCAAGAGGCTCCGCACGGTACTCGACGACTCCGCCGGGGTCCACGCGACGATCTGCGTGTCGGCGGGGCGGCGGGGGCTGGAGGTGGAACTGGCACCGGCCGACCTGGCGAAGCTGACGGAGGCGGTGCTGGCGCCCATCGGGCGGGACTGAGCCGGATGCGGGCAGCCGGCGTCCCAAAGCGGCCCAGCCCCGCTACGGCATCGGCGCACCGTGGGCATGCTTCGGGTCCGGCCCCGGCGGATACGGCGGCTCCGGGTCCCGTGGTCCGAACAGCGCCGTGAGCCCGAGGTGCACCAGCAGCCCGGCGAGCGGCCACGCCAGCAGTGCGCCCTTCGCCGAGAGCTTCAACGGCGCCGGGAACGTCACGCCCTTGCCGACGGCCTTGGCGTGCGCGAGCACGTCGGACGTGGGCCCCAGCCAGATGCCCAGCCGCCACGCCACCAACGACCCGAGCAGGCCACCGACGCCCAGCGCGACCACCAGCGGCACACCTCCGCTGCGCCGCAGCAGGAACACCGCGACCGCGCTGACCGCACCGAAGGCCAGCCCGAGCAGCGTGAACGTTCCGTCGACCCCGATCGCCTGCTCGCCCTCGGTGTCCTTGAGGTAGACCACCCAGCCGTTGCCGAGCTCATCGCCGACCAGCGGCACGCGCGGCGCCAGCCACCACCACAGCAGTCCCAGCAGCACCCCACCGAGCACCGCCGCCAGCGTGATCACGGCGGCGTCCCGCAGTTCGGTCTTCATCCCGGGGCCGTCCTGTTCGTACCAGCCCGCGCCCGCCCCGGCAGGCGGAGGCGCCTGCCAGACCTGCTGCGCGGAGTCGTCGTGCGGTGGCGGAGGCGGATTCAGCGGTGCGGTCACCCTGACATCGTGCCAGGTCGTGCTGTGCGCCGCGTCACCGGACGGCGGCCCTGCGGTACGCCCAGGTCGCCACCGCCAACGAGACCATCCCGACACCCGCGCACACCCCCAGGTCGACGACGACGGCGGTCCAGTCCGGATCCGCCCCGAAGGTCCGCGCGTACGCCTCCACCCCGTAGGTGGACGGCAGCAGGTCCCGGGCCAGCCGAATGATCTCCGGCATCCGGTCGGCCGGCAGCACGCCCAGCAGCAGCGCCGCGGACATGCCCAGCTGTCCGAGCAGTGTGGCCAGCTCGGGCCTGGGTGCGAGCAGGCCACAGGCAGCGCCGAGCCCGGACAGCGCGGCCCCGGCGAGCGGAATGACGGCCAGCAGGATCCACAGGTTGGACAAGGGCAGCCCGAAGAGCACACATCCGAAGACGGCGGTCACCAGGGTCCCCGGCACGGTGAAGGAGGCATACGCCGCCGCCGCACCCAGCACCACCGCGGCCGGCGGGACGGGCAGCGTGGCGTAGTGATCGAGTCCGCCGCTGGCCCGCAGCTGCCCGAAGTACTGTGACAGCAGGTTCAACGCCACATACGCCACGACCAACACCGAGGCCCCCGCCACCACGGAGTGGGCCTCGCTGCCGCTGCCGACGACACCCCGCATCATCACGGTGATGCCGACGGACTGGAAGGTCGCCACGAAGAGCAGCGGGATGCGGGCCACCCGAGCCCGGGACAGCTGCGCCCGGTAGACGGCGGCCAGCGACGGCCACAACCGCGCGCGCGGCCCGAGTTCGGCCGCGCCCGGCGCCGTCACCGGTACGCCGTGGGCGCGTCCGGGTAGAACCTGGGCAGGTGGGACACTCACGACGAGCTGCTCCCCTTCCGTACGGCAGTCGCGTACTCCCCTACGCATTCCACGGTCCGTGCGCTCATGCCTTCACCAACCCCTGCCGGGCCGCGCCGCCCAGCGCCAGGTAGACATCCTCCAGGCTGGGTGTGGCGAGGGTGAAGTCGTCCAGGGCAGCGAACGCAGCCCCGCCGGTCACCGTGGCAACCGCGGCCCGGGCCTCCTCGGGCGCGAGCCGCAGCGTCCATCGCCGGCCGGACTCCACCGCGCGCTCGCGCAGTGTGGCGACCTCGGGCACCGCCAGCGGCGCCCGTTCCCGCCACACCAGCTCGACCCGCACCTCACCGGCGACCCGTTCCTTGAGCCCGGCGGGGGTGTCGCAGGCAATGACGCGGCCCTGGTCGAGCACGGCGACCCGGTCCAGTACGGTCTCGGCCTCAATGACGTTGTGGGTGACCAGCAGCACGGTCGTGTCGTGCTCGGCCCGGCGTCGGTCGACGGCCGCCCAGACCGCGCGCCGGGCCACCGGGTCCATGCCGGTGGTCGGCTCGTCCAGCACGAGCAGCGGCCGCTGCCCGACGAGGGCGGCGCCGAGGCAGGCGAGCCGTCGCTGCCCGCCGGACAGCTTCTTCAGCGCTCGCCCGGCGATCGGGGCGAGCCCCAGTTCCTCCAGTACGGCGTCGCGCTCGGCCCGGGCCCGGTGCACGTCCAGGCCGCGCAGACGCCCGGTGGTCTCGGCGGCGAGGGAGACGGTCAGCTCGTCCAGGGCGGAGGATTCCTGACCCAGGTAGGCGAGGAGACGTGCGGCTCGCTCCGGGTGCTTCACGATGTCGTGGCCGAGGATCTCGACGCTGCCGGCGTCCGGCCGCAGCAGACCGGTCAGCTGCCGTACGAGGGTGGACTTGCCGGCGCCGTTCGGCCCGAGGAGCCCGAAGACCTCGCCGCGCCGCACGTCCAGCTCGACCTCGTCGGTGGCCCGCACCTCGGGGGTGCCGGGTGCCCCGCGCCGCCCCCTGGCGGGCGGGTAGGTCTTGCTGAGCCCGCGCACGCGTACGACCGCGTCATGCCGAAGTGCCTGTCCCGCGCGCGTACTCACAAAGGACGAGAGTACGGGGTCGGGGGCCTTTACTCGCCTTTGGGGCCGCACCCGTCCCGCTGCCCGGATTCAGTCCCCGGTGCCCGCCTGTTCCGTCGCCGCGGGCACGTCGATCTCTCGCCAGAACCCTGCCCGGATGGCGTAGCGGTCGTGTTCGTCGATCTGGTCGTCCTTGTGCGCGAGCAGTCCGAACCGGGCCGCGTACCGCAGCAACTCTCCGTCGACACGGTGCGGGATGCGCGGGTACATCTGCGACAGTCGCTGCAGCTGGGCCTGGTCGCCAAGCCGGGACATCCAGCGACGGGCGAAGACCTGACCCACCTCGTACGGGTCGCCACCGACGGTGGTGATGTCCTCCTCCCGGTCGGCCCACCTCTGCTCCGCCGTGGTGAGCTGGGCGAGGGTCGGCATGGAGGCGGCCTCGGGCGGCTCGGTGACGACGCCGGGCCGGTCCACCCAGCCCTTGTCGGAGGACCAGCGCAGGGTCGCGGTTGCCGGATGCGGTGCGGACTGGCTTCCGGGTGCGCGGAGCGCGGCTAGGTCCTTGGGGGTGGGCACGCCCTTGGACGTGGGGACCCGCTCCTGGGCGCCGTTCTCCGTCGCCTCGGCGGCCTGTGGGTGCCTGCCCTGTTCGACGGGTCGTTCGGCGCCGGCGGCGAGTGCGGAGTCGGGCAGTGGCGCGGAGAGGATCGCGGCGATCTCGGGGCGGGGCGCGGGCGGCGGGGCGCAGACACCGGTCAGTTCCCTGGCGCGGACCGCCTGGGTGATCCAGGCCCGGTCCAGCACCCGTCGCTCATCGGCCTCGGCGACCAGGTCCTCGGACTGGTTGTAGTCACCGTCGGCTGCCTGAACGGCCCACAAATGAACGGCGACGCCGTGTTCCTTGGCGGCCATCATGCCCGGTAGCAGGTCACCGTCGCCGGTGACCAGGACGATGTCGGAGCAGGCACGGTTACGGGCCAGCTCGGTCAGCTCCGCGTGCATGGCAGCGTCCACGCCCTTCTGGGCCCAGCGTCCGTCGCTGCGGGTGAGCGCCCCGAGTCGGACGGTGACCCGGGGCATCACGCGCAGTCGCCGGTGCTCGGGCTGGGGGACCCGGTCGGGGGCGCCGTCGAACCAGTAGATGCGCAGGAGCGGGCGCTCGGTCTCCGACTCCGCGCGTTCGCGCAGCGCCTGGATCAATGCGGCGTGGTCGACGGAGATCCGGGACCGCGAGGGCTCACCGGCGAGAAGGCTGGCGGCGGCGCCCAGCAGGTACCCGGCGTCCACCAGGACGATGCAACGGTCCACGCGACTCACCCTCTTCCCGGGAGGTTTTGCTTCGGACTTCCTTCGAGTCTGCCCGACCGCGCAGGGGTTAACGGCCCGAACTCGATCTTCGGCGTGGCGTTTGCGGTGCCCACTCGACCACCCACCTTGTCACACACGGTAATTGTCCGACATGCGCCTGATGTCAGCGTATGTGAATCTGGTCCCGGCCCTGGCCCCTAGATCCCCCACAGGAGGCAGATCACCATGGCCAAGAACAAGAACCGCAAGCAGGGTGGCCCGCAGAACCGCGCCTCGCAGGCCGAGCAGGCACACGAGCACGCGCAGCGGACGTCGCCGGAGACGCACGAGTCGCCGGTGCACGTCCCGGGCAGCCCGGCGGATGTTGCTCGTAAGCAGCAGAAGCGCTTCGGTCACAACTGAAGGCACGGCCGAAAAGCGCAGCCGGATACACGGCTGAAGGGCAGTTGAAGCCCGGCACACAGAAGGGGCGCACCCTTGCGGGGTGCGCCCCTTCTTCTTGTGCGCGTGAGGCTCCTTCAGCCCGCCAGACAGGACGGGCCGAGCAGCACCTTCAGGTCACCGAAGAGCGCCGGGTCGGGCTTGACCCGGTGCCGGTCCAGACGCAGCACGGTGGTCTTGCGCGGACCCTGGAGCCTGATGCGGACCTCGCTGTCGCCCTTGTGGTGGCTGAGGATCTCGCCGAGGCGACTGACCATCGGCGGGGTGACCTTCACCGCGGGGATGGTGAGCACCACAGGTGCGTTGGTGCCTGCGCTGGACAGGTCGGGGACCATCAACTCCATGGCGACCAACCGCGGCACGTCCTCGCGCTTGTCGAGGCGGCCCTTGACGAACACGACTGCGTCCTCGACGAGTTGGGTCGACACGAGCTGGTAGGTCGCCGGGAAGAACATGCATTCGATGGAACCGGCGAGGTCCTCGACCGTCGCGATCGCCCAGGCGTTGCCCTGCTTGGTCATCTTGCGTTGCAGACCCGAGATGATGCCACCGATGGTGACAACGGCCCCGTCGGCGTGCTCGCCACCGGTGAGCTGGGCGATGCCCGCGTCCGCCTTGTCGGACAGCACGTGCTCCAGACCGAAGAGCGGGTGATCGGAGACGTAGAGGCCGAGCATCTCCCGTTCCTGGGCGAGCAGATAGGTCTTCTCCCACTCCTCGTCGGTGAACTGGACGTCCAGCCCGAAGCCGGGCTCGTCACTGGTCTCCTCGCCCATGCCGCCGAAGAGGTCGAACTGACCCTCGGCCTCCTTGCGCTTGACCGCGACTACATTGTCGATCATCGGTTCGTACTGCGCCGTGAGGCCCTTGCGGGTGTGTCCCATGGTGTCGAAGGCGCCGGCCTTGATCAGTGACTCGGTGGTCCGCTTGTTGCAGACCACCGCCTCGACCTTGTCGAGGTAGTCCGGGAAGGAGGCGTACTTCCCCTTGGCCTTGCGGCCCTTGATGATCGCTTCGACGACGTTGGTGCCGACGTTGCGGACGGCGGACAGCCCGAAGAGGATCACGTCGTCGCCTTGAGCAGCGAAGTTCGCCTCGGACTCGTTGACGTTGGGCGGGAGCACCCGGATGCCCATGCGGCGGCACTCGTTGAGGTAGACCGCCGACTTGTCCTTGTCGTCCTTGACGGAGGTCAGCAGGGCGGCCATGTACTCGGCGGGGTGGTTCGCCTTCAGGTAGGCGGTCCAGTAGGAGACCAGACCGTACGCCGCGGAGTGCGCCTTGTTGAAGGCGTAGCCGGCGAAGGGGACCAGCACGTCCCAGAGCGCCTGGACGGCCTCGTCGCTGTAGTCGTTCTTGCGGGCGCCGGCCTGGAAGATGACGAAGTTCTTCTCCAGTTCTTCCGGCTTCTTCTTGCCCATGACACGGCGGAGGATGTCGGCTTCGCCGAGCGAATAGCCTGCGATGATCTGGGCGGCCTTCTGCACCTGCTCCTGGTAGACGATCAGGCCGTAGGTGACGTCCAGGACCTCCTTGAGCGGCTCCTCCAGTTCGGGGTGGATCGGCGTGATCTCCTGCTGCCCGTTCTTGCGCAGTGCGTAGTTGGTGTGGGAGTTCATGCCCATCGGGCCCGGCCGGTACAGGGCCGATACCGCGGAGATGTCCTCGAAGTTGTCGGGCTTCATCAGCCGCAGCAGCGAGCGCATGGGACCGCCGTCGAACTGGAAGACGCCGAGGGTGTCACCGCGCTGGAGCAGTTCGAAGGTCTTGGGATCATCCAGCGGCAGGGACAGCAGGTCGATGTCGAGGCCCTTGTTGGCCTTCACCATCTTGACCGCGTCGTCCATGATCGTGAGGTTGCGCAGGCCCAGGAAGTCCATCTTCAGCAGGCCGAGCGACTCACAGCTGGGGTAGTCCCACTGGGTGATGGTCACACCGTCGGTGTGCCGTACCCAGACCGGGACGTGCTCGGTGATGGTCTCGCTGGACATGATCACACCAGCCGCGTGCACACCCATCTGCCGGACCAGGCCCTCCACACCGCGCGCGGTGTCGATGACCTTCTTCACGTCCGGCTCGTTCTCGTACATCCCGCGGACCTCACCGGCCTCGCTGTATCGCGGGTGCTCGGGGTCGGTGATGCCGGACAGCGGGATGCCCTTGCCGAGCACGTCGGCAGGCATGGCCTTGGTGATGCGGTCGCCCATCGCGTACGGGTAGCCCAGCACGCGCGCGGAGTCCTTGATCGCGTTCTTGGCCTTGATGGTGCCGTAGGTGCCGATCATGGCGACCTTGTCGGCGCCGTACTTCTCGGTCACGTATCGGATCACCTCGACGCGCCGGCGCTCGTCGAAGTCGATGTCGACATCGGGCATCGAGATGCGCTCGGGGTTGAGGAAGCGCTCGAAGATCAGACCGTGCGGAATCGGGTCGAGGTCGGTGATGCCCATGGCGTAGGCGACGATCGAGCCGGCCGCGGAGCCGCGACCGGGACCGACGGCGATGCCGTTGTTCTTGGCCCACATGATGAAGTCGGCGACCACGAGGAAGTAGCCGGGGAAGCCCATCGAGATGATGACGTCCATCTCGTAGTCGGCCTGCTTCTGGCGGTCCTCGGGGACGCCGCCCGGGAAGCGGCGCTCCATGCCGCGGCGCACTTCCTCCTTGAACCAGGTGACCTCGGTGTAGCCCTCGGGGATGTCGAACCTGGGCATGAGGTCGTGCTTCTCGAACATGCCGGTGGTGTCGACCATCTCGGCCACCAGGAGCGTGTTGGCGCAGCCCTCCTGCCAGGCGTCCGAGGAGTCGATGGCGTACATCTCGTCCGTGGACTTCAGGTAGTAGCCGGTGCCATCGAACTTGAAGCGGTCCGGGTCGGAGAGGTTCTTGCCGGTCTGGATGCAGAGCAGGGCGTCATGGGCGCCTGCCTCATGGGCGTAGGTGTAGTGCGAGTCGTTGGTGACCAGCGGGGGAATGCCGAGCTTCTTGCCGATCTCCAGCAGGCCGTCGCGGACCCGGCGCTCGATCTCGATGCCGTGGTCCATCAGTTCCAGGAAGTAGCGGTCCTTGCCGAAGATGTCCTGGTAGTCGGCGGCGGCCTTGAGCGCCTCGTCGTACTGGCCGAGCCGCAGCCGGGTCTGGAGCTCACCCGAGGGACAGCCGGTGGAGGCGACGATCCCCTCGGACCACTGGGAGATGGTCTCCTTGTCCATCCGGGGCCACTTCTGCAGCCAGCCCTCGGCGTAGGCGTCTGAGGAGAGGCGGAAGAGGTTGTGCAGGCCGGTCTTGTTCACGGCCCACATCGTCTTGTGGGTATAACCACCGGAACCGGAGACGTCGTCCCGCTTCTGGTGCGGCTGACCCCACTGGATCTTGCGCTTGTTCCGCCGGGACTCGGGGGCGACGTACGCCTCGATCCCGATGATCGGGGTGATCCCGGCCTTCGTCGCGGAGTGGAAGAAGTCGTACGCCCCGTGCAGGTTGCCGTGGTCGGACATGGCGATGTGCGTCATGCCCATCTCGTTGCAGGCGTTGAACATGTCCTTCAGCCGCGCGGCACCGTCCAGCAGCGAGTACTGGGTGTGGACGTGCAGGTGCGTGAAGGGCGGCTTTGACACGGTTTCGGCCTCCGAAGGAAACGGGTGTCGACGATCTTCCGACCGGCTGCGGACAGTCTGGGGGACAGCGTCGAAGTCTATGCCCCGGCACTGACACACGCGGTGCGTCCTTGCGTACCTTCGTGTGGGAGCCGGGCACTCCGGCGCGGCGTCGGCCGTTGAAGACGGCGGACGCGCCGTCGTCCCCGTGATGCTCATTCACGCACCACCCGTTCCGCACCAGGAGGCACCCCGCGATGTCGGTCCCCCAGCTCAACGGCGAGCAGCGAGGCGAGGAGATCCTCGCCGTCTTCGACACCGCCTTCGGCCGGCTCCTAGCCGCCGACCCGGCCGCGTTCCGGATGAAGTTCCGCAAGATGGCGGCCTCGGCCTTCGCGTTCTACCGAGGGACGGCGTGCCTCTTCTACCACGATGCGAACGCGGAGAAGCGGGGCGGCCCGTACCTGGACGACCGCACCTCGCGCGTGTGGATCCACGGCGACCTGCACGCGGAGAACTTCGGCACCTACCTGGACTCCAACGGCCGCCTGGTCTTCAACGTCAACGACTTCGACGAGGCTTATGTCGGCCCGTTCACCTGGGACCTCAAGCGCTTCGCCGCCTCGATCGCCCTCATCGGGTACGCGAAGGCGCTCAGCGACGAGCAGATCACCGAACTGGTGACGGTCTACGCGGCCGCCTACCGCGAGCGCGTCCACGCGCTGGCCACCGGCGCCAAGAGCGACGAGGTGCCGCCGTTCACCCTGGACACCGCACAGGGTCCGCTGCTGGACGCGCTGCGTGACGCCCGCTCGCTGACCCGATTCGGGCTGCTGGACTCGATGACTGAGATCCGCGACTACGAGCGCCGCTTCGCTCCGGGCGGCGGCTCCATCGAGTTGGATGCGGCGACCCGCTACAAGGTGCTGGCCGCCTTCGACGGCTATCTGGAGACGCTGCCGGACTCCTCACTGACCCGCCCGGACTCGTACCGGGTGAAGGACGTCGTGGGCCGCCGGGGCATCGGCATCGGCTCGGCCGGTCTGCCGTCCTACAACATCCTCCTGGAGGGCCCCAGCGACGCCCTGGAGAACGACGTCGTGATCTACATCAAGCAGGCGCAGACCCCAGCCGTCTCCCGGCACATCACCGACCCGGCGATCGCCGAGTACTTCCAGCACGAGGGGCACCGGACGGTGATCTCCCAGCGCGCGCTGCAGGCGCACGCCGACCCGTGGCTGGGCTGGACCGAGCTGGACGGCGCGGGCCAGCTGGTGGCCGAGGTCTCGCCGTACGCCGTCGACCTGGACTGGGACGACATCGACGACCCGGAGGAGATCGCGGCCGTCATCGCCGACCTGGGCCGGGCCACCGCCACCATGCATGCGGCGGCGGACGACCAGTCCGGCGAGTCCCTGGTGCCGTTCTCCACCGAGCGGGCCATCGACGCGGCCATCGCAGCGGACGAGGAGGGCTTCGCGCCCGTCCTGGTGGACTTCGCGCACGGCTACGGCGCACGCGCGCGCACCGACCACCAGATCTTCGTCGACCTGTTCCGCAACGGCCGGATCCCGGGGCTGTAGACCTTCATCCCGGGGCTGTAGACCTTCATCCCGGGGCTGTAGACCTTCACGCCTCACAGGCACCCTTTAGGGGTCCCTTACTCACCCACGTGACAGACTCTGCTTTCGCTATGGACATATCCGGGATCCAGCTCAGAGCCGTGCGCGCGGCGCTGTTCACGGCTGTCGTCGTGACGCTCAGCACCGCGTCGCACGTGCTGCTGTCCCGGGCTCCGCTGCCGGCGGCGATCGTGAGCGCAGTCGCCGCCGGGGTGTTCGTCACCGCGTACGCACTGGCCGGACGCGAACGCGGCTTCGGCCGGATCGCGGTGCTGCTGATCCCGCTGGAGCTGGCCGCCGACACGGTGTTCACCACTGGCCAGCGGGCGTGCTACGGCCAAGTGGGCGGCCCGGTGGCGGGCCCGCTGCGCGCGGTCGGCCTGGACGTGCTGTGCGACGGCCGGGTGGGGACCCCGTTCGTCCAGGTGACCGACGGTCCGAACCGGGCCGCCGCGCTGCTCGCCCACGCCGGACCGGCCACGGCCTGGCTACTGCTCGCCGTGCACATCGGCATGGGGCTGCTCGCTGCCGCCTGGCTGTACCGGGGTGAGCGGGCACTGGCCCAGCTGGTGCGCGCGGTCACCGCCACCACTTTCCGTCCACTGCTGCTCGCGGTGGCCTCGGTCACCGTGCGGCCCGCCCCGGTCCGCCGGCAGCCCCGCCCGGCCCCGCGGCACGCCACCGCCCGCGACCGGCTCCTCGTGCACTCCATGGGACGGCGTGGACCGCCGTGCTCTCCCGCCGCCGCCCTCGCCTGAGCGACGAAGGCTCCGACGCATTCGGCGGCGGCCGAACACGATCATTCCCCCGTACACCGCGCACTGGATGTGCGCGTCCCACATGGAGATCACCAGCATGAGCAAGCGGAACAGCCAGGCGGCGAAGACTGCGGCCCGGGAGCGACTGCGCCAGGAGCGCGAGCGGCAGGCCAAGCGCGACAAGGCCAAGCGGCAGGTCATCGTGGCCGCATCGGCCGTGGCCGTCTTGGCGGCGGCCGGCGGCATCGGCTACTGGATCGTCCAGGCCAACAAGCCCGCCCACTGGGAGGCGCTGAAGAACGCCAAGGTCACCGCTCCGGCCAACACCACGGGCAAGGACGGCACCACCGTGGTCATAGGCAAGGACAGCGCCAAGAAGACTCTGAAGAGCTACGAGGACCCGCGCTGCCCCATCTGTGCCCAGTTCGAGCAGACCGTCGGCTCGACCGTCGACAAGGACGTCGAGGACGGCAAGTACAAGCTCCAGTACGTGGGCGCCACCTTCCTCGACGACAAGCTCGGCGGCGAGGGCTCGAAGAACGCGTTGAGCGCTCTCGGTGCGGCGCTCAACGTCAGCCCGCAGGCGTTCCTGGATTACAAGTCGGCGCTCTACGCGAAGAAGTGGCACCCGGAGGAGACCGACGACAAGTTCAAGAGCGACGACTACCTCATCAAGATCGCTGACACCGTTCCCGCTCTGAAGGGCAACGCGAAGTTCCAGGACGCCGTGAAGAACGGCACCTACGACGCCTGGGCCGTCGCCATGTCGAAGAAGTTCGACACCAACAAGGACGGCGTGACCGGCACTCCGAGCTTCGTCATGGACGGCAAGAAGCTCGGCGGAGGCAACGTGATCATGACCGTGGCCGACTTCAACAAGGCGGTGGATGCGGCCCTGAAGGGGTGAAGCCGGTCCACTTGCACCACCACTGACGCTCCATCAGAAAATGACGAGGGTGTGAAGAGCGGGCGAACTCTCGGAGTTCGCCCGCTCCGTCGTTCATACCGGTCAGTAACCTGATCGGCCGTGACCAGTCGATACCGAATATCCGAGGCGCCCCAGCGTCTCAACTCCCCTTTGCCCCGCCGCCGTACGGTCGTCAAGGCCGCAGCGGCGACTGTTGTCCTGGCCGGTCCCATCGCCGCCGCGTTCCCGGCCGGCGCCGCCACGGACGCCCCCGCCTTCCTGCACGGCGTCGCCTCCGGCGACCCGCTGCCCGACGGCATCCTGCTGTGGACCCGCGTGACCCCCACACCGGAAGCCGCACCCGGCTCCGGGCTCGGCCCGGACACCGAGGTGAGCTGGGTGGTGGCCAGGGACAAGGCGCTGACGCGCATCGTCGCCAAGGGCTCCACCACCGCCAGGGCCGCTTCGGACCATACGGTGAAGGCCGACATCCGCGGCCTGGAACCGGCCACCGACTACTGGTTCCGTTTCTCGGCCGGCGCCACCCACTCCCCGGTGGCGCACACCCGCACCGCACCGGCGGCGGACGCGGCCGTCTCCGGTCTGCGCTTCGGCGTGGTCTCCTGCGCCAACTGGGAAGCTGGCTACTTCTCCGCCTACCGTCACCTCGCCGCCCGGGGCGACCTCGACGCGTGGCTGCACCTCGGCGACTACATCTACGAGTACAAGTCCGGCGAGTACGCAGCGCGCGGCAAGGTCGTCCGCCCGCATGCTCCCACGCACGAGATCCTCACCCTCGCCGACTACCGCATCCGGCACGCGACGTACAAGACGGACCCCGACCTGCAGGCCCTGCACCTGAAGACGCCCGTCATCGCGATCTGGGACGACCACGAGTTCGCCGACAACGCCTGGTCGGGCGGCGCCGTCAACCACACCGAAGGCGCCGAGGGCACCTGGAAGGCCCGTCAGGCCGCCGCCAAGCAGGCCTACTTCGAGTGGATGCCGGTCCGTCCGGCCATCGCCGGAACCACCTACCGGAGGCTACGCTTCGGCAAGCTCGCCGATCTGTCCCTCCTGGACCTGCGTTCCTTCCGTTCCCAGCAGGTCGCCACGGGCAGCGGATCGGTCGACGACCCGGACCGCACGATCACCGGGCGCGCCCAGCTCGACTGGTTGAAGGCCGGATTGAAGGCCTCCAGCACCAAGTGGCGCCTGGTCGGCAACTCGGTGATGATCTCGCCGTTCGCCGTCGGGGAGCTCTCAGCCGACCTGTTCAAGCCGCTGGCCAAGCTGCTCGGGCTGCCGCAGGAGGGCATCGCCTTCAACACCGACCAGTGGGACGGCTACACCGACGACCGCCGGGAGCTGCTGCACCACCTGCGTTCCAACGGCATCCGCAACACCGTCTTCCTGACGGGTGACATCCACATGTCGTGGGCCAACGACGTGCCGGTGAACGCCGGTACCTACCCGCTGTCGGCATCGGCGGCCACCGAGTTCGTGATCACCTCGGTGACCTCGGACAACCTCGACGACATCGTGAAGTTCCCCGAGGGCACCGTCTCCGCAATCGCCTCGCCGATCATCCGGGCCGCCAACCGGCACGTCCACTGGGTGGACACCGACCGGCACGGCTACGGCGTACTGGACGTCACCGACGACCGCGTGCAGATGGACTACTACGTGCTGTCCGACCGCACCGACGCAGGCGCGACCGCCAGGTGGGAACGCTCGTACCGCACCCGCAGCGGCACGCAGAAGGTCGAGCGGGCCTACGCCCCCGTGTAACCGCTCACCTGAGCATTCCAAGGAAGCCGAGCGCCACCCGCCAGGTGGCCTCGGCGGCCTCCGCGTCGTAGTCCGGCAGCCCGGGGTCGGTGTAGAGGTGCCCGGCCCCGGCGTACCGGTGAACCTCCACCTCGGCACCTGCCCGGCCCATCTGCAGGTACCAGGCGTTCAGCCAGTCGTCCGTCTCGAACGGGTCCGGCTCGGCGACGTGCAGCTGCACCGGCAGCTCGTCCACCTGTGTGTCCGGCGCGAGGTCCGACGTACCGTGCAGAAGCAACAGCCCGCGCGCCTTAGCGTCCCCGAGGGCGAGGGTCTGGGCGATGGAGGCACCGAGCGAGAATCCGGCGTACACCAGGCCGCGGTCCGAATAGGGCGCCGCCGCCAGCACGGCCCGCTTCAGCAGTTCGTCCTTGCCGATCTCCTCCTTGAACTCCATGCCCTTCTCGACGCTGTCGAACGTGCACCCCGCGAAGAGGTCAGGCGTCCACACCTCGTGGCCCGCCCCGCGCAGCCGGTCCGCGGCCTCGCGCACCGCGGGCCGGAGCCCGTAGGTCGAGTGAAAAAGCATGATGTTCATGAGGCCATGGTGCCAGCTGGGCCTGCCCGAGCCGCGGCACGCCCTCCCCGAACGCGTCCAAAGTCACAGGTTCGCTCCCCGGCAGAGCCGGTTACGGTCGCAGACATGGAGACCCTGCTCCGACCCGTGATCGTGGTCGGCGGGTCCGTGTTCCTGACCGTGCTCATCGGCTGGGCCACGGACCTGCTGCTCCGCAAGGCCGACGACCGCCACAGTGAGACACCGCTGTGGGGGCTGCTGCGGCGTGCCCGTGTCCCGTACCAGATGGTGCTGTGCGCCGCCCTGCTCAGAGGCTGCTACGACCAGGTGGGACTGCTCCGGGAACACCGGGTCGGCATCGGACGGACGCTGACCCTGGTGCTGATCGGGGCGACGGCCTGGCTGGCGATCCGGATCGCGGCGGCGGCGGTGGAGACGACTTACACCGGCTACGCCCGCGCCCACCACGATCTGGCGCGGGTCCGGCGAGTACGCACCCAGCTGACGCTGATCATGCGCGTGGTGTCCGCCGCCGTCGGCGTGGTCGCGGTGGCCGCAATGCTGCTGACGTTCCCGGCCATGCGGACCGCCGGCGCATCGCTGCTGGCCTCGGCGGGTGTCGTCGGCATCGTGGCCGGTGTCGCCGCCCAGTCCACGCTGTCGAACCTGTTCGCAGGGCTGCAGATCGCCTTCGGTGACATGGTGCGCATCGGCGACACGGTCGTCGTGGACGGCGAGTGGGGCACCGTCGAGGAGATCACACTGACCTTCCTGACGGTGCGTACCTGGGACGAGCGCCGCTTCACCATGCCGGTGTCGTACTTCACGTCCAAGCCGTTCGAGAACTGGTCCCGCGGCACCCCACAGATGACCGGAACGGTCTTCTGGCACCTCGACCACAGTGCGCCCGTGGAGACGATGCGCGAGAAACTGCGCGACATCGTGCGCCGGTGCCCCGCCTGGGACGGTCGCGCCTGCAGCTTGCAGGTGACGGACACGACACCGAACACCATCCAGGTACGCGCCCTGGTGACGGCGAAGGACGCGAACGACATCTGGACGGTACGGGTCACGGTCCGCGAACAGATGATCACCTGGCTGTCGGCGGAGCACCCCTACGCTCTTCCTCGGGTCAACACCGCGGATGCCGATCCCCCACCACACCGCTCCCCGTCCCCTGCCGGACCTTCCCTGCGCAAGGCGTACGGGGTCCCCCACCCCGGCTGAGGCTGACGGACCGCACCAGTGGCAGCCACGGACCGCGCCGCACCCGCACGGCAGACATCCGGCATCCGGCCGTAGCGGGTGGTGCCCGGGTGGGAGGGGAATTCAGCGCAGGCTGCGCACATCGAGGTGCCGAAGCACCCGGTCCACGACCTCCGGGTCGGCACCGGGCTCGCTGCGCGCCGCCAATACCTCGTGCCGCGCAGCGCTCAGCATCTCCGCCTGGATGCGCCGGATGCGCTTCAGTCGTCTGGCACGCTGATGCTGGGCCTCCCGACGTTCCTCCTCCCCCATGTCCGGGCTGATCCGGATACCGATGTCGAAGGCCGTCCGCAGCATCTGCTCGGACAGCTCCTCGGACAGCTCCTCCACTTCCTCGATCTCCCGTAGCCTGCGCCTGGCCGCCTTCGCGGCCCGCACGGCCAGGTCCTTCTCGAACTCCTTCTCGCCCTCGGCGTCGGCCCGCACCCCGAGCCGCCGGACGAGCCATGGCAGGGTCAGCCCCTGCAACACCAACGTGCCGATGATCACCCCGAAGGCGATGAAGACGATCTCACCCCGGTCGGGAAACGCAGACCCGGCATCGGTCTTCAGCGGGATGGCCAGCGCCAGCGCCACCGACGCCACCCCCCGCATACCGGACCACCACATCACCACGGTTTCCCGCCAGCTGACCGGAATGTCCTCGTCGTAGTCCCGGCGGGCGTGCAGCCGCTTGGTCAGCCAGGTGGCGGGCAGCAACCACAGCAGCCGTACGACGATCACCACGCCGGCGACGGTCGCCGCCCAGCCCAGCAGCACACTCCATCGCCCCGTGGCCGTACGGATGGCGTTGTGCAGTTCCAGACCGATCAGTCCGAAGGCCACGCCCGTGACCAGGGTGTCGATGATGTCCCAGAAGGTGTGCCCGGCCAGCCGGGTCATCACCGCATCGGCGTCAGTGGCGTACTCCGCGAGGAAGAGGGCGGTGGTGAGCACGGCGAGCACCCCGGAACCGTGCAGCTTCTCGGCGAGCACATAGGAGGCGTACGGCACGAGCAGTGTCATGCCGATCTGCAGTGTCGGATCGTCCAGCACGTCCATCAGCTTGTTCGCGCCCCAGCCCAGCACCAGCCCCATGACCAGCGCGACGACGGCGGACAGCACAAGGTCCAGGCCGGCCTGCCATACCGAGAACGCGCCGCTCACCACGGCGGCGACCGCCATGTGGTACAGCACGATGGCCGTGACGTCGTTGAAGAGCCCCTCACCTTCCAGGATCGACACCAAACGGCGCGGCAGCCCCAGCTGGCCCGCAACGCTCGTCGCGGCGACCGGGTCGGGCGGCGCGATCAGTGCGCCGAGCACGAAGGCGGCGGCGATCGGCAGTTTGGGCACGATCGCGTGGGCGACGAACGCCACGCACACCATCGTCACGCACACCAGGGCGACGGCCAGCAGGAGGATGGGGCGGATGTTGGCCGCGAACTGCCGCCAGGAAGTCCGGCGCACGGCGGCGTAGAGCAGCGGCGGCAACAGCGCGGGCAGGATCAGATCGGGCGGGATGTCCACGTCGGGCACGAAGTCGGCCACCGCCAGCACCCCGCCGAACAGCGTCATCAGCACCGGCGCCGGCACCCCGAACCGGTCCCCCAGCGGGACGCTCACCAAGGCCCCGAGCAGGAGTGCGAACAACAGGGCCAACTGATCCACGGCCGGCGCTCCGGGAGTCGACGATCACACGGCAGGGCTCCAGGGTGCCATCCGGCCGGCTGGAAAGTGCGTTGCGCGCCGCCGCTACAGAGTGCGGCGCATCGCCCGGTGCGGTATGCCGGCGTCCGGGAATTCAGGGCCGTACGCCGTGTAGCCGAGTCGTTCGTAGAAGCCCAGGGCATGGGTCTGCGCATGCAGGTCCACCGCGGTCAGACCCCGTGCGCGTGCCGCCCCTTCGATGGCCCGGACCAGGGCCGCGCCGACCCCGAGCCCGCGTGCCTCCGGGCAGACGGCGAGTCTGCCCAGGGAGCCCACCGCCGGGTCCCCACCGGTCTTTCCGGTGGCCGCCTCGCCGTACAGCAACCGGCCGGTACCGAGCGGTGCACCGTCCTCGCGGGCTGCCAGGACATGCACGGCGACGGCGTCATAGGCGTCGTATTCGATGCTCTCGGCGACGCCCTGCTCTCCCACGAAGACCTCCTTGCGGACCGTGAAGCAGGCCTCGCGGTCGGCGGAGTCCTCGGCGATCCGGACGGTGTACGGCAGGCTCACGCGTACGTCTCCGCACGGACCTGGTCGAGGGCGTTCTGCAGGTCCTCGGGGTAGTCGCTCGTGAACTCGACCCACCGTCCGTCCCCGGGATGCTCGAAGCCGAGCCGGACCGCGTGCAGCCACTGGCGGGTCAGGCGCAGCCGCTTGGCGAGGGTGGGGTCGGCGCCGTAGGTGAGATCGCCGACGCAAGGGTGGCGGTGCGCGGCCATGTGGACGCGGATCTGGTGGGTCCGGCCGGTCTCCAGCTTCACGTCGAGCAGGGAGGCGGCTCGGAAGGCCTCGACGAGGTCGTAGTGGGTCACCGAGGGCTTTCCGTCGGCTGTGACCGCCCACTTGTAGTCGTGGTGCGGATGGCGGCCGATCGGGGCGTCGATGGTGCCACTGGTCGGGTCCGGGTGCCCTTGGACCAGGGTGTGGTAACGCTTGTCGACCGTACGTTCCTTGAACTGACGCTTGAGCGACGTGTACGCGTACTCGGACTTGGCGACGACCATCAGGCCCGAGGTGCCGACGTCGAGGCGGTGCACGATGCCCTGCCGCTCGGCGGCACCGGAGGTGGAGATCCGGTAGCCCGCTGCGGCGAGCCCACCGATGACGGTGGGCCCGGACCAGCCCGGCGAGGGGTGCGCAGCAACGCCGACCGGCTTGACGATCACGACCACGTCATCGTCGTCGTGCACGATCTCCATGCCCTCGACCGGCTCGGCGACCACCTGCACCGGCGCGGGCGCCTGCGGCATCTCGACCTCCAGCCAGGCACCACCGCGCACCCGCTCGGACTTGCCGACCATCGTGCCGTCGACCTGGACCTTGCCGGCTGCGGCCAGTTCCGCCGCCTTCGTACGGGAGAAGCCGAACATGCGGGAGATGGCGGCGTCGACGCGCTCGCCCTCCAGGCCGTCGGGCACGGGCAGGGTACGGATCTCGGGAATCGTGCTCACCAGACGAGTATGCCGGACGGGCGCGCGGCCGCCGAACGAGCCTGTGGACAAACCGCCGCGGACACCCCCGCGGACACCCCCGCGGACACCACTGCCCTTCGGTCCCCGCGGCCCCGGTCCAGCGCTTCCTTCCGGGCCGGGCCGTCAGTCGCGATGGACCGTGCCGTCCGGGTCCAGGCCGCGGAAGGACAGCAGCACGATCAGGATGCCGCCGCACACGATCGCCGAGTCGGCCAGGTTGAACACGGCGAAGCCCTTGGGCGCGATGAAGTCCACCACCTCGCCCTGGAAGACTCCCGGCGCGCGGAAGATCCGGTCGGTGAGGTTGCCGAGCGCGCCGCCGAGCAGCAGTCCCAGGGCGATCGCCCAGGGGAAGCTGTAGAGCTTGCGGGCCAGGCGGATGATCACCACGATCACCGCAGCCGCGATCAGCGTGAAGATCACGGTGAAGGCCGCGCCGAAACCGAAAGCGGCCCCCGGGTTGCGGGTGGCGTGCAGCTCCAACAGGTCTCCGACGAGGCTGATCGGCGCGTGCCCCTCCAACTTGGCGACGACGAGCGTCTTGCTGATCAGGTCGAGGGCGTAGGCGAACGCGGCCACCGCGAACAGCACCGCGATCCGGCGCGCGCGACCGGACTGCTGCTGCGCCGGGGCCTGCGGCCCGGCCGCACCGGACACGCCGGCGCCGGGCGGCGCTCCGGCCGCCGCCTGCTCGCCGTTGTCGTCCGGGGTGTCCGGCGTACCGATGATGCGCTCCGCCTCTGCCACGTGAGTCCCTCAACCTAGGTGCCTGACTGAGGACGAGACTACGGCACGTCCCGGCGGCCCCTCGCGCTCAGGAGCGGCGTTCCTGCTTCTGTTTGCACTCCACGCACAGCGTGGCCCGTGGGAAGGCCTGCATCCTGGCCTTGCCGATGGGGTTGCCGCAGTTCTCGCACAGGCCGTAGGTGCCGGCGTCCAGCCGGTCCAGGGCACGCTCGGTCTGGACCAACATTTCGCGCGCGTTGGCAGCCAGGGCCATCTCGTGCTCGCGCGTGATGTTCTTGGTGCCGGTGTCGGCCTGGTCGTCGCCCGCGCCGTCCCCGGAATCCCGCATCAGGCCGACGAGGGACGCCTCGGACGAGGTGATCTCCTCTCTCAGTCGCTCCGTCTCGGACTGCAGTTCCGCGCGGGCCTGCGCGACCTCTTCCGAGGTCCAGGGGTCTTCGCCGGGGCGTACCGCCAACTCGCCGGGCTCTGCCCCGGTGCCCCGTGCCTTGGGGACGGCGTTCTGCCCCGCCGTGGCCGTGCCAGGAGTCTTCTTCGCTCCCACTGTCGTGGCTCCCGTCTGCTTCGCGTTCCGCGCCGCGCCCGCTTTCCTGGCCGTGCTCTGCCCGACCGCCTCGGCGGAGGCGTCCTCACCGCCCGTCTTCTTCGCGCCGGCCTTCTGCACCGGGGCCTTCTCGACCGATGCCTTCCTGTCCTGCGTCTTGCCTGCCGCCGGCTTCTCGGGGGCGTTCCCGGGAACCGCGTTCTGGGCCCGCGCCCGCCCCGCGGACACCTTCTTGGCCGCGGTCTTGCTGGCCGGCTTCTTTGCCCCCGACCGGTTCCCGGCCACCTTGTCGCCAGCCACCCTGCCCGTCGCCGTCTCCCCGGCGGTCACGGCTGCCATCTTCGCCGCCGGCTTCTTCCCGGCGGACTTCTTCCCGACCGGTTTCTTCCCGACCGGCTTCTTCCCGACCGGCTTCTTCCCGGCCGGCTTCTTCCCGGCCGGCTTCTCCGCGGCCGGCTTCTCCACAGCCGCCTGGTCCTTCGGCGGTGTCTGCGCGGCCGACGCCTCCCCGGCACCTTCCTTCCCCGCCACGGCCTTCTTGGCTGGCGATCTCCCTGCGGCCGTCTGCTCGGCGGCTGTCTTCCGGAGCCCTGCCCGTCCGGTCGAAGCGGTCCCGGCGCGCGCGGACTCCCTTCCGGCTACTGCCCTGGCCCCGCCATCAAAGGCAGCCGCACCGCCGGAGGCGGCTGCGTCCCTGGGCCGGACGGTCGCCGGCTGCTGTACGGCGGTCTCTTTCGCCACCATGGCCGCGACCCCTTCACATATTGTGATGTTGCTCGCGAATCGTGCTGGGACGATAAATCGACTTGAGTCCCGCGGCAACGGGGCACACCGCCTGATTCGCCCGCCCGCACCCCCCGGCCCGTGGGCATGCCTCCGTTGTGCCCAGCTCCCGGCCGGGTAATCCGCCAGGGCCGTGCTCCCCGGAGCCGAGCGCCACGTCCCGCGCCATTCGGGTCATCCCTCCGGCGCGCACGGGCCCGGGCACGGTCGGCGAAGAATACCGGTCCGCCGCTGTCGCACGGCGCCGTACACTGGGCGGAGCGAAAAGCATGGATGGGGACGAGTAGCGGCGTAAGCGGCCCAGAGCGACCCGGGGACGGTGTGAGCCCGGGGGCGAGCGCGACGTGAAGATCACCCCGGAGCCGCCGGAAGAAAGCCACAGCCGCGAGGCCGGGGCAAGTAGAACCGGCTCGCGACCCCAATGAGGGGGCTCACCGGCGCGTACGGCGCGGCGGGGGCCAAGGAGGGTGGTACCGCGGGAGCGCGCCGCACACGGCGTAGGCAGCAACGAAGGCTCTCGTCCCTCCGACGGAAGGCAGCAAGTCCGTTGGAGGATGCTCGCAGATGACAGCGCCGACGTACCGCCAGGTGCCCGCACAGGTCGACCTGCCCGCTCTTGAGCACGCCGTGCTCGACTTCTGGCGTGAGCAGAAGATCTTCGCGAAGAGCCTGGAGCAGTCCGAGGGCCGCCCCGAGTGGGTGTTCTACGAAGGCCCGCCCACCGCCAACGGCATGCCCGGCGCCCACCACATCGAGGCGCGCGTCTTCAAGGACGTCTTCCCCCGGTTCCGCACCATGCGCGGCTACCACGTGGCCCGCAAGGCCGGCTGGGACTGCCACGGCCTGCCCGTGGAACTCGCCGTCGAGAAGGAGCTGGGCTTCTCCGGCAAGCAGGACATCGAGGCGTACGGCATCGCCGCGTTCAACGCCAAGTGCCGCGAGTCGGTGACTCGGCACACCGACGCGTTCGCCGAGCTGACGACCCGCATGGGCTACTGGGTCGACCTGGACGACGCCTACCGGACCATGGACCCCGAGTACGTGGAGTCCGTCTGGTGGTCGCTGAAGGAGATCTTCAACAAGGGCCTGCTGGTCCAGGACCACCGCGTCGCCCCCTGGTGCCCGCGCTGTGGCACGGGCCTGTCGGACCACGAACTGGCACAGGGCTACGAAACGGTCGTGGACCCGTCCGTGTACGTGCGCTTCCCGCTCACCTCCGGTCCCCTCACCGGCCAGGCCGCGCTCCTGGTGTGGACGACGACCCCCTGGACCCTGGTGTCCAACACAGCGGTCGCCGCGCACCCCGAGGTGACCTATGTCGTGGCGACCGATGGCGCGGAGCAGCTCGTCGTCGCCGAGCCGCTGCTCGCCAAGGCGCTGGGTGAGGGTTGGGAAGCCACCGGTCAGACCTTCACCGGCGCCGAGATGGAGCGCTGGACGTACCGGCGCCCGTTCGAGCTGGTGGAGTTTCCAGAGCCCGCCCACTACGTGGTGAACGCCGACTACGTCACCACCGAGGACGGTACGGGCCTGGTGCACCAGTCACCCGCCTTCGGTGAGGACGACCTCAAGGTCTGCCGCGCCTATGGCCTGCCCGTGGTGAACCCGGTCCGCCCGGACGGCACCTTCGAGGAAGACGTGCCGCTGGTCGGCGGCGTGTTCTTCAAGAAGGCGGACGAGAAGCTCACCGAGGATCTCCAACAGCGCGGCCTCCTGTTCAAGCACCTGCCGTACGAGCACAGCTATCCGCACTGCTGGCGCTGCCACACCGCGCTGCTGTACTACGCGCAGCCCTCCTGGTACATCCGCACCACGGCTGTCAAGGACCGGCTCATCCAGGAGAACGAGAAGACCAACTGGTTCCCGGAGACGGTCAAGCACGGCCGCTTCGGCGACTGGCTCAACAACAACATCGACTGGGCGCTGTCCCGCAACCGCTACTGGGGCACCCCCCTGCCGGTCTGGCGCTGCGAGGATGACCACCTGACCTGCGTCGGCTCCCGCGCCGAACTGACCGAGCTGTCGGGCACCGACCAGTCGGGCCTGGACCCACACCGCCCTTACATCGACGAGGTCACCTTCGCCTGCCCGCACGAGGGCTGCGGCAAGACGGCCGCGCGCGTGCCGGAGGTCATCGACGCCTGGTACGACTCGGGCTCGATGCCGTTCGCGCAGTGGGGCTATCCGTACAAGAACAAGGAGCTGTTCGAGAGCCGGTATCCGGCGCAGTTCATCTCCGAGGCGATCGACCAGACCCGCGGCTGGTTCTACACGTTGATGGCCGTCGGCACGCTCGTCTTCGACAGGTCGTCGTACGAGAACGTCGTCTGCCTCGGCCACATCCTCGCCGAGGACGGTCGCAAGATGTCCAAGCACCTGGGCAACATCCTGCAGCCGATCCCGCTCATGGACCAGCACGGCGCGGACGCGGTGCGCTGGTTCATGGCAGCCGGCGGTTCCCCGTGGGCGGCCCGCCGGGTCGGCCACAGCACCATCCAGGAAGTCGTCCGCAAGACGCTGCTGACGTACTGGAACACGGTCGCCTTCCAGGCCCTGTACGCCCGTACGTCGGACTGGGCTCCCAGCGCGGCGGACCCGGCGCCGGCCGAACGCCCGCTGCTGGACCGCTGGCTGCTGTCCGAGTTGCACGCGCTCACCGACCAGGTGACCCAGGCGCTGGAGGCGTACGACACCCAGCGCGCCGGCAAGCTGCTGTCCGCGTTCGTGGACGACCTGTCGAACTGGTACGTCCGCCGCTCGCGGCGGCGCTTCTGGCAGGGCGACAAGGCCGCGCTGCGCACGCTGCACGAGGTGCTGGAGACGGTCACCAAGCTGATGGCGCCGATCACCCCGTTCATCGCCGAGCGAGTGTGGCAGGACCTGGTCGTCCCGGTCACGCCGGGCGCGCCGGAGTCCGTGCACCTGGCGTCCTGGCCGGCGGCTGACCTGAGCGCCATCGATCCGGAGCTGTCCAGGCAGATGGTCCTGGTCCGCCGGCTGGTGGAGTTGGGCCGTGCCACGCGTGCGGAGTCCGGGGTGAAGACGCGTCAGCCGCTGTCTCGTGCGTTGATCGCGGCGACCGGCTTCGACTCCCTGGACCCGGAACTGCACACCCAGATCACGGAAGAGCTGAACGTCACGTCGCTGGCCTCGCTGTCCGAGGTCGGCGGCAGCCTGGTGGACACCACCGCCAAGGCCAACTTCCGGGCCCTGGGCAAGCGGTTCGGCAAGCGGGTGCAGGACGTGGCCAAGGCCATCGCTGGTGCGGACGCCGCTGCCCTGTCCCTCGCGCTGCGTGCGGGCACGGCGTCCGTGACGGTCGACGGTGAGACGGTCGCCCTCGCCCCGGACGAAGTGATCATCACGGAAACCCCGCGTGAGGGCTGGTCGGTGGCCTCCGACTCCGGTGCCACGGTCGCGCTGGATCTGGAGATCAGCGAGGAACTGCGGCAGGCGGGCCTGGCCCGCGACGCGATCCGACTGATCCAGGAGGCTCGCAAGAACAGCGGCCTGGACGTGGCCGACCGGATCGCGCTGCGCTGGACCTCCACTGACCCGGCGGTCGTCGCGGCCCTGGACGAGCACGCCGAGCTGATCGCCGACGAGGTCCTGGCCACCGACTTCGCCCAGGGTGGGGCGGACGACAGCTACGGCAAGCCGTTCGCGGACGAGGGTCTGTCCCTCACGTTCCGCCTGCGCAGGGACTGAGCGCTGAGTAGCCCGAAGGGCCCGGCTCCCAGGGCGAGCCGGGCCCTTCGGCGTCGCGGCAGAGCGAAGGCTGCGTCGGGGCGGGCCGGACGCCCGGCGTCCTGCTGAGCACCGGGGGACGAGACGACCGGCTGTCCTGCGGACCGCGGCGGCCGGAGCTCGGCGGACGGGCCGACGTCGTAGGTCCCCTTCGGATCGTCGGGCACAGCAAGTCGTCCGCCCCGTGTTCCGGGCTTCTCGGGCGGGAGACCGCGGCCATGGCAGTTGCCCTCACCGGCCCCCGGCTCGTGTCGACACGCGTAACAGGGCGGGACCCCGGACCGAAGTCCGGGGTCCCGCCCTGAACGCTGCCGACGCCTGTGGCGTACTACTGGCCGTGACCGGCCCTCAGTTGTCGTCCTCGTCGATCAAGAAACCGCGCATCGGCGAGGGAGCCTGGCCCATCGGGGACGGGCCCTGCGGACGAACCGGAGCCATGGGCTGGGTCATGGCTGGTGTCATCTGTTGCTGGCCGCCGTAGGACGGTGCCGACGGAGCGGGCGAGCCGCCCATCGTCTGGTTACCGCCGTAGGACGGGGCGCTCGCGCCGGCCGGGGCCATGGAGGGCGACGGGGACGGCGGCAGGGACGCGGCGGCCGGAGTGCGCGGCGGGGCGAGGGAGTCGTCGGCCTGGGTCTCCAACTGGCGCAGCTGTGACTCCAGATACGACTTCAAACGCGTGCGATACTCGCGCTCGAAGCCGCGCAAGTCCTCGACCTTGCGCTCCAGCGTGGCGCGGGCGGACTCCAGCGAGCCCATGGCGACGCGGTGCTTCTCCTGCGCGTCCCGCTCCAGGGCGTCGGCCTTGGCACGGGCGTCGCGCTCCAGACCCTCGGCTCGGCTGCGGGCCTCGCCGACGATCTTGTTGGCCTCGGAGCGGGCCTCGGCGATCGCCTGGTCGGCGGTCTGCTGGGCCAGTGAGAGGACACGGGCGGCGCTGTCGCCACCGGGACCCTGGCCGGGCATGCCCGGACCGCCCATGGGGCCACCCATCTGCTGCTGCATGGGAGGCTGACCGCCCATGGGGCCTTGGCCCATGGGCCCCTGCCCCATCGGGCCCTGCCCCATCGGGCCCGGACCCTGCGGACCCGGACCCTGCGGGCCGCCCTGTCCTCCGGGACCGGCAGGCAACTGCGGGGCACCGCTCGGCAGCTGGGGTGGGCCGCCCATGGGGCCGCCCATCTGCTGCTGCGGCGGGCCCGATATGCCGGCGGGCACCGGCGCACCCGGGCCTCGCATGCCCTGTTGTTGAGGATGCTGCTGGTCCTGGCCCTCCGGAGGCTTGCGCATGTTCTGCTGGTTCTGGGCAGCGGCACGCGTCGCGGCGGCCAGTTTGGCGCGCAGGTCCTCGTTCTCGCGGAGCAGGCGGGTCAGTTCGGCTTCGACCTCATCGAGGAAGGCATCGACCTCGTCCTCGTCATAGCCTTCTCGGAGGCGGACGGTCGTGAACTGCTTGTTCCGCACGTCCTCGGGGGTCAACGGCATCTCTTCACCTCAACGTAGTCATCGGCAGTCGGCAAGACCGGGTCGTCCACACACTCATCTCGCGAAGTTCTGCACGATGGCGATGAGAATCCAGACGATGATCATCAGTACGAAGAAGGACAGGTCGAGCGCCACGCCCCCGAGACGCAGCGGCGGAATGAACCGCCGCAGAAGCTTCAGCGGTGGATCGGTGACAGTGTAGGTGGCCTCCAGTACGACCACCATCGCCTTGCCGGGTTGCCACGAGCGGGCGAACTGGAAGACGTACTCCATGACCAGCCGGAAGATGAGCACGATGAAGAACACCATCAGCGCGATGTAGATCACCTGCGCGAACACGCTCATGGTCTGCGCTTCCCTCTCCCCTTTGCCCCGTGCTCTTCCGGGTGCCGATCTGGTGGTGCGTCTCAGCTCTGGTTGAAGAACCCGCCCTCTGCGATGCGGGCCTTGTCCTCCGCCGTGACATCGACGTTAGCAGGAGACAACAGGAACACCTTCTGCGTCACCCGCTCGATGCTGCCGTGAAGACCAAACACCAAACCAGCCGCAAAGTCGACAAGTCGCTTTGCGTCTGTGTCATCCATCTCAGTCAGATTCATGATCACCGGGGTGCCCTCACGGAAGTGTTCCCCGATGGTACGGGCCTCGTTGTAGGTCCGCGGGTGAAGCGTGGTGATCCGGTAAGGCTCTCGTTCCGACACGACCTTGGGCATGATCACCGGTGCGTTCTTCTCCAGGGACTGACGTTCTTGTGTGATGGACGCCACGGGCGCGATCCGCGCTGGGCGCCCCGAATCCGCCGTCACCGCGGCGGAGTGGGGGACCGGGTCGCGAGGCGCCGGAGGCTGCACCACTCGTACCGGTTCGTCTCTTTGGGGCTGATGTGCACCGTGCGACTGGTGCGACGGCTCGTGCCGTCGGTGGTCCCGCTCGGGCTCCGGGTCAAGTTCCGGTTCGAAGTCGTCGTCGGGGTCGAATCCGCGGCCGTCGTACCCATCGTCCTCCACGAGGCCGAGGTAGACCGCCATCTTGCGCATCGCGCCGGCCATGCTCTGAGTCCTCCGCTCTGTGGTGGATCGACTGACGACTGCCAAGTGCCCGCGATCCACGTGGTCGTTGCGCTCATCTACGTGGGCATTGACCATATTTTCTGCTGTGGTCCGACTTCCTGGCGACGTTACCCGAGCCTGGGGCGGACTCCGAGTACCGCGCTGCCGACGCGCACATGTGTCGCCCCGGCAGCCACGGCCTGTTCGAGGTCCGCACTCATCCCTGCCGACACCATGGTTGCAGCCGGATGGGCTCGGCGCAGGTCAGTCGACAAATCCATGAGCCGTCCGAACGCCGCCCGTTCACGTCCGGCGTACTCCCCGGTGAGCGGTGCGACGGTCATCAGCCCGTCGAGCCGCAGTCCCGGTGCGCCGGCGACGAGGTCGGCCAACTCTTCGATTCCGTCCGGGGCCACGCCACCACGTTCCCCCCGCCCGCTCGCACCCGCATCCAGTGCGACCTGGATGAGGCAGCCCAGCTCACGCCCGGCCCGCACCGCCTCCTTCGACAGAGCAACGACCAGTCGGGCACGGTCCACGGACTGCACGACATCGGCGTAACCGACCACGGAACGCACCTTGTTGGTCTGCAACTGACCGACGAAGTGCCAGGTGAGGGGCAGATCCGCGCACGCGGCAGCCTTCGGCGCCGCGTCCTGGTCACGGTTCTCCGCGACGTGACGGACGCCGAGCCCCGACAGGATCCGCACATCGCTCGCCGGGTAGGTCTTGGTGACCACGATCAGGGTCACCTCTTCCCGCTTGCGCGCCGCCGCCACACACCCGGCCGCGATGCGCTCTTCCACTTTCGCCAGATTCGCGGCGATTTCGGTCTTACGGTCTGTCATTCCCCATCAGTCCAGCCAGACATAGCCCGCGAGCCGCCCGGTGGTGCGGTCGCGACGGTACGAGAAGTGGTCCGCCGACTCCAGCGTGCACACCGGGGACTGCGCCCGGTCGCACACCCCGAGACGGTTCAGCTGCGCGCGCACGCCGGCGCTCACGTCGACCGCAGGCGTACCCCAGCTGGTCTCAGCGTGCGCTGCCGGCTCGACGGCAGCCACCTCAGCGCGCATCGCCTCCGGCACCTCGTAGCACCGCCCGCACACGGCCGGTCCGGTGCGGGCGACGATGCGGTCCGGTTCGGCACCGAGTCCGACCATGGCCCGTACGGCGGCTGGGACGATCCCCTTGACCATGCCGGGCCGGCCCGCGTGGGCCGCGGCGACGACCCCGGCGACGGGGTCAGCCAGCAGGACCGGCACGCAGTCGGCGGTGAGCACGGCGAGGGCGAGTCCACGCCGGGCGGTGACGATCGCGTCGACCTCCGGAACGGAGGGTTCCCCCCAAGGCTCCTCGACCACGGCCACGTCGGCGCCGTGCACCTGGTTCATCCAGACCACCCGGGCGTGGTCCAAGCCCAGCGACTGCGCCGCCAGTTCCCGGTTGTCCCGGACAGCGCCGGCCGCGTCGCCGACGGCTCCGCCGAGGTTGAGCTCCTCATACGGAGCGGCGCTCACCCCACCCCACCGGTCGGTGAAGGCGAAGTGCGCGCCGCTCACGCTCTCGCGCTGTCCTATCACTTCAGGAAGTCCGGCACGTCCAGTTCCTCAGCCGCGCTGTCCGCGTAGGTGCGCGGGGCCGGTGTGACCGGCGAGGCGACCGGGATGTCGGCCACCGGCTCGGGCGCCGGCTCCGGCTCCTCCTTGGGCTTCACGCTGCCGAGCGAGCCGAAGGACGGACGGCTGGGCTCGGCCTGCCGCGCCGGAACCGATTCCTCACGGCGGGCAGGCGTCGGAGCCGAGGCCGAGGCGGAGCCGAGGACGTTGTCGCGGCGGGCGGGGGGCTGGCCCCCGTCGAACCCGGCCGCGATCACGGTGACCCGGACCTCGTCGCCGAGGGCGTCGTCGATGACCGCGCCGAAGATGATGTTGGCCTCGGGGTGAGCCGCCTCACTGACCAGCTGTGCAGCCTCGTTGATCTCGAACAGGCCGAGGTCGGAGCCGCCGGAGATGGAGAGCAGCACACCACGGGCTCCGTCGATGGACGCCTCCAGCAGCGGCGAGGAGATCGCCATCTCGGCTGCGGCCACGGCGCGGTCGTCACCGCGGGCCGAGCCGATGCCCATCAGGGCCGAACCAGCCTCGGACATGACCGACTTCACATCGGCGAAGTCCAGGTTGATCAGGCCGGGCGTGGTGATGAGGTCGGTGATGCCCTGGACGCCGGAGAGCAGGACCTGGTCGGCCGACTTGAAGGCGTCCAGGACCGAGACCTGACGGTCCGAGATCGACAGCAGTCGGTCGTTGGGGATGACGATGAGGGTGTCGACCTCTTCGCGCAGTTCGGCAATGCCGTCCTCCGCCTGGTTCGCGCGGCGCCGCCCCTCGAAGGTGAACGGACGCGTGACCACGCCGATCGTCAGGGCGCCCAGGGAACGTGCGATGTTGGCCACGACGGGCGCGCCGCCGGTGCCGGTGCCGCCGCCCTCACCGGCCGTCACGAAGACCATGTCGGCCCCCTTGAGGACCTCCTCGATCTCCTCACGGTGGTCCTCGGCGGCCTTGCGGCCGACGGCCGGGTTGGCTCCGGCGCCGAGTCCGCGGGTGAGTTCGCGGCCGACGTCGAGCTTGACGTCGGCGTCGCTCATCAACAGCGCCTGTGCGTCGGTGTTGATGGCAATGAACTCGACGCCCTTGAGACCGACCTCGATCATCCGGTTGATGGCATTGACACCACCGCCGCCGACACCGATGACCTTGATGACTGCGAGGTAGTTCTGCGGTGCTGCCACGTCGAAGGCCTCTCGCCTCGAATTACGTTGTCGCCGCCGCGCGGTGCCCCGCGCGAGTACGACAGTTGCCGAATGGGACGGTCCGTAGCGCCGACCCGAACCCTAACCTTGAAGTTTAGGGTTACCAGTGTGTCTGTTCCCTGGAGTCTTCTGAACAGGACACTAAGTCGACAAGTGGCGCCCGTTCAACGAACACGCCGAACCTCCCGTTTTTCTTTTCACCCTATGTGATCAGCCGTAGCAGTGCCCAACCAGGGTGCTGGCCTGCACGGATGTGCGTCAACTCCCTGATGACGCAGGGGCGATGGGAGCGCTGACGTCGAAGTGCCGTGCGCCGGGAGCTGCTTTCATGAGCGCGGTGAGGGCCCGTGCCTTGGTGCGGCCGTCCTCGCCGCTCCCCCACAGAACGGTCCGGGCCCCGACCAACTCCAGTGAGATGTCGTCATAGGAGCGGACCTGCACGGTCCGGGTGTCCCGCGAGACGGCGGCCGGCAGATCCCCCGTGACCTGGACCGCCTCGCGCACCAGCCGGTCGACACCGAAGCGACGAAGGCTGGCGGCACCCGAACCCCTGCGGGAGACGGACAGCTTCAGCAGGGGAACGTCCTCCGGTGCCTGCGGAACCGTGGCGAAACGCACACCTTCGTCGTCGACTTCGACGAACTGGCCGCTCTTTTGGACGAGCAGGACCGGAATACGCTCAGTCACTTTCAAGCCGATCCCGTGGGGCCAGGAGCGGACCACGTCAACGGTGCTGATTCTGGGCAATTTCCGGCGGAGCCGGGCTTCGATGCCCTCCGTGTCGATGGAGATCATCGGAGCCCCGACGGGCACGGCTGCAGCCTTGCGCACCTCCGCAGGGGTCAGCACGCGCGTACCCGACACCGAGACGTGGCCGACGCGCAACCAGTCCGAGCCGTACAACACCCACGTGCCACCGACCCCGAGGAGCACGGTGACCACCGCCAGAATGACGATCACACGAAGGCGTCGGCGGGCGGACCGCGGACCGGACGACTCCTGCTGGCGTTCACCGCGTTCGGCGGTCGTCGGTCCGGCCACGCTCACTACCCTTTCGTCATACGGTCCTAACGGCGGGAGGCAATCGCCTCGTGCACCATGCCGACGAGCAGCTCGTCGGCGTCCCGGCGACCGAACTCACTTGCCGCGCGGGACATCTCGTACAGTCGGTGCGGGTCGGCGAGCACGGGCAGGACGCTCTGCTGCACCCATTCGGGTGTGAGCTCCGCATCGTCGACGAGGAGTCCGCCGCCCGCCTTGACCACCGGCTGGGCGTTCAGCCGCTGTTCGCCGTTGCCGATGGGCAGCGGAACGTAGGCGGCCGGAAGTCCGACGGCGGAGAGTTCGGCGACGGTCATCGCGCCGGCACGGCACAGCATCATGTCGGCCGCGGCGTACGCGAGGTCCATCCGGTCCAGGTAACTTACCGGGATGTAGGGCGGCATCCCCGGCATCTGCTGCACGTGCGGCAGTTCGTTCTTCGGACCGACCGCGTGCAGGATCTGGATACCGGACTGCTGCAGCCGCGGAGCGACCTGCTGGACCACCTCGTTCAGCCGGCGGGCACCCTGCGAGCCACCCGAGACGAGCAGCGTGGGCAGGTTCGGGTCGAGGCCGAAGCGGGCCCGCGCCTCCGGGCGGGCGGCGGCACGATCAAGGGTGGCGATGGAACGCCGCAGCGGGATGCCGATGTAGCGCGCGTTGCGGAGCTTGCTGTCCGGCGTGGAGACGGCGACCTGGGCGGCGTACCGCGAACCGATCTTGTTGGCCAGGCCGGGGCGGGCATTGGCCTCGTGGATCACGATGGGCACACCAAGGCGCTTGGCGGCCAGGTAGGCGGGCAGGGCGACATAGCCCCCGAAGCCGACCACGGCATCCGCCTTGGTGCGCTCCAGGATCTGCTCGGCCGCCTTGATCGTGCCGCGCAGCCGGCCCGGGACGGTGATCAGCTCGGGAGTGGGTTTGCGCGGCAGCGGCACCGCCGGGATCAACGCCAGCTCATAGCCACGCTCGGGGACGAGCCTGGTCTCCAGGCCGCGCTCCGTGCCCAGGGCCGTGATCCCAACAGTCGGGTCCTGCCTGCGCAGGGCGTCCGCGAGGGCGAGCGCGGGCTCGATGTGGCCGGCGGTCCCCCCACCGGCGAGTACGACATGCACCGAAATTCACCGCTCTCCGGACGACCGCGCCACCGGGGCACGTCGTCGCATCGTGTTCCATCTCCGTGATCCCCGTCCGGACACCCGGCCGGTCGCGGAGGCTCCCGCCCGCTTTCTACCAAAGCGGGGTTGCCGCATCGCAAGCGCCGCCCGCGCAGCGGGTTCGTCGCGTGCGAAGGCGATCAGCAGCCCGATCGCGAACATGGTCGGCAGCAGGGCGGAACCCCCGTAGGAGAACAGCGGAAGGGGGACACCGGCGATCGGCAGCAGGCCGAGCACCGCACCAATGTTGATCACCGCCTGGGCGATGATCCAGGTCGTCACGCCTCCCGCGGCATACCTCACGAACGGGTCCTCCGTGCGTCCGGCCACGCGGATACCCGCATAGCCTAGAGCGGCGAACAGAGCCAGCACCGACAGCGTCCCCGCGAGGCCCAGTTCCTCACCGGTGACGGCGAAAATGAAATCGGTGTGGGCTTCGGGTAGTTGGCCCCATTTTTCCACACTCGCGCCGAGTCCGGATCCGAAGAGTCCACCGGAGGCGAGGGCATAGATTCCGTGCACGGCCTGCCAACAGTCGGCGACTCCCGACCTGGGCTCGGTGGCGCCGATGCAGGCGAGCCGGGCCATCCTGTTGGGGCTAGTCTTGATGAGGATCACACCGATCACCGCGGCGATCGACAGCACACCGGCGAACAGCCGGGTCGGCGCGCCTGCGAGCCACAGCAGACCGAACAGGATCGCCGTGAGAATGATCGCGGTGCCCATGTCGCCGCCGAGCATGATCAGCCCCAGCAGCAGGAAGGCCGCCGGCACCAGCGGCACCAACATGTGCTTCCACTGGGTGAGCAGCTTCTTCTCCTGCTTGCGGGCGATCAGGTCCGCTCCCCACAGCACCAGGGCGAGCTTCCCGAACTCGCTGGGCTGAACCTGGAAGGAGCCGCCGATGGGGATCCAGTTCTGGTTGCCGTTGACCGTCACCCCTATCCCGGGCACCTGCACCAGGATCATCAGGAAGACGGCGCCGGCCAGGATCGGGTAGGCCAACGCCCGGTGCAGTTTCACCGGCATGCGGGAGGCGGCGAACAGCAGTACGCCACCGATGAGCGCCGCGAGGAACTGCTTACGGAAGAAGTACGACCCGGGCAGCGACAGCTGCAACGCGGTGATCTGGGAAGCCGAGTAGACCATCACCAGGCCCAGCACGATGAGCAGCAGGCTGCCGCCGGCGATCAAGTAGTAGGCGGTGAGCGGCCGGTCCCAGGCCTTCCATGCACGCGCGTGGAGCCGTCGGAGAGGATTCTCGCGCACCGGCCGGGCGGCGGCCGGACGCCGGGGCGCCCGCGGTGCGGGTGGCCGGCCGGTACGACTACTGGGCATCAACGCCTCCGTTGAACGTCGGCCGTCCCACGCGTCCCTCCCAAGATCCGCCCGGCAGGCGGCCGGGTCAGGCGCCGAGCTCGCGGACCGCCGCCGCGAACGCGTCACCGCGCTGGTTGTAGTTGGTGAACATGTCCATGGAGGCGCAGGCCGGGGCCAGCAGCACGGTGTCACCGGGCTGAGCCAGCCGCTTCGCTTCCGTCACCGCCTGGAGCATCGCCCCAGTGTCGGTCCGGTCGAGGGCGACCACGGGGACTTCCGGGGCGTGTCGCGCAAGGGCATCACGGATGAGTGCCTGGTCGGCGCCGATCAGGACAACGCCGCGGAGCCGCTTCGCCGACTTGGCGACCAGTTCGTCGAAGAGCGCGCCCTTCGCCAGACCGCCGGCAATCCATACAATCGACTCATACGCGGCCAACGAGGCTTCCGCGGCATGGGTGTTGGTCGCTTTGGAGTCATCCACGTAAGCCACCTGGCCCAGGTCGGCGACGTGCGTGATCCGGTGGGCGTCGGGGCGGAAGGCGCGCAGCCCCTCACGTACGGCCCCTGCGGGCACGCCGAAGGCCCGCGCGAGGGCTGCCGCGGCCAGGGCGTTGGCGATGTTGTGCGGGGCCGGGGGGCGCACGTCCGAGACCTCGGCCAGTTCTTGCGCGTTCTTCTGCCGGTCCGTCACGAAAGCACGGTCGACCAGAATGCCGTCCACGACGCCGAGTTGGGAGGGAGCAGGCGTACCGAGGGTGAACCCGATGGCTCGGCAGCCCTCCTCGACGTCGGCCTCGCGCACCAGCCCCTCGGTGAGCTTGTCAGCCACGTTATAGACGCAGGCGACACGATTGCCTTCGTAGATGCGGCCCTTGTCCGCGGCGTAGGCCTCCATGGAACCGTGCCAGTCGAGGTGGTCGGGCGCGAGGTTGAGGACGGCGGCGGAGTGGGCGCGCAGCGAGGGCGCCCAGTGCAGCTGGTAGCTGGAGAGCTCGACGGCGAGGACGTCGTACTCCTCCTCGCCCAGGACAACGTCCAGCAGGGAGACCCCGATGTTGCCGACGGCGGCCGTGCGCAGGCCGGCCGCCGTCAGGATCGCGGCGAGCATTTGGACGGTGGTGGTCTTGCCGTTGGTGCCCGTCACGGCCAGCCAGGGGGCCGCGCCCGGGCCTCTGAGGCGCCAGGCCAGTTCCACATCGCCCCAGACCGGCACACCCGCCTTTGCCGCGGCCAGGAACAGCGGCTTGTCCGGCTTCCAGCCGGGCGTGGTGACGATCAGCTCGGTGCCCTCCGGCAGGGTCGCGCCGTCTCCCAGGCGCACGGTGATGCCGAGGGCCTCCAGTTCCGCGGCCTGTTCGCGCGCACGTGCGTCGTCGCCGTCGTTGACGACCGTGACGACGGCGCCGCGCGCGTGCAGCACCTTGGCAGCCGGGATGCCGGAGACACCGAGACCGGCGACGGTGACGTGCTTGCCCTGAAAGTCGAAGAGCTCCGAGGTGGAGGTCACTTGTGCGCTGCCCATCCCGCGTAGAAGAGACCGAGTCCGACGATCACACAGATTCCCTGGATGATCCAGAACCGGACCACCACCAGGACTTCGGACCAGCCCTTGAGTTCGAAGTGGTGCTGGAGTGGTGCCATCCGGAAGACCCGCTTGCCGGTGAGCCGGAAGGAGCCGACCTGGATGACGACGGACATGGTGATGAGGACGAACAGGCCACCCATGATGGCCAGCAGCAGCTCGGTGCGGGAACAGATGGCCAGGCCCGTGAGGACACCGCCGAGAGCGAGTGAACCCGTGTCACCCATGAAGATCTTCGCCGGCGAGGTGTTCCACCACAGGAAGCCCAGACAGGCACCCATCAACGCGGAGGCGACCACGGCCAGGTCGAGCGGGTCACGCACCTCGTAGCAGGCGTTGGGGTTGGTGAGGGTCTGCGCATTGGCGCAGGACTCCTGGAACTGCCAGACGCCGATGAACGTGTAGGCGCCGAAGACGAGGACGGAGGCGCCGGTGGCCAGTCCGTCCAGGCCGTCGGTGAGGTTCACGCCGTTCGACATCGCGAGGATCATGAACAGCGCCCAGACGACGAACAGCACCGGGCCGATCGACCAGCCGAAGTCGGTGATGAACGACAGCTTCGTGGACGCCGGGGTGTTGCCGCGCGCGTCGGAGAACATCAGCGACAGCACCGCGAAGGCGATACCGACGATCAGCTGGCCGGCCATCTTCGCCTTGGCGCGCAGGCCCAGCGAGCGCCGCTTGACGATCTTGATGTAGTCGTCGAGGAAGCCGACCATGCCCATACCGACCATCAGGCCGAGCACCAGCACACCGGAGAACGTCGGCGTGGCCGCCCGGTCGGTGGTCCAGGTCGTAATCACCTTCGACAGGAAGTACGCGATCACCGTCGCCAGGATGAACGCGATGCCACCCATCGTCGGCGTGCCGCGCTTGCTGGCGTGCTCGCGCGGACCGTCATCGCGGATGTACTGCCCGTACCCCTTGCGGGCCAGCAGCTTGATCAGCAGCGGCGTGCCGATCAGGGTGAGGAAGAGACCAATGACTCCTGCGAACAGGATCTGCTTCATCATCGGGCGGCAACCTCACCCTCGGCACCGCTCTCGACGAGCGCCTGGGCAACGCTCTCCAGCCCCACCGAACGGGACGCCTTCACGAGTACGGCGTCCCCCGGGCGCAACTCGCTGCGCAACAGGTCGATCGCCGCCTGTGCGTCGGACACGTGCACCGACTCCTCACCCCACGAACCCTCGTTATATGCGCCCAGTTGCAGCCAGGAGGCCTCAATCCCCCCGACGGCGACGAGCTTGCTGACGTTGAGCCGGACGGCGAGCCGCCCGACGGCGTCGTGCTCGGCGAGCGCCTCGTCCCCCAGCTCGGCCATCTTGCCGAGCACCGCCCACGTGCGGCGCCCCTTGCCCATGGCCGCGAGCGCCCTGAGAGCGGCCCGCATGGACTCGGGGTTGGCGTTGTAGGCGTCGTTGACGATGGTCACGCCGTCCGGGCGCTCGGTGACCTCCATGCGCCAGCGGGAGAGGGAGCCCGCCTCGGAGAGCGCGATGGCGATCTCTTCCGCGGACATGCCCAGCTCATGGGCGACGGCGGCCGCGGCGAGCGCGTTCGACACGTGGTGCTCACCGTACAGGCGCATCGTCACATCGCTTGCACCGGAGGGTGTGTGAAGTCTGAAGACCGGCTGTCCACTGTCCGTGAGTCGCACGTTCTCCGCCCGTACGTCCGCTTCGGCCGACTCTCCGAAAAGGACCACTTTCGCCTTGGTACGGGTGGCCATGGCCCGGACCAGCGGATCATCCGCGTTGAGGATCGCGGCCCCGCCGTCCTCGGCCGCAGGCAGCGCCTCCACCAGTTCGCCCTTGGCCTGGGCGATCTGCTCGCGTCCGCCGAACTCACCGATGTGCGCGGTGCCGACGTTGAGGACGAGGCCGATCTTCGGGGGCGTGAGTCCGGTGAGGTAGTGGATGTGCCCGATACCGCGGGCGCCCATCTCCAGCACGAGGAACCTGGTCTCCTCGGTGGCGGACAGGGCGGTCAGCGGCAGCCCGATCTCGTTGTTGAGCGATCCGGGTGTGAACACGGTCGGCGCCCTGCGCTGGAGCACCTGGGCGATCAGGTCTTTGGTGCTGGTCTTGCCCGCGGACCCGGTCAGGGCGACGAGGGTGGCACCGAGCCGGCGAACCACGTACCGGGCCAGGGCACCGAGAGCCGTCTGGACGTCCGCGACCACGATCGCGGGCACCCCGACCGGCCGGGACGCCAGCACGGCGACCGCGCCGGCCCCGACCACCGCCTGGGCGTAGTCATGGCCGTCGACGCGCTCACCGACGAAGGCTGCGAAGAGGCTGCCTTGCCGAACCTCCCGGGAATCCCTAACGACCGGTCCCGTGACCTGCACGGACGGATCCGGTATGTCATGCGTCTGCCCGCCGACGACTGCGGCGATCTCGGCGAGGGAGAGGGCGATCACAGATTCATCCCTGGGTCTTCTGGATAGCTTCGCGAAGCACCTGGCGGTCGTCGAAGGGACGAACCACGCCGGCGATGTCCTGGCCCTGCTCGTGGCCCTTACCCGCGACCAGCACGGTGTCGCCGGGCCGTGCCCGGCCCACGGCGGCGGCGATGGCGGCGGCCCGCTCCTCGAAGAGGAGCACCTCGCCACGCTCGTGCGCGGGCACCGAGGCCGCACCCTGGAGCATGGTCGCGAGGATCGCGAGGGGATCTTCGGAGCGGGGGTTGTCGGAGGTCAGTACCGCCGTGTCGGAGAGCCGGGCCGCGGCAGCACCCATCGGGGCACGCTTGGACTGGTCCCGGTCGCCGCCGCAGCCGAGGACGACGTGCAGCCGGCCCTTGGTGACCTTGCGCAGCGCCCTGAGTACCGACTCGACCGCGTCGGTCTTGTGGGCGTAGTCGACGACCGCGAGGTAGGGCTGCCCGGCGTCGACGCGCTCCAGCCGGCCCGGGACACCCGGCACGGCGGCGATGCCGTCGGCGGCGGCCTGCGGGTCGAGGCCGGCCGCGGCGAGGGCGACGACGGCGGCCAGCGTGTTCGCCACGTTGAACGGGCCGGCCAGCGGTGACCTGGCGTGCACGCGCTCGCCGTTCGGGCCGAGGACGGTGAACGTGGAGTCCAGGGGACCGACCTGGACGTCCTCGGCCCGCCAGTCGGCATCGGGGTGGCCCTCGGCGGAGAAGGTGACGACCGGGACGGAGGCCTCCTTGACCAGCCGGCGGCCGTACTCGTCGTCGGCGTTGACGACGGCGAGCCTGCTGCGCTCCGGGGTGAACAGCTGCGCCTTGGCCCGGAAGTAGTCCTCCATATCGGAGTGGAACTCCATGTGTTCCGGGCTGAGGTTGGTGAACACGGCGATGTCGAAGACACAACCGTCGACCCGGCCGAGGACCAGGGCGTGGCTGGAGACTTCCATGGCCACCGCCTCGACGCCGCGTTCACGCATGACGGCGAACAGCGCCTGCAGGTCTGTGGCCTCGGGGGTGGTGCGCTCGGACTTGATGCGCTCATCGCCGATGCGCATCTCCACCGTGCCGATGAGACCGGTCGACCTGGCCGTCTTCAGGCCGCCCTCGATGAGGTAGGCGGTGGTGGTCTTGCCGGAGGTGCCGGTGATGCCGATCTGGAGCAGGTCGCTGCCCGGGTGGCCGTAGAGGGCGGCCGCGAGTTCGCCCATCCGTGCGCGCGGATCCGCCACGACCAGGACCGGAAGTCTGGTAGCCGCGGCACGCTCGGCACCGGTCGGGTCGGTGAGCACGGCGACGGCACCGAGGCCGGCGGCCTGGGTGACGAAGTCGGCGCCGTGCAATCGGGCACCCGGCAGGGCCGCGTACAGGTCACCGGGGCGGACGGCACGGGAGTCGTGGGTGATTCCCGTGACCCCGACCGTGCTCCCCTGGGTCTCCGGCGGTGCGACACCCAGCTGTCCGGCCAGCTCCGCCAGGGGTGTGGCAGAGACCTGAACGGGTCGTGGCGGCCCCGGATACGTCACGGAAGCGCCCTTCTGGGTGGTTTGGGACTGATCAGCGTGTGGCACGGCGGTGAGCGTACCGGGCGCACCCGCTCCGGAGCGAAGTGAGGGACTGCCGTCCCCTTGGTTCCCGGCGTCGGGGGTGATCGTTGTCACGGGATCGTTCCTGGTCTTTCCGATGTGCTGATCAGGGCTTGTAGGTCACGGGCAGGTTGGCGGGCGGTGCACCGGTCGGCGGAACCTGGAGGGTCTTCAGGGCGAACTCCATCACCTGCTTGAAGATGGGGCCGCAGATCTGACCGCCGAAGTAGCTGCCGGAGGTGGCGTTCTGGATGGCGCAGTAGACGGTGATGCGGGGCTTGTCCGCCGGGGCGAAACCGGCGAACGAGGAGGTGTATCCGTGGTATCTGCCGGTGGCCGGATCCACGCGGTTGGCCGTGCCGGTCTTGCCCGCGACTCGGTATCCCGGGATGCGGGCTTTGCCTCCGGTGCCCTGTTCGTCGTCCACGACGGACTCCAGCATCTGGGCCAGGGCCTTGGCGGTCTTCTCACTGACGACCCTTGTCGCCTTTGGCTTGGGAGCGGGGGTGAAGCGGCCGTCGGCGCCCTTGGTGCCGCGCACCAGGGTCGGCGCGACGCGGACACCGCCGTTGGCGATGGTCGAGTACACGGAGGCCGCCTGGACCGCGTTGATGGAGAAGCCCTGGCCGAAAGGGATCGTGTACTGCTGCGAGGTGGACCACTTCCCGGATGGCGCGAGGATGCCCCGGGTCTCGCCCGGGAATCCGAGCCCGGTGTAGCTGCCGATGCCGAACTTGCGCAGGTACGAGTAAAGGACCTTGTTGGCCTCGGGTTGGGTCTTGCCGAGCTGGCCGGTGGCCAGGATCGTGCCGATGTTGCTGGACTTGGCGAGCACGCCGTTGAGGGTGAGGTGCCAGGTGGCGTGGTCGATGTCGTCCTGGAAGAGCCGGTCGCCTCGGTGCAGCCGGTTGGGTACGACGACGTGGGTGAGCGGCGTGGCCGCCTTCTGCTCCAGCACGGCCGCCATGGACATCACCTTGGCCGTGGAACCGGGCTCGTAGGCGTCCTGGAGGGCCGCGTTGCCCATGGTCGCCGGGTTCGCCTTCGACAGGTCGTTCGGGTCGAAGCCGGGCGAGTTGGCGATGGCCAGGATCTGGCCGGAGCGGGTGTCCTGGACGACGACGTAACCGCGGTCCGCCTTGGACTTCTTCACCTGCTCGGTGATCGCGTTCTGTGCAGCCCACTGGATGTCGCGGTCGATGGTGAGCGCGATGTCGGTGCCGGGCACGGCGGGTGTCTCCGTGGAGCCCGCCGTCGGCACCTCACGGCCGCCGGACTGGGCGTAGCGGATCTGACCGTCCTTGCCGGTGAGCTGCTTGTTCAGTTCCTGTTCGATACCGCCGCCGCCCCTGCCCGCGGCATTGACCCAGCCCAGTATCCCAGCGGCGAGGTCACCGTTCGGGTACACGCGCTTGCTGCTGGGCTCGGCCAGGACGCCGGCGAGGACATTGACGGCGGTGTGGTCGGTCTCCGCTTTCTTGGCAAGCGCCGTCTTCAGGTCCTTGATCTGCTTCCAGACCTGCGGGGTCCGGCGCGAGGCCAGCTTGGCGTAGCGCGACAGCTTGTTCTTGGGCCTGAGCTTCTTGACGATCACGGCCTGGTCTTGGCCGAGGATCGGCGCGAGCAGTGCCGCTGCCCGCTCGGGGCCGTCGTGGATCTTGAGCTGCTTGGCGTTGAACATGGTGGGGTCGGCCGTGATGTCGTACGCGTCCTCGCTGACGGCGAGGGCCACACCGTTGCGGTCGGTGATGTCGCCGCGTTCGGCGGTCAGTGTGTGCACCACGTAGCGGTGCTGCTCGGCTCGCGCCGCGTAGGCACTCGCGTCCACGGCCTGGACCTGGAGCAGCCGCACGACGAAGACCAACAGCACGAGGGTCAGGGCGAGGCCGACCGTGCGCAGCCGGGGCCGGGGGCTGCCCAGCCGGAGGGGGCGCTGGGCCGGGGGCCGCGCCCCGCTCGGGCGGCGGGCCGGACGGGCACCGGGCCCGGGCTGCCGCCGGACGGCCCCCCGCGGCCGGGGGGGCCTGGCGGGTCCGGGGACACGACGGCGCGGCGGTTCCCTGTCGGACACTTCCGTCACCTGCCGGGGGTCGAGGTCGGGGCGGGCTGAAAGGCTGCGGACGACACGGCCGGCGCCGTCACCGGGGCCGAAAGGCTCTCCCGGGGCGGGGCCGACGGGGTGGCGGGCGCCACCGTGGGGGTCGGGGTAGCGGAGAGGGTGGCGGTGGGCGCGGGAGCCCCAAAGACGCCGGCGGCCGGGGCCATGGTCTCGGGGGCGATCGGGTCGGTGAGGGCGGCGGGCTCGGGGGTGGCGGCGGCGGCAACGCCTTCGACCTTGCCATCGGGGCTGAGGAAAGCCGGGTCGCCGCCGGGGACCATGCCGAGCTCACGGGCGCGGCGGTGGAGGGCATCGGGAGACGAGTAGGCGTCGATGGCCCGCTGCAGCGCCTGTTCCTCGTCGGTGAGGTTCTTCGTGCGCTTCTGCAGGTCGGCGAGTTCGAACGAGCCCTCGCTGAGAGCGGAGTTCAGTACCAGCAGCCCGATCAGGCCACCGCCGAGGAGCAGCACGACGAGGAGGACAAACGGGGTACGGGCCGCCCGGGCCCGGCCGACCGGGAGGAGCCGGGCCAGCCGGACGGCCCTGCCCCTCGGTTCGGGTTTCCTGCTCGGTTCGGGTTTCCTGCTCGGTTCGGGTTTCCTGCCCCTCGGTTCGGGTTTCCTGCTCACGGGCCCTCCGGCGGCTTCCGGTAGCTTCCGGTTCCCCTCCAGCGGGTCCGGAAATCCAACCGACCAGCTTCGCTCACTCGGCGTCCTCCCTGATGCGCTCGGCGCCCCGCAACCGGGCCGGTGCGGCCCGGCGGTTCTCGGCGATCTCTTCCTCGGTGGGAAGTTCGGCACCGCGGGTGAGCAGCTTGAGCCGCGGCTGGTAACGCTCGGGAACGACCGGTAGCCCAGGCGGCGCAGTGGACGCGGCTCCGGCCGCGAACACCTGCTTGACCAGGCGGTCTTCAAGTGAGTGGTACGACAGCACGGCAATGCGCCCACCGACGTCGAGGGCTTTCACAGCGGCCGGGATCGCCCGTTCCAGGACGGACAGCTCGCCGTTGACCTCGATGCGCAGCGCCTGGAAAGTGCGTTTGGCCGGGTTGCCGCCGGTGCGCTTGGCAGCCTGGGGCAGCGCGTCGCGAATCAGTTCCACGAGTCGGGCGCTGTGAGTGAACGGCTCCTTCTCGCGCTCGCGAACAATCGCGGAGACGATCCGCTTGGCCTGCTTCTCCTCTCCGTACGCGCGCAGGATGCGGACGAGTTCGCCGGCCGGGTAGGTGTTGAGGACCTCGGCCGCGCTCATGCCGGCCGTCTGGTCCATGCGCATGTCCAGGGGCGCATCCTGGGCGTAGGCGAAGCCCCGGTCGGCCTCGTCGAGTTGCATAGAGGAGACACCGAGGTCGAACAGGACGCCCTGTACGCGTCCGGTACCGAGTCTGTGCAGCACCTCGGGCAGCTCGTCGTAGACGGCGTGCACGAGGGTCACGCGCTCCTGGTACGGCGCCAACCGCTCGCCGGACAGGCGCAGCGCCTCCTTGTCCCGGTCGAGGCCGATCAGCCGCGCTTCGGGAAATCGGGTCAGCAACGCCTCGCTGTGGCCACCCAGACCGAGGGTGCAGTCGACCACCACCGCCCCGGGGCGCTCCAGTGCGGGCGCCAGCAGGTCCAAACACCGCTGGAGCATCACCGGGACGTGTCGACTCTGGCTCAAGGAGGCCTCTCAGGTTCCGGCACGGGCCGCACGCACCGCCGGATCCTCGCCAGCTCGTGAGAAGAGACCTGCCGGCGCCGGAAGCGTCGGCCGGCCGGGAGTGGGAGGAGGCCGAGCCGTACGTACGCGCCGCGCACGTGGGGAGACGGGTCCGGACGGAGCCGGAGTCTCCGGGAATTCACCAGCAGGGAGAGTCGTGCCTCCCGCTTCGCGTCACTTTAGTCCACCCTGTCTCGCGGTCAATCAACCGGCCTGCGCGTCGCCTACCGCTGCACGATCGGAACCGCATTTCGAACGAATTCACCCGCCCAGCGGAGGTTTGCCCTCCGTGTGGGTTAGCTCACAACAAGCCACGATGACGTTCTTTGTCCCTTCTCACAGCAGGCCGGAACGCCTCGTGACCAGTAACGTCTTCGGTATGACGACTTCCGCAGCAGTACCCACTGGATCCGAAGGCGCCATAACCGCTCGGGGTGCCGTGACCGAACGCCTCGTCGAGGCCAACCGGCGGTACGCCGAGGCCTTCACCGATCCCGGAATGGACGCCCGGCCTGTCCTGCACGTAGCCGTCGTCGCCTGTATGGACGCCCGGCTCGACCTGCACGCCGCGCTGGGTCTGGAACTCGGCGACTGCCACACCATCCGCAACGCGGGCGGTGTCGTCACCGACGACGTCATCCGCTCCCTGACCATCAGCCAGCACAAGCTCGGCACCCGCAGCATCGTTCTGATCCACCACACCAACTGCGGCCTGGAGGCCCTCACCGAGGACTTCCGCACCGAGCTGGAGATGGAGGTCGGCCAGCGCCCGGCGTGGGCGGTGGAGTCCTTCCGTGACGTCGACCAAGATGTGCGGCAGTCGATGCAGCGCGTACGCACCTCGCCGTTCCTGCTGCACACCGACAACGTACGCGGCTTCGTCTTCGACGTGCGTACCGGTCTGCTGCGCGAGATCGACCCGTCCTGACCGGGCGCACCGACCTGCCACCCCGGGCCGGCCCCACCCTTCCCCCATCGAAAGTACGGTCGGAAAAGACACAAGACCGACATTGTGCGGGCGGTTATCCACAGGCGAGTGACACGAATCGGTAACGGCAGCAAGAATGCGGGGGTGGCATCACGGGGAACTGTTTCCGCGTGATGTCCGTGTTTCGGGGTGGGCCGGTTTCGCGTCACAGAGCGTCGGCCCGGAGAGAACGGGCCGAGGAGGGCCGGGTGACGACCTTTGACGATCGAGCGAGCCTCACTGATCTGACTGCCACGGTGGAGCGGGTGCGCAGTTCGGTGGAGGGCGTGATCGAGGGCAAGCCCGAGGTCGTACGGCTCGCACTGACCGTGTTGCTCGCCGAGGGGCACCTGCTGATCGAGGACGTCCCCGGAGTCGGCAAGACGATGCTGGCCAAGGCACTGGCGCGGTCCATCGACTGCTCGGTGCGGCGCATCCAGTTCACGCCGGACCTGCTGCCCTCGGACATCACCGGCGTGTCCATCTGGGACCAGCAGCGCCGGGACTTCGATTTCAAACCGGGAGCCATCTTCGCGCAGATCGTGATCGGTGACGAGATCAACCGCGCCTCGCCCAAGACCCAGTCCGCACTGCTGGAGTCCATGGAGGAGCGGCAGGTCACGATCGACGGTCAGACGCACGAACTGCCGAGCCCGTTCATGGTGGTGGCCACGCAGAACCCGGTCGAGATGGAGGGCACCTACCCGCTGCCCGAGGCCCAGCGCGACCGCTTCATGGCCCGTGTCTCCGTCGGCTATCCGAGCATCGAGGCCGAGGTCCAGATGCTCGACGTCCACGGTGGCATCAGTCCGCTGGAAGACCTACAGCCGGCGGCCCATGCGCACGAGATCGTGAAGCTGGTCGAGGCAGTGCGGGAGGTGCACGTCTCCGAGGCGGTCCGACGGTACGCGGTGGAACTGGTCGCCGCCACGCGTACCCACCCCGACCTCAGACTCGGTGCCTCACCACGCGCGGCCTTGCACCTGCTGCGCGCGTCGAAGGCGTCCGCGGCCCTCGGCGGCCGGGAGTTCGCGCTCCCGGACGATGTCCAGGCACTCGCCGTCGCCGTCCTCGCCCACCGCCTGCTGCCCACTACCCAGGCCCAGCTCAACGGCCGTACGGCCGAGCAGGTGGTACAGGAGATCCTGCAGCGCACCCCGGTGCCCTCGACACCAGGACGGCACAGCGGCTTCGGCGGCCTGGACCGGAACATCCCTGCGTATCCCCAGCGGCCCCCGCGGGGTCTGTGATGAGCGCCGGGGGGACCGGGCAGGCGGAGGCCGCCCACGGCGAGACGGGCGGTGTCCGTACCACCCTGGCGGGGCTCACGACGCGCGGCCGTTCCTTCCTGGCGGCCGGGATCGCCGCCGCGCTGTGCGCGTACGTACTCGGTCAGAGCGATCTGCTGCGGGTCGGCCTGCTGCTGGCGACCCTGCCCGTGACCTGCGCGGTCGTGCTGTACCGCACCCGCCACCGGGTGGCCGGCAGCCGCGGGCTCTCCCCCGCGCGCGTACCTGCCTGCAGCGAAGCCCGGGTGCACCTGTGCGTCGACAACGTCTCCCGGCTGCCCACCGGTCTGCTGATGCTCCAGGACCGGGTGCCCTACGTCCTCGGTCCCAGGCCCCGGTTCGTGCTGGACCGGGTGGAGCCGGCCGGCCGCCGTGAGGTGTCCTACCGGGTCCGCTCGGACCTGCGCGGCCGCTATCCGCTAGGCCCCCTGCAACTACGTCTCACGGACCCTTTCGGCATGTGCGAGCTGACCCGCTCGTTCTCCGCCCACGACACCCTCACCGTCATACCGCGGGTGGAGCCGCTGACACCGGTCCGGTTCGGCGGCGAGGCCAGGGGCTACGGCGACGGACTGCAGCGCTCACTCGCCCTGGCGGGCGAGGACGACGTGATCCCGCGCGGCTACCGCCACGGCGACGACCTGCGCCGGGTGCACTGGCGCTCCACCGCGCGCTACGGCGAGCTGATGGTCCGCCGCGAGGAACAGCCCCGGCGCTCCCGCTGCACCGTGCTGCTGGACACCAGGGGAGGCGCCTACGAGGGCGCGGGCCCCGACTCGGCCTTCGAGTGGGCCGTCTCCGGCGCCGCCTCGGTGCTGGTGCACATGCTCGAACGCGGCTTCTGCGTGCAGTTGCTGACCGACAGCGGCAGCACGGTTCCCGGCGAGGGGGCCGACGGATACGGGGGCACCGGGCAGGAGGCCGCGGACGCGGCGGGGCTGATGATGGACACCCTCGCGGTGATCGACCACTCCGACGGCACGGGCCTGTCCCGGGCGTACGACGCACTGCGCGGTGGCAACGAAGGGCTACTGATCGCGTTCCTCGGCGATCTGGATGAGGAGCAGGCCGCGACGGCCGCCAGGATGAGCCGGCGCAGCGGCGGTGCCGTCGCCTTCGTACTCGACCCGGACACGTGGTTGCGGGAGGCGAGCGACGTGCCACGGCCGGACGACTCGCACCCGCAGCGGCTGCGCATGCTGCGCGAGGCGGGCTGGACGGCGCTGAGCGTGCCTCGTGGCGCCCGGCTGGACGAACTGTGGCGGCAGGCGGACCGGGAACGCTCGGGACTGGCCGCGGTGAGCGGGGAGGCGCGGGGATGAGCGGGCGGGCACGGCTGACCCTGTGCGCCGGCGCGGCCACGCTGATGGCCTCGTGCGCGCTGCTGCCTCTGGTGGCCGAACCGACCTGGCTGCTGGAACTGGTCCCCCTGGTAGCCGTGCAGAGCGGGGTGGGAGCGGCGGCCCGGCGGGTTCCACTGGGCCGACCGCTGACCATGGGGGCGCAGGCGTTGGTCACCGTGATGCTGCTGACCCTGGTCTTCGCCCGGCAACAGGCGGTCATCGGGCTGGTCCCCGGCCCGGACTCCCTGCGGCACCTCGCCGATCTCCTCCAGCAGGGCTCCGAAGACGTCAGCAAGTACGCCATACCGGCGCCGCTCACCGACGGCATCAGGCTGATGCTGATCGGCGGTGTCCTGTTGGTCGGCCTGCTGGTGGACACCTTGGCGGTGACCTTCCGCAGTGCTGCCCCCGCCGGGCTCCCGCTGCTCGCGTTGTACTCCGTGGCCGCCGGGCTGTCCGACGGCGCGGCCGACTGGCTGTGGTTCCTGGTGGCGGCGGCCGGCTACCTGATGCTGCTGCTCGCGGAGGGCCGGGACCGGCTCGCCCAGTGGGGCCGGGTCTTCGGCGGCGCACCCCGTTCCCCCGGTTCCCCGGAGCCGAGCGCCGCGACCCCGGTGCGCACCGGACGCCGGATCGGCGCGGTCGCCCTCGGGGTGGCCCTGGTGGTACCGCTCGCCCTGCCCGCGATGCAGGGCGGGCTGCTGGACGCCGCCGGTGCCGGCGTCGGCGCGGGCAACAGGCACGGCGGCACGATCTCGGCGGTCAACCCGTTGGTGTCGCTGCGCGACAGCCTCAACACGGACGACGACCGCCAGGTGCTGTCCCTGAGAACCAGCGCCAGCGACACCTCGGACCTCTACCTGCGGATCGTCTCCCTGGACGACTTCGACGGCACCACCTGGAAACCGGCCCGGCGGCACATCGTGGCCGTGCCTCATCTGTTTCCCACGCCCGTCGGCCTGGCTCCAGATGTCAAACGCAGCACGGTGAGGACGACGATCACGGCGGCGGACTGGTACGCCCAGGACTGGCTGCCCATGCCGTACCCGCCGAGCGGTGTGAAGGTCAGCGGTCGCTGGCGGTACGAGCCCGTGGGTATGACGCTCGTCGGTGACCACGGCCAGAACACCCGCGGCGAGACCTACCAGGTGACCAGCTTGGAGGTGCAGCCGACAGCCGAGCAGTTGGCCTCCGCGCCGCGGCCACCGGCGGCCCTCCGACGCGAGTACACCAAGGTGCCCTCCGCACTCCCGAAAGTGGTGGCCCGGACGGCCAAGGAGGTCACCGCGGGGGCGACCAGCCACTACGAGGAGGCGGTCAGGCTCCAGGACTACTTCGCCGTCAACGGCGGTTTCCAGTACGACACCCGGGTGCAGGTCGGCCGCGGGCCCGGCGCGATCGCCAACTTCCTGAAGAAGAAGCAGGGCTTCTGCGTCCACTTCTCCTTCGCGATGGCGGCAATGGCCCGCACTCTGGGCATTCCGGCCCGGGTGGCAGTGGGTTTCGCGCCGGGTACCCCACAGGCCGACGGCACGATCGCGGTGAATCAGAGGGACGCCCATGCCTGGCCCGAGTTGTACTTCCAGGGCGTGGGCTGGACCCGCTTCGAGCCGACTCCCACCCGCGGCACCACACCGTCGTACACCCAGTCGGATGCTCCCGGCGGCTCCTCCTTGCCCGACGAGGTGTTGCCCCCCAAGAACGAGGCATCAGCCTCCTCGGCCCCGGTCTCGCCGGGTAACGGCTGCACCCCTCGGCTGCGCAAGCTGATGGTCTGCGACAGCCCCTCGGCCGCAGCGGCCCCGAGCTCCGACAACGGCGGACCGGGCCCGTGGTGGTACGCACTGGCGGGGCTGGTCGCACTGACGCTGCTGGGCGTTCCGCTGTCGCCGCTGTTGTGGCGGGTGCGCATACGTTCGTTGCGGTTGGGCGCTCATGCCCGTACCGAGGAAGGTGCGAGGGCGCACACCCTGGCCGTCTGGCAGGAGCTGACGGACAGCGCGTGGGACCACGGCATCCCGCAGGACGAGTCACTGACGCCGCGCAAGGCGGCCGCCCGGATCGTCCGGCTCGGGCGCCTCGACCCGGCTGCCGGGGCAGCGGCGCACCGGGTGGCGGACGCGGTGGAGCAGGTGCTCTACGCGCCTCGGCCGCGTCCGGCGGCGGGTGCGGCGGCGGACGTGCGCCGGGTGACCGGGGCGCTGCGTGGCGCGGTGAGCACCAGGACACGCCTGCGGGCGGTGCTTCTGCCCCGCTCGGCCGTGCGGGTGCTGTGGGCGGCGTCAGGCCGATGGTCGTCACTGCGAGGCTGGGTCGCAGCAGCCCGACCGGCACGGCGCCGGCCATCGCAGCAGGAGGGCTGAGACCACGTGTGAGGGGCGACCACCCTCGGGTGGTCGCCCCTCACACGTGGTCTTCCGGGGTCCTGGTTGCCCGGGCGGGTGAGAGCCGTCCAGGCCATCTGTGGAAGCGGACGGCTAATGGCCCTGTTCGTCGCGGCGGCGCTGCCAGCGCTGCTCGATGCGGTCCATCATGGAGCGTTTGGGCCGTGCCTGGCGGCGTGCGGGGCCTGCGGGCTGCTCACCCGGTTTGGGGGCCTTGCGCCAGCCGGTGACGGCAAGTACGGCACAGCCCAGCATGACGAGGAAACCCACCACACTGACCAAGATCAGCTGTGCGACCACTCCGGCCATGAGGAGGGCGATACCTACGAGGAAGCCTGCGACCGCCTGGTAGACCCGCCGCCGGGTGTACGTGCGCAGCCCGCTTCCCTCAAGCGCCGACGCGAACTTGGGATCTTCGGCGTACAGCGCTCGCTCCATCTGCTCGAGCATGCGCTGCTCGTGCTCCGAGAGCGGCACGGAGTCCTCCTCATCGTGCAGTCGCCGGGGCGACCCGGGGGGTCCCTTCAGGATAGGCAGGGAAGTGCCCCCGTGAAACCCGCCCCTCTACGCCAATCGGCCAGCCGGGACCCTTCATGACCGTCTGGCCCACTGAGGCTTCCATTCCCCTGTGGCCGGCCCGTCATGCCGGGTGATGTACCTCGATCATACGGCGCAAACCCCTCGATCGGGGGTCTTGTGGCGTACTCCATCCGCCGCCAAGGCCCTGATCAGTAGCGGGTCGGGCAGTGGGCTCAGGCCCCGGCGGCACCAGGAGTCTCACCGAGCACGTGCAACTGGGTGGCGACGGAGTGGAACGCGGGCAACTCGGCCGCCGCCGCCTCCAGCTTGAGCAGCGCATCGAGGGCGCCCGGCTCGGTGTCTACCAGGACGCCGGGCACGAGGTCGGCGAAGACGCGCACACCGTGCACCGCTCCGACCTTCAGGCCCACACCCTCGACCAGCGCGGTGAGTTGCTCGGCGGTGAAACGGCGCGGCACCGGGTCACCGGCACCCCAGCGTCCCTGGGGGTCCTGGAGCGCCCGCTGGGCCTCGGTGAAGTGGCCGGCGAGGGCACGGGCGAGCACGGCGCCACCGAGGCCGGCGGCGAGCACACTGAGGACGCCCTCGGAGCGCAGCGCGGCGACCGCGTTGCGGACTCCCTCAGCCGGGTCGTCCACGTACTCCAGCACGCCATGGCACAGCACCGCGTCGTAGCCGCCGCGTTCGACCACGTCGAACAGGCCGTGCACGTCACCCTGGACGCCCCTGACCCGGTCGGCGACACCGGCCTCGGCGGCGCGGCGCTCCAGCGCGAACAGGGCGTTCGGGCTGGGGTCGACAACGGTGACCCGGTGACCGAGACGAGCGACGGGCACGGCGAACTTGCCGCTGCCGCCACCGGTGTCGAGAACGTCCAGCGAGTCCCGTCCCGTGGCCTTGACCCGGCGGTCGAGGGCGTCCTGCAGGACCTCCCAGACCACGGCGGTACGGAGAGAGGCGCGGGGGCGCATCGGGTCCGACACGGTAGTTGACTCCTCGGCAAGGCTGGACGGCTTCAGGCCACTCCACCCTATTGCCTCCGGTGCCATAACCCGTCACGCGACGGTGTCCGACCGGGGCCGTCTCGCACCGCGGACGAACTGGTGGTCAGCCCGCGTCCGGAAGATCGCTCGGTGTTCTCGGCACCCCCGGTGTTCTCGGCGTCCTCAGCGTCCCTGGCGTTCCGGGCCCGTCCGACCCTGCGGCGTCCTGCCGCGGTTGGGGCAGCACCGGCTGGAGGAACAGCATCCGCTCCACCAGCCGGATGAACATCGCCACGTCGCGTATGAGGTCGTCGGCGTCCCTCCGGCTGGCCGCCCCCTGGATTCCGGCTTCGGCGCGGGCACGGCGGGCGGCACCGGAGGCGAACAACGCACTCCACTCGATCAGCTCGGGAGCGACTTCAGGAAGCACTTCCCAGGCGCTGCGGATCCGGGCCCGGCGGCGCGGAGAGGATTCGGGGCGGCCGCGGGCGGCCAGCACGGCGGCAGCGGCGCGCAGGGCGGCGAGATGCGCGGTCGCGTAGCGCTCGTTCGACGTGTCCAGAGCTGCGGCCTCCTCCAGACCAGAACGGGCCTGGGTGAGCAGGTCGAGGGCCGCGGGCGGGGCCGTGCCCCGGCGGAGCACCGGGTGCACATCGCTCGCCGGACCGGTCAGTGAGGGGGCAGGGCCGGCGGCGCGGCGCCGAGGGGTGGCGGCTGCGTGCTGGTTGGCCATGACGAACCTCCCGTCGTCTGGGTGACGGCACGGATGCCGTATGTACCCATCGTGAGGTATGGCACTGACAATCCCTTCTGGCGCGTGAAGAGCAGCAGGTCAGGCTAGGTGTGGGCAGGTCTGGATGCTCGGTGGCCGAAAGGCCGCCGGGTGTCGCTTCGCGCTATCCGGCAGTGCCTTGGACCGGCTGGAGGGTGGTGGGGGAGCCGAACGGTTCAGGGCCGCGATCGCGCGGCGGCGGGACGTAGGGGTCCAGGTGCAGTAGCCGGGTCGGGAACGCGTGATGTTCGTGGAAACGGCCGGTCGCGACCTCGGTGAGCGCGGTATCCCGGCCCCGAGCGCCATGCCGACCTGCGAGCTCACCGGCGTCACGCGATCCTCGGTTTCGGCCGGACCGACCCCCTCCAGCGCCCCGGACCGACGTCGACCCCGTCAGGGCAGACGGAAGTACCCCCAGCGCGCTACAGGATTACCACGCCCCGGCCCGCACCGAAGGTGCGCTGGATTGCTGACCTGTGCTTTTGCTTCGGCCGAAGGTTCGGGCGTATTTTTGCACTGACCAGTCAGTTCAAAAATGGAAGAGGGGGGCTCGTGGACGGCGTGGACGTCAGGGCCGAGCGCCTCGCACTCATGGGCCCACGAGGGTGGGTCTTCCGAGGCATCGGTATCGACGCGGAACCCGGTTCGCTGATCGCGATCGAGGGACCGTCCGGTTCCGGTCGTACGTGTCTGCTCCTCACACTCACCGGCCGGATGAAGCCCACCGGAGGAACGGCCACCGTCGGCGGGCTCGGGCTTCCCCGCCACATGGCGGCAGTGCGCCGCATCGGCGCTGTGGCCAACGTGGCCGGTGTAACCGATCTGGAGCCCGCTCTGACCGTGGGCGAGCACCTGCGGGAACGGGCTCTCCTCCAGCACCGGTTCGGCGACTCCCTGCGCGAGTTGCTCCGGCCCCGGGCCCAGCGTGCGCTCGACGCACGGCTGCGCGTCGACGCGGCCCTGGACGCTGCCGGACTCGACCTCGACTCCCTGTCCAAGGGCTCCCGGACACCCATACGCGACCTGGAGCGTCCAGCGGAACTGCGTCTGTCCATCGCTCTGGCCCTCCTGGGCGAGCCACGGCTGCTCGGCGTGGACGACATCGACACGAAGCTCTCCGACGCCGAGCGCACCGAGATCTGGGAACTGCTCCGGTCCCTCACGCGCGCGGGGACGACGGTCATGGCCGTGTGCCGGTCCGCTCCCTTGAACTGCGTGACCGTGGCCACCCGCGAGAGCGACGCCAAGGGCGAACGGAAGAACGACCGGGGCGAGAGCAGCGACCAGGAACACGACGCACACGACCGGACCGGCCACGAAGACGACGGAACCGACCAGCACGACCAGCACGACCGGAAGGAGGATGACGATGCGCTCACCGAGGCTGGCCGCGCTTGAGCTGAGGCGATTCGGCCGTGGAAGGCTGCCGCGCGCCGCACTGGTCGCGCTGCTTGTCCTTCCCCTGCTCTACGGCGCGCTGTACCTGTGGTCGTTCTGGGACCCGTACGGCCGCCTGGACCGCGTCCCGGTCGCCCTGGTGAACGACGACAAGGGCGCCACGTCGGACGGCAAGAAGATCACCGTCGGTGACGACATCGTCGAAGGGCTGCACACGAGCCGGACCTTCGAGTGGCACGAGGTGAGCGACGAAGAGGCCCGCAAGGGCATCGAGGACGGCACCTACTACCTCTCGCTGACCATGCCCGCCGACTTCAGTCAGCGGATCGCCTCGAGTTCGGGCGACTCCCCCGAGACCGGCGCCCTGCGGGTGCGCACCAACGACGCGAACAACTACATCGTCGGCCAGATCTCCCGGAACGTCTTCAACGAGGTGCGCTCGGCCGCGTCCACGAAGTCCTCCCGCGCCTTCCTGGACAAGATCTTCATTTCCTTCGCCGACATCCACGACCAGACCGTCACCGCAGCCCAGGGCGCTGACAAGCTGAACAGCGGCATCGGGAAGGCGGAGAAGGGCTCCAAGGACCTCGCCGACGGCCTGAAGGACGCCAAGAGCGGCAGCGGCAAGCTCGCCGCAGGGCTGAAGAAGCTCGATTCGGGTGCCGGCGACCTGGAGGACGGTTCCCGTCAGGTCGCCGACGGCACCCAGTCGCTCGCCGACAAGGTCAACAACGGCTACGCCGAGGCAGGACCGTTCCTGAAGACCGACGCAAAGACCATCCAGGACACCGCCCGGCTGGTCGCCGACTCGGCCAAGACGGTCAAGGACAACCTCGATGTGCTGGTGAAACTAGCGCCGGGCGCCGCGGAGACCGCCCACACGTCCGCCGCCGTCCTGGACGAGATCTACCGGGTGCGGTGCGCGACCGCCACCGTCCCCGACCCGTTCTGCCCGGAACTGAAGCGGGCGAAGCAAGCAGCGGCCGAGGTGGCCACCGTCGCCGACGACCTCAACACGCTGATCGCGGACCAGGACGGCGATCTGAAGGCCATGCGGGACAACCTCGGTGCCCTGCAGAAGCAGGCCGAGGCCCTGGCCGAGCGCGCACCGCACCTCGCCGAAGACGTCAACGACGCCGTCAAGAAGATCAACGAACTGAACGACGGCGCGCACAGGGTCGCCGCCGGGGCCGAGGAGCTGCACACCGGGCTCGGCACCGCCCGGACCGGTTCGGTCGAGCTGGACCAGGGCATCGGCAGGGCCGAATCGGGCGCCCAGGCCCTGAACAGCGGCCTGTACAAGCTGTCCGACGGCTCCGGGCGACTCGCGGGTGGGCTGCACGACGGCGCAAAAAAGATCCCGGACTACGACAAGCAGGACCGTGACCGGCGCACCGGCGTGATGGCCGACCCGGTCCGCCTTGCCTCCCACGACCTGCACGAGGCACCGAACTACGGCACCGGGTTCGCCCCGTACTTCATCCCGCTGTCCCTGTGGGTGGGCGCGATGGTCGCCTACATGCTCATCCCGCCGCTCAACCGGCGTGCCCTCGCAGCCGGTTCCTCCGCCTGGCGGATCGCGTTCGCGGGCTGGCTACCGGTGGTCGCGGTGGGAGTCCTGCAGGTGGCCGCCCTGATGGCTGTGCTGCACTGGTCGATCGGTCTGCAGATGACGCGCGCGGCCGGCACGATCGGCTTCCTGTCCCTGGTCACCACCTGTTTCGCGGCGATCGTGCAGTGGTTGAACGCCCGCTTCGGCGCGGCGGGCCGGATCCTGGTGCTGGCGCTGCTGATGCTCCAGCTGACTTCGGCGGGCGGCACGTACCCCGTGGAGACCAGCCCCGGCTTCTTCACCGCGATCCACCCCTTCCTGCCGATGAGCTACATCGTGGAGGCCTTGCGGCGGCTGATCACCGGCGGCGGACTCGGTCCGGTGTGGCAGGCCTGCGGCGTGCTCACCGCGTTCACGGTGGGAGCCCTCGCGCTGACCGCCCTGACGGCCCGGCGCCGGCAGGTGTGGACGCTGGACCGGCTGCACCCGGAGCTGAGCCTGTGATCCCCGAGAGGCCCCTGCAAGCGCGAGTACCTGTGACAATCAGGGCCATGGAAAGCAGCAGCGCCAGGTCCGGCGGCAGCACGCGTCGCGAGGCCACCCGGCAGAAGCTCTACGAAGCGGCCGTCACGCTCATCGCCGAGCAGGGCTTCTCCGCGACCACTGTGGACGAGATCGCCGAGCGGGCCGGAGTCGCCAAGGGCACGGTCTATTACAACTTCGCGAGCAAGTCGGTCCTCTTCGAGGAACTGCTGCGGCACGGCGTGGAACTCCTCACCGCGTCCCTCCGGGAGGCGGCCGAAGGGACCGCCCATGCGGGTGGCAGCAGGGTGGACGCGCTGGATGCGATGGTCCGCGCGGGTCTGGTCTTCATCGACCGGTACCCGGCCTTCACCCAGCTGTACGTGGCCGAGCTATGGCGTACCAACCGGGCCTGGCAGTCGACGCTCATGGTGGTCCGGCAGGAGGCCGTCGCGGTGGTCGAGGAGGTGCTGCGCGAGGGCGTGGCAGCCGGCGAGTTCAGTGAGGAGATCGACGTGCAGCTGACGGCCGCCGCGCTGGTCGGCATGGTCCTGGTGGCCGCGCTGGACTGGAAGTCCTTCCAGCCGGAGCGCTCCCTGGACGACGTCCACGCGGCGCTGTCCCGGCTGCTCCAGGGCCGGGTCAGCGGAAGTGCCTGAGCGGGGCGTCGAGGTCCGCACCGGGCCAGCCCCGGACAGACGACGAGGAAGGCGCCGACCCGCAACCGGACCGGCGCCTTCCTCCCCCCGTGGCGGTCTTCCCCCGGACCCCCGTGTCTCGCTTCCGCCGACGGATCGGCGGAAGGAGCGGCCGGTGGGCGGGCGCCGTTCCGCCGCCCCGTGTCGGCGGTGCCGGGCCACGCCCCTTGCCGTGCCTCCACTGTCTCGTCTCCGCACCCGGCGCCTCATCCGCGCACATACTCATTCGCTGGTCTGAGTACGCGTACTCAGACGCGCCCGCAGGTGCCTGGGGGTCCGGTCCGCGCGGTCGACCGCCCATCGGCCGGGCTGTCGGTGGCGGCCGATAGAGTCGCGGGCATGGCACGGATTGCGGTGATCGGCGCCGGGATGGGCGCGATGGCAGCCGCCGCCCGGCTGGCCGTTGCGGGCCACCGGGTGGTGGTGTACGAGCGCACGGAGACGTACGGCGGCGCGGTGCGCCGGTTCGAGCGGGACGGGTTCCGCTTCGACACCGGTCCGGGGCTGCTGACGCTTCCGGCCGTGTACCGCGACCTGTTCGTCAAGACCGGCAAGGAGGCGCTGGAGGACTGTGTCGAACTGGTCCAGGTGGACCCGGCGGCGCGGCACGTCTTCTCGGACGGCACCGAGGCGTCCTTGCCGAACGCCTCGCGCGCCGGGGTCGTAGCCGCCCTGGACGAGGCGCTGGGAGCAAGGGCGGGTGAGCGCTGGGGCGACTTCCTGGTGCGGGCCCGCGAAGCGTGGGAGCGCACCCGCAGGCCACTGCTGGAGGAACCGCTGTGGCCCAATTGGCAGGTGCTGGCCAGCAAGGAGCCGTATCCGAGCGTTCCGCACAGGCGGCTGCTGCGCACCCGGCGCGCGGTCGCGCTGCACGAGATCGGCGCCTGGGAACTGCGGGACCCCCGCCTGAGGGAGCTACTGGACGGCTACGCCCTCGCGCACGGTGTCGATCCCGAGGTGGCCCCGGCGAGCGCGGCCGTGCTGCCTTACCTGGAGCACGCCTTCGGCACCTGGTACGTGCGCGGCGGAATCCGGGAGCTGGCTCGCGCGGTCTACGAGCGGTGCCGGGAGCGGCGGGTGGAATTCGTCTTCGGTGCCGAAGTCACCCGGATTCTCGACGAGGACGGCCGGGCGGCCGGGGTGGAACTGGGCGGGGATGCCTCCCGGGCTGCGGGTACCGGGGGAGAAACCGTGGCGGAGGCGGACGTCGTCGTCGGCACCGGCCCTTGGCGCCTGCGCGGTCTGACGGACCGGAAGCCGTACGGGCCCGGGGCCGTCGAGCCGGAGGCCGAGGACCGCTGCCCGGGGCGGGTGGTCGTATGCCTGGCGCTGCGTGGTGCGCGCGAGCCGAACACCGCGCACCGCACGGTGGTGCACGCGACCGACGGCGGGGGTGATCTGGAACTGTTCCGGCACGGGACGCTGCCCGACCTGCCGACGGTCGTGGTCGACCGGCCGGACGACCCGGCCCTGCGGCCCAACGGGGAGCACGAGTCCATGGTGCTGACGGCGACGGTGCCGTCCGCCGCCGAGTACGACTGGGCCGCGCCAGGGGCCGCCGACGCCTTCGCGGACCGGATGGTCACCGCCGCTGAACGCGCCGTGCCCGGACTGCGCGCACGGATGCTGTGGCGCGAGGTCCGCACCCCTGTGGACACCGAGCGGGAAACGGGCGCTGCGGGTGGTGCGGTTCCGCCGCCGGCGCTGGCGGCACCCGAGGGCGTGCTGCACCCGGCCAACACCACGGCGATACCGGGGCTGTTCACCGCCGGCGGGTGGTCCCACCCCGGGGGAGGTCTGCCGCACGCGGGCATGTCGGGTGCGCTGGTCGCGGGGCTGATCGTGGAGGGGCCGAACTTCCGCGGCTCCCAGTGAGGTCGGCTCGAAGGCCTCTGGGCCCGCCGGCCCGAGGCCTTCAGAAACGGTACTGCTCGTCGTACCCGGCGCCGCCCTGCGGCTGCTGCCCGCCCGCCTGGTACGGGTACGGCTGCTCCTGCGGGAGTTCTCCGCCGTAGGTCTCATCGGCGCGCTGCTGGGGCATCCACACCCCGTCGGCCGGCGTTTCGCCGTAGCCGCCGGTGGCGTAGGAGTCCGGGGAGTAGCCCTGCTGGCCGTACTGCTGCCCGTATCCGGTGCCGTACGAGGGGTCACCGTACGGCTGGCTGCCGACGTACGGGTCGGAGTAGTTCGCGTAGCCCTGCTGTCGGCCCCCGTCGTCGTAGCCGTAGCCCTGCTGGGCGTAGCCGGAGTAGTCACCGGAGTAGTCATACGCATGGCTCTGCTGCTCGTCGCCCGACGGCTGAGCGGTTGCTGCGTAGGCGGTGTCACCGTAGACACCGTAGTTGCCGGTGTCCTCGGGCAGGGGCTCCGGCTCGTAGACGGCGGTGGTCTCGGCGGCGCGGCCGACGGGGCGGGCCGGGGTGAAGACGTCGTCGCGGTCGTAGTCGTAGTCATCGCCGTAGCCGTCGGTGTAGCTGTCGGCGTAGCTGTCGGCGTAGTCGTCACCGTGGTCGTCAGGGCTGGCCGTGTGGTCCTCTTCCGGATCGGTCGTGCCCGAGCCGGAGTCCTCCGGAGCCGGGCCGCGCCGGTCCGCCTTGCCCCGGCGGCGCTTGCTGCCGCCGGACTCGGAACCGGGGCGCTTGACCGCCCAGCCGGCGGCGAAGCCGCGACGGAACGACAGCGTGACGTAGGTCTGCCCCACCGCGAAGGCGATCGCCCCGATACCGATGACGACGACGGACGGGATCAGCACACCGAGTACGACACCGAGGAAGCCGACGAACGCGAGCAGCCGCCATCGCAGGCGCGCCTTGTACTGCAGCAACACCTCACCGAGCAACCACAGTGCGACGATGCCGAACGCAATGTAGAGGACCGTCCAGCCCATGTACGCCCCTCTCCCAGCGGCCGCTACGCAGTGTGTCGTATCGCGGTGCGACCGGTCTAGGCCTGCGGAGGGTGGTGCAGGCCCAGGTTCTCGTAGATTTCCAGCGTCGCCGTGGAGTTGTTGAGCGTGATGAAGTGCAGTCCGGGCACTCCCTCGGCAAGCAGCCGTGCGCAGAACTCCGTGGCGAACTCGATACCGATGGAGCGTACCGCCGCCGGATCGTCCTTCGCTGTGAGGATCCGCTCTTTCAGCGCGTCCGGGACATGGGCGTTGCTGAGCTTGGGCAGCCGCTCCAGCATCTTCACGCTGGTGACCGGCAGAACCTCCGGGATGACCGGGGTGTCGCAGCCCGCGGACACCACCCGGTCACGCAGCCGCAGGTACGACTCCGCCTGGAAGAACATCTGTGTGATGGCGTAATCGGCGCCCGCCCGGCACTTGTCCACGAAGTGGGAGACGTCGGAGTCCCAGTTCCTGGACCGCGGGTGCATCTCCGGGAACGCGGCGACCCCCACGCAGAAGTCGCCGGACTCCTTGATGAGCCGGACGAGTTCGGCCGCGTAGGTCAGGCCCTTGGGGTGCGGGATCCAGTCGCCCATGGGATCCCCGGGCGGATCACCGCGCACCGCCAGCATGTTGCGGATGCCGGCGTCCGCGTACTGGCCGATGATGTTGCGCAGTTCGGCGATGGAGTGGTCGACCGCAGTCAGGTGAGCGACCGGGGTGAGGGTGGTGTCGACAACGATCTGCTGGGTTTCCTTGACCGTGGTCGCACGGGTGGAGCCGCCGGCGCCGTAGGTGACGGAGACGAAGTCGGGGGCCACCGCCTCGACCCTGCGAAGCGCGTTCCACAGGTTCCGCTCACCCGTGGGGGTCTTCGGCGCGTAGAACTCGAACGAGTACGTCGTCTTGCCGGTGGCCAGGATGTCGCGCACGGTGCGCGCGCGATCGGTCCTGGTGGATGCGGTTCCAAGGGCCATACCGGCAGGTTAGCCAGGGGCGGGCCGTCCCCCAACCAAGCGTGGGAAATTTGCCTGATTTGTCGATTTTCTGTCCACTCCGTGGACAACGGCCCTGGGCCGGCGCCCCGGGAGGCGCCCCGCACAATCCGCTAGACCTGCCGAAGCAGCTTGGTGAACTCGGCCGCCGCGGCACCCGGGTCGTCCGCTTCCGTGATCGCCCGCACCACCACGACCCGGCGGGCGCCGGCGTCCAGCACCCGGTCCAGGTTGCCGAGGTCGATACCGCCGATGGCGAACCAGGGACGGTCGGTACCGAGGCCCGCGGTGTACCGGACGAGGTCGAGGCCGGGGGCGTGGCGGCCGGGCTTGGTGGGGGTGGGCCAGCACGGACCGGTGCAGAAGTAGTCGACGCCCTCCTGTACGGCGGCTGCGGCTGCCTCGGCCTCGGCATGTGTGGAACGGCCGATCAGCACATCCTCACCGAGGACCGCCCGGGCCGCGGGCACGGGCAGATCGCCCTGGCCGAGGTGCAGCACATCGGAGCCGGCGGCGTGGGCGACGTCTGCCCGGTCGTTGACCGCGAGGAGCTTTCCGTGCCGGGCGCAGGCGTCGGCGAAGACCGCCAGGTGCTCCAGCTCCTCACCGGCCTCCAGTCCTTTGTCGCGCAGCTGCACGATGTCGACACCGCCGGCCAGGACCGCGTCCAGGAACTCGGCAAGATCGCCCTGGCGCTTGCGGGCGTCCGTGCAGAGGTACAGACGGGCGTCGGCGAGCGCGGCGCGGGCGGTGTCGGACATGGGCGGGTCCCCCCTGGTCGGTGCTGCCTGGCGGCCGGTGCACCCGACGGTCGGTGCACCTGGTGGTTCTGCGGGTGGTGTGCGGGCCCGGAGCCCGCACACCACCCCCTGGTTCGGATCGGCTCAGACGGCGAGCGCCTGGGCCCGGCGCTTCACCTCCGTGCCGCGATTCTCGCTCAGGGCCTGAGCGGGGGTGCCGGGCAGGGTCGGGTCGGGAGTGAAGAGCCACTCGATCATCTCTTCGACCGTGAACCCGTCATCCCGCAGGAGCGTCAAGGTCCCGAACAGGCCCTTGACGACCTTGTCCCCGTCGATGAAGGCGGCGGGGACGTGCAGCGCCCGGTTCTCGCCGCGGCGTACGGCGATCAGCTGCCCCTCCTTGACCAGCTGCCGCACACGCGTCACCTCGACGCCGAGCTGTTCGGCGATGTCGGGGAGAGTGAGCCAGGCGGGGACGAGAACATCGATCTTTGCGTCAATCTCGGTCACGGAACTAGCCTGCCATCCCCCACTGACAGGCGGAAATCAGGCGGGTCCACCCGGACGGCGCGCCGGAGCACACCAGGGCCGCCCGGGCCGGCACGCGGTTGCTCGGTCCACCGAAACGACGTGCCGGTGGGCACGGGTGCCGGCCCCGGTCCGCGAAGCGCGAGGGCGCCTCAGCCGGCCGTGGCGCCCTTCAAGGGCCGGGCCGGGTCCGCGATCGCCTCGGGATCCATGCGAGGGCCGGTCTCGATCAGCCGTCGCCCCTGCGCCAGGTCGCGCGGCCGGCCCACCGCCAGCAGGGCCACCAGCCGGTCCTCGCGCAGCCAGCACACCGTCCAGGACGGACTCGACGGGTCACCGCGCCACACCATGCGGTCAGCAGCAGCGTGGTGGCCGGCGTACTGGACGAAGCGGCCGAACTGCTCCGACCAGAAGTACGGCACCGGATCGTATGCGGTCGGAGTGCCACCCAGGATATTGGCGGCCACCGTGCGCGGTCCCTGCAGCGCGTTGTCCCAGTGATGGACGAGCAGCCGTTCGCCGTAGCGGGCCGAGGGGAAGGACGCGCAGTCGCCGACGGCGTACACGTCCGGCAGCGAGGTGCGCAGATGGGCGTCGGCAAGGATCTCGCCCTGTGCGCCCAGCTCGATACCGGAACCGGCCAGCCAGCCGGTGGCGGGCCGGGCACCGATCCCGACGACGACGGCCCCGGCGGGCAACCGCGTGCCGTCGGCGAGCACCACTGCGCCCGGCTCGACACGCTCCACCCGCACGTGGGTGCGCAGCTCGGCGCCGCTGTCGGCGTACCAAGTGGCCATGGGCGCGGCCACCTCCGCGGGCAGGGCGCCCGCGAGCGGCTGGCCGGCGGCCTCCACGACCGTCACCGCGCAGCCGGCCTCGCGGGCGGCCGTGGCGAACTCGGCTCCGATCCAACCCGCGCCCACGACCACGATGTCATGCTGTCGGGCGAGCACGGGCCGCAACCGTTCGGCGTCGTCCAGGGTGCGCAGCAGGTGCACGCCCGGCACCCCCTCGGTGCCGGGCAGCGTGACCGGTTCGGCACCGATGGCGAGCACCAGCACGTCGTACGGCACCGGACCGGCCTCGGTGTCCAGCTCGTGGTCGGTGGGACGCAGCGCCCGGACTTCGCAGCCGAGTCGCAGCTCCACACCGAGCGACTCGAAGTCGACGTCGAAGGCGGAGTCCTCGGCCTTGCCGAGCAGCACGGCTTTCGACAGCGGCGGCCGATCGTACGGCTGGTGCGGCTCGGCGCCGATGACTTTCACGCCGCCCTTGAAGCCTTGTTCCCGCAGGGCGATGGCGGTCTGCACCCCGGCCATGCCCGCACCGACGACGACCACACGCCGTACTCGTGGCCCGCCCTCATGTACTGTCTGCTCGCTCACCCGATCACCATAGACAACTGACGAACCGTCAGTCATGGGGCATGCGCGGTGACCTGTTCCACAACACTCGTGCCAGCACCCGGCCCGGACTCCCCCTTCCAGGTCTCCTCCAGGCGTATCCGCCCGTCGGGCAGCTCCACGACCACCGACACGCGGTGCCCCGAGGCCGTCGTCCCGTCGGTCCTGAGCTGCACGTACCGGAAGTCCAGCCGGTCGGCCGCACGGGTACCGACCAAGTGGCCGCGCACGACGTCGCCCCCTGCGTACTCGGCCGAGACCACGTCGTCCTTCTCGCGGTACGCACACCGCGTGCGGGTGCCCACCTGACCCGCGGCCTGGTCACTGACGGGGGCGAGGACGAGTCCGTCCAACGAGTGGGTCACGGCACAGGGCTCCCTTACGGGGGGCGACCGGTGCGGGCTAGGGTGGCCACCGTACAAGCACTCGCGGGAGCCTGGACGCACCGGGCTGAGAGGGAGGCTGGCGGCCTCCGACCGTACGAACCTGATCCGGGTCATGCCGGCGAAGGGAGGGGCTGGACGCCCATGTCGTCACGTACGTCCGACGTCCTCGTCATCGGGGGCGGAATCATCGGCCTGGTCACGGCCTGGCGCGCGGCGCAGCGCGGGCTGACCACGGCCGTACTGGACCCCGAACCGGGCGGTGGGGCCGCGCAGGTGGCGGCCGGAATGCTGGCCGCGGTCAGTGAACTGCACTACGGCGAGGAGACGCTCCTCGCGCTGAACCTGGAATCAGCCCGCCGCTACCCGGACTTCGCGGCCGAGCTGACCGAGCTGACCGGCCACGACCTCGGCTACCGCCGCTGCGGCACGCTCGCCGTCGCGCTCGACGCCGACGACCGCGCCCACCTGCGCGAGCTGCATGCTCTCCAGCAGCGCTCGGGGCTTGATTCGGTGTGGCTGTCGGGGCGGGACTGCCGGCGCCTGGAACCGATGCTCGCGCCCGGGGTGCGTGGCGGACTGCGGGTCGACGGTGATCACCAGATCGACCCACGGCGGCTGACAGCGGCCCTGATGGCCGCCTGCGAACGGGCCGGGGTGGTGTTCCACCGCGTATGGGCCGAACGGCTGGACGTGGTACGGGACCGGGCTGCCGGGGCGACGACGGCGGACGGCACCGAGCTGCGCGCGGGGCAGGTGGTGCTCGCGGCCGGCAGCCTGAGCGGGCAGCTCGCGGGCGTGCCGGACGCCCTACTACCGCCGGTGCGACCGGTGAAGGGCCAGGTGCTGCGGCTGACCGTGCCCCGCCGGTACGCGCCCTTCCTGAACCGGACCGTGCGGGCCGTGGTGCGCGGCAGCCAGGTCTACCTGGTGCCCCGGGAGAACGGCGAACTGGTCGTCGGCGCGACCAGCGAGGAACTCGGCTGGGACACCACGGTCACCGCGGGCGGTGTGTACGAGCTGCTGCGCGACGCCCATGAGCTGGTGCCGGGGATCACGGAACTGCCCCTCGCCGAGACACGGGCCGGGCTGCGTCCCGGCTCCCCGGACAACGCGCCGTTGCTCGGCCCGTCCGGTCTGGACGGGCTGCTGCTGGCCACCGGGCACTACCGCAACGGGGTACTACTCACACCGGTCACCGGGGATGTGCTGGCGCAGGTGCTGGCCGGCGGTGAGCTGCCGGAAGAGGCCCGCCCGTTCACACCGCAGCGCTTCGGCGCCGTACCCATGGAGCTGCCCGCATGAGCGTCCGCATCACCATCGCCGTCAACGGGGAGCGCCGGGACGTCGCCTCGGGCACCGCTCTCGACTCCCTCGTCAGGACCCTCACCGCGGCATCCTCAGGGGTGGCGGCCGCGGTCAACGAGACCGTCGTGCCGCGCGCCCGGTGGGCGGCCACCGCGCTCGCCGAGGGCGACCGCGTCGAAGTCCTCACCGCCGTGCAAGGAGGCTGACCCATGGCCGACGACCGCTTCACCCTCGGGGGTGTGCCCTTCGGGTCCAGGCTGATCATGGGCACCGGTGGTGCGCCCAGCCTGGACGTTCTGGAACGGGCACTAACCGCCTCCGGTACGGAACTCACGACGGTCGCGATGCGGCGGGTGGACCCGTCCGTACGCGGCTCGGTGCTGTCGCTGCTGGAGAAGCTGGACATCCGGGTGCTGCCGAACACGGCGGGCTGCTACACCGCCGGGGAGGCCGTCCTGACCGCCCGGCTGGCCCGGGAGGCGCTGGGCACGGACCTGATCAAGCTGGAGGTCATCGCCGACGAGCGGACCCTGCTGCCGGACCCGGTGGAGTTGCTGGAGGCCGCGGAGACGCTGGTGGACGAGGGGTTCACGGTGCTGCCGTACACCAACGACGACCCTGTCCTCGCGCGGAAGCTGGAGGACGTCGGCTGTGCCGCGGTGATGCCGCTCGGCTCGCCGATCGGGTCCGGTCTGGGGATCCGCAACCCGCACAATTTCGAGCTGATCGTCGAGCACGCACGGGTGCCGGTGATCCTGGACGCCGGGGCCGGTACGGCGTCCGACGCGGCGCTGGCGATGGAGCTGGGGTGCGCGGGCGTGATGCTGGCGTCCGCGGTGACCCGGGCTCAGGAGCCGGAGCTGATGGCCACGGCCATGAAGCACGCAGTGGCGGCGGGTCGGCTGGCCCGGCTGGCGGGGCGGATTCCGCGCCGCCACTTCGCCGAGGCGTCCTCGCCCACCGGGGGCCGCGCCCACCTGGATCCCGAGCGCCCCGCCTTCCGGTCGCAGTCGGCGTCGCACGACGGTCACAGCTCTGCTGCATTCCGTCCCCGGGACCCCTCGCCGGACGGTTGTGCCGATCGGTCCTCGTAGACTCACTTGCGTGGATACGACCCTTCAGGACCCCCTCGTCGGGCAGGTGCTCGACGGCCGGTACCGCGTCGACGCGCGGATCGCGGCCGGCGGTATGGCCACGGTCTACCGGGCCCTGGACACCCGCCTGGACCGCGTTCTCGCGCTGAAGGTGATGCACCCGACACTCGCGGCCGACGGAACCTTCGTCGAGCGGTTCATCCGGGAAGCCAAGTCTGTCGCCCGGCTCGACCATCCCAACGTGGTGCAGGTCTTCGACCAGGGCACCGACGGGTCGTACGTCTACCTGGCGATGGAGTACGTCGCCGGGTGCACCCTGCGCGACGTGCTGCGCGAGCGCTCTGCGGTGCAGCCGCGGGCCGCGCTGGACATCCTCGAACCCGTGCTCGCCGCACTCGGCGCGGCGCACCGGGCCGGGTTCGTGCACCGGGACATGAAGCCCGAGAACGTGCTGATAGGGGATGACGGCCGGGTCAAGGTGGCCGACTTCGGGCTGGTCCGGTCCGTGGACACGGTGACCAGCACCACGGGCGCCGTACTCGGGACCGTGTCGTACCTCGCACCCGAGCAGATCGAGCAGGGCACCACCGATCCGCGCGTCGACGTCTACGCGTGCGGTGTCGTCCTCTACGAGATGTTGACGGGAGGGAAACCGCACTCGGGTGACTCCCCCGCCCAAGTGCTCTACCAGCACATCAACGAGGACGTGCCGCCGCCCTCCAGCCTGGTGCCGGGGCTGCCGTACCAGCTGGACGAACTGGTCGCGGCGGCTGCGGCACGCGATGCGGAGGCCCGGCCGCCCGACGCCGTGGCGCTGCTCGCGCGGGTGCGCGCGGCGCGCCAGGAGCTGAGCGAAGAGCAGCTTGACGCCCTCCCCCCGCAGGCACTCACCGCGGAGCACGACAACGCCGAGGACCGCACGAGCGTGATCCCGCGCTCGCCGACCGTGCCGAGCCCACTGCCCCTGGGCGACGGCGGCAGCGGGGACGGGATCGCGCACACCACCCGGTTCCAGACCCCGCCCGCGCCGCCCCGGCGGCGCCTGCCCCGGCCCCGACGGGCGGTGCTGGCAGTGGTCGCGGCCGTCCTGGTGGTGTTCGGCGCGGGTGCCGGGGTCTGGTACGTCAACTCCGGCCAGTTCACGAAGGTCCCGCCGTTGCTGTCGAAGACGGAGACGCAGGCCAGGGAGCGGCTGAAGCAGGCCGGGCTCGACGTCGGGCAGGTCAGGCGCGCGTACGACGACACCGTCGAGCGCGGCGCGGTCATCAGCACCGACCCGGCACCCGGTGCCCGTATCCGGGACCACGGCTCGGTGGCCCTGACCGTCTCGCGCGGCCCGGAGACGGTCAGCGTGCCGGGTCTGGCGGGCCTCCCGCTCACCGAGGCGCAGGCGCGGCTGAAGGCGGACGGCCTTGAGCCAGGCATGGTCACCCGGGAGTTCAGCGAGGACGTCCCCCAAGGGTCCGTGATCACCACGACGCCAGGGGCGGGCACCAAACGGCACGCGGGGTCGGCGATCGCGCTGACGGTCAGCCAGGGCAGCCCGATCGACGTGCCTGACGTCACCGGCGACGACCTGGACAGCGCGAGGCAAGAACTGGCGGACGCCGGGCTGAAGGTGAAGCTCGCCACCGAGCGGATCAACTCCGAGTACGACAAGGGCAAGGTCGCCGCGCAGAGCCCCGGTGACGGCAGCCAAGCCGCCGAGGGCGACACGGTGACGCTGACCCTGTCCAAGGGGCCGGAGATGGTCGAGGTCCCGGACGTGGTCGGGGACAGTGTGGACGACGCGCACAAGGCGCTTGAGGGTGCCGGGTTCAAGGTGAAAGAGGACCGCGGGCTGCTCGGGCTGTTCGGCGACACCGTGAGGAAGCAGTCGGTGGCGGCCGGTGACACGGCACCCAAGGGGTCGACGATCAGGATCACCATCCGGTGACCCGGACCACCGGGGAACCGCGGTCCGGGTCACCGGGTCGGCATGGCACCCTGAACGGGTGAATCCTGTTCAGTCGTCCCTTCCCCGCAACCCGGTGGGCGGTCATGTCCCCGTGGCCGGCGGCCTGCACTCGGTGGGGCTGTCATACGCCCGAGACCTGAAGGCGGAGACCGTGCAGGTCTTCGTCGCCAATCCGCGCGGCTGGGCGACGCCCGCCGGGAACCCGCGGCAGGACCAGGCCTTCCGTGAGGCCTGCGCCGAAGGGGCGATCCCGGCGTACGTGCACGCACCGTATCTGATCAACTTCGGTTCGCACACCCGGGCGACTGTGGAGCGGTCGGTGGAGTCGCTGCGGCACTCCCTGCGGCGCGGGCGGGAGATCGGCGCTCTGGGCGTGGTCGTACACACCGGGAGCGCGACCGGCGGTCGGGCCCGGGAGGTGGCCCTGAAGCAGGTGCGTGAGGAACTGCTGCCACTGCTGGACGAGCTGACCCATGACGACGACCCGTTCCTGCTGCTGGAGTCGACCGCCGGGCAGGGTGCCTCGCTGTGCTCGCGCGCCTGGGACTTCGGCCCGTACTTCGCGGCGCTGGATGCCCATCCCAAGCTGGGCGTGTGCCTGGACACCTGCCACGTCTTCGCCGCCGGACACGACCTGACCGGGCCGAGCGGCATGCACCAGACGCTTGATCTGCTGGTGGACACCGTCGGCGAGGGCCGCCTGAAGCTGATCCACGCCAACGACTCCAAGGACGTGGTGGGCGCGCACAAGGACCGGCACGAGAACATCGGGGCTGGGCACATCGGCGAGGATCCCTTCCGCTCCCTGATGGCCCATCCGGCGACGGCGGGCGTCCCGCTGATCATCGAGACCCCGGGCGGCAAGGAGGGGCACGTGGCGGACGTGGAAAGGCTGAAGCAGCTCCGAGACGGGTGAGGCGGACTCGGGGCGGTCCGCACTCTGCAACGGCACGTGGGACGCGCCGACGAGGCGCGCAGCGGGCACGTCCGCCGTCAACCGGGGCCCGCCGATCAGAGCTCCGGGCCGTCCCCCGGCTCCTCCTGGTAGGAGTAGCGCTGTTCCTTCCAGGGGTCGCCGATGTTGTGATAGCCGCGTTCTTCCCAGAAGCCCCGGCGGTCGGCGGTCATGTATTCCACGCCCCGAACCCACTTCGGGCCCTTCCACGCATACAGGTGGGGCACGATCAGCCGGACCGGGAAACCGTGCTCGGCGGTGAGGAGTTCACCGTCCTTGTGGGTGGCGAAGATCGTGCGGCCGGAAACGAAGTCCGCGATGCGCAGGTTCGCGCTGAACCCGTACTCCGCCCAGACCATCACATGGGTGGCGTCCGGCGCGGGCGGGGCCAGGTCGAGGATCGCGCGGGCCGGGACGCCGCCCCACTCCGCGCCGATCATGCTGAACTTGGTCACGCAGTGCAGATCCGCCACCACGGTGGTGTACGGCAGGGCCGTGAACTCCTCGTGGTTCCAGGTGCGCTTGTCGCCGTCGGCAGTAGCGCCGAAGACCCGGAACTCCCAGCGCTCGGGACGGAACTTCGGCACGGGCCCGTAGTGCGTGACCGGCCAACCCCGTTGGAGCCGCTGCCCCGGCGGAAGCTCTGACCCTGCCGCTGCTCCAGACTCTCGCTCCACCGGATGCCCCATGTACCCATCCTGACAGACCTCGGGCACTGCCCTTGACCACCCGTGCGCAAAGAGGACAACAGTCATCAACACGGGATTTACTCACTAAGCATGCACTTACTGGACGATCTTCGTCTCCGGTGCAATCATGCCGCCGCACACCCCCGTCCCCGTGTGGAAGGAGCCGCTGCGATGCAGGGCGACCCCGAAGTCATCGAGTTCCTCAACGAGCAGCTCACCGCCGAGCTGACCGCGATCAACCAGTACTTCCTGCACGCGAAGATGCAGGAGAACTTCGGCTGGGCGAAACTCGCCAAGTACACGCGGCACGAGTCGTTCGACGAGATGAAGCACGCCGAGGTGCTCACCGACCGGATCCTGTTCCTGGAGGGGTTGCCCAACTACCAGCGGCTCTTCCACGTGCGCGTGGGACAGACCGTCCGGGAGATGTTCGAGGCGGACCGGCAGATCGAGGTGGAGGCGATCGACCGGCTCCGGCGCGGCATCAAACTGATGCGCGAGAAGGGCGACATCACGTCCGCGAACATCTTCGAGGACATCCTCGCCGACGAGGAACACCACATCGACTACCTCGACACCCAGCTGGAGCTGGTGGAGAAACTCGGCGAGGCGCTCTACATCGCGCAGCTCATCGAGCAACCGGAGAGCTAGGCCGCCGCCTCACGCAGCGGCGCCGGAGCGGGCCGGCCCTGGCCGATCGGTTCGCGGCGCGGGCAAGCACCGCGGCCGAGGATGGCCTGGATCCGACGCACGCACGAGCCGCAGTCGGTGCCCGCCTTGCAGGCGGAAGCCACCTGGCGCGGCGTGCACGCACCGCTCTCCGCGTGCTGCTTGACCTGCTGCTCGGTGATGCCGAAGCAACTGCAGACGTACACCCGGCTCACCTCCCGACGGAATCGCCCTGTCACTGCCATCCCGTATCCGGTGAGGCAAACCTAACCTTACCCATCCTCCGGACGTCGCAAAAGTGGAAGGGGCGCGGATTCCGGTGTGATCCGCGCCCCAGATCACTCACTGGTCCCGGTACATCTCCGCCACCAGGAACGCCAGGTCCAACGACTGGCTGCGGTTCAACCGCGGGTCACAGGCCGTCTCGTAGCGCTGGTGGAGGTCGTCGACGAAGATCTCGTCGCCGCCGCCCACGCACTCGGTGACGTCGTCGCCGGTCAGCTCCACGTGGATGCCACCGGGGTGGGTGCCGAGCGCCTTGTGGACCTCGAAGAAGCCCTTGACCTCGTCCAGCACGTCGTCGAAGCGGCGGGTCTTGTGCCCGGAGGCCGCCTCGAAGGTGTTGCCGTGCATCGGGTCGGTCACCCAGGCCACCGCCGCGCCGGACGCCGTGACCTTCTCCACCAGCTCCGGGAGCCGGTCACGGATCTTGCCGGCGCCCATCCGGACGATGAAGGTGAGTCGGCCCGGCTCCCGCTCGGGGTCGAGCCGGTCGACGTACCGCAGCGCCTCTTCGGCCGTCGTGGTCGGGCCGAGCTTGATGCCGACCGGGTTGCGGATCTTCGAGGCGAACTCGATGTGCGCATGGTCCAACTGCCGGGTGCGCTCACCGATCCACACCATGTGCCCGGACACGTCGTACAGCTTGCCGGTGCGGGAGTCGACCCGGGTCAGGGCGGACTCGTAGTCCAGCAGCAGCGCCTCGTGCGAGGAGAAGAACTCGACGGTCTTGAACTCCTCCGGGTCGGTTCCACAGGCCCGCATGAAGTGCAGCGCGTTGTCGATCTCACGCGCGAGTTGCTCGTAGCGCTGGCCCGACGGCGAGGTCCTCACGAAGTCCTGGTTCCAGGCGTGCACCTGGCGCAGGTCGGCGTAGCCGCCGGTGGTGAAGGCACGCACCAGGTTCAGCGTGGAGGCCGAGGCGTGGTACATCCGCTTGAGTCGCTCGGGGTCCGGGATGCGACTGGCCTCGGTGAAGTCGAATCCGTTGACGGAGTCGCCCCGGTACACCGGGAGCGTCACGCCGTCACGGGTCTCGGTCGGCTTGGATCGCGGCTTGGAGTACTGGCCGGCGATACGGCCCACCTTCACCACGGGCACGGAGGCGGCGTAGGTGAGGACGGCACCCATCTGGAGCAGCGTCTTCAGCTTGTTGCGGATGTGGTCGGCGGACACCGCGTCGAAGGCCTCGGCGCAGTCGCCGCCCTGGAGGAGGAACGCCTCTCCCTTGGCGACGGCCGCCATCCGGGCGCGCAGCTGGTCGCACTCGCCCGCAAAGACGAGCGGGGGATATGCCTCAAGGTCCGCGATCACTGCGCGCAGAGCCTCGGCGTCGGGGTATTCGGGCTGCTGCGCCGCGGGCAGGTCTCGCCAGGTGTTGCCAGCGCTCGGGCTGGTCTTAGCGTTCACGGTCACCTCGTCAACACTACGGGGTTGTTTCGCGGGATCTTCCCCCGGCTCGAAGGATGAGACGGAGCTCTTGCCTCCTGGACCGCCGAAGGGTGCGGTAGGGTTCCGGCATGCTCGCGCTTTCGACCCAGTACCGCCAGAACTGGTGGTGGACCGCTTCTCCGGCGGCCCACTGATCGCGCGTACTCAGAACAACGCGAAGGCCGCCCGAGGGGCGGCCTTCGGGGTTTCCGGGACCGTTCCTCTCCGTCAGAAGATCGAGAAGGAGCCCGCCCCGTGAATCTGCAGGACTTGCTGTCCGATGCCCGCCCGTTCGCCCTCCTCCGCCGCCGCACCCCGGGCCGCGACGGAGGGACGGTGGAGGTGCTGCTCGGCCCAGTGACCCCCCGCGAACGGCTGGCCGACCTACCCGACGAGGGCCTCGCTCTCGTGCCGTTCCAACAGATCCGGGAGCGCGGCTTCGACGTCCGCGAGGACGGCACCCCGCTGCTGGTGCTGACCCCCGAGGAGTCGTACGAGATCCCCCTCGCCGAGGCGCTCGGGACGCTGCCCGACCACGATGTGCGGGTCGAGGCCGACGGCTTCGACATCGACGACGAGGAGTACGGCGAAATCGTCGGGCGGGTGCTGCGCGAGGAGATCGGCCGAGGCGAGGGCGCCAACTTCGTGATCCGACGCACCTACGAGGGCCGGATCCCCGGCTTCGGCCGCGCCGACGCGCTGGCCTTGTTCCGCCGGCTGCTGGCGGGCGAGCGGGGCGCGTACTGGACGTTCGCCGTGCACACCGGGGACCGGACACTGGTGGGGGCCAGCCCCGAAGTCCATGTCCGCATGTCCGGTGGAACCGTCGTGATGAACCCGATCAGCGGCACCTACCGCTATCCCGCCGAAGGGCCGACGCCCGAGCACCTGCTGGAATTCCTCGCCGACGGAAAGGAGATCGAGGAGCTGTCGATGGTCGTCGACGAGGAACTGAAGATGATGTGCACCGTCGGTGACATGGGCGGGGTGGTCATCGGCCCCCGGCTGCGGGAGATGGCGCATCTGGCGCACACCGAGTACGAGCTGCGCGGGAAGTCCTCCCTCGATGTGCGCGACGTACTGCGGGAGACCATGTTCGCGGCCACCGTCACCGGGTCACCGGTGCAGAACGCGTGCCGGGTGATCGAGCGGCACGAGCCACTCGGCCGGGACGGCACCGCGCGCGGGTACTACGCCGGTGCGCTGGCCCTGCTCGGGCGGGACCGCGGAGGTGCGCAGACACTGGACTCCCCCATCCTGATCCGTACCGCCGACATCGCCGCGGACGGCCGGCTGCGCGTTCCGGTCGGAGCGACGCTCGTCCGCGGCTCCGACCCGGCCGGCGAGGTCGCGGAGACCCACGCCAAGGCGGCGGGCGTGCTGGCCGCCCTCGGGGTACGGCCGGGTCGGCCGCGCGCGGAGCGGGAACGGCCCCGGCTGGCCGACGACCCGCGGGTGCGTGCCGCGCTGGACGCGCGGCGGTCCTCACTCGCGCCCTTCTGGCTGCGGATGCAGCAGGCGGCCTCGCCCTCCGGCGCCCGGTCCGACGTCCGGGAACGGGAGGCGTCCCCCGACGGGCACGCCCTCGTCGTCGACGGCGAGGACACCTTCACCGCGATGCTGGCCCATCTGCTCCGCTCGGGCGGGCTGGAGGTGACCGTCCGACGGTTCGACGAGCCGGGGCTGCGGGCGACCGTCCTGGCACACGAGGGGCCGGTCGTGCTCGGTCCCGGTCCCGGTGATCCCTGCGACCTCGCCGCACCCAAGATGCGTCTCCTACGGGAGCTGGCCGCCACGCTGATCCGGGAGCATCAGCACGGGGTGCTGGGCGTCTGCCTGGGCCATGAGCTGATCGCCGCCGAGCTGGGCCTGCAGATCGTGCGCAAGCAGGTGCCGTACCAGGGGGCACAGACCACGATCGACCTGTTCGGACGGCCGGAGACGGTCGGTTTCTACAACAGCTTCGTCGCCCGCTGCGACGACGAGGCGGCCCGGGAACTGGCCGCGCACGGGGTCGAGGTGAGCTGGGAGGGGCAGGGGGACGTGCACGCCCTGCGAGGTCCCGGTTTCGCGGGCGTGCAGTTCCACCCGGAGTCGGTGCTGACCCTGAACGGCGCCGCGGTCGTCCGGGAGCTGGTCGGTCAGGTGCGCGGAACGAGCACGTTCTCCGAACGGCGGCCGGCCTTGTAGTCCACGACGTTGCGCGCCGTGGCGTTCACGATCTCGGTGACCGCGTCCTCGGTGTAGTACGCCTGGTGCGAGGTGACCAGGACGTTCGGGAAGGTGATCAGGCGGGCCAGGACGTCGTCCTCGATGACCTCCAGCGACTTGTCCAGGAAGAACAGGCCTGCCTCCAGCTCGTAGACGTCCAGGCCGACGCCCGAGAAGCGGCCCGCGAGCAGTTCGGTGACGAGGGCCGCGGCGTCGATCAGTCCGCCGCGGCTGGAGTTGACCAGGATCGCGTCGTCCTTCATCGTCTTCAGGGCGTCGGCGTCGATCAGGTGCAGGGTCGCGGGCATCAGCGGCACATGCAGGCTGACCAGGTCGGACTCGGCGAGGAGCTGGTCTTTCGGGACGTACTTCATGCCGAGTTCCAGGCAGGCGGGATTCTCCCGGACGTCCCAGCCGAGGAGTTGCATGCCATAGCCGTGGGCGATCCGGGCGAACGCCTCGCCGATCTTGCCGGTACCGAGGACGCCCGCCGTGCGGCCGTGCATGTCGCGGCCCATCAGCCCATGGAGCCGGAAGTCGAAGTCGCGGGTGCGGATGGCGGCACGGACGATACGGCGGTTGACGGCCATGGCCAGGGTCCAGGCGAACTCGGCGACGGAGTACGGCGAGTAGTACGAGACCCTGGCGACCGTCATGCCGAGGCGCTCGGCCACCGGGAGGTCGATGTTGTTGAAGCCGGTGGAACGCTGGGTGACCATCCGCGTGCCGCCGGCCGCGAGGGTGTGCAGGACCCGGTGGTTGAGGTCGGCGTTGACACTGGTGGAGATCACCTCGTAGCCGGTGGCGATCGGGGCGGTGTCCTCGTTGAGGAACACGTCCAGACAGCGGACCTCGTGGTGACCAGCGAAGGCCTGTTCGATGAGGGGCTGCTCGTCGGCCTGGACGCCGAACGCCAGGATCTCCATGGCTACTCCCGCTCCGGTGGGCGATGGACCGAAAACGCCGAACACGCCCGCCACGGGGCGAATGCACGGCCCACCCTACCGGGATGCCGGTTCAGCCGAAGAAGACCCCGGCCTCCGCGTACAGCTCCGGCTCCACCGTCTTCAACCTGACGGTCGCCTCGGCGAGGGGTACGCGGACGATGCCGGTGCCGCGCAGGGCGACCATCGTGCCGAAGTCGCCCTCGCGGACGCAGTCGATGGCGTGCAAGCCGAATCGGGTGGCGAGCCAGCGATCGAAGGCACTGGGGGTGCCGCCGCGCTGGATGTGCCCGAGGACCGTGGTGCGCGTCTCCTTGCCGGTGCGCTTCTCGATCTCCTTGGCCAACCACTCGCCGACACCGGAGAGCCGGACGTGTCCGAAGGGGTCCAGCGACTCGTCCTTGAGGACCAGGTCCCCGTCCTTGGGCATGGCGCCCTCGGCCACGACGACGATCGGGGCGTAGGAGGCCTTGAACCGGGAGGTGATCCAGGCGCACACCTGCTCCAGGTCGAAGCGCTGTTCGGGGATGAGGATGACGTTGGCACCGCCGGCCAGGCCCGAGTGGAGGGCGATCCAGCCGGAATGACGGCCCATCACCTCGCAGACGAGGACTCGCCTATGGGATTCGGCGGTGGTGTGCAGGCGGTCGATGGCTTCGGTGGCGATACCGACGGCGGTGTCGAAACCGAAGGTGTAGTCGGTGGCGGACAGGTCATTGTCGATGGTCTTGGGTACGCCGACGCAGGGCACCCCGTATTCGTCGGACAGGAGGGCGGCGACTCCCAGGGTGCCCTCGCCACCGATCGCGATCAGAGCGTGGACCTCGTGCTTGGCCAGGTTCTCCTTGATGCGGCGGATACCGTTCTCCACCTTGAGGGGATCGGTCCGCGAGGAGCCGAGGATGGTGCCGCCGCGGGGCAGGATGCCGCGCACCGCGGGAACGTCGAGGCGAACGACGTCGCCGTCGAGGGGGCCGCGCCAACCGTCCCGGAACCCGGTGAAGACGTAGCCGTACTCCTGCACGCCCTTGCGGACGATACCCCGGATGACGGCGTTGAGCCCGGGGCAGTCGCCGCCTCCGGTCAGTACTCCGACCCGCATGGACATGTCCCTTCGCCGCGGTTGCCTGACACCCGTTCACGCTAATCGTGATCCGCGTCACATCGGGAGAGGTGAGAAGGGTGATTCGGCGCGCGGGCGCCACCGGCCGGGGGGGCACGGCCGCCGCTCCGGCGGCGCCCGGCTCTACTCGCCGTCGAGTCCGCGTTCTATCGCGTACCGCACCAGCTCCACCCTGTTGTGCAGTTGGAGCTTTCCGAGGGTGTTCTGCACGTGGTTCTGGACCGTGCGGTGGGAGATCACCAGGCGTTCGGCGATCTGTTTGTAGCTCAGGCCCTTGGCGACCAGCCGCAGCACCTCGGTCTCCCGCTCGGTGAGCCGGGGTGTCCCGGGTTCGTCGGTGTCTGGAGAAGCACCGGGCTCAGAAGCCAGACGGCGGTACTCGCCGAGGACCAGTCCGGCGAGACCCGGCGTGAACACCGCGTCGCCGACGGCGGTGCGGCGCACCGCGTCCAGGAGTTCCCCGGTGGAGGCGGACTTCAGCAGATAACCGGTGGCGCCGGACTTGACCGCCTCCAGCACGTCCGCGTGCTCGCCGCTGGCGGAGAGGACCAGGACCCGCAAGGCCGGGTTGTGGGCGACCAGTTCTTTGCACACCTGGACACCAGGCTTGGCAGGCAGGTTGAGGTCCAGGACGAGGACGTCGGGGGTGACGGCCCGGGCCCGACGGACCGCCTGGTCGCCGTCGCCCGCGGTGGCGACCACCTCGAAGCCGGACTCGGACAGGTCCCGGGCCACCGCGTCGCGCCACATGGGGTGGTCGTCGACCACCATCACCTTGATCGGGTCCTGCTGCCGTGTCATCGCCGGTCCGCCTTCATGCCCCGCGCCCGTCGGACGCCCTTCGGTACTTTCAGTTCGACTTCGGTGCCCTGCCCGGCAACGGAGACCAGTTCGGCGCTGCCACCGAGGTCCCGCAGCCGCCCGCGGATCGACTGGGCCACCCCCAGCCGGCCCTCCCCCTCCGCCTGCGCGAGCCGGCCCTCGGGGATACCGGGGCCGTCGTCCCGGACGGTCACGACGATCTCGTCCGGCTCGTCCTCGACCAGAATCCAGGCCCGCGCCTCGGCCCCAGCGTGCTTGCGCACGTTGTCCAGAGCGGCACCGACCGCCGCGGCCACCTCCCGTGCGGTGGCCGGTGGCAGCTCCACCGGGGCGCCGGGCTCGGCGAGACCGACCCGGCCGGACGCATAGGGGGCGAGTAGGGAGCGCAGGTCAGCCGGGCCGTCGTCGTCGGGTTCCGGCAGCACCGCGCGCACGGCGTCTCCGGCGGTCTTGCCCTCCGGCGCCCGGGAGACGGGCACTCCGGACACCGGCGCCAGGCCGCCCGACACCAGCGTGCGCAGGGCCACCTCCTGCTCCCCCGCCAGCCGGCCCAGCTCGGCCGCCTCACCGCCCAGGGCGGCACCGCGGCGCTTCACCATCGCCAGCACCTGCAACACACCGTCGTGGATGTCGCGGGCCAGCCGTTCCCGCTCCCGGGTAGCGGCCTCGATCTCCAGGGCGCGAGCCAGGGTCCGCTCGGAGGCCCTGGCCACCTCCACGACGTAGCCGATGGCGATGGAGGCCACCCAGACGAGGATCACGTTGTGCACCGTGTCCCGGGCGGGTCGGCCGCGCTCGATCAGGTTGACGGCGGCCACTGCCGTGGAGGCGAAGGCCGCCCAGCGCCAACCGCCCTTAATGGCGAAGGCCAGCACCGAGCCGGCTGTCCATATCGTCGGCAGGGTGGGACCGCCGTCCGTGATCCGTTCGTGGCTGTCGGCGAGGGGGGTGAGCAGGATGCCGGTGAGTGCGATGGTGAGGTCGGCGGCAAGGAAGCGTTTGGTGCAGGCGGTCGCGTTCGCCACTTTGGGCAGGGTCGCCAGGGTCCACACGAACAGCACGGCGAAGTAGACGACGGCGACCCAGGGCCGTATGAAGCGGGAGTACGCGGTGGCGCACAGGCCGATGGCGTACAGCATGGTCAGCACGCGGTAGCCGGCGAGCGCGCGCCACAGCGGCAGTTCGACCGACATCCTCATGACACGCGCGCCCTTGGGCATGTCTCCCCCCGGCTCCCCGAGTCTTCCCGGGTTCTCCCCGGCTTCCCCCCTCTAGGACTCGACCTGCTTCTTCTCCGCCTTCTCGACCGCCCCGGCTCCCTCGGCCTTCTCGGCCTTCTCGGCCTTCTCGGCCTCCTTGGCGGCCTTCGCCGCCTCCGCGATCTGGCGCTTGGCGGCAGTCGCGTAGATGTCGACGTACTCCTGGCCGGAGAGCTTCATGATCTCGTACATGACCTCGTCGGTGAGGGCGCGCAGTACGAAGCGGTCGTGTTCCATGCCTTGGTAGCGGCTGAAGTCCATGGGCTTGCCGATGCGGATGCCGGGCCGCATCAGCTTGGGCATGACCTTGCCCGGCGGCTGGATCTTCTCGGTGTCGATCATCGCGACCGGAATGACCGGCGCGCCGGTGGCAAGCGCCACGCGCGCGAGGCCGCCGGGCTTGCCCCGGTACAGTCGCCCGTCCGGCGATCGGGTGCCCTCCGGATAGATCCCGAACAGTTCACCGCGCTCCAGCACCTCTATACCGCTCTTGATCGCCGCCTCACCGGCGCCGCGTGACCCCGAACGGTCCACCGGGAGCTGGCCGACACCTTTGAAGAAGGCCGCGGTCAGCCGACCCTTCACACCCGGAGTGGTGAAATACTCGGCCTTCGCGATGAAGGTGACCTTGCGGTCCAGGACCGCCGGCAGGAAGAACGAGTCCGAGAAGGACAGGTGATTGCTGGCCAGGATGGCGGCGCCCTCGGCCGGAATGTTCTCCAGTCCCTCCACCCAAGGCCTGAAGGCAACCTTCAGTGGCCCTCCGATGGCGACCTTCATCGTGCCGTACAACACCCGTGTGCCTCCTGTTTCCGTCGAACAGACCTTAACCCGGGGGACCGTCAAAGAACCCGACGACCCTGGTCGGTGTCAGTGCGGTCGCGTACGGTGAAGCACATCCGCGCGTTTTCTTCCCGCCTCTACCGACCGCCGGAGAGGCCCTCTAAGGAACAGGAGAGTCGAGGTGCCGGTTCTCCCTGGAGCTGAGCCGTACCGCCATGATGGCGGGGAGGTGGGCGTTCTCCTCTGCCACGGCTTCACCGGCTCCCCCCAGTCGCTCCGCCCCTGGGCGGAGCACCACGCGGCACACGGCCTGACCGTGTCGCTTCCCCTGCTGCCCGGCCATGGCACCCACTGGGAGGACATGCAGCTCACCGGTTGGCAGGACTGGTACGCGGAAGTTGACCGCGCGCTGTGCGCACTGTCCGAGCGGTGTTCGCAGGTTTTCGTCGCGGGCTTGTCCATGGGTGGGGCACTGGCTCTCCGGCTCGCGGCCCGGCACGGCGAGCGGGTCTCAGGCGTGGTGGTCGTCAACCCGGCGAACCGGGTGCACGGCCTGTCCGCGTACGCACTTCCGGTGGCCCGGCACCTCGTCCGGACGACGAAGGGCATCGCCAGCGACATCGCCAAGGGCAGCGCGGCGGAACTGGGGTACGACCGGGTGCCGCTGCACGCGGCACACTCACTGCGGGTCTTCCTGCGCCGGCTGGACGGCGAGCTGCCCCAGGTCACCCAGCCGTTGCTGCTGCTGCGCAGCGCCCAGGACCACGTCGTACCGGCCGCGGACTCGGCGCGGGTGCTGAGCCGGGTGTCGTCGATGGACGTGACGGAGATCGTGCTGGAACAGAGCTACCACGTGGCGACGTTGGACCACGATGCGGACCGGATCTTCGAGGAGAGCCTCGCCTTCATCGGCCGGCTCGCACCCAGTGTCGGCGAGGAAGGGACGGCCGCAGGTGGCTGAGCACGACTCCGGCCGCGAGGAGCGCGAACCGGACGAGCAGGGGGCGCCGTTCGACGAGGACGCCGCCTGGCGGGCCATCGTCGCCGGGTACGGCGAGGAGCCGCCGGATCCGCCGGGCACCAGGCCCTTCAAGCCGGTGGAGGACCTCGCGCTGCTGGAGAAGGAACCCGGGAACGACCCCGCGAACACCTCCGGCACGGGCTCCGGGAACGGCACGGACGACTCCGCGGACCCACCGCCCGCCCGGCCACTGGGCAGTTCGGTCTCCTTCGCGCCCGGCGTAGGCCCACGCGACTACACCGCCCCCGAGCCGTCCGAGGACGATTTCGACGAGGACGACGAGGGTCACTTCGTTCCGCCGGAGCCACCGCCGCTGCCGGCTTCCGACACCACCGCCAGATTCGCCTGGCTGGGTGTCATCGGCGGCCCGGTCCTGCTCCTCCTCGCGGTCCTGTTCGGCTGGGACATGACCTGGTGGCTGGCGACCCTCGGCATCGGCGGCTTCCTCGGCGGCTTCGCCACGCTGGTGATGCGGATGCGCACGGACGACGAGGACGACGATCCCGGACGCGGCGCGGTCGTCTGATGATCGCCGGAGGTGGTCCCGCCGGAGTCGCCCGGCTACCCACCGGTCTGCTCACCGGTCTGCTCGTGGTCGTCCGCGACGGCCGGGGCGCGGACGTCTCCGACGACGGGGAGCGGGCGCTCGGCCGAGTGCCCGGGTCGTTCGCGTTCGGGGCTTACGGCGCCGAGACCGCCGCCGCGGGCCGCTGGAGCTGACTACCCCGGGCGGCTGGGACGTGCAGCGCGGCCAGTACCGGAAGGTGGTCCGTGGCCGACCGTAGATCGCCGTCGGCCACTCCCGGCTGGTCCTGGGGAACGCCGCAACCGAGCACCTCGATGCCCTCGGTGGTGAAGATCGCGTCTATGCGCCGGCGGGGGGCATCGGCGGCGAAGGTGGGGGCGCCGCCCCAGGGGGCCGCGGCACGGCAGTCCTGAAGATCCGCGGCGAGCCGCTGGAAGGTGCGGCCGCTGGGTTCTTCGTTGAGGTCACCGCCGACCATGGCGTGCTCGGTGCCCAGCCCGTGGATGCGGTCGAGAAGCATCCCGCCCTGCTCGTACCGCTCGTCCTCGCACAGACTCAGATGGCAGCTGATCACCCCCAGGCGGGCGCCGCCGAAGCGGACTACCGCGGTGGCGAGGCCACGCCGGTGCAGGCCGGGGGTGAGCGGAAGGAGCAGGTCCTGCGTCCGTTCGACGGTGGCACGGAGCGAGCAGAGGATCGCGGGGCCCGCGGCACTGCCCCCGCCCGTGAGGATCACCTGGCCGGAGGCGGCGGCCAGGTGGGCGAGTTTCTTGCGCCAGCGGAAGAAACGGGGTGCTTCCTGGACGAGGACCAGGTCGGGGGCACAGGCGGTGATCACCCGGGCGAGGGCGCCGGTGTCGTCACGCATCGAGCGGATGTTGTAGGTCAGAACGCGGATGACTGCTGAACCGTCGGGATCCGTTCGGGAATCGGGGAGCAGCTCCATGTGGATCAATGTACGCCCAGCAACTCGGGGCGCGAGGTCCGTTCGGCCCCGCGCCCCGCGTGCGACGAGCCCTTCTCACATGATCGGGTCGGGCTCCCGGGCCAGATCGGCCGCGCCCACCAGACCTGCCTTGTTGCCGAGCCGGGCCGCGATCACGTCGGCGACCGGGCGCCAGTTGCCGCCGACCAGCCAGCGCTTGTAGGACGTACGGATCGGGTCGAGGACCAGATCGCCCTCGTCGGACAGACCGCCTCCGACGATGAACGCGGACGGGTCGAACAGGGAGGCCAGGTCGGCCAGGCCCGCACCGGCCCAGCGAGCCAGCTCGCGGTAGGAGTCCACGGCGACCGGGTCGCCCTGGCGGGCGGCCATGGAGATGTGCTTGCCTTCGATGCCGCCCGGGGTGCCGTCTCCCAGTGAGAGCAGCACCTCGGCGCGCTCCGGAGTCGCGTTGGCGCGCTGCTTGGCGTACCGGACCAGGGCTCGGCCGGAGGCGTACTGCTCCCAGCAGCCCTGCGAGCCACAGCCGCACAGCAGACCGTCCGGGACCATCCGGATGTGACCGAACTCGGCGGCGACGCCGAAGTGCCCGCGGCGCAGCTTGTTGCCGATGATGATGCCGCCGCCGAGGCCGGTGCCGAGCGTGATGCAGATGACGTTGCGGTGGCCCTTGCCCGCGCCGAACTTGTACTCGCCCCAGGCAGCGGCGTTGGCGTCGTTCTCGACCACGACCGGGAGGCCCACGCGGGCCTCGACCTTCTCCTTGAGCGGTTCCTGACGCCAGTCGATGTTGGGCGCGAAGTACACCGTGGAGCGCTGGCGGTTGACGTAACCGGCCGCACCGATACCCACGCCGACGATCTCGTGGCCGGCATGCGCACCTTCCACCGCCGAGGCGATGGCGTCCACGATGGCCGCGGGCGTGGTGGGGGTCGGCACCTTGAACGTCGAGAGGATGTTGCCTTCCTCGTCGACCACGCCGGCCGCGATCTTGGTGCCGCCGATGTCGACGCCGATGGTGAGTCCCATGAATCCCTCAGTTTCGGTCGAGCCCCGCTATCGCCAACCGTACCCGAGGCCTTGCCGTGGAAGGGTTTCAGTCCAGATCGATGCGTTCGCCCGCGCCGGTGCCCCCGTCACGGTCACGCCGGTCCGCACCGTCCTCCGACCGGCCGTCCGTACCGGCGGTCCACTGGCGCTCCTGAGCCTGAACGGCGGAGCGGTAGGCGGCCAGCAGCTCACCTCCGGCTGCGGCCAGATGGTCGAAGACGTCCGGGTTGCGTTCTATGACGGGCTCGACGGCGGCCTTCGCCTGTTGGACGACCTGCCGCACCGCCTGCTGGGCGGCGGGTCCGGCGAGGCTTCCAAGGAGCGGTGACGGCAGGCCGGACAGCTTGTCGGCCACGGTGTCGACCAGTTTCTTCAGTTCCTCGGCCGCCGAGCCCGGCGTCTGGGCGTGGCCGGCCCGGCGGCGGGCCTTCTCGGTGGCGAGGTCCTCGGCGCAGGCCGCGGCCCAGGCGTCGGCGTCGGTCGCCCTCGGCTCCTTGGCCGCTTCGGGTGCGGAGCGCTCTTCGCTCATGGCGGACTCCTGACTACGGTTCGCCCCTATGACGTTACCGGTCCCGAGGTTGCTGACCAACGGCCGCCTCGGCGAGGTCCCGACCGACGCCCCGACCGCCTCGGCGCCGGGTTGACCGCGGGCACAGCCGGTGCGCCCGCGGTGAGCCTGATCCGCGCCGTCGACCGCACCCTTCCAGGTGCCACCGGCCCCGCGATCCCGGTCCCACGGTCACCAGCCCCCACAACCCCGGTGTGCGGCTACCGGGTCCGCGGCCACAGACCAGGGTCCGGAGCGAACCGGATGCGCAGCTCCCCCTCCTCCAGTCCGGCCCCGGCGACGGTGCAGCGGCGCAGGGCGGACGGGAGCGGAACGATCCGGCGGAACGCAGCCGCGCCGAGCACCAGTTCGTCGCCGCGGCGGATCAGCTCAAGATCGTCCCGCGTCGCACCGGGCAGCGGGATGTGCCACACGAGCACTCCGTCCGCGGCGATCCGGTCGGTGACGGGCCACTCGACCGGGACCGGCGCCGGGTTGACGGCCGGGACGGCCAGGGCAGCGAGGTCGTCGGTGCCCTGCGGGTCGCGGCCGAGGTGGGGGACGGTACGGACGTCGCACGGCTGCTCCTGCCAGTCGGCGAGGGCCTTGCGCTGCTCCGCGAGGAGCCCGGAGAGCCAGCTGTCGCTCTCGACGTCGGGCAGGACACGGTTGGCGATCAGGGTCTCGGTACGCAGGCCGCGCAGAGCCAGACCGAGACGCGCGGCGCGGACGGCGTTGGCACCGGCCGGGCCTGGCTGGGCCACCAGACGTACGGAGGTGTTCCGGTCGGTGAGGACGGCCTCCACCGCGGCCAGCTCGACGTCCCAGCGGGCTGCCGTCTCGTACAGCCAGTCGGCGGGCATCGGGACGCCGGCTAGCCGGCCCAGGACCGGACGCAGGGCACGGGCCGCCTGCCGCTCCGGTGGGAGCAGGCGGCGCAGGTAGCGGCGCAGTTCCTCGGCCAGGGCCAGCAGGGGGATGGCCTGTGAGAGCGGCGGGAGGTCGACGACGAGCAGGTCGTAGCGCTCGGAGAGGGCCGCGTCCCGCAGCGCGCGCAGAAAGGACAGCTCTTCCGCGCCGGGCAGCGGGGTGACCTCCTCGGCGTCCAGGCGCGCCGCGCCCAGGAGGTCGAGGACGTTCGCGGCGCGGGTCTGGAAGGTGGTGAGGTCCTGCCGGAAACGGTCCGCGGCGTCAGGGCGCCAGACGGTGAGGTTCGCCGTGACCTCGGTGGGAGCCGGTCCTGTCGCGGAGCCCAGTGCGGTGCCGGGGCTGTCGGTGCGGTCGGCACTCAGCAGGAGGGTGCGGGCGCCCTCACGGGCGGCGTCGAGCGCGGTGGCCGCGGAAACCGTCGTACGCCCGCTGCCGCCCGGGCCCGTGATCAGGATGGTGCGCATGAGGGTGAACGGTACCTTCGTGCGCGGTCGCAAACCGGAGGGACTACTTCTCCCCCGACTCCACCCTCTTCTTCAGACCCGCCAGAGCCCGGTCGATGATGACCTTCTCGGCCTTGCGCTTGATCATGCCGAGCATGGGGATCTTGACGTCGACCGTGAGCCGGTAGGTGACCTCGGTGGCGCCGGCGTCGGCAGGCTTCAGCAGGTAGGAGCCGTCCAGGGAACGGAGCATCTGGGACTTCACCAGGGTCCAGGAGACCTCGTGGTCACCGGTCCAGGTGTAGGCGAGGGTCTGGTCGTCCTTGATGGCACCGGCGTCCATGACCAGGCGGACCTGCTCGGCGCGGCCCCGCTCATCGGCGGCGAGGACCTCTGCCTCCTTCACCTCGCCGGTCCAGTCCGGGTAGCGCGCGAAGTCGGCGATCACCGCCATGACGTCGGCCGGAGCCGCCTCGATCGTGATGCTCGAACTGGTGTGTTCCGCCATCGCCGTGGCTCCTCCAGATGCGCGCCGTATGGAGAGGTCTGTGTGCGCCGGGCTGCGCACGGGTGTGCAGCGTGAAGGCTACCGTGCCGCCGACCAGGTGCCTTCACCCCCGTGTCCGCTTCGTGGCACACCGGTCACCATTCGAGCACCCAGGGCCGCCCGGTTCCCGCGAAGTGACCCACGTTCACGCACTCGGTCGCACCGATACGCATGCGGCGCGCCAGCGGTTGGTGCACGTGCCCGAACAGCGCGTAGCGCGGTCTGGTACGACGGATGGCGTCCAGCAGGGCGCGACTGCCACGCTCGAAGCGGCGCGCCACGGTGTCGTAGACCAGTTCGGGCACCTCTGGCGGGATGTGGGTGCACAGCACATCGACCTCGCCGACCGCTTCGATCTTGGCGGCGTACTCCTCGTCGCTGATCTCGTACGGCGTGCGCATCGGGGTGCGCAGCCCCCCGCCGATGAAACCGAAGACCCGGCCTCCGATCTCCACCCGCTGGCCGTCGAGGACGGTGGTGCCGGTCCGGGCGTATTCCCGCCACAGGGTCGGCATGTCGACATTGCCGTAGGTGGCGTACGTCGGGGTGGGGAACGCGGCGAACAGCTCGGCGTACTGCTTGCGCACCGCCTTCTCGATGGCCGCGGCCCGATCGGCGCCGATGCCGGCCCACAACCGGTTGCCGAACTCACGGGCCTCCGCGTAGCGGCGGGCGGTGCGCAGTTCGACGATGCGGTCGGCGTTCTCCCTGCCGAACAGGTCGGGGAAGATGCCGCGCGAGTGATCGCCGTAGTCGAGGAAGAGCACCAGATCGCCCAGGCAGATCAGGGCGTCGGCACCCTCACCGGCGCGGGCCAGGTCCCGGGCGTTGCCGTGCACGTCGCTGACCACGTGGACGCGCGTCCTGCGGCCCGCGGAGGGTGTGGGTGCCATGACGATCAAGGGTAGGCCCGTGCGGTGCGCGTGAACAGTGCCGGTCCGGCCTGCGGTTACTCGCCGGTCGGTTCGGCCGTGGACTACTGTGCGCGAAAGGAACGCCAAACCGTGTGACGCAGCGAACATCTCGTCGGGACCCCCTGTCGTAGAAGCCATACCGACGGGTAACGTCCGGGCAGTCCAGTCGTGCTCTGGATTTCAGCCACCGAAGACCCGAGCACTTGCCCGAGCCTTGGACCGCACCGTCGCATCACACAATGTCGTGGCGCCGGCGCCCTATGAGGAGCAGCAGTCTTGCGCGAGTTCAGCCTTCCGGCTTTGTACGAGGTCCCTGCGGACGGCAACCTGACCGACATCGTCCGTAGAAACGCCGCGCAGTACCCAGACGTCGCCGTCATCGCCCGCAAGGCGGACGGTGGCTGGCAGGACGTGACGGCCCGGGAGTTCCTGGCCGAGGTCCGCACCGCTGCAAAGGGCCTCATCGCCGCAGGAGTGCAGCCGGGTGACCGGGTTGGTCTGATGTCCCGGACCCGCTACGAGTGGACGCTGCTGGACTTCGCGATCTGGAGCGCGGGCGCGGTCACCGTACCGGTGTACGAGACCAGCTCGCCGGAGCAGGTGCAGTGGATCCTGTCCGACTCGGGTGCGACCGCGTGCATCGTGGAACTGGACAACCACGCCGCCGCGGTGGAGTCGGTGCGCGAGTCGCTGCCCGCCCTGAAGAACGTCTGGCAGATCGAGGCCGGGGGCGTGGCGGAGCTGGGCCGCCTGGGTCAGGATGTGTCGGACGAGACGGTCGAGGAGCGCAGCTCGCTCGCCAAGGCCGATGACCCAGCGACCATCGTCTACACGAGCGGTACGACCGGCCGCCCCAAGGGCTGCGTCCTCACCCACCGCAGCTTCTTCGCCGAGTGCGGGAACGTCGTGGAACGGCTGCGCCCGCTGTTCCGCACCGGCGAGTGCTCGGTGCTGCTCTTCCTGCCGCTCGCGCACGTCTTCGGGCGACTGGTGCAGATCGCGCCGATGATGGCGCCGATCAAGCTGGGCTGCGTCCCGGACATCAAGAACCTCACCGGCGAACTGGCAGCCTTCCGGCCGACGCTCATCCTCGGTGTCCCGCGCGTGTTCGAGAAGGTCTACAACTCCGCCCGGGCCAAGGCGCAGGCGGAGGGCAAGGGCGCGATCTTCGACCGGGCGGCGGACACCGCCATCGCCTACAGCAAGGCGCTGGGCAGCCCGTCAGGACCGTCGTTCGGACTCAAACTCAAGCACAAGGTCTTCGACAAGCTGGTCTACGGCAAACTGCGCGCGGTCCTGGGCGGCCGGGGCGAGTACGCCATCTCCGGCGGCGCACCGCTCGGCGAGCGGCTCGGCCACTTCTTCCGCGGCATCGGCTTCACGGTGCTGGAGGGCTACGGCCTGACGGAGTCCTGTGCGGCGACCGCGTTCAACCCGTGGGACCGGCAGAAGATCGGCACGGTCGGCCAGCCGCTGCCGGGCTCGGTGGTGCGGATCGCGGACGACGGCGAGGTGCTGCTGCACGGCGAGCACCTGTTCAAGGAGTACTGGAACAACCCGGGCGCGACCGCGGAGGCGCTGGCGGACGGCTGGTTCCACACCGGTGACATCGGCACCCTCGACGAGGACGGCTACCTGCGGATCACCGGCCGCAAGAAGGAGATCATCGTCACCGCGGGCGGCAAGAACGTGGCCCCGGCCGTGATCGAGGACCGCATCCGGGCACACGCGCTGGTCGCGGAGTGCATGGTGGTCGGTGACGGACGGCCGTTCGTGGGCGCGCTGGTCACCATCGACGAGGAGTTCCTGAGCCGGTGGGCCGCGGAGCACGGCAAGCCGGCGGGTTCCACCGCGGCGTCGCTGCGCGAGGACCCGGATCTGCTCGCGGCGATCCAGGCGGCGGTCGACGACGGCAACGCCGCGGTGTCGAAGGCGGAATCGGTGCGGAAGTTCCGCATTCTGCCCTCCCAGTTCACGGAGGAGTCGGGCCACCTCACCCCGTCGTTGAAGCTCAAGCGGAATGTGGTGGCGAAGGACTTCGCGGACGAGATCGAGGCGATCTACGCCAAGTAGCCGGCGCGTTCGCTCAGGACCGGATGTCCTCGGCGAGGACCCGCGCCAGGGTGCGTTCGGCCAGCGCGGTGATGGTGACGAAGGGGTTCACCCCGATCGAGCCGGGCACGAGCGAGCCGTCGGTGACGTACAGGTTCGGGTACCCCCTCACGCGGCCGTAGTCGTCGGTCGCCTCGCCCAGCACACAGCCGCCGAGCGGGTGGTACGTGAAGTTGTCCGCGAAGACCTTGCTGGTCGAACCGAAGAGGTCGTACCGGTAGATGGTCAGGTTGGCCGCGTTCACGCGGTCGAAGAGTTTCTTGGCCATGCCCGCCGAGACCGCGCTCTGGGCGGTGGTCCAGCCGAGCTTCACCGCGCCGGTCGAGGAGTCGTAGGTGAACCTCGCCCGCTGGGGGTTCTTGGTGATGGCCAGGTAGAGGCTGATCCAGTGCTCGAAGCCCATGGGCAGCGGGGCGATCTCGGCGAAGACCGGGTTGTCGGGATTGGCCCAGTCGTCGATGCCCATGACGGGCATGGTGGCCTGGTGCGCGCCGACGGTGTCCCAGATGTGGTTGGCGCGGCCGAGCATGACGTTGCCGTTGGTGCCCCAGCCCGCACCCACGCCGGCGTCGAGGTCCGGCAGCGCGCCGGTGTCCCGGGCCCGGACGAGGAGTTCGCTCGTGCCGAGGCTGCCGCCGCCGAGGAACAGGTACGTGCAGCCGTACTGCTTGGTCTCGACGACCGCTCCGGTGTTGTCGATCCGCTCGGCGGTCAGAAGGTACGAGCCGTCGGTCGCCCTGCTGACCGACGTCACCTTCTCCATCGTCTGGATCGTGACGTTGCCGGTGCCGAGAGCCGCGGCGAGGTAGGTCTTGTCCAGGCTGCGCTTGCCGTGGTTGTTGCCGTAGATGACCTCGCCCGCGAGCGCGGACTTCGTCGCCGTGCCGGCGGCCTCGCGCTGCATGTAGCCGAAGTCGTAGACGTTCGGCACGAAGGTGGTCTTCAGGCCGGCGTTGGCTGCGGCCTTCCGGGAGGTCCGGGTGAACCGGTACCACTCGGTGGACTCGAACCACGCCGGGTCGATCGAGTTCACGCCGAGCATGGCGCGGGCGCGCGGGAACCAGGTCCCGTACATCTCGTCGGCGTCCACGGTCGGGAACTGCTCGGCGAAGTAGGACTTCAGCGGGGTGACCGCCATCCCGCCGTTGACCAGGGAGCCGCCGCCGACCCCCCGGCCGACGTAGACGGACATCTGGTCGTAGTGGACGCGGTCCAGGACACCGGGGTAGGGATTGATGGCCTTGTTGACCACGTCCAGCCAGAGGAAGGTGGCGAGCGGGGCCTCCGTGCGGTTACGGAACCACATGGACCGCTGGTCGGGGGCGGTGGTGGAACAGAACACCTTGCCGTCGGCACCGGCGGTGTCCCACAGCTGCCCCATCTCGAGGACGAGGGTGCGGATGCCCGCCTGGCCGAGGCGGAGGGCGGCTACGGCGCCGCCGTAGCCGGAGCCGACCACGACGGCGGGGGCGGACTCGACGGCGTCGGGTTCGGCCGCGCGGGCCGACTGGAGGCCGATGCGGGTGAACCCGAGGGTGGCCGCGGTCTGGAGCGCTGCCACCCCCACGAAGTGACGCCTAGTCAGATGACGCTGCATCAGTTTTCCTGTCATGTGCGCAGCATGTGCGGATTATCCGGTTCCGCCAAGGGGCTTCACCGAGCCGGGGCACGCGTCCGAGAGGCCGCCCGCCGCCGCCCGCGGTCGCGGGCGGCCCGCGACCGGCGCGCAGTTCCCACGCCCCTCGGCGAGGCAGGCCCTACAGCAGGGCTTCGAGCTTCTCGGCCAGCAGGTCCCAGCGCCACTTCTCCTCGACCCACTGCCGGCCCCGCTCGCCCATCCGGCTGCGCAGCTCGGCGTCACCGAGGAGGGTCACGATCCGCTCGGCGGCCTCGGCCGGCTCGCCGCCGCGGACGACCCAGCCCGTCTGCCCGTCCAGTACCGCGTCCGGCGCACCGCCGGAGTCGCCGGCGACGACCGGCAGGCCGGTCGCGGACGCCTCCAGGTAGACGATGCCGAGGCCCTCGACGTCCAGGCCGCCGCGTCGGGTGCGGCACGGCATGGCGAAGACGTCCCCGGCACCGTAGTGCGCGGGCAACTCGGACCAGGGCACGGCACCGGTGAAGCGGACCGAGTCCGCGACGCCCGTCTCCCGGGCGAGCCGGTGCAGGTCCCGCTCGTAGGGACCGCCACCGACGACGAGCAGCACGGTGTCCGGCTCGGCAGCGAGAATGCGGGGCATGGCCCGGATCAGGGTGTCCTGGCCCTTGCGCGGCACCAGCCGGGAGACACAGACCACGACCGGCCGGTCACTCAGGCCGAGACGCGCACGCACCTCATCCCCGCCGGAGCCCGGGTGGAAGGTCTTCTCGTCGACCCCGGGCGGCAGCTGCTCCATCCGCCCGGCCGCCTCCGGCGTGAGCGCGGCGGCTATCCGGGAACGGGTGTACTCGCCCAGATACGTGATCGTGTCGGTGGACTCCCCGATACGGCGCAGCAACTGCCGGGCAGCGGGCAACTGCGCCCAGCCGGCTTCGTGCCCGTGGGTGGTGGCCACCAGCCGCCCGGCGCCGGCCCTCCGGAGCGCGGGAGCCATGAGGCCGAGCGGCGCCGCCGCCCCGAACCACACCGAGGTGCACCCGTGTTCCCGCAGCAGCCCCACCGCGCGCCGGGTCACCCGGGGGGTGGGCAGCAGCATGGTCGTGCGGTCACGCACGACGGTGAAGGGTTGCTCCGCGTCGAAGGCGGCCGTGGCCTCGACACCTTCCCGATGGTGCTTCCAGGTGGAGGCGTACACGACCAGCCTGGCGGGGTCCAGCCTCAGGGCCATGTTGTGCAGGAAGGCCTGGATGCCGCCCGGCCGCGGCGGGAAGTCGTTGGTGACGATCAGGGTCTTATGCATCGCCGCCGACCCTACCGAATCCTCCGTCCGCAGCCGGGCGGCGCCGGGTCTGTGGCATCCGCACAGGCGGGCAGGACATCATGGTGACGCGCCGCGAGAACCGAAGCGGGGACCCGGCGGGGACCGAACGGCCGGACACCACAGGGCCGGACAGCCGGACGGTGGGCCATCGAACGACAGGGGATCACGTGGAGACGAGGACGGCCGGGCGGTCCCTGGCCTGGCTACTCACGACCTGGGGCGTCACCCGCGTGATGCTGCTGCTGTTCGTCTTCCAGGTGTTCGTCTTCCCGGGACCCGACGTCACCTCGGACGTGTCGGTGATCTACCACGGCTGGTACGACGTGCTGCGTCACGGAACGTTTCCGCTGGACGACGTCACCTGGCAGTACCCGCCCGCCGCCGCACTCGCCATCCTCTCCCCCGCCACCCTGCCCTTCCTGCCCTACGCGCACGCCTTCTTCGTGCTGGCGTGCTTCGCCGACCTCACCGTGCTGGCCCTGCTGCTGAACAGTGGCGGGCGCTCCGGCCGGTCCCTGCGCGGTGCCTGGACATGGGTCGCGGGCGTACCGCTGCTCGGCCCCACGGTGTACGCGCGCTATGACGTGATGGTGACCGCGGTGGCGGTGGCGGCGTTGCTCGCCGGGGCCCGGCATCCGCGGGTGATGGGCGCGCTGACCGCCTTCGGCGCGCTGCTGAAGGTGTGGCCCGCGCTGCTGCTGATCGGTGCCGTGCGACGGCGGGCGTGGGTATCGGCGGTCGTGACCGCAGCGGGCCTCGCCTCGCTGTTCGCGGTGGCCATGCCGGGTGCCTTCGCCTTCCTGACCTTCCAGCGTGACCGGGGCACCGAGGTGGAGTCGCTGGGCGCCCTGGTCTTCCACGTGGCCCGGCACTTCGGTTGGAGCGGCCAGGTACTGCTGAACTACGGGTCGATCGAGTTCGTCGGCCCGCATGTGGACCAGGTCAGCTCGGCGGCGCTCGCGTTGACCGGGGCCGCGTTCGGCTGGCTGCTGCTGTGGCGGCTGCGGGCGACCCGCTTCACGTCGTACACGCTCGCCGATGCCGCCCTCACAGCGGTGCTGCTGTTCACGGTGACCAGCCGGGTGATCAGCCCGCAGTACCTGGTGTGGCTGATCGGGCTGGCCGCCGTCTGTCTGTCCCACCGGGCGAGCCGCATGGCGGCGCCTGCGCTGATGGTGGTGCTTGCGTCCTTCGTGACGGTCCTGGAGTTCCCGCTCGGCTTCTCCCACGTGGTGCTGAGCGACGGGTACGGCATCACGCTGCTCGTGGTCCGCAACGGCCTGCTCGTCGCCGCTGCACTCACGGCGGCCCGCCGGCTGTGGCGCTCGACCATCCCGCCTGCCGCAGCCGCCCCGTTCCCGCCTCAGACGACCCGCACCCGAAAGACCCCTGTCTCGTCCTGACCTCTGTCTCGTCCTGACCTCTGTCTCGTCGTGACCTCTTCTTGGAGGGGACGCCGCGGGTCGCCCGGGCCACCGGGACGGCAGAGCGGCAGTGGCGCGCGAGGCCATGGACACGCTCAACCGAGCTGGGCCCGCAGATACCGCCGCCAGCGTGCGGTGAACGCCTCGGGCGTCGTGCCCAGCACCTTGTGCAGGGCTTGCTCGACCGCACCGGAACGCGTCCGGTGGGTGCCGACGGCCCGGTAGAAGGCGTCGAGCCGGGCCGTACCCCACTGCCCGGCGATCATCCGACAGGCCAACCAGCCGCCCTCGTAGGCCTGCGCCAGCTCGGTGGGATCACTGGTGAAACCGAAGTCCTTGTCGGTGGGCAACGCATCGGGCACCTGACCTTCCTTGACCGCGCGGGCCAGCTCAGGCGCGGCCTGTGCCGGGGTGCGGTCGGTGCCGAGGTAGCCGATCCAGTCGGCGTACCCCTCGGAGAGCCACAGCGGGGTGGCGGCCGTGGTGTACGCGCGGGTGGCCACATGGGTGGTCTCGTGTGTGAGGACGACCTGTCTGCCGACGTCACCGAGCAGGGCGTACGCCTCGGGGTTGACGATCACCCGGTCCGCCGGGGCCTTGCCCGGGCCTGTACCGGATCCCGTCCGGGAGGACCCGTGCTCCGCTTCGCTCACCTCGCCCGTCGTGACGGCGGCGATGCCCCGGTAGTCGGCGGCCGGCGAGCCGAGCAGGCTCGCCATGCCCTGGAGGGACCGCGGGACGAGGACGACCACCCGGCGAGTCCAGTCCGCACCCCATTCCCGGGAGACGGCCGGGACCGCCCGGTCGGCCATCCGGGCGACGGCGCGCAGTTCGGCGGTGGACCGGCCGATGCCCATGACCAGGCCGTTCGTACCTCTGACCGCGGTCACCGTCCCCTGGTCCCACAACTGCTGTACGGCCTGTCTGGCGGGCCTGTCGGCACTGACGTACCACTTCCCGTCAGCAGTGCGGCCGAGGGTGAGGGTGCGGTGGGCCTCGACCGGCGCCCCGTCGTAACCGGCGACGCGGTACCGCAGGTCGGCGTCGACGGTGGCGCCGGAGGGAGTCCGGTGCACAGCGGTGACCCGGTAGGCCCAGGAGGCCAGCGGCAGCGCGCGCAGGCGGGTGTACTGGGTCCGGGTGCCCGTCGTGCCGTACGCCGTCTCGTCGTGCCGCAGCAGAGCGCCCGCACGCCGGTCCAGGACCCGCTGCACCTCGGCCTGGGCGGAGTCGGTGGCCGCCGGCCCGCCGCACCCGGCCAGGGGGGCCACCAGCAGCAGACCGAGCCCCACCGCTGCGATGCGCCGCATCCGTCTGCCACCAGCCACTTCCCGATCGTACGGCGAGGAGCGGGCTCAGGGTCGGGTGACCGAGGAGACGGGCATCATGCCGACCGGGTCGTAGCGCACCGCCGCCCCGGGATAGGGCGCGTGGATGACCCGGCCGTTGCCCACGTACATCGCCACATGACTGGCATCGGAGCGGTAGACGACCAGGTCGCCGGGACGGGCCTGGGAGAGCGGTACCCGCCGGCCGGCGAAGCGCTGCTCCTGTGAGGTTCGCGGCAGATGGACACCGGCGTGTCCGTACGACCACTGCATCAGCCCCGAGCAGTCGAAACCCGAGGGGCCGTTGGCGCCCCACACGTAGGGCCGACCGAGGGCGGAGCGGGCAGCGGCGACGGCCGCGGCGGCACGGGCGTCGGGGGCGACCGTCGGACCGGGCAGTTCGGGGCGGCTGGAGCGGGAGGCCCGGTTGTAGGCGGCGCGTTCGGCCACGGGCAGTGAGTTGAGCAGTTGCCGGGCCCTGGCGAGCTTCTTCTCCACGGTCCTCTTGTGGACGGCGACGGCCTTGCGGCTCTCCACCAGCTCGGCGAGCTTGCCGCCCGCCTCCGAGCGCTCCTGGACGAGTTCGCGCATCGCGGTCCGCAGCTCCTTGAGACGGCCCGCCTGCTGGGCACCGATGCGGTCGAGGGTGGCGGCCTTGTCGAGATAGTCACGGGGGTTGTCGGAGAAGAGCAGGGCGACGGCGGGGTCGATACCGCCGGCCCGGTACTGGGCACCGGCCAGGGCACCGAGTCGCTCCCGCAGGGCGTTGACGCGCTGCTGCTGCCGGGCGATGTGGTCCTGTGCGTCCCGTACCTCGCGGCGCAGCCTGCCGGCGCGCTCGTCGGCCTTGTCATACTCCTGGGTTGCCCGTTCGGCCTCCTGGTAGAGGCGGTCCACCTCGGCACGGGTGTCACCGTGCGGTGCTGCGTGCGCCGGCACGGCACCGAGTGCTGCGGCCGCGGCCGACAGTACGCACAGGACGGCCGCGCCCCGGTCGAATCCGGACGGTGCAAGGCGGCGATGAGAGCCCACGAGAAGCCGTGTTCCTTCCGCTGGCCTACAGGTTCCGCTCCCCGGCGCCGGAGACGGGAACCCCCGGCACCGGGGAAACGCGGCAGACAGTAGCCGTATGGAAGGACCCCGGCCAAAGACCTCTTCGGGCGACACACGGTGACGCCCCGCCGCTGACGCAGGTCATGGGCGGGACGGGGAGTAACGCGCGGCTCCGGGGATTCGCCCGTTCGGGCGCCACCGTGTCCGGGTGTTGCCCGTGTCTCAGACCCGGACGCCGAACTGGTACGGCATGTCGCTCATGGCCTCGTAGCGGACCACCGCACCGGTGTGCGGGGCGTGCAGCACCTGGCCGTTACCGGCGTACAGGCCCACGTGGTGCAAGTCGCCGTAGAAGAAGACCAGGTCGCCAACCTTGAGGTCACTCTGCTTGTAGATCCGGGTGCCGTAGTTGGCCTGCGCCTGCGAGGTACGCGGAATGGAGACGCCGGCCTGCGCGTAGGCCCACGAGGTCAGGCCCGAGCAGTCGAAGGAGGACGGGCCGGAGGCACCGTAGACGTACGGCGAGCCGATCCTGCCCTGGGCGGCGGCGAAGGCGGCCGAGGCACGCCCGGAGGCGGGCGGGGCGTCGCCGAGCTGCACGCGTTGGGTGGAGGAGCGGTTGGCGCGCTGCTGCTGGGCGGCGAGCTCCTGCTTCTCCTTGGCGGTCAGGGTGTTGAGCAGCTTCTGCGCGGCGGCGAGCTTGCTCTGGACCTCCTTCTTCTTCGCCTCCAGCTCGGTGCGGGTGGCGGAGAGGTCCTTGAGTTTGTCAGCGGCCTCGGCCCGCTCCTGGGCGAGTTCGCGCTGTTTGTCCTGGATCTTCTTGAGCGCGTCGACCTGCTGACTGCTCAACTGGTCCAGCGTGGAGGCCTTGTCCAGGTAGTCGTCCGGGTTGGAGGACAGGAAGAGCTGGACCGAGGGATCGATACCCCCGGAGCGGTACTGGGCGGTGGCCAACGAGCCCAGTCCGTCGCGCAACTTGTTGAGCTCCTGCTGACCGCGGGCGACGTTGTCCTGGATCGTGGAGATTTCCTTCTGCAGCTTCTGCTGCTTCTCCTTGGCGCCGTCGAACTTCTCGGTCGCCTGTTCCGTCTGCTCGTAGAGCTTGTCGACCTTCGCCTTGACCTCGTCCTTGCTGAGCTTTTCGCTGGGCGCGGCATTGGCGGCGTTCGCGCTGAACGCGACGGCAGCGGCTGCTGCGGTGGTGAGCACGGTCACACGGGTGCGACTGGGCTGCTTGGGTCGACGGTGGGACGCCACGGAGGACGAACTCCTTCTTGTGAGTGATCACCCGTTCGGAGGTTCGACGCCAGACCCTAGTGACCCAGTTGTGATCAGTTCAAATCCTCTGGGCAAAAAACCCTGTGACGCAAGGCATTCTTTGCACTCAACTCACTTGCAGTGAGACGCGATTGACTTTACGTTGCGCGACGTTACGGTCAAATCGGGCATTGAGTGGTCCAGTTGAACCTTCAGGTCAGTCGCTTGAGAAGTACCGCAGAAGCGACGGGTCGGGCTCCTGCCCTGGCGACCCCGTCGGCCACCTCGCGGTCGGTGGAGACGACGATGACCGGACGCCCCGGCGGCTCCGCGCGCACAAGCTGGCGGATCAGTTCGTCGGCCGTGACTCCCGGCTTGGAGAACAGCACCCGGACCCCACGCGGCGGTGCCAGCAGCACCGGTGCGGCCAGTTCGGCGCCGTCGAAGACGCACGTCACCTCGGCGCCGGTCTGCGCGGCGAGCGCGGAGAGCTGGCCCAGCAGCCGCAGCCGCTGCTTCTCCAGCGGCATCTGGGGATAGCCGGTCTTGGTGACGTTGTAGCCGTCGACGACCAGATGCGCCTGCGGCAGCGCGAGCAACTGGTCGATGATGGCCGGATCGTTCTCGGACAGGGCACGCGCAGCGACGTCCTTGGGAGTCATCCGGCCGGGCTCCACCGCGTCCACGGTCTCGGCGGGGCGCACGGACACGGGTGGCAACGCGAGTTCGCGCCTGAGGCCCTGGGTCGCGTCCAACAACGTGTCGAGGAGCAGCCGCACCCTCATGTCCTCCACACTGCGCCCCTCCCGGGCGGCCCGGCGAGTGGCCTCCAGTGCGGCCTCGGCCTCCCCCAGACGGGCCTTGAGCCGCCGGGACTCGCTCTCGGCGGCCGACAGCTGCGTGTGGGCCTCGGCGCGCACGGCGTCGATCTCTCCGCTCGCCTTGCGCAGCGCGGCCTCGCCCCGCTTGACGTCGCTCAGCGCGGCACGGAGTTTGCGGTGCAGCGATTCCGCTTCCTTCTTCGCCGACTCCAGCTCCGCGCGCAGCCGTTCGGTCTCGGTGCGGGTGTGGTCGCGGGCCTGGGCCAGCTCGGCCCGCAGCCGCTGCAGCTCGGCCCGGTTCTCCTCCTCCGCCCGCTCCGCATCCGCGCGCTGAGCCTCCTCACCGGCCGCGGTAACCAGTTTCACCCAGCCCGCAGGGCGCAGCACATAGGCCGCGGCCGCCACATCGAGCGGGTCCGCGGCCGGGGGCGGGGATCCGGAGTCGAGGGCGCCGGCAAGTTCCGCCTGGGCCTCTCTGAACTTCTCCCCGATCCGCTGCCGGAACAGCGCATCGGTCTCCAGCGCCGCCGCCATCGCGTTCCCGGCGAACTTCGCCCGGCGACTGGGAGTGAACCGGGCATACTGCCTGAGCTGGGCGGGCAGTTCCGCCACGGTCAGTCCACCGAAGCCGTCCGAGACGATCTGCACGACCCGACGGCGCACACCGTCGGGCAGCGGACGGTCAAGCACCTCAGCGGTGCCGTCTTCCGGCCCCCCGCCTGTGGTCTCCACCATCCGTCACACCCCAATACCGAGAGAGCCTCTCCGGGCCGCTCCGCTCAGGAGCCGGCGCCCGGCCTGTCCACGAGTTCCACCTGGTCCACAGCGTTACACCAGCGGCACCGCACCGACTCGATGGTCTCACTGACCACCTCGCGCTCCTCCACCGTCGGCTCACCGGCCAGATCGAGGTGCACGTACTCGACGACCTTCGACGAGCGGGTCACGTCGAACCGGGTGAGGTTGCCGCACAGGGTGCAGCGCCATCGCGTCGTGGCGGTCGGCAGGGGAACCGTCATCGTGGCTGTCAGCTTCCTTCTCGTCCTCGTCCGCGCCGCCGGCCGACGCGTGTGTGGCACGTAACCCTACGGCCTGGTGGGCATTGGCCGCCCGTCCGTCCGCAGCGGCGAGGCGATCTGTTGGCATGCGTCCCGTTACGTCATGCTCTGTAGCCATGATCAGTACCTGGAGCACAGCGGCCGGCAGGACCCTCAGAGCGGTCCGGGGCACCTCGGCACCGATGACGTACGGCCTCATCGCCCTGTGCTGCCTGATCTTCGTCCTGGGCCCTGCCTCCGGTCTCACCCCCGAGTACGGCACCGGGGACGCGCTGCTCGCCGCGCAGCGCACGTACTTCCGCCGCTGGGGTGTGATCCCGGCCGAGCTCTTCCACGGACCCGCCCGGGCGGTACTGACCCCAGCCACCGCCCTGTTCGTGCACGGCAGCTGGATGCATCTGCTCGGCAACATGCTCTTCCTCTCCGTCTTCGGGACGATGACCGAGGAACGGATGGGCCGGGTGGCGTTCTCCCTCTTCTACGTCGGCTGCGGCTATCTGGCCCTGCTCGGCTACGCGATCGCCAACACCACCTCCGAGCAGTCCCTGGTGGGCGCGTCCGGAGCCGTCTCGGCGGTCCTCGGCGCGTTCCTCTACCTGTTCCCCCGCGCCCGGGTGACCAGTCTCGTGCCGTTCCTGTTCTTCCTGCCGCTGCGGTTCCCGGCGTGGGTGGTCCTGCCTCTGTGGGCGGCCGTGCAGTGGCTCGCGGCCGGCCGCGCCACGGCGGGCCCCGCCGTGGCCTACCTCGCCCACCTGGTCGGCTTCGGCCTCGGCTTCGGCTACGCGTGGGTGCGCCACGGCCGTGGGACTAGAGTGAACTCCGCCCCAGCTCCGGCACCCGAGGGAGAGAACCAGTCGTGATCACCGCGATCGTCCTGATCAAGACCAGCGTGGACCGGATCCCCGAGATCGCGGAGCAGATCGCCGCGCTGGAGAACGTCAGCGAGGTCTTCTCGGTCACCGGCACCTACGACCTGATCGCCATGGTCAGGGTCGGCCGGCACGACGACCTGGCTGAGGTCATCCCCGGCCGGATCAGCAAGATCCCGGGCGTGGAGGCGACGGACACGCACGTCGCCTTCCGCACCTACTCCCAGCACGACCTGGAGGCCGCCTTCGCGATCGGCCTCGACAACTGACCGACGGCAGCCTGCGAAGCCGCGAAGCGCCGCTTCCCTGCCCCTGGGCGGTCTGGCGGGACCGGCTTCAGACCGCCGGGACGCAGCGGCCGTCCTGAGTGCGGTACTGCCACCTGGTCCCCTCCCGGACGAGTTCCCGCACCGCGTCCACGAACCGCACCACGTGCTCGTCCGGGGTGCCCGCGCCGAAGCTCACGCGGATGGCGTTGAGGGACTTCCCGCCCGAAGCCGCCGCCGGCGCCCCGCACCCGCCCGGGGTCTGCGGGTCGCCGCCCAGCAGGGTGCGCACCAGCGGATGCGCACAGAAGAGGCCGTCGCGGACACCGATGCCGTACTCGGCGGAGAGGGCGGCGGCGAGGTGCGCACTGCTCCAGCCCGCCACGACGAAGGAGATGACACCGACGCGCGGCGCGTCGTCACCGAAGAGGGAGAGGATCCGCACCTCGGGAATCTGGGCGAGACCCTCGCTCACGGTCCGGATCAGGTGCTGCTCTCGGGCGACCAGGGTGTCCCAACCGGTCTCGGTGAGCGCCTTGCACGCGGAGGCGATGGAGTGGGCGCCGATGACGTTCGGGGAGCCGGCCTCGTGCCGGGCGGCGTTTTCGTGCCACTCCACATCCACCGTCCCCTCACTGCTCCGGGTCACGCTGCGGCTGGCTCCGCCGCCCGCCAGGTACGGCTCGGCCGCCCGCAGCCAGTCGGCACGGCCGGCCAGCACACCACAGCCGAAGGGGGCGTACAGCTTGTGTCCGGAGAAGGCGACCCAGTCCACGTCCAGGTCGGTGACGTCCACCGGATGGTGTGGGGCGAGCTGGGCAGCGTCCAGGACGATCCGGGCGCCGTGGGCGTGTGCGGCAGCGGCCAGTTGGCGCACCGGCCACAGCTCACCGGTGACGTTGGAGGCGCCGGTGACGCAGACCAGGGCGGGGCCTCCGCAGTCCCGGTCGGCGAGCGCCCGTTCCAAGGTCTCGACGGCCTGCCGAGGGGTGCGCGGGGCGTCGAGGCAGGTGACTCGGGCGTCCCGCCAGGGCAGCAGCGAGGCGTGGTGCTCGGTCTCGAAGACGAAGACCTGACAGCCGGCCGGGAGGGCACGGGCCAGCAGGTTCAGGGAGTCGGTGGTCGACCGGGTGAAGACCACCTGGTCCTCCGCACGGCAGCCGAGGAACCCGGCGACCGTCCTGCGGGCGTTCTCGAAGAGTTCGGTGGAGAGCTGCGAGAGGTAGCCGGCACCGCGGTGGACACTGCCGTAGTAGGGCGCGTAGGCCGCCACGTCGTCCCAGACGCGCTGCAGGGCGGGTGCGCTGGCCGCGTAGTCCAGCGCGGCGTAGGTGACTTCGCCACCCGTCACCAGCGGGACGGTGACGTCCCTTCCCAGAACGGGCAGCAGCCCCGAGGTGTCACGGCATGCGGTCGGGTCGGCGGCGATGGCAACAGACATGGCTGAACTCCCGTGAGACAGGACCAAGGACCGCGCGAGCGGATGCGGCTCCAGCGCGGAGGAGGATGACAGAGGTGTGCGGAGGCGGGGCTCAGCGGCCCTATCGCATTCGCTTGCTCACGGAAGGCTCCCTCGAACGACCAGGACCCCTGGCCCCACGCCCGTTCTCCGGCGTGTGAGGGGTCCGCGCTTGCCGTAGACCTCGCTGCCTACGACCTGGTCTTCACCCGGGGCACCCCGCCACGGACGGAGGGTTGCCGGACAGCCGGCCGGGGCCGCATGGCTGTCGCTCATGACCTGGTTCAACATCCTGCCACAGGACCTCGGACGCGCAAGGTGCGGTCCGTATCGTGGACCGCACCCTGCGTCACTCTCCCCGGGATCAGGTGGTGCTCGCCGCCACCCACCGCTCCAGCGTCCGCTTCGCCGCCCCCGTGTCGATCGACTCCGCGGCCTTGGCCATGCCGGCCCGGAGCTGCTCGGCCAGCGGGGCGTCCGTCGGCTCCAGAGCCGCCAGGGCCGCCGCGGAGTTCAGCAGCACGGCATCCCGGACGGCGCCCGTCTCGCCGTCCAGCAAACGGCGCGCGACCTCCGCGTTGTGGGCCGCGTCGGCCCCACGCAGGGCATCCAGGGGAACCAGCCCGAGGCCGACGTCCCGTGGGTCGAAGACCTCCTCCGTGACCTTTCCGTCGCGGACCACCCACACCCGCGAGGTTGCGGTGACGGTCAACTCGTCCAGGCCGTCGTCGCCCCGGAAGACCAGCGCGGAGTTGCCGCGCTCGGCCAGGACACCGGCCACGATCGGCGCCATGCGCGGGTCGGCGACCCCGACGGCCTGGGCCTGCACCTTGGCCGGGTTGGTCAGCGGACCGAGCACGTTGAAGGTCGTGCGGATGCCCAACTGGCTGCGAGCCGGGGCGACGTGACGCAGCGATGGGTGGAACTTCACCGCGAAGCAGATGGTGATACCCGCTTCTTCGGCGACCTCGGCGACGCGCCGCGGGGTCAGATTCAGATTGATACCGAGCTTCTCCAGGACGTCGGAGGACCCGGAGGCGGAGGAAGCGGCCCGGTTGCCGTGCTTGACGACCTTCGCGCCGGTACCCGCGACGACGATCGCGGACATCGTGGAGATGTTCACCGTCTTGGCACCGTCACCGCCGGTACCGACGATGTCCACGGCCGGGCCAGGTACCTCGATGACATTGGCGTGCGCATACATCGTGCGGACCAGCCCGGAGATCTCCTGGACCGTCTCGCCCTTGGCCCGCAGCGCCACCATGAAACCGGCGATCTGCGCGTCGGTCGCCTCGCCGCGCATGATCAGGTCCATCGCCCACGCGGTGTCGTCGGCGGACAGGTCGCGGCCCTCCAGCAGGCCGTTCAGCAGGGCGGGCCAGGAGCGGCCCGCCGCGGTGTCGCCTCCAGCGGGGGTCACAGCGCTCATCAGCCGCTCCTAGAGAGTGCGACCCGTACGGAACGTACGGGAAGTGCGAATAGGTCAAAGAAGGTACTGGTACGGATTCCTGCGGAGTCGTACAGAGCCGTACACCCACCCTATCCACCCACCGGCACGGCGAAGGGCCCCGTCCGCAACCCGGACGGGGCCCTTCGCCGTGGCGTGGCGACGCGGGATCAGTGGTGGCCGTGGCCGCTCGCGATCTCCTTGTACTCGTCGGCGGTCGGCTTCGGGATCTGGTTGTCCTCGCCGTAGTAGGCGGTGGAGAGCTTCACGCGCAGCTTCTCCCCGGCCTTCACCTTGCGCTCGACACCGTTCTCGTCGACCGTCGGGCCGATCTCCGCCGGCTGGTACTGCTCGTGCGCGGTGAGCGTGTGCAGCTGCTCCTGGCTGAGCGGCTCGTGCACCTCGATGAACTCACCGTGCGGCAACCGCTTGATGATGCCGGTCTCACGACCGTGCAGCACCTTGTCGCGGTCCCGGCGCTGCAGGCCGAGGCAGATCCGCTTGGTGGCGAGGAAGGCGATGACCGGTCCGACGAAGACGAAGATCCGGACGAACCAGGTGACCGCGTTGATCGACAGGTGGAAGTGCGTGGCCCACAGGTCGTTGCCACCACCGATCAGCAGGGTCAGGTAGATCGTCATCCAGGCGACGCCGAACGCGGTACGGGTCGGGGCGTTGCGCGGACGGTCCAGGATGTGGTGCTCGCGCTTGTCGCCGGTGACCCAGGACTCGATGAACGGGTAGACCGCGATCGCCACCAGGACCAGCGGGAAGATCACCAGCGGGATGAACACGCCCAGGACGAGCGTGTGGCCCCAGAAGTTGATCTCCCAGCCCGGCATGAAGCGGATCAGGCCCTCGGAGAAGCCCATGTACCAGTCCGGCTGGGCGCCGGTGGACACCTGGTCCGGACGGTACGGGCCCATGGCCCAGATCGGGTTGATCTGGGCAATGGCCGCGATGGCCGCGATGACACCGAAGACCAGGAAGAAGAAGCCTCCGGCCTTGGCCATGTAGACCGGCAGCAGCGGCATGCCGACGACGTTCTTCTCGGTCTTTCCGGGACCCGCGAACTGCGTGTGCTTGTGGTAGAAGACCAGGATCAGGTGCCCCACCATCAGGCCGAGCATGATGCCCGGCAGCAGCAGGATGTGGATCGAGTAGAACCGGGCGACGAAGTCGTGGCCGGGGAACTGACCGCCGAAGAGGAAGAACGACAGGTACGTGCCGACGATCGGCACGGACAGGATCGCACCCTCCATGAAGCGGACACCGGTGCCGGAGAGCAGGTCGTCCGGGAGCGAGTAACCGGTGAAACCGGTGAACATGCCCAGGACGAACAGCAGGAAGCCGAACAGCCAGTTGATCTCACGCGGCTTGCGGAAGGCACCGGTGAAGAACACGCGCATCATGTGCGCGAACATGCCGGCGAGGAAGATCAGCGCAGCCCAGTGGTGGATCTGCCGCATGAGCAGACCACCGCGCACGTCGAAGGAGATGTGCAGGGTCGAGCTGAACGCCTCGGACATCAGCTGTCCCTGCAGCGGGACGTAGCTGCCGTGGTACTCCACCTCGTTCATCGACGGGTGGAAGAACAGCGTCAGATAGACACCCGTCAAGATGATGATGATGAAGCTGTACATGCACACTTCGCCCAACATGAACGACCAGTGGTCGGGGAAGATCTTGCGCATGTTCGCCTTGGCCAGGGAGTAGATCCCGAGCCGGCCGTCGGCCCAGTCGGCGACTCGCTCGCCGGCCGGTGCCTTCCCGCGAGAGCGGGGCTGTTCGTTCGCTTGCGTACTCATCCGCGCTCCCAGAATGCAGGACCGACGGGCTCCTCGAAGTCGCCGAGCGCCTGGAGGTAACCCTCGCTGTCCACGCCGATGCGCAGCTGCGGCAGGGCGTGACCGGCGGGGCCGAAGATCACTCGGGCACCGTCGGAGAGGTCGAAGGTGGACTGGTGGCACGGGCACAGCACATGGTGCGTCTGCTGCTCGTACAGCGAGATCGGGCATCCGACGTGGGTGCAGATCTTCGAGTACGCGACGATGCCCTCGTGCGACCACTCCAGCTCGCGCTTGTCCTTGATGTTGCCCGGCTGCAGCCGGACGATCATCAGGGCGGCCTTGGCGATCTCCGTCTGGAAGTCCTCGTTCGTCTCCTCCAGGCCATCGGGCTTGGCGAAGGTGAGCGAGCCGACGGCGACGTCCTCGGGCCGCAGCGGCTGGTTCGTGTTCATGTTGACCAGGCGCTTGCCCTTGGCCCACAGCGTGTGGCGGAGCGAGGTGCCGGGCAGCGGACCCAGGTCACGCAGCAGCATGACGCCGGAGAGCGGCACCAGGGCGAGCGCGCCGAACATCGTGTTGCGGATCAGCTTGCGGCGGCCGATCGCCGACTCCTTGGCACCCTCACGGAAGTCCGCGTGGACCTTCGCGCGAACCTCGGGCGAGGCCTCGATCGGGTGGCGGTCGTCCGCGACCTCCGCGTCGGACATCAGGGTGCGGGCCCAGTGGACCGCGCCCGCACCGATGCAGAACAGCGCCGCTCCCAGGGTCAGGCCCAACGCGAAGTTCAGCGCGTTGATGTGCCCGAGGGGGAAGACGAAGATCGACTTGTCGTGCGGGATCGCCACGTACGAGGCGATGAAGCCGATGGTGGCCAGCATCGACACGGTGAACAGCAGGGCGACCGTGCGCTCGGAGCGCTGGGCGGCCCGCTCGTCGATGTCCTGGATCCGGTGCTCGTGCGGCGGCAGCCCCGGGTCAGCGAACGGGTGCACCTCGTCCGCGACCGAGACCGCGCCGTGCGCGCCCTTGTCGGCGTCCTGCTCAGCGGGCAGGTTCTCTTCTGGAATGTCTTGGCTACTCATGACTTCTTGGCCTTTGCGGTCCGAGCGGCGACCCAGACGGCGACGGCGATCAGCGCGCCGAGCCCGAAGATCCAGGCGAACAGGCCCTCGCTGACCGGCCCGAGGCCGCCCAGCTCCATGCCGCCGGGGTTCGTCGTGTCACTGCTGTCGACCGCGTGCAGGTACGCGATGATGTCCTTCTTGTTCTTCGCCGACATCGTGGTGTCGGGGAAGGAGGGCATGTTCTGCGGGCCGGTCAGCATGGCCTCGTAGATGTGCTTGGGGTCGACGCCCTCAAGGGTCGGCGCGAACTTGCCCTTGGTGAGGGCACCGCCCTTGCCGGTGAAGTTGTGGCACTGCGCGCAGTTGGTGCGGAACAGTTCGCCGCCCTTGGCGATGTCGGCACCATTCGGGCCGTACTGCTCCTTGGTCGGCACGCTGGGGCCGGCGCCCAGCGAGGCGACGTACGCGGCGAGCTGGTCGATCTGCGTCTGGGTGTAGACGGGCTTCTTGCGCGGGACCTGGGCGCCCTGCGAGGTGGCGGCCGGCATACGGCCGGTGCCGACCTGGAAGTCGACGGCCGCGGCGCCGACACCGACCAGGCTCGGTCCGTCGGAGGAGCCCTGGCCACCGGTGCCGTGGCAGCTGGCGCAACCGACCTCGTAGAGCTTCTTGCCCTCCTTGATGGTCAGGGACTGGGAGGTTTCATCGGCCTGCGCCTTGGTCGCCGGCGCGAACGCGGCGTACAGCCCCCCAGTGGCCGCCAGCGCGAGGAGTAGGACGACGACCGCCGCCAGCGGATGGCGTCGTCGTGCGGAGAGCTTTTTCACGGATTACCCCGGTGTCAGGATCTTCTGCGTCGGTGCTTCTGGATGTGCGGGAGCGGTCCCGGCTACTTGATCAGGTAGATCGTGGCGAAGAGGCCGATCCAGACGACATCGACGAAGTGCCAGTAGTAGGACACGACGATGGCGGCGGTCGCCTGCTCATGCGTGAACCTCTTCGCCGCGTAGGTGCGGCCGAGGACCAGCAGGAAGGCGATGAGACCGCCCGTCACGTGCAGGCCGTGGAAGCCGGTGGTCAGGTAGAACACCGAGCCGTACGGGTCCGAGGAGAGCGAGATGCCGTCCTCCTTCACCAGGCTCGTGTACTCGTAGATCTGACCGCCGATGAAGATCGCACCCATGATGAAGGTGAGGATGAACCAGCCACGGAGCTTCTTCACATCGCCACGCTCCGCGGCGAACACGCCGAGCTGGCAGGTGAGCGAGGAGAGCACCAGGATCGTGGTGTTCGTCGCGGAGAAGGGAACGTTGAGGGCGCTCGCCATCTCCTTCCAGTGAGCCGGTCCGGTCACCGACCGGAGGGTGAAGTACATCGCGAAGAGGGCCGCGAAGAACATCAGCTCGGAACTCAGCCAGATGATGGTTCCGACGCTGGTGAGGTTCGGCCGATTGACCGACGGGTGCGCGTGCCCGGTTTCTACTGTCGTTGCTGTCGCCACGACCGACATTATGTCGGTCGCTTATCCCGCCCTCACTCCGGGGGGTGCCGTTCGGAGTGTCTTGACCCGCCGGACCGGTGTTGACGTGGTGTTCAGGGGAGTAACATCCGCCCAAACGGCCCTGTCCGTCCTGTCCGTACGACGCTGACGTCTCGGAGGAACAATGCAGCCGACCGCCACGGTGCTGGTCTACAGCGACGACTCCAACACCCGCGAGCAGGTACGGCTGGCCGTCGGCCGCAGGCCGGCCGCTGACGTGCCCCCGGTCGAGTTCGTGGAATGCGCGACGCCCGGGGCGGTCGTCCGGGAACTGGACAACGGCGGCATCGACGTCTGCGTGTTGGACGGCGAGGCCGTCCCCATGGGGGGCATGGGGGTGTGCCGGCAGATCAAGGACGAGGTGTTCAACTGCCCGCCGGTGCTGCTGCTGATGGGCCGCCCGCAGGACGCCTGGCTGGCCACCTGGAGCCGGGCCGACGCTGCGGTCACCCTGCCGGTGGATCCCGAGGAGTTCGCCTCTGCACTGGCGGCCCTGCTGCGCCGGAAGCGATTGGTGAACGTCTAGCGGTGGGGGGCGCGGGGACCGGCCTCGCGCCCCTGTGTCACAGCGCCACCGGTTGGAGGCGTACCACGTCTCCCGGTGGCTGGCCAACCGACGTGCCGTTCGTCAGAGCGCTGCCCGCAAGCCAGTCCTTCCAGTCGACGTTCCAGTCGCCGAAACCGTTGCCGAAGGGCTCCATGTCGTCACCGTTGGAATTGACGACCTTGACGATGTCGCCCTCGTGGATGTGGTCGAAGAACCACTCGGCGTTGCCGGTACTCATGCCCGTACAGCCGTGGCTGACGTTGGCGTAGCCCTGGGATCCCACGGACCAGGGTGCGGCGTGCACGTACTCGCCCGACCAGGTGACCCTGGTCGCGTAGTAGACCGGCAGGTCGTAGGAGTCCGAACTGCCGGCCGCGATGCCCACCGTGGAGCTGCGCATGCGTACGAAGTACTGCTTGCCGAGGACGACCTTGACGCCGTTGCGGGTCTCGTAGCCCGGTTTGCCGGTGGTGACGGGGATGTCGTTGATGTCCTTGCCGTTCTTGTAGAACGACAGCTCGTGCGCGGAGGCGTCCGTGACGGCCTCGATCCGGTCGCCTGTGGTGATCTTCAGGGGCTTGGACTTGCCGCCCCACAGCCGGTCGTTGATCTTGAGGCCGTCCAGGTTGCTGTGCACCTGGATGGTGGCGTGGGCGGGCCAGTACTCCTTGGGGCGGTAGTGGAGTTCCTTGCCGTTCACCCAGTACCAGGACCCCTGCACGGCTGGCGTGGAATCCACCCGGAGGGCGCGCTCCACGACGGCGCGCTGAGCCTTGTCCTTGATTTCCTGGTCGAGTTGGGCGGTGATGGGCTGTCCCACACCGTATGCGCCCGCGTCCGGCCCGAACGTGACGGTCAGCCGCTTCTTGCTCGTGGGTTTGCTGGTGTCGAAGGTGAGAACCTTGCGGCCGGGCGCGCCGTCCTCGTCCTCGGTGCTGACCGTGACCGTGTAGTGGGCGTTGGCGGCCAGCGGGGAGGTGCTGTGCCACCGGCTGCCGTCGGCGGCGAGTTCGCCCGCCACGTAGCGCCCTGTGGAGTCCCGGGCGGTGACGTCCGTGATGCGGCCCTCACCGCTCTTGGCGGTGACCTCCAGGGGCTTGTCCGGGTCGGCCGGCTTGCCTGCACCGATGGGGCCGCTGAAGGAGATCATGCCCGCTGCGTCGTACGGCTTGGTCGACAGAGGGTTGCCGTCCGAACCGCAAGCTGTGACGCCCGCGCCGAGGGCGGTCACCAGCAGGGTACAGCTGACGACGGTGCGGGTCCGCGGAATGTGGTTCATACGATCACGCTATGAGACGCAGTCCGCACCGGCGCGCCAGGTAACTCATACGGGGGACCGGCGTTGCGGCAAAGGGCGGACAGCCCGGTGCATCCGGAAAGCGGGGAGCCCGGACCCTCCTGACGGAGGGTCCGGGCTCCCGGCGTGCGTGCTCTCGCGTACTACTGGGTGCGGTTCTCACCGTGGTAGTACTCGAACACCCAGCCGAACAGACCGATCAGGATGATCGGCGCCGAGAAGTACAGCAGCCACCAGCCGACCGCGACACCGAGGAAGGCCAGCGCGCCGCCGACGCCCAGGGCGAGCGGCTGCCAGCTGTGCGGGCTGAAGAAGCCCAGCTCGCCCGCGTCGTCCGCGACATCGGCCTCCTTGTTGTCCTGGGCACCGGCGTCGACCCGCCGGGCGGTGAAGCCCAGGTAGAAGCCGATCATGATGGACAGGCCGAAGGCCAGGAAGAGTGCGGTGGTGCCGGCCGGCTCCTTCGACCACACGCCGTACACGACGGCCATGATCAGGATGAAGAAGCTCAGCCAGACGAACATCCGGCCCTGGATCTTCACTTGCCGGCCTCCTTGCTGCCCGCGTTGGCACTGCCGTGACCGGCGTACTCAAGCTGTTCGAGCGCGGCGATCTCGGGGTGGTGCAGGTCGAACGCCGGGGATTCGCTGCGGATCCGCGGCAGGGTCACGAAGTTGTGGCGCGGCGGCGGGCAGGAGGTCGCCCACTCCAGCGAGCGGCCGTAGCCCCACGGGTCGTCCACGCCGACCGGCTTGCCGTACTTGGCCGTCTTCCAGACGTTGTAGAGGAACGGCAGGATCGACAGGCCGAGCAGGAACGAACCGATCGTCGAGACCGTGTTCAGGGTGGTGAAACCGTCGTTCGCCAGGTAGTCCGCGTAACGGCGCGGCATGCCCTCGGCGCCCAGCCAGTGCTGGACCAGGAACGTCGTGTGGAAGCCGATGAACAGGGTCCAGAAGGTGACCTTGCCGAGGCGCTCGTCCAGCATCTTGCCGGTGAACTTCGGCCACCAGAAGTGGAAGCCGGAGAACATGGCGAAGACGACCGTACCGAAGACCACGTAGTGGAAGTGGGCCACCACGAAGTACGAGTCGGAGATGTGGAAGTCCATCGGGGGCGAGGCCAGGATGACACCGGTCAGACCACCGAACGTGAAGGTGATCAGGAAGCCGGTGGCCCAGAGCATCGGTGTCTCGAAGGACAGCGAACCCTTCCACATGGTGCCGATCCAGTTGAAGAACTTCACACCGGTCGGCACCGCGATCAGGAAGGTCATGAAGGAGAAGAACGGCAGCAGCACACCACCGGTGACGTACATGTGGTGGGCCCACACCGTCACGGACAGGCCGGCGATCGCGACGGTCGCGGCGATCAGACCCATGTAGCCGAACATCGGCTTGCGGGAGAAGACCGGAATCACTTCGCTGATGATGCCGAAGAACGGTAGCGCGATGATGTACACCTCTGGATGGCCGAAGAACCAGAAGAGGTGTTGCCACAGCAAGGCTCCGCCGTTGGCGGCGTCGAACACATGGGCGCCGAACTTGCGGTCCGCCTCCAGGGCGAACAGTGCGGCCGCCAGGACCGGGAAGGCCAGCAGGACCAGGACACCGGTCAGCAGGACGTTCCACACGAAGATCGGCATGCGGAACATGGTCATGCCCGGCGCACGCATGCAGATGATCGTGGTGATGAAGTTGACCGAGCCGAGGATCGTGCCGAAACCGGACATGGCCAGACCCATGATCCACATGTCGGCGCCGAGGCCCGGGGAGCGGATCGCGTTCGACAGCGGGGAGTAGGCGAACCAGCCGAAGTCCGCCGCGCCCTGCGGGGTGAGGAACCCACCGACCGCGATGAGCGAGCCGAACAGGTAGAGCCAGTAGGCGAACATGTTCAGCCGCGGGAACGCCACGTCCGGCGCGCCGATCTGCAGCGGCATGATCCAGTTCGCGAAGCCTGCGAACAGCGGCGTCGCGAACATCAGCAGCATGATCGTGCCGTGCATCGTGAACGCCTGGTTGAACTGCTCGTTCGACATGATCTGCAGGCCCGGCCGGGCCAGCTCGGCACGCATGAGCAGCGCCATCACGCCGCCGATCAGGAAGAACGCGAACGACGTCGTCAGATACAGCGTGCCGATCGTCTTGTGGTCGGTGGTCGTCATCCACTTGACCACGACATTGCCGGGTTGCTTGCGCCTGACCGGCAGCTCGCTCTCGTACGAGTCTTCAGCTGCCGCGGCACCCTGGGGTTCGTTGAGGATGCTCACAGGTTGTTCGTCTCCCGGTTCTTCTCGTGGCTCGTCTGCGCGATGCCGGCGGGAATGTAACCGGTCTGCCCCTTCTTGGCGAGGTCCTTGAGGTGCTGCTCGTATCGCTCGGGGGAGACGACCTTCACGTTGAACAGCATCCGGGAGTGGTCGACGCCGCAGAGTTCCGCACACTTGCCGAGGAAGGTGCCCTGCTTGTTCGGGGTCACCTGGAAGGCGTTGGTGTGACCGGGGATGACGTCCTGCTTCATGAGGAACGGCACCACCCAGAAGGAGTGGATGACGTCACGCGAGGTCAGGATGAAACGTACGGTCTTGCCCTCAGGGAGCCAGAGCGTCGGGCCGGGGTTGCCGGTCTGCGGGTTCTTCGTGGCGGGCGTACCGACGTCGTAGACACCGCCGGCGTTCGCCGGGAATTCCTTCTTGAACCGGTCCGGAATGGCGTCCAGGTTCTTGTCGGTCTTGGCGTTGCCGGAGACACCGGGGACCTTCTCGATGTAGTTGAAGCCCCAGCTCCACTGGAAGCCGACCACGTTGACCGTGACGTCGGGCTTCTTGTCGGTGAGACTGAGCAGCTTCGACTCGTCCCGGGCGGTGAAGTAGAAGAGCACCGAGATGATGATGATCGGGACCACCGTGTACAGGGCCTCGATCGGCATGTTGTACCGAGTCTGCGGAGGAACCTCGACCTTGGTGCGGCTGCGCCTGTGGAACATGGCGCTCCACAGGATCAGGCCCCACACCAGCACGCCGACGGCGAGCGCGGCAGCCCAGGAGCCCTGCCACAGGGAGAGGATCCGCGGAGCCTCTTCCGTGGTGGGGGTGGGCATACCAAGGCGGGGGAAGTCCTTGTATGTGCAACCGGTTGCGGTCGCCAGGACCAGGCCCGCGGTCAGTGCCTGCAGCAGCTTCCGCCGCATCGGGCGCCGCGGCGAGCGGTCGGAGCCGTTGGGACTCACGTAGCGCCTTCCCGAGAGTCTCGCCCGCGCGGTCGGCTGCGGCCTTCTCGCTGGTCGGTCGCCGCCCTGCGTCGGGCAGGGGTTTGGATGTTTATGCGGACCAAACCCTAGCCGACGCCTTCCGGGGGTTCGCGGGGAGGGGGGCATACGCGCTACGGGTCACTCGAAAGCGCCTAGCTGCTCGGGCGGTTTCGGCGTTTTTGCGGGTACACCGCGAGGGCTCCTCGTCGCACCGTTCCCGTGCTCCCCGTAGGGCGGAGGAAGCCTTAACGTTGCTGCGTGCCCTACTTCGACGCCGCCTCCGCCGTCCCTCTCCATCCTGTGGCCCGCCAGGCGCTGTTGGCCTCCCTGGACGAAGGGTGGGCCGATCCCACCAGGCTGCACCGGGAAGGACGCAGGGCCCGGATGCTCTTGGACGCGGCGCGGGAGGCCGCCGCCGAGGCCGTGGGGTGCCGGCCCGGCGAAATCGTCTTCACCTCATCCGGGACGCGGGCCGTGCACACCGGTGTGGCGGGAGCCCTGGCGGGGCGGAGGCGGGTGGGACACCACCTGATCGTGTCAACGGTGGAACATTCCTCGGTACTCCATTCGGCGGATTCGTTCGAAGTGGAGGGCGGGACGGTCGACCGCGTGCCGGTGGACCGGACCGGAGCCGTCGACCCGTCCGGCTACGCCGCCGCGCTCCGGCCGGACACCGCCCTGGCCTGTCTGCAATCGGCCAACCACGAGGTGGGCACGGTACAGCCGGTGGCCGAGGTGGCCGCCGTGTGTCGGGCGGCCGGGGTGCCGCTGTTCGTGGACGCGGCGCAGTCGCTGGGGTGGGGGCCCGTCGAGGGTGACTGGTCGCTGCTGGCGGGCAGTGCGCACAAGTGGGGCGGACCCTCCGGGGTCGGGCTGCTCGTGGTGCGGAAGGGGGTGCGGTTCGCCGCCCAAGGACCAGTGGACGAGCGGGAGTCGGGACGAGCCGCCGGGTTCGAGAACATCCCGGCCATCGTGGCGGCCGTGGCCTCCCTACGCGCGGTGCGGATCGAGGCGGCCGAGGAGACGGTGCGGCTGCGGGAACTGACGGCACGGATCCGGGCGGAGGTGCCGCGGCTGGTGCCGGACGTGGAGGTGGTGGGCGATGCCGGGCGACGGCTGCCGGGAATCGTCACTTTCTCCTGTCTCTACGTGGACGGAGAGGCACTGCTGCACGAGCTGGACCGGGAGGGGTTCTCCGTTTCGTCCGGGTCGTCGTGCACCAGCAGCACTCTGACGCCCAGCCACGTACTGAAGGCGATGGGGGTACTGAGCGAGGGCAACGTGCGCGTATCACTGCCGCCGGGGACGGCGGAGGCGGACGTGGCGCGGTTCCTCCAGGTGCTGCCGCGGGTCGTGGCGGGGGTCCGGGAGAAGCTCGGGGCACCGGCACCGGCACCGGCACCGGCGGTCACGGTGGCGGACGACGTGATCGCCGTCGACGCACTGGGCAAGCGCTGTCCGGTACCCGTCATCGAGCTGGCGAAGATCTTCGGGGACGTACCGGTGGGCGGCACGGTCCGAGTGCTCTCCGACGACGAGGCGGCCCGGCTGGACATCCCGGCGTGGTGCGAGATGCGGGGACAGGAGTACGTCGGGGAGGAGCCGGCACCGCGGGGCACGGCGTACCTGGTCCGCCGGGTGAGCTGATCGAGTCGTCCTCGGACACACCCCTCGGGACGTGGGCGTGTCCGAGGACAGCAGGTACTACTGCGGGTGCGGCCCGGGCTCAGGGGAGACGGCCCCTCCCCCACGCGCCACGCCGACCCGCTCGGATCACCCGAGGTGGACCTGGACCTCTTCGGCGGCCGCATGCCCGTACGCCTTGGTGAACCGCTCCATGAAGTGCGCCCTGCGCAGCTGGTACTCCTGTGTCCCCACCGTCTCGATGACCAGGGTGGCGAGCATGCAGCCGACCTGCGCGGCACGCTCTGGGGGGACCCCCCAGGCCAGGCCGGAGAGGAACCCGGCGCGGAAGGCGTCGCCGACGCCCGTGGGGTCGGCCTTGCGCTCCTCCTCCGGGCACCCCACCTCGATCGGGTCCTCGCCGACGCACTCGATACGGACGCCCCGGGAGCCGAGCGTGGTGACCCGGTGGCCGACCTTGGAGAGGATCTCGGCATCCGTCCAGCCGGTCTTGGACTCGATCAGTCCCTTCTCGTACTCGTTGGAGAACAGGTAGGTCGCTCCTTCGAGCAGCACCCGGATCTCCTCTCCCTCCATGCGGGCGATCTGCTGCGAGAAGTCGGCGGCGAACGGGATGTCCCGGGCGCGGCACTCCTCGGTGTGACGCAGCATCGCCTCGGGGTCGTCGGCACCGATGAGGACCAGGTCGAGTCCACCCACACGGTCCGCGACGGTCTTGAGCTCGATGAGTCGGGCCTCGCTCATGGCGCCGGTGTAGAAGGAGCCGATCTGGTTGTGGTCGGCGTCAGTGGTGCACACGAAACGGGCGGTGTGCAGCGTCTCGGAGATGCGGACCGAGTCGGTGTCCACACCGTTGCGGTCGAGCCAAGCACGGTATTCGTCGAAGTCGAAGCCGGCGGCACCGACCAGGATGGGCTGCGTGCCGAGGTTGCCCATGCCGAAGGCGATGTTCGCGCCGACCCCGCCCCGGCGCACGTCCAGGTTGTCGACCAGGAAGGAGAGCGAAACCGTGTGCAGCTGGTCCGCGACCAACTGGTCGGCGAAGCGGCCGGGGAAGGTCATGAGGTGGTCAGTGGCGATGGAGCCGGTGACTGCGATGCGCACGACGGGAATTCTCCTGCGGAATAAGAAAGGTGCGCGCGATAGCGCTCGTTGGAAGGTGGCGGTGGCAGATGGGGGCAGGTTGACAGTTCACGCTACCCGCTCACGCGCCAGCACTGAAGCTGGCAAAACTACCCGATAGTAGCTCTTTCTTCGCAGCCATGAACATGCCTACTGTGCCGTCATGACGAACCTCAGGGTCAACTCCACCGCTCCCGCCGGTCTCGAAGGCGACCTGGACGGCGACCTCGCCGCTCTGCGTGGGGACTGCGCGCGGATGGCTCCGCACTGGATGGCCCCCGAGCACGCCGATCCGCGCCCGGTGCCGCCCTCCTTCATCCACGGAGTGACCGTGCCGGTGCGGTCCGCCCGGTTGCTGGACGCGATGTCCGACTACGGCGACTGACACACCAGGCGCGTTCCAGGGAACCGTGCGCTCCCCTCCCTCGTCCCATCGCCGTCCCCCCACCCAGGGGATGCGGGATACGACCCAGCGAGGAGCGATGCGGTGAACACCGAGCGACCTGAGAACCCCGGGGAACCGGAGGTGCCCGAGACTTCCGGGGCGTGTGCGACCGAGGAACCGCGGTCCGACGACGGGAACCCGGGAAAGCGGCCTTGGTGGCGTCGCTCACCACTGGTCGTCGCCTCCGTCGCCGCCACGGTACTGCTGGTAGGGGGCGGAGGCGCGTACCTCACTGCGGGCGGGGGCGGCGGCCGTACCGGCCCGGGCGCCTCCGGCGGCGGGACCACCCCGCCACCGCTGGCCCTGGACAACCGGACGAACGGCGGCACCGAGGGCATCGCACCCGGTGAACCGGATCCGTACGGCGCTCGGTACGTGGCACGGGGCGATCTGCCCGAGGGGCCCGACTCGGCGCCGGTGTACCGGCCGGGGGCCGACGTCGGCAAGGAGCAAGTGGTCCGGCTCGCACAGGCGCTCGGGGTCGAGGGGGCACCCGTGGCCGAGGGGCGGATCTGGCGGGTCGGGGGCAAGGACGGCTCCGGGCCGAGTCTCCAAGTGCACCGGGACGCCCCGGGCAACTGGACCTTCAACCGCTACGCCCCGGGCACCGACAACTGCAAGAGGGGGGCCATCTGCGCGCACGACCCGATGGCTCCCGCCGGGACCCCGGTGAGCGTGGCGGAGGCGGAGAAGGCTGCGGCACCGGCGCTCAAGGCCGCCGGACTGGACGGCGCGACGATCGACGCGACCCAGATCATGGGCGCCCAGCGTGTGGTCACCGCTGATCCGGTGGTCGGCGGACTACCCACATACGGCTGGACGACCGGCCTGACCGTCGACCGGCAGGGCCGGCTGGTGGGCGGCCACGGATTGCTGGGGACCCTGGTGAAGGGCGACACGTATCCGGTGCTGGACGCGGCAAAGACGCTGAAGCTGATGAACGGGACGCCGAAGAACGACCACCGGATGCGGATCGGCGGCTGCGCCAGTCCGGTACCGCTGAGGGACCGGCTGGGGCAGCCGTGCGGCGCGTCCACGGGGGTGCCGAAGCGCGGTCCGGAGACGGTCACGATCGAGAAGGCGGTGTTCGGACTGGCCGCACACTCCGTCCACGGGCGGCAGGCGCTGGTGCCGTCCTGGCTGTTCCAGGCGCGCGGGTCCGAGGCGCGGGGCGCCTTCACGGTGACGCATCCGGCGATCGACCCGAGCTACCTGGCCTCGGCGTCGACGGCTCCCCCGGCGCAACCGTCCTCAGCACAGCCGTCCTCAGCACAGCCGTCCTCAGCACAGCCGTCCTCGGCACAGCCGTCCTCGGCGCCGAAGGACCGGAACGTGAAGGTGAACGGATACACAGCCGACGACCGGGAGCTGACCGTGAGCTTCTTCGGCGGAGTGTGCGCCGACTACACGGCCTCGGCCCGGGAGAGCGACGAGCGGGTGACGGTCACGGTTGCCCAGCGGCCGTGGCCGGACAAGGTCTGCCCGCTGATCGTCAAGGAGTACGTGCAGACCGTGCAGCTGGACCAGCCGCTGAACGGGCGGACGGTGGTCGGGGCCGACGGCGAGCAGATCCCGAGGACGAAGCCGGGGGCCCTGCGGCCGAGCACGTCGACACGGGCACGTTAGGGGTCCTCCAGCACGCGGAAGGCGGCGGGCCCCTGTTCGGGGACCGCCGCCTTCTCCGTCAGACCGCGCTGCGTGTCAGCTCAGCTGAAGGAGTCACCGCAGGCGCAGGAGCCGGTCGCGTTCGGGTTGTCGATCGTGAAGCCCTGCTTCTCGATCGTGTCGACGAAGTCGACGGTTGCGCCGCCCAGGTACGGAGCGCTCATGCGGTCGGTCACCACCTTGACCCCGCCGAAGTCCTTCTCCACGTCACCGTCGAGCGAGCGCTCATCGAAGAAGAGCTGGTAGCGCAGGCCGGAGCAGCCGCCGGGCTGGACGGCGACACGCAGGGCGAGGTCGTCACGGCCTTCCTGGTCGAGCAGGGCCTTGACCTTGGACGCAGCGGCGTCGGTCAGGATGATGCCGTCGGTGACGGTGCTGGTCTCGTCCGATACGGACATCTACATCTCTCCCGGGTTGTACGGAGACTGCTTGCCGACGGTTGCAACCGGCGGGACGGCGGATTCATTCCGCGCCGGGCGTGGGTCTTCGTCGTCTCTTCGTCATGGTTCTTCCTTCCCCATGCTCGCACACGGGTCCGGCACTGGTGCGTCAGCCAGAAAGCAGGACTTTCCGGCCAGTACGTGACTCTGCTCATGACAGCTCCGCACCCCGACCCATGGAATGAACGCGCACGACGGGGGCGTGAAGATCGCGGGGAGACAGTGTGTGCCCTGTGTGGGGCCACGCCGACCAAGCCGAGCCGCACCGGCCCCGTGGTGACGAGCAGGTTCCCACAGGAAGGACACCGCCATGAGACGCCGCACAGCGGCTCTACTGACCCCGGCCTTGGCTTTCGCCGGAGCCCTGGCCCTCCCGGCCACCGCGCACGCCGAGGCCCCCGGCAACTGCGTCACCTCGCACAACGGCCCGCTCGCCCTCGCCGACTGCACGGGCGTGGCGAAGGGCACGACCTGGCAGGCCCGGGCCGTCTGCATGCACGTCATCTCCGGCCAGCCGCTTGACTACTGGCGCAACGGCACGCTCGCCACCGGCAACGGCAGGTCGGTGGTGTACTGCAACCGCGGCGACTACGCGACCAAGACGATCAGGACGGTGACCCTGTCCGTGGCCGGCAAGCAGGGCCGCCTGGTCGGCTACGGCGGCAAGTGCGTGGACATCCAGCACGCCAAGGCGTCGAACTCCACCGCAGTGCAGCTCTACCACTGCAACGGCACGGCCGCCCAGTGGTGGACCCTGGGCAATGACCACACCGTACGCGGTCTGGGGTACTGCCTGAACGTGGAGTGGGGGCGCAGAGCGAACGGCACCCACGTGGAAATCTACAAGTGCGTCCCGGGCGCCACGGGCGAGCAGTGGATTCCGCAGCCCAACGGCTCCCTGAAGAACGTCCTGACCGGCAAGTGCCTGGACGACCTCGGCTTCAACACGAAGGACAGGACCCGGTTGGGCATCTGGGACTGCAACGGGCTGGCCAACCAGAAATGGACACTGACGCAGTGATCACGGCATAGCACCCGAAGGTCCCCCGCCCGGAGCGGGCCAGGATGCGGGCGCACGGTGTGGCGGCGGTGGGGAACTCGCCGCCGCACCCTCGCCGCCGCCCGGGCCGCGCCGGGGGCCGTCGAGGTGAGGTGAACCCCGGGTCCACGACCGGGATTCACGTCACATCGACGCTATGGCCATCGTCAAAGTGACGTGAAGCGGTTATGATAGATAGCGTCAGTTAGACGAAAAGTAGAAAGGGTGCGTGTCGTGACCACCGCCCAGACCCCGGAGCTCGACGTGCAGCCGACTCCGCTCGCCCTGCTGTTGCTCGGCCGGGAGGCCGACCCGAAGAGCGAGCGGGGCGTCGAGTGCCCCGGTGACCTGCCGTCACCGTCCGACCCCGATCTGGTCGAGCGCGCCCGCGCCGCCAAGGAGAAGCTCGGTGACAGGGTCTTCGTGCTCGGCCACCACTACCAGCGCGACGAGGTCATCCAGTTCGCCGACGTCACGGGCGACTCCTTCAAGCTGGCCCGGGACGCGGCCGCGCGCCCGGAAGCGGAGTACATCGTCTTCTGCGGTGTGCACTTCATGGCCGAGTCGGCGGACATCCTGACGTCGGACGACCAGAAGGTCGTCCTCCCCGACCTCGCCGCCGGCTGCTCCATGGCCGACATGGCGACGGCCGAGCAGGTCGCGGAGTGCTGGGACGTACTGACGGAGGCCGGGATAGCCGAGCAGGTGGTGCCCGTCTCCTACATGAACTCCTCCGCCGACATCAAGGCGTTCACCGGCAAGCACGGCGGCACGATCTGCACCTCGTCGAACGCGAAGCGCGCGCTCGACTGGGCCTTCGAGCAGGGCGAGAAGGTCCTGTTCCTCCCCGACCAGCACCTGGGCCGCAACACCGCCGTCCGCGACATGGGGATGTCTCTGGACGACTGCGTGGTCTACAACCCGCACAAGCCGAACGGCGGACTGACCGCCGAGGAGCTGCGCGCCGCCAAGATGATCCTCTGGCGCGGTCACTGCTCGGTGCACGGACGCTTCAACCTGGACTCGGTCAACGACGTGCGGGCCCGCATCCCCGGCGTGAACGTCCTGGTCCACCCGGAGTGCACGCACGAGGTCGTGGCCGCGGCGGACCACGTCGGCTCGACCGAGCACATCATCAAGACCCTCGAAACCGCCCCGGCCGGTTCCAAGTGGGCCATCGGCACCGAACTGAACCTGGTCCGCCGCCTGGCGAACCGTTTCGCTCCCGAGGGCAAGGAGATCGTCTTCCTCGACAAGACGGTCTGCTTCTGCTCGACCATGAACCGCATCGACCTGCCCCACCTGGTCTGGGCCCTGGAGTCCCTGGCCGAGGGCAACCTGGTCAACCGCATCGAGGTCGACAAGGAGACCGAGGCGTTCGCGAAGCTGGCGCTGGAGCGGATGCTGGCGCTGCCGTAGCCACCACCACGAGACACGCGAAGGGGGCCGCACCGATGGTGCGGCCCCCTTCCCATGGAGCAGACCCGGCGCCGACGGGGCTGGAGCCGCGCCCGGCAGCGTGTGCCCGCGACGGAGCGAACGTTGCCCGTCGCGGCACTAGACCTGCGCCGGCTCCGGTTCCGCCGGCCCCGGTTCCGTCGGGGCGGTCAGGCCGTTGCGATCCGTCCCCTTCCCCGCCTGGCGCTCCTTGCCGAGTTCGATCATGGCGTAGAGCGTCGGGACGAGCAGCAGGGTCAGCAGGGTCGACGTGATCAAGCCGCCGATGACCACGACCGCGAGCGGCTGGGCAATGAATCCGCCCTCACCTGTGACGCCCAAGGCCATCGGAAGCAGGGCGAAGATCGTCGCCAGTGCCGTCATGAGAATCGGGCGGAGCCGGTGCCGACCGCCCTCCACCACGGCTTCGACGACCCCGCACCCCTGCTTGCGGTACTGGTTGATCAGATCGATCAGCACGATCGCGTTGGTCACCACGATGCCGATCAACATCAGCATGCCGATCATCGCCGGGACGCCCAGGGGGGTACCGGTGACGACCAGCAGACCGAGCGCGCCCGTCGCCGCGAACGGAATGGAGACCAGCAGGATCAACGGCTGGACGAGCGAACGGAACGTCGCGACCAGGAGCATGAAGACGATCGCGATCGCCGCCAGCATGGCCAGGCCCAGATTCTTGAACGCGTCGTCCTGGTTGGAGGTCACGCCACCGATCTCCGCCGTGGCGCCCACCGGCAGCTTCAGCGCCTTGATCTTCGACTGGAGCTCGCTGCTCACCGCTCCCGTGTTGTCGCCGGTCGGCTTCGCGGTGATCGTCGCGGCACGCTGACCGTCGATGCGGGTCAGCGAGACCGGACCGTCCACCAGTTTCACCGTGGCGATGTCGCCCAGCTTCACCGGCCCGAGGCGCACGTTCCGCAGCTGTGCCAGGGTGGTCGCGGGCTTCGCCGACCTCACGACGATGTCCCGCTCGGTGTCGTCGAGCGTGGCCTTCGCCACCGCCGTACCACGTACCGCCTGCGCCACCGCGGCACCCAGTTTCTGGTCGTCGAACCCGGCCGCAGCCGCCTTGGCGTCGGCCTTCACCGAGATCCGCGGCACGCTCTGCGCCAGGTTGCTGGTGACGTCCGTGACGTGGTCGAGGCCGGCCACGGTGGAACGCACCTGCGCGGCGGCCCGGCTCAGCACCTGTGGATCGGACGCCTTCACCACGACGCTGAGGTCCTGGTTGCCGAAGCCGTCACCGGCCGACACCGTGGTGGTGCCGATGCCTTTGAGCTTCCTCAGCCCGTCCTCCAGCCGCCGCTGCACCTCGTCGTAGGACGCCGAATCCTTCAGCATCACCTGGTAGGACGCCTGGTTGGTGTCCGTACCGCCGCCGAAAGCCGCCCGGAAACCAGAGGAGCCGACGGTGACCTGGTAGTCCTTGACACCCTTCGTGGAGGCGAGCAGGTTCTCGACCCGCCGGGCCTGCACGTCCGTCGCCGCGAGGCTGGTGCCGGGCTTCAGCTCCTGCTTGACGGTGAGCACCTGCTGCTCGCCCTGATCGAAGAAGTTCGTCTTCAGCAACCCGGACATGCCGAACGTGAGGACCAGGACGGCCACGGCGATCAACACGCTGGTGAGGCGGCGGCGGGTGGCGAAACGCAGGACCGGGACGTAGGCGCGCTGGAGCCGGCTGCCCGCTTCCCGCTGCTCGGCCCTGCGGCGGGCCTCCTCGGCGTCCTCAGGAGTGCCCTTGGGGGCGCGTAGGAACCAGTACGACAGGACCGGGACGACCGTCAGCGAGACCAGGAGGGAGGCCAGCAGGGCCGCCGTGACGGTGATGCTGAACGAGCCGAACAGGGCGCCCACCATACCGCCGACCAGTCCGATCGGCAGGAACACGGCGACCGTGGTGAAGGTGGAGGAGGTGACCGCACCGGCCACCTCGCGCACCGCGGCGAGGATGGCCTCCTTGCGTTCCTCGCCGTAACCGAGGTGGCGTTTGATGTTCTCCAGGACCACGATCGAGTCGTCGACGACGCGGCCGATGGCGATGGTCAGCGCGCCGAGCGTGAGCATGTTGAGCGACAGACCGCGCGTCCACAGCACGATCAGCGCGAGCACCACGGACAGGGGGATGGATACCGCCGTGACCAGCGTCGAGCGGATCGACGCCAGGAACACCAGGATGACCAGAACCGCGAAGAGCAGGCCGAGCGCGCCCTCGGTGGTCAGGCCCTTGATGGACTTGGACACGGCCGGGCCCTGGTCGCTGACGACGGTGAGCTTCGCTCCCGAGCCGAGGTCCTGGCGCAGGTCGGGCAGCTTGTCCCGGACCGCGTCGGAGATGGACACGGCGCTGCCGTCGTGGTCCATGGTGACGTTGACGGCGAGGCTCGGCCGGCCGTCGGTACGGGTGAGGGAGTCGGCCGGAGCGGGCTGTTCCTGCACGGCGGCCACGTCGCCGAGGCGCACCGGCTTCCCGGCGCCCTGGCCGGTGACCACCAGGTCCCGGATCTGCTTGAGCGAGGTGAAGCCGCCGCCGACCTGGACGGTGCGGTTGGCGCCGTCCTCGTCGAAGGAGCCGGCCGGAACGGTCGCACCGCCCGCTCTGAGGGCCTGACCGAGGGCGGCGGAGGTGAGGCCCGCGTCGGCCAGCTTCACCTCGTCCGGGGTGACGGTGACCTGCAGGTCGCGCACGCCGGTCACCTGGACGCGGCCGACGCCGTCGATGTCCTTCAGGGCCGGCACGACCGTCTTGTCGAGCCGGTCGGCCAGGGCCTGCTGGTCCTTGCCGGACGTGGCGGCGAGGACCACGGTCGGCATGTCGTCGGTCGAGCCGGAGATGACCTGCGGGTCAACGCCGTCCGGAAGCCGGTTACGGGCCCGGTTGACGGCCTGCTGGACGTCTGAAACGAGCTGCTTGGTGTCGTTGCCGTAGTCGAAGGACGCCATGATCACGGCATGGCCCTCGCTCGCGGTCGAGGTGACACCGGTGACACCGGCGACGGCCTGCAGGTTGTTCTCGATCGGCTCGACGACCTGCTTCTCGACCACGTCGGGCGAGGCACCCTGGTACGGCGCGATCACCGACACCATGGGCAGGTCGATGGTGGGGAGGAGTTGCTGTTTGATCTGCGGTATCGCGATCAGTCCGAAGACGAGCGCGACGAGCGACATGAGCCCGATGAGGGCACGCTGGGCGAGGCTGAATCTCGACAGCCAGGACATGGGTTACGGGTCCCTCTCCTGTGGGCAGCAGAAGCGGCGGAAGGGCGCACAGGTGAGCGCCCACCCCAACACCCTCGGCCACGCCGGACGGCGATTCCGTAGGCCGCAGGTCCATTTCCTTATCGGGCCCCTACTCCGCGCGCAGTACGGGCAGGTGGAGATCAGTCCATCCGCGGGCGTACCAGGCCCGACTCGTACGCGATCACGACGAGCTGGGCCCGGTCCCGCGCGCCGAGCTTGGCCATGGCCCGGTTGACGTGTGTCTTCACGGTCAGCGGACTCACTTCCAGGCGCCCGGCGATCTCGTCGTTGGAGTGACCGCCGGCCACCTGGACGAGTACCTCCCGCTCCCGGCCGGTGAGCGCGCCGAGCCGTTCGGAGCGGTCCAGAGCACGGCCGTCGTCGACGGTGCCCTGGGCGAGGAAACGGGCGATCAGACCCCTCGTGGCCGCCGGAGAGAGCAGTGCCTCGCCGCCCGCGGCGACCCGGATGGCATGGAGTAGTTCCTCGGGCTCGCTGCCCTTGCCGAGGAAGCCGGATGCGCCCGCCCGCAGGGCCTGGACAACGTAGTCGTCGACCTCGAAGGTGGTCAGGATGACCACCCGGACATGGGCGAGGGACGGGTCGGCGCCGATCAGGCGGGTGGCGGCGAGTCCGTCAGTACCGGGCATCCGGATGTCCATGAGGACGACGTCGGCCGCCCGCTCGCCGGCCAGCCGGACCGCCTCCGCGCCGTCGGGAGCCTCCCCCACCACCTCCATGTCAGGCTCGGAGTCGACCAGCACCCGGAACGCGCTGCGCAGCAGCGCCTGATCGTCGGCGAGCAGGACACGGATCGTCATACGGGCTCCCCCGGTGCCGTCGTACCGGCCCCCGTACTGGTCTCGGTACGGCTCCCGGTGCGGTTCTCGACGGGCAGGATCGCATGGACGCAGAAACCTCCGCCGTGGCGGGGTCCGGTGGTCAGGGTGCCGCCGAGGGCGGTGACGCGCTCGCGCATGCCGAGCAGCCCGTGCCCGCCGCCCGTTGCCTCGGCGGCGCCGTCCGGCGAGCCGTCGTCGACGACAGTGACCTCGATGTCCGAGCCGACGCGTACGACACTGACCTCGGCTCTGGCGCCGGTGCCGGCGTGTTTGCGCACGTTGGTCAGAGCTTCCTGGATGATCCGGTATGCGGCCAGGTCGACGGCTGCCGGGAGCACGCCGCTCTGGCCGGCACCGGCCACTTCCACCGGAAGGCCCGCGCTACGGAAGGTGGCGGCCAGTTCCTCCAGACGGCTGAGGCCAGGGGCGGGTTCCGTGGGGGCCTCGGGGTCGCCGGACTGGCGAAGCAGGCCGACGGTGGCCCGCAGCTCGTTCAGCGCGCTGCGGCCGGCCTCGCGGACATGTGCCAGGGCTTCCCTGGCCTGGTCGGGCCGCTTGTCCATGACGTGCGCCGCGACGCCGGCCTGCACATTGACCAGAGCAATGTGGTGGGCAACGACATCGTGCAGGTCACGGGCGATACGCAGCCGCTCCTCGGCGACCCGGCGGCGGGCCTCCTCCTCACGGGTGCGCTCGGCGCGTTCCGCGCGCTCCCGGATGGCCTGCACGACCGCCCGGCGGCTGCGTACGGCGTCCCCGGCGGTGGCGCCGATCCCGGTCCACGCGAGTACGCCCAGGTTCTCCTGGGCGTACCAGGGCAAGGGGCCGCCGAGAACCGCGGCGGCCGTCAGCACGGTCATGGTGAGCAGGCCGACCCGCCAGGTGGTGGTGCGATCGGTGGTCGAGGCGACGGTGTAGAGCGCGACGACGGCGGACATCGCGACCGGGGCACGCGGGTCGCCAGTGACGGACTCGATCACGGAGACGGTGCCGGTGACGACGAGGACCGTCATGGAGGCTCGGCGGCGGAAGACCAGTGCGGCGGCGCCCAGCGTCATCAGCAGGAGACCGAGGGGGTCCGGGGCGCGCACACCCCAGGTGACGCCGTTGGCGCCGCGGGGCACCACGAAGGAGCCGACGACCATGCACAGCAGCACGCCCGCCGCGAGGGCCGCGTCCAGAGCGAGGGGGTGGGCCCTCAGGCCACACCACGCGCGTTCGAGAGTGCTCACGGAGATGAACAGTACGAGGCCCGCGGCGCAGGCACTGCCGTCGCGGGACCCCCTGTCGTCACCCTGCGGGAGGCAGAGAGGTCCGCGGACGACGGCCACGACGGCGGCCAGCGTCCCGGAGCGGCGCGCAACGCGTGCCCGGCCGCCGCGGGCCGGCAGTCGCCGGGCCGCGGGCTCCGACCGGGATCAGCCCGGAATCAGTCCGTCGTCGCTGAGCAGTTCCTGGACCTCCTCCAGCGTCGACTCCGGCGACGGAAGGATCAGCTCGGACGGTTCCAGGGCGTCGTCCGGCAGCGGGGTCCCGAAGCGGCGCACGGCGTCCAGGAGAGCGGTGAGCGTGGCGCGGAAGCCCGCGTCGTCGCCGTTCTCCATCTCCGCCAGCAGCTCGTCGTCGAGCTTGTTCAGCTCGGTGAGGTGGGCGTCCTCCAGCTTCACCTGGCCCTCCCCCATGATCCGTACGATCACGTCGGCCTCCTCGGCTCGGGTCTCGGCGCCGGACTACTGCTTGTCCAAGCGCGGAGTGTCCTGCGGCTGCTGCTGGGACTGGCCCTGCCCGGTGCCGCCCTCGATGGCCTGCTGCGGGGAGCCTCCGGCCAGCTCGGCCTTCATGCGCTGCAGTTCCAGCTCTACATCCGTACCACCGGAGAGCCGGTCCAGCTCGGCCGCGATGTCGTCCTTGGCCATGCCGCTCGGGTCGTCCAGGGCACCGGAGGCGAGGAGCTCGTCGATCGCGCCGGCTCGGGCCTGCAACTGCTGCGTCTTGTCTTCGGCACGCTGGATGGCGAGACCGACGTCGCCCATCTCCTCGGAGATGCCGGAAAAGGCCTCACCGATCCGGGTCTGGGCCTGGGCAGCGGTGTAGGTGGCCTTGATCGTCTCCTTCTTCGTGCGGAAGGCGTCCACCTTGGCCTGCAGGCGCTGGGCCGCCAGAGTGAGTTTCTCCTCCTCACCCTGGAGAGTGGAATGCTGCGTCTCCAGGTCCGTGACCTGCTGCTGGAGGGCAGCGCGCCGGGACAGCGCCTCGCGGGCCAAGTCCTCGCGGCCGAGCGCGAGCGCCTTGCGGCCCTGGTCCTCCAGCTTGGAGGACTGCTGCTGCAACTGATTCAGCTGGAGTTCCAGGCGCTTGCGGCTGGTCGCCACGTCGGCGACGCCGCGGCGCACCTTCTGCAGCAGCTCCAGCTGCTTCTGGTACGAGTAATCGAGGGTCTCGCGCGGGTCCTCGGCCCGGTCAAGGGCCTTGTTCGCCTTCGCGCGGAAGATCATCCCCATACGCTTCATGACACCGCTCATGGGCTTCGCGCGCCCCCTTCTGACGGACTCCAGCTCACAGATCCTGCGACAGAACCCACAGTACGGGCCCTGACTCCATTACCGCACTGTCCGGGGAGTAATGCGCTCATTCCCGAGGACGACTGCGGACGCTACCCCTCCGGCGTAGGGAGGAGGTAATCCCCTGCCGGAGCCCTTGCCGGACCCCACCGGGGCCCGGCCGGAACGTACCCCCTGTCCCTCTACAGACGCCCGGCGTTGCCGGATCGTTCCCCACAAGGCTGGGGTCCATGCCGGTGCAGCGCTTACGCTTGGGTTTTGTGTTCCGTAGCCGTGCCAAGGAAGAGAAGGCCCCGAACGCCGACAAGGCGCCGGTGACCGACTCCAAGCAGCCCCGTGACCCGCAGGCCCCCAAGGGCCGACCCACACCCAAACGCAGCGAGGCGCAGTCCCAGCGCCGCAGCGTCGCCAACACTCCAATGACCCGCAAGGATGCTGCGAAGCGTCAACGCGAGGAGCGCCGTCAGGCGATGGAGCGCCAGCGCCAGGCGCTGGCCGGCGGCGACGAGCGCTATCTGCCGGCCCGGGACAAGGGCCCGGTCCGCCGGTTCGCCCGGAACTGGGTGGACTCGCGCTTCAACGTGGCGGAGTTCTTCCTGCCCTTGGCGGTGGTGATCCTCGTGCTGAGCGTGGTGCGGGTGCCTGCCGTCCAGAGCATCGCGTTGCTGCTGTGGCTGATCGTGATCGTGCTGATCGTGCTGGACTCGGTGGTCAGCGGCTTCCGCCTGAGGAAGCGGCTCAAGGAGCGCTTCCCGGATGGGAACGCCCGCGGCGCGGTCGCATACGCCCTGATGCGTTCCCTCCAGGTGCGCCGGCTCCGGCTGCCCAAGCCGCAGGTCAAGCGCGGAGAGCGGCCCTGAGCGCTGACGCTTTCACCGGGGGTGCGGCGAACGCCTGGCTGGACAAGCTGGGCGGACTGCGTGACGTCGTACGGCAGGAGCTGGTGGCCCGGCAGCTGGACGAGCAGATAGCCGGGCGTTTCCCGGTCGGGCAGCGGCTGCGCGTGCTCGACGTGGGGATGGGCCAGGGAACGCAGGCCGTGCGACTGGCCCGGCTCGGTCACGACGTGACGGGTGTCGAGCAGGACGCGACGATGATCGCCGCCGCGCGTCAGGCACTGGCCACCGAGCCGGACGGCATTCGTGCCCGGGTGCGGCTGGTGGAGGGCGACGGGCGGGACACCGGGGTGCACTTCCTGCCGGGCAGCTTCGACGTGGTGCTGTGCCACGGGGTGCTGATGTACGTCGACGAGCCCGACCCGCTGGTGGCCGGCCTGGCCCGGATGCTGGCGCCCGGCGGGCTGCTGTCCCTGCTGGTCCGCAACGGCGACGCGCTCGCCATGCGCCCGGGCTTGGCCGGGGACTGGGCGGGCGCCCTGACCGCCTTCGGCACCACCGCCTACCGGAACCGTCTCGGCCTGGACGTGCGAGCCGACCGGCTCGCTGCGCTCACGGCCACCCTCGACGGGATCGCCGCCCCCCTGCACACCTGGTACGGCGTACGGGTCTTCACCGACACGGCACTGGACGACGCGGAGTTCCCGGAAGACCTGCAGACGCTACTCGCGGTCGAGGAGCGGGCCGGGCGCACGGATCCCTACCGCGGTGTGGCGGCCCTGCTGCACCTGTGCGGGGTACGGGGCTGAGGCCCTTCGGGGGACAGCGTGGACCGGTTGACCGGCGCACCACGAGACCCGGGACATGGAGTGCGGCCGGCCGGGCGGAGCCGCGGCCCGGTGACGTCATCGTGGGGCAGGGTGATCGGCCGTTTATCGCCTCATCGCCCGCACCTCGTTGTCGCATGCGCCGGCGGCGGACGAGCCGGGCCGACGGACACCGGTGACACCTCAGCGGGACGGCATGGAGAAGAGGTCGAGGCGGCCCTGGGAAAGCGGTGAGAAGGGGTGGGTGCCCTCCTCACCGCAGCGCCGGTGCCTCTGGTGCCGCGGCAGACAGCGTTGCCCACCGAGGAGCGTCGTCCGGTGCGCGCTCGGGGGTCCTCCCGGCCGGAGGGAGGAGGAGTACCGACCGCAAGCCCTCGTACTGGAGGTACGTGGGTTTCCGGGTGGCGGTGAGCATCGCGTGCCGGGCCTCGTGTCGGGGCGAGCGGTGCCCGTTGCGGCACTAGGGGGTGTCGGCGTGCAGGCTCATCGGCCCGTAGATCTCCGTGTTCTCCTCGAACAGCCGCACCTGGTCGGCCCCGCCCTCCTGCAGTGCCTTCCAGTGCTCGCCGATCCAGGACTCGGCATCGCCTTGCGTGGTGAACTCCTCGGGCTGCACTGCGGGCTGGACCTCCGTCCCGTCGGCCTTCTCGAACCGCCACGTCCATGCCGTCATGTGGGCCTCCTTGTGATCCAACACCTGCTGGCAGCCTAGCCGGAAGCGCAAGACCCGCCGGTACAGGCGAAAATCGGTCCCGTGAACATCACTCTGCTCGGTACCGGTGCCCCCGCGGGACTACCTCGCCCCGACTGCCTCTGCGCCGCCTGTGCGGCGGCGCTCGGGCCGGACGCGCGGGCCGCCACCGCACTGCTGGTGGCCGGGGCGCTGCTGCTCGACCTGACACCGGGCGCGGCCTTCGCGGCGGCACGGGCCGGGCAATCGCTCAGCGGGGTCAGTCAGGTGCTGCTGTCGCATCCGCACAACGGGCCCGCGGTGGAGGTGCCGGCCGGACTGCCGCAGCCCGGGCGGGTGCCGGACGGGCGGGAGTTGGCGCTGCTGACGGGGCATCGGGTGCGGGCCGTGGCGATGGACGCGGGCGGCACCGGCTACGCGGTGACCGGGCCGGACGGACAGCGGCTGCTCTACCTGCCGCCCGGCGGGGCGCCGGCCGGCCTGGAGGAGGCGACGGCAGAACCGTACGACATGGTTCTTGCGGATGTCGTGGGCCGCCCGGACGCACTCGCCCGGCTGCGGGCGGTCGGTTCCGTCGGTCCGACGACCGACGTGCTCGCCGTCCACCTCGACCACGACGTTCCGCCCGGCGCGGAGTTGCGGCGGCGACTGGCCGCGGCCGGGGCGCGTGCGGTACCGGACGGTACGACGCTGGTGGTGGGTGCCTACGAGGAGGTACCGGACGTACCGCGCCGGACGCTGGTGCTGGGCGGGGCACGCTCGGGGAAGTCGGTGGAGGCGGAACGGCGGCTGGAAGCGTTCCCGGACGTGCTGTACGTGGCCACCGGCGGAACCCGGGGCGGGGACACCGAGTGGGCGGCGCGGGTGGCCGCGCACCGGGAGCGGCGGCCGGGGTCGTGGCACACGACGGAGACGACGGACCTGACGCCACTGCTGACCGAGGACGGGCCGCCGCTGCTGATCGACTGTCTGTCGCTGTGGCTGACGGACGTCATGGACTCAGTGGGGGCGTGGGACGACGCGGAGTGGGCGGGCGGCGGCGAGAAGGCCTTGCGGAAGAGGGTGCGGGAGCTGGCCGAGGCGGTGCGGTGCACTCGGCGGACCGTCGTCGCCGTGTCCAACGAGGTGGGCTCGGGGATCGTGCCGGCCACGCCGTCCGGGCGGCGCTACCGGGACGAACTCGGGCGGCTGAACGCAGCGTTCGCCGGCGAGTGCGAACAGGTGCTGCTGGTCGTCGCCGGTCAGTCCATGGTGCTCCGCGGCTGACGGACGATCGGCGGCGTCACCGGACCGTGGCCGTGGCCACGGCCACGGTCCGCCGCTATGTCCTGTCCTTGCGGGCCACGATCCGGTACGCGTTGGAGAACGGAGTGCGGCGGAGCAAGGGCGCCAGGGCACGGTCCGCGGCGGACGCCACGGCCGGCAGGGGCACCGCCACCGTCCTCAGGAAAGGGTGGACCCGAGCCAGCGCCAGGGAGAGGGCGGCGGACAGGTCGTCGGGGATGTGCGGGCTTCTGCGGTCCGTCGCGAGGATCGCGCAGCCCTGGACCTCCAGCTCGGTACGGAGGTTGTCGAGGGGCATCAGGTGCAGGTGGCGGGGTTGGCTGTGCGGGAGCCACCACTTGCCCAGGAGCGTGGCGAACGCACAGCTCGGGTCGGGGACCTCGACCACGAGATGGCCGCCGGGACGGAGGGCGGTCAGAGCGCCACGGAGTTCGGCACGCGGATCGGGGGCGTGTTGGAGATGGTGGAACATGCTGACCACGTCGTAGCGGGCGCGCAGGCGGGCCGCCATGCCGGGGGTCGAGAGGTAGCCGCGGTGGGACTCCTCGAGCAGGCCCGCACGCCGGGCCCGCTCGGCGCGGGCGGTCGGGTCGAGGCCGTCGAAGCTGGTGTAGGGGAAGAACTCCTGGGCCACCTCGGGGAACTGGGCGTGGCCCGTGCCCACGTCCAGCCAGCTCTCCGGTTCCGGGAACCGACTGGGCACGGACAGCCAGGAGGCGGTGGCGCGGTGCCGGCGGCGGACGGCCCTGGTGGAGAGGGGGCGGGCGACGAACTGCTCCCGTTGCCTCTCGTGCAGACCCCGGTGGAAGGAGGCCAGTCCTTCCGGCGTGAGCCGCGGATTCTGGAAGGCGTGGGCGCAGTCACCGCATTGGTCCACGACGAACGGACCTGGCCGCTGCCGCAGTGGGTCGGGGACACGCAACCGGGTACGCAGGTTGCGTGAGCCGCACCAGGGACATTCCTCGCGGCGCGGTTCCCGAAACGCGCCGGTCGCCGCCGCGGTGGCGGACGGGGTGGCGGCCGGGGCGATGTACGGCGTTGGGGGCGAGGTCGGCATGAGCGACTCCCTGTGCGACATTCCGCTGCAAACCGGAACGTATGGGATGCCAAGCCCCGGTGCAATGACGTGGCGGGGGTGTGGTGGCGATGTGGCGCGGAAGCGTCCGTGCGCTGGCGGTACTGTTCGGCGAATGAGCAGGCTTAATCTGGACGACTTCACCGATCTGATCGAGCGCCCGGACGGGGGCGTGCGCCGTGACGCCGAGGCCCGGCGGGAGCGCCAGATCGTGCCGCCCGGCGCCCTCGGACGCCTCGACGAACTGGGCGAGTGGCTGGCCGCCGCGCAGGGTGCCGTACCGGTGCGGCCGGTCGAACGGCCACGGGTGGTCCTCTTCGCCGGCGATCACGGCGTCGCCGAGCTGGGTGTCTCGGCCCGGCCCGCGGGCAGCGCGGAGCACCTGGTGCGGGCGACGTTGGAGGGCGCGAGCCCGGTGGCGGTGCTGGCGCGCCGTCTCGACGCAACCGTCCGGGTCGTGGACATGGCCCTGGACTGCGCGCCGGACGCCTTCCCGGAGGACGTCGTACGGCACCGGGTGCGGCGGGGCAGCGGCCGTATCGACATCGAGGACGCGCTCCCCCAGGAAGAGGCCGAGGCGGCCCTGCGGGCTGGGATCGCGATCGCCGACGAGGAGGCCGACTCGGGTACGGACCTGGTGGTGCTCGGCGACATCAGCGTGGGCGGGACGACGGCGGCGGCGGTGCTGATCGCCGCGCTGTGCGGAACCGACGCGTCCGTGGTCACCGGCCGGGGCGGTCTCGCGATCGATGACCTGGCATGGATGCGCAAGTGCGCGGCGATCCGGGACGCGCTGCGGCGGGCGCGGCCGGTGCTCGGCGACCAACTGCACCTACTGGCGACCGTGGGCGGGGCCGACCTGGCGGCGATGACCGGCTTCCTGCTGCAGTGCGCGGTGCGCAAGCTGCCGGTGATCCTGGACGGGGTGGTGACCGCCGCCTGCGCGCTGGTCGGGCAGCGGGTCGCCTTCCGGGCGCCGGACTGGTGGCTGGCCGGACACGACAGCGGGGAGCCTGGGCAGGCGAAGGCGCTGGACCGCATGGCTCTGGAGCCGCTGCTGGAGCAGGGCGTGAAGATCGGCGAGGGGGTCGGCGCACTGCTGGCTCTCCCACTGGTGCGCAGTGCCGCCGCGCTGGCCGCCGAACTACCCGAGGAACCCGAGGCGGCAGAGGTCGCCGAACCGGCCGAGCAGCCTGGGGCGGAAGAGAAGGAGTAGACGGGGAGCGGCTGTTGGGTGCCTCCTGCGCGGGAGCACGGCGGGAATAGTGCGGTTCGCCAGGGCAGCACCCATATGATCCTGCCCCATGGGAGATGCCCGAATTGCCGTGCCGCAGCAAGCCGAAACGGGGCGCCCGGGCGAGGAGGGGCGGCGGTCCACCGGGGCATCCCGACGAGCCGCCGCCTTCGCCGTCTGGTACCTGCGGACCGTCGCCTTCATCAACTTCCTCAGCGCGGTGTGGGTCTCGCTCGGCCAGGACGTTCGCCGGCACAACCAGGACGACTTCTTCACGCCCTACCTGTTGACCGCCGGCTTCGCCTCCGGTGTGTTCACCGCGTTCCTGGCCATCACCATGCGGCGCAGGAAACGGGCCGCATGGATCCTCAACCTCGTGCTCAGCGGGGCCTTCCTCGCCCTGTTCTCCCTCGCCATGGCGTTCCCCGAAATCCGGCGGTACCCGCAGAACTGGACCTCCCTGGCGCTGACGGCCACGTTCACCGGCGCGCTGCTCGTCGGCCGCCGAGAGTTCTACGCCAAGGGCGACCGGTCCAACCCCCGGCTCGCGGCCACGGTCGCCGCCGGCGGCGGGCTACTCGCCTCGCTCCTGGCCGGACTGCTGGTGACCGTCACCAACCAGGCCCCGGACGGGACCCGTGCGAGCTTTCTGGAGCGCTGGCACTACGGCACCCTGCGTCTGGTGTCGGTGACGGCCGACGAGCACCAGTTCCCCGGTATCGCCCCGCCCAACTGGGCCAACGTCGTCGTGAACGTGCTCAGCACGGCCCTCGTCCTGGCGGTCTTCTACGCGGCCTTCCGCTCCCGGCGGGCCGTGGACCCACTCACCGAGGACGACGAGAAGCGGCTGCGGGAGCTGCTGGACCGGCACGGCGAGCGGGACTCCCTCGGCTACTTCGCGCTGCGCCGGGAGAAGAGCGTGGTGTGGTCACCGACCGGAAAGGCCGCTGTCGCGTACCGGGTCGTCTCAGGGGTCAGTCTCGCGTCCGGCGATCCGCTCGGGGACCCCGAAGCCTGGCCGGGCGCCATCGCGCCGTGGCTCGCGCAGGCGCGGGCGCACGGGTGGATTCCCGCGGTGATGGGGGCGAGCGAGGAGGCCGGGACGGTCTACGCCCGGCATGGTCTGGACGCGCTGGAGCTCGGCGACGAAGCGATCGTGGAGGTCGCCGATTTCACGCTGTCGGGACGGGCGATGCGGACCGTGCGCCAGGCCTACAACCGGGTACGGCGGGCCGGGTACCAGGTGCGCGTCCGGCGGCACGAGGAGGTTCCGGCGAAGGAGATGGCACAGCTCGTCGAGCGGGCCGACGACTGGCGGGACGGGGCGACCGAACGCGGCTTCAGCATGGCGCTGGGGCGGCTCGGGGATCCGGGGGACGGGCGGTGCGTGATGCTGGAGTGCACCGATGCCGAGGGCACGCTGCGCGCACTGCTGTCCTTCGTGCCGTGGGGGCCGCACGGGCTGTCCCTGGATCTGATGCGGCGCGACCGGGACTCCGACAACGGACTGATGGAGTTCATGGTCATCGAGCTGCTGCGGCGGGCCGAGGAGATCGGGATCACGCAGGTCTCACTGAACTTCGCGATGTTCAGGTCGGTCTTCGAACGTGGCGCGCGCCTCGGTGCCGGTCCGGTGCTGAGGCTGTGGCGGTCACTGCTCAGCTTCTTCTCCCGCTGGTGGCAGATCGAGTCGCTGTACCGCGCCAACGCCAAGTACCGGCCCATCTGGGAGCCGCGGTTCCTGCTCTTCGAAAAGAGCGCTGACCTGCCGCGCATCGGCCTCGCCTCGGCCCGCGCGGAGGGCTTCCTGGAGGCGCCGGGACTGCCGAAGTGGCTGCACCGAAGGCACCTGGACACACACAGATGAGGAACGATCCATGAACAGGCTCGCCCGCTGGGCCCGTACCGAGTGGGGGCTGCTGTACGTCACCGTGCGCGAGCCCCTGCTGAAGCGGCGACTGCGGGCGATGCCGATGAGCGTGGGGGCCGTGTGCCTGACGGCCTTCCTGCAGTACGTGCAGAACCAGCCGTGGGGCTACCAGCCGGTGCACAACATGGGTGCCGTACGGGCCGTGGACCCACTGTGGCTGGCCCTGCTGCGCACCCCGCTGTCGCTGTTCGTGCCGGCCCTGGACCTGCCGGTGTGGGGCGCACTGGCGCAGATCCTGTTCGTGATCGGGATCGCAGAAGTGTGCCTGGGCTGGTGGCGGACGCTGGCCATCGCCTACATCGCAACACTCGCCGGAACGCTGTACGCCCGCGCGGGCATCACGCTCGGACCGCACGCCCCGTTCGGGCTGCCCGCCTCGGACGCGCTGGTGGTGGACACCGGCCCGTCGGCCGCCGTGGTGGGGCTCGCCGTGTTCGTCAGTTGGCGGTACGGGGCGTACCTCACGGCAAGCACGGTCACCCTGGCGATGGTGGCGGAGGTGCTGATCAAGGAGAACCTGGCCGGAAAGGAGCACCTGGCCGCGCTGATGGCCGTGGGGACGCTGTGCCTGGCGGCGGCGCTGCGGCACCGGTTCGGACGCGGGCTGCACGGCTGCACCCGTCGGCTGCGCCCGTCGGCTGCGGCACGATCAGCGCCGGTCGGGCAGGCGTACCGGGCGGGGGTCGGGCTTGCCGCCGATCCAGTCCTGGAAGACCCTGCGGGGCCGGGCCCAGCGGCGGTCGTGGCGGTAGGCGCGCAGGGCCGCCTTCGCGCGGGCACGGGGGCGATGGCCGTAGAAGCGGCGGGCCCACGGGGAACCGGGGCGGGCGAGGCGGACCGCGCCGAAGAGGGCGACCAAGGGCACGATCACCCCGAAGACCGCGACACGGGCCTTGCCCTTGCTCAAGGCGATCAGCGAGAAGAGGAAGTTCACGGCGATGGTGGTGATGGCCCCGCCGCGGTCCTGGAGTTCCTGCTGGGTCATGCCGTTGACGCCGAACGGCGAGAAGCCGGCCAGTAGCAGGCCGACCAGCGCGGCGGTGAGGACGACGACCTCGACGCTCTTGCGGCCCTCCTCGCTCCAGTAGACGTCGTCCAGATGCAGGATCAGCGCGAACTCGTCCAGGACCAGACCCGCGCCCATGCCGAACAGGACGGCCGAGATGCCGGCGCCGTAGCCGTGCCGGTCGCTGGCGACCGCCCCGAAGCCGCCGACGACGGTGAGGAGGACCCCGGGGACGACGTGGTGGATGTGCAGCCCGCCCGCCTTGACGTTGCCGAACGGGCCCTTCCCGGCCCGGATGAGGCGGGTGATCGTCCGGGTGGCCAGGAAGGTCAGCACGAACGCGCCGAGGGCCAGCAGCAGCGGGAACTTGCCCGGCTCGATGATGTTCCGCACCCACCAGTGCCCCATGTGCGCACTTTATCCCGCACTCCTGGAGGGAGCCCGGCAACCGCCGGGTAACCTGCGCCGGTGCTCAAGTCCTCCCCGCTCGACGGCCTCCGCTTCGCCTTCGGCACGCTCACCGTGCTGCCCGTTCGAGTGCACCGCTGGGATCGGGAGGCCGCCCGCGCGGGGATGCTGAACGCCCCGGTGGCCGGCCTGGCCGTCGGCGGCTGCGCGGCCGGGCTGGGGCTGGGGCTGCTCCTCCTCGGTGCCGGGCCGCTGCTCGCCGCGGTCGGCTCCGCCGCCGTGCCCGCGGCGTTGACCCGGGGACTGCACCTCGACGGGCTCGCCGACACCGCCGACGGGCTGGGCAGCGGCAAGCCGGCCGGGGAAGCGCTCAGGATCATGAAGCAGTCGGACATCGGACCGTTCGGGGTGCTCACCCTGGTCCTGGTGCTGCTGGCCCAGGTGGCCGCACTGGCGCAGGCGTTCGGCGACTCGTGGGCGCGGGGCGCGCTGGCCGCCGTCATCTCCGCGGTCACCGCCCGGCTCGCGCTCACCCTGGCCGCACGCGCCGGGGTGCCAGCCGCCCGTCCCGAGGGCCTGGGCGCGGCGGTGGCAGGAGTGGTACCGGTGCCGGGTGTGCTGGCCGTCACGGCCGCCTTCACACTCAGCGCTGCCGCCTGGGGACCACTGTTCGATCCGTACGGCAGCCTGCGGGTGACGGCCGCGGTCCTGCTGTCCTTGGCCACCTCCGAACTCCTGCTGCGCCGCTGCGTCAGCCGCTTCGGCGGGGTCACCGGGGACGTGTTCGGTGCCCTCGCGGAGACGGCGGCGACGACCGCCCTCGTGGTGCTGTCCCTGGGGCACTAGGTGGACCTGTCAGTCACCGCGGTGGCGGACGCTCGTACGTACGGGACCAGCGGGGTGCTCATCGGTGGGCGGTCCCCCTGCCGAGCAGGCCGCAGACCAGCACGGACTGGGCCAGGGCCGCCGCCGTGTACACCGTGAGGGCGACCGTGTGCGGTTGGCCCGCCCGGGTCAGCAGGGCCAGGCTCTGGGCGAGGGCCGCGGCGCCGCAGACGGCGGCTGCGCCGATGACGGCGCCGAAGGACTGCAGCAGCAGTCCGGTCCACAGCACCACGCCGAGCGCGAGCAGCCCGGCAAGGCGCAGGCCGGTGGGTGTGAAAGCGCCCGGCCAGGGCGCGGTGACGGCCAAGGTGAGGACGAGGAGGACGACCAAGTATCCGGTGAGGCAGCCGGCCAGGGTACGGACGGTGGCCCGGCGGAACGCCCGCGGTGTGCCGCTGGCGCGCAGGGCGGCCAGGCCGCCGCTGCGAAAGCGGTACAGCACCCATTCGGCCGGGCCCATGCTGAGCGTGAGGGCCACGGCGGCCGGCGCCGCCAGAGCGTTGGTTCCCGCCCCGCCGAGAACGTCGCCGAGACCTGCGCACAGCACCAGGACCCCGGTACCGAGCCCAAACACGGCGTAGGGCAGAGAAGACCGGAGCCGGGGGCCGAGGGCCGGTCGTCGCCGGACCCGAGGACGGGTGAGGGGGAAGGGCAGCAGGGTGGTCAGGCCGACCGTCCAGACCCGCAGGGGTGGGGCGGCCGAGGCGACCTCGCACAGGCCGAGGACGGCGACCGCGGCGAGCGATCCCAGCAGCAGGGCCAGGCGGGCCGGTTCGGGGACGGGGCGGGCCAGGGCGAGGAGGGCTCCGCCGGTCATCGGCAGCAGGGCCGCGAGCAGCACGCGTTCCCGGCCCAGTACCAGCAGTACGCCGGCGGCGCCCAGGTAGCAGGACTGGCCGGCGGCGAAGGCGGCCGTCACCGGATGCCCGGGTCCGGCGACGGCGAGCGCGGCCAGGGTGCCGAGGAGCATGCCGACCGGGGTGCCGGTCAGCAGGCAGCGCCGTGCCGCCAGACGGTCCCCGAGGCCCAGCCAGGAGTAGGCACGATGGGCGAGCCCCTGGTTCCAGGCCCAGCCGCACAGGGCGCCCGCCAGCAGTGCCCGGGTGCCTGCCGGGAGGCCGGGGCCGTGGTGGGGGCCGACGAGCAGCGGGGCACCGAGGACGTAGCCGAAGCCGGGCAGCGCGAAAACCAGCCCGCGCAGCAGACAACCGAGGAGTCCGATCCGCCAGGGGTCGGGGGGCGGGCCGTCCGGCTCTGGGTGGCGACGGGGAGTACGGTCGTAGAGCTGCTCGGCTAGTGCGAAGGAGTCCCCGACGCCGTAGCGCTCGCGTATCTGGTCGTCGGAGAGGCCGTCGGACTCCAGCAGGGCAGCTACCTCGTCCGGGTGCACGGCAGCGGCCACGAACACCTCCAGTTCGCGGGCCAGTTCGTCGATCGGGTCCGGCCGGGACCAGCCGGGACGACGGCTACGGGGGATGCCGGACGGGCCCCGGGCGGGGACACGGTCGTGCTCCCGGCCTCGGTTGCGGATGTCGTTCTCCAGCAGGTCGCGGGTGTCGTCGTTCACCGGGTGGCCCCGTCCTTCGCGATCGCCGCGTACCAAGGGTCGTGCAGTTCGGCGGTCCAGTCGCCGACCGTCTCGACGGCGGGTTCGTAGCGCTCGGTCAGTCCGGCGAGTTCCTGGTAGATGGTGCGGAAGTTGTCGACCGAGCGGCGCAGGGTGAACCGGTCGATGACGCGTTGCCGGGCCGACTCACCGAGCTCCAGGCGCCGTTCGTCGTCGCGGAGGAGAGTGAGCGCGGCTGCGGCCATCTTCTCCGGTTCGCGGGGTGGGACGACCAGACCGGTGTCGCCGACGGCCTCGCGGACCCCGCCGACGTCCGTCGAGACCGTCGTACGGCCGCAGGACATCGCCTCGATGATCGAGAACGGGAAGCCTTCGGAGATGGAGGAGAGCATGACGAGGTGGCCCGCCGCATAGGCGCGCCAGACCTCGGTGACACGGCCCTCGAAGGTGAGGCCGTCGGTGACGCCGAGTTCGGCGGCGAGCTTCTCCAGACGGGTGCGGTAGTCCGCGCCGCCGGGCGGGACCGGGCCGAAGAGCCGGAGCCTGGTCTCGGGGAGTTCTGCCCGGACGAGGGCGTAGGCACGCAGCAGGGTCTCCAGGTCCTTGATGGGGTCGACGCGGCCGCACCAGGTGAGGGTGGGGATCTCGGGTTCGGGTCCGGCGTGCGGAAAGGCATGCGGGTCGACGCCGTTGTAGACGGTGCGGATGCGGTCCCCGTCGGCGCCGCCGCGCTCCTCCCAGCGGCGGTTGTACTGGTTGCACGGCGTGATCAGGTCGGCCGCGCGGTAGCCGTGCGAATTGAGTTCGCGGTAGAAGCCCAGCAGAAACGCCTTCACCGGCCAGCGGTGCCGCTGCCCCCGGTGTCCGAGGTAGCGCTCGCGTAGATAGATGCCGTGCTCGGTGAGCAGGAACGGCACCCCGTCGAGGTGGTGCGCGGCGAGCGCGGGAAGAGTCGCCAGGCCGCTGCTGACCGCGTGCGCCACCGAGTCCTCGGGGATCCGCGTCCCGAGGGGGCGCAGGGCGTGTTCCAGCAGGTCGATGGCGGTCAGCGCATCGTGCACGGTGGGCCTGGCAGCCGCCGTCGGCAGGTGCGGCATCGTCCAGATCCACTGCAGCGACCGCAACGCGGACTCGGTCCGCAGGGCCGCCGCGAGCCACCCGTCCCGGGCGATGACGGCCAGTTCGTGCAGCGCCTCGCCGAAGTCGCAGTGCGCCTGCGGGTCCAGGACGGACAGCAGCAGGCGCTCATAAGCGTCGGCGAATCGGCGCCGTGCTCTGGCACGAGGTGCCCGGGCACGGCCGGGGCACGGACCCCAGGTCGGCACGGTGGTGTGCCGATACACGTTCGGCGGCAGCTCCCACGTGACGGGTTCGCGGCCGTTGCCGGTGAGCGAGACGAGGTGGAAGGCGACCTCCGGCATGCCCTTGACCAGTTGGTCGCACCAGGTGCTGACCCCGCCGTGGACATGCGGATAGGTACCTTCGGTGAGCATGGTGACATGACGACCGGTGCGCATGGTGCGCGGTTCCCCCCAGTGGTGCCGGGCGCTCCGGGGCACGCGCGTACGTGTGCCCCGGGCCCGTGGTGTTGAACTCGCCGTGAGTTACGGCAGCTTGAGCGTGAGCGCGGACTGCAGGAGGCCCGGTGTGGCCCAGGCCTGGCGGTCCCCCGCGTATGCCGTACCGAAGGTGACCGTGGACAGCACCAACTGCTGCCTGGTCCCCTCTGGTGCGGTCACCGGGATCTTCGTGCCCGACGGCGCGGTGACGGTCACGGTGTTGCCGATCCGGTACGCCGTGACCTGGCCGGCATCGAGCGCGGTCTGCCACTTCGCCCGGTTCTGCAACTCGGCCCCGATCGCGCTCTCGCGGAGGTTCACGATGGGGGTGTCGTCCGCGAACAGCGCCCGGTAGTCGCCGAGGACCCGGTCCAGGACCGGGTAGAGGATGCGGTCCTCGGCCAGATTGGTCTGGTGGGCGTAGTGCGGGCGCGGGTCGTTGCTGAGCACGTGCCCGAGGTCGGTGTGCGCCTCGGCGGGCACGATGTGGTCGAGGTAGCCGGTGGCCGTGTCCAGCGGCTTGTCCAGGCAGGTGGACGTCGGGTTGTTCTCGCACAGCCCGCTGCCGCCGTCCGCCTTGGACGTGTAGATCCAGTTGTACTCGTCGGCCATCTCCGTTGTGGTGCCGGCGTTGTAGTACACGTTCATCGGGTAGCGCGGCACGGTGAGCGTGCTGCCTCCGGTGACCGCCCGCTGCTCGGGCTCACGGGAGTTGTCGGAGCCGGTCCACTGCACGCCGTTGGCGGTGAGGGCGGGCGCGAGGTTGGGATTGTCCTGCGGCTGCTGCGGCAGGGTCTTCAGCCCCGAGTGCTCGCCGGTGACCAGTTCGCTGCGGTCTACGGGGAGGCCGTGCTGCACGGCCCAGTCGTAGTTGTTCGCGATCTCGGCGGAGATGTCGGAGCGGCTCACCCACTGCGTGGAGCCGTCGGCGTTCTTCGCGCACGACCACGGCACGGTGGAGGTGTCCTGGACGCAGCCGAGGAACAGATGTGTGTAGGTGTGGTTCACCCAGCGGTAGTCGGCCTTGTCCGCGAGCAGTTGGTCGGTCAGCGGGTCCTTGCCGCCGTTGTCGCTCTTCCACTGCTCGCCGGCGCCCGCGTTGAACAGCAGGTCGAGGGTGAAGTCGTGGCTCTGCTCCCAGGCGGCCGCGTACTGGGCATCGGCCGCGGTCATCCGGATCGGCGTGGTGGTGTCCGGAACGCCGCTGCCGCAGTCGAGGTCGCCGGGCGTGCAGTTGTACTCGGTGTCCCAGCGGGCGTCCGAGGCGAAGACGTCGTCCACGTGCACGGCGAAGTAGTTGCGGGCCTGACCCAGGTGCACGCCCTGGGTCAGCCACTCGACCATGCCGCGGGCCAGCACCCGGAACTGCTGCTGGTACTGGTTGTAGGCGAAGGTCACCACCAGCTCCCGGCGGCCGTCGTGCGCGTACTCGCCGAGCAGGCTGCCGGTGCCGGTGCCGCCGGGTACGGGGGTGTCGACATAGCTGGTGAAGCCAGTGCGGGGCTGGGCGACGAAGCCGTAACTCTCGTCCACGGTGGGCGAGTTGTCCTCGAAGGAGAAAGAGCCCTTCAAATAGCCGAACGGGCCCGCCCGGCCGGCCGTGGTCACGGTGGCCGTGCGCCCGTCGAGGGGTCCGGCGTAGCCGTCGTCATCGGTGTAGTCGAGGCCGACCTCGGGGTGGGCCCAGGTGTAGGCGTCGAGCTGCGGGATGCCGTACGTCTTCTCGTACGCCTCCAGGGCCGTCTGTTCGGCCGAGTCCGCCCCGAACGGAGCCTCGTTCGGCAGGACCACGCCTTGGAACTTGGCCCGGGGCCGACCATCGACGGTGTCGCTCAGGAAGGCGGCGGTGACGGTGGGGCGCCCGGAGTCGTCCAGGTTCACGGTGGTGTACGGGATGCCCTCGCTCTTCAGCTGCGCGGTGATCGCGCCGACGGAGCTGCTGCCGTCGTCGACCACGAGCACCTTCAGGTCGATGCGCGGATCGGTCGCCGCCGATGCGGCCGGTGCGGCCAGCCCCAGGGTGATCATCCCCGCGACCGTCACGGTGACGGTGGCCGCTCTCCAGCGGTGCGCGCGGTGGGTCATGGCAAGTACCTCCCCCCAGAAGACCCTCCACGGCGAGCCGTTTCGGCTCGGCAGAGGGTCAGCGGAAATGATGCGAACGGCAGGCAGACTGCCCACCGGAACTCGATGAGTGTGGCTCAAATCACCGGTCTGCAAGGGGGAGAACCGGCCACGACGCCACGCACGGGTGAACGTCCGTAGAAATGAGCGAACGCGCGCACACGCGTAGTCTCGTCCCGGGTGTTTGCCGGCAGGGTGAAGGACCCGGTTGCCACATGCCTCCGGGCCTGGGCCTAGGGTCGGCTCTCGGGCCCGGTCGACCCACCCCACTTCGGCCACAGCAATTTCACATCGGAAGCGAGAATTCACCACCGTGACTGCTCTGACTCTCAGCACCGCCGCAGCGCCCGGCCTGCGGGCCGACGCGATTGTGATCGGTGTCGCCAAGGGCGCCCAGGGGCCCGTCGTCGCGCCCGGCGCCGAGGCCGTGGACAAGGCGTACGACGGCAAGCTGGCCGGCGTCCTGGAGACCCTCGGCGCCTCGGGTGCCGAGGGCGAGCTGACGAAGCTGCCCGCTCCGGCCGGCTTCAAGGCACCGCTCGTCGTGGCAGTGGGCCTGGGCGAGGAGCCCGGCGCCGAGGACGCCGGCTACGACGACGAGGCCCTGCGCAAGGCCGCCGGCGTGGCCGCCCGGGCGCTCACCGGCTCGAAGAAGGCCGCCTTCGCGCTGCCCGTCGACGGCCCCGGCGCCATCGGCGCGATCAGCGAGGGCATCCTGCTCGGCGCCTACTCCTTCGACGCCTACAAGGAGAACGGCCGCCCGGCTCGGAGCGCCGCCAAGGCCAAGAACGGCAACGCGCCGCTGGCCGAGGCTGCGCTGCTCGGCGGCAAGCCGCGCGACGCCGTCCACAAGGACGCGGTCGCACGGGCCGTCGCGGTTGCCGAGGAACTGAACCGCTCCCGCGACCTGATCAACACCCCGCCGAACGACCTCACCCCCGCGGCCTTCGCCGGTATCGCGCAGGCCGCGGGCAAGGAGCACGGCATCAAGGTGCAGGTGCTCGACGACAAGGCTCTGGTCAAGGGCGGCTACGGCGGCATCCTCGGCGTCGGCGGAGGCTCGGCTGCGACCCCGCGCCTGGTGAAGCTGTCGTACACGCACCCCAAGGCGGAGAAGCACCTGGCTTTCGTCGGCAAGGGCATCACCTACGACTCGGGCGGCATCTCCCTGAAGCCGGCCGGCCACAACGAGACGATGAAGTGCGACATGAGCGGTGCCGCCGCCGTGTTCGCGGCCGTGGTCGCCGCCGCCAGGCTCGGCCTGCGGGTCAACGTCACCGGCTGGCTGGCGCTGGCGGAGAACATGCCGTCCGGCTCCGCCGTCCGCCCGGGTGATGTCCTGCGCATGTACAGCGGCAAGACCGTCGAGGTCCTCAACACCGATGCCGAGGGCCGGCTGGTCCTCGCCGACGCGCTGTGGGCGGCCTCGCAGGAGAAGCCGGACGCGATCGTGGACGTTGCCACCCTGACCGGCGCGATGGTGCTGGCACTGGGCAGCCGGACCTTCGGCGTCATGGCCAACGACGACGCGTTCCGCTCGGCAGTGCAGGAGGCCGCCGAGGAGGTCGGCGAGCCGGCGTGGCCGATGCCGCTGCCGGAGCACCTGTGCAAGAGCATGGAGTCGCCGGTGGCCGACATGGCGAACATGGGTGAGCGGATGGGCGGCGGCCTGGTCGCCGGTCTGTTCCTGCGCGAGTTCGTGGGCGAGGGGATCACCTGGGCCCACCTCGACATCGCCGGCCCGGCGTTCAACGAGGGTGGGCCGTTCGGATACACGCCGAAGGGTGGTACGGGGTCGGCCGTGCGGACCCTGGTGCGGCTGGCGGAGCTCACCGCCGCGGGTGACCTGGGCTGACGTTCGCCCGCCAGCTCGTTCCGTCCGCTCTGCGGCGGCTTGAGGGGCGTGGGGGCTGGTTGCGCAGCCCCCACGCCCCTCCCGGCGTACCTTCCGTTCCGGTGCACGTGGGGTGTCTCACACCCCGGCCCGGCGTCTCGTCCGCCTCGAACAAGTGCAAAGATGGAGCCCGGCAGGACAGGGCCCCACCGAAGGGCCGAAGCATCAAGCGGCCGGACACCAGCCGACCGGCCGGACACCTCCCACAGGGACGAGGGTGCCCGGCGTGCGGCGCACATGCATGGAGGACGTGACGTGGCGAACGACGCCAGCACCGTTTTCGACCTAGTGATCCTCGGCGGTGGTAGCGGTGGTTACGCCGCAGCCCTGCGCGGGGCGCAGCTGGGCCTGGACGTCGCCCTGATCGAGAAGGACAAGGTCGGCGGTACCTGCCTGCACCGGGGCTGCATCCCCACCAAGGCCCTGCTGCACGCCGGCGAGATCGCCGACCAGGCCCGCGAGAGCGAGCAATTCGGCGTGAAGGCCACCTTCGAGGGAATCGACGTCCCGGCCGTCCACAAGTACAAGGACGATGTGATCTCGGGCCTGTACAAGGGCCTGCAGGGTCTGATCGCCTCCCGCAAGGTGACCTACATCGAGGGTGAGGGCCGTCTGTCCTCCCCGACCTCCGTCGACGTGAACGGCCAGCGTGTCCAGGGCCGCCACGTGCTGCTGGCGACCGGCTCCGTGCCGAAGTCGCTGCCGGGCCTGGAGATCGACGGCAACCGGATCATCTCCTCCGACCACGCCCTCGTCCTGGACCGTGTGCCCAAGTCCGCGATCATCCTGGGCGGCGGTGTCATCGGCGTCGAGTTCGCCTCGGCGTGGAAGTCCTTCGGCGCCGACGTCACCGTCATCGAGGGTCTGAAGCACCTCGTCCCGGTCGAGGACGAGAACAGCTCGAAGCTTCTTGAGCGCGCGTTCCGCAAGCGCGGCATCAAGTTCAACCTCGGCACCTTCTTCCAGAAGGCCGAGTACACCCAGGACGGCGTGAAGGTCACCCTGGCGGATGGCAAGGAGTTCGAGGCCGAGGTCCTCCTCGTCGCGGTCGGCCGCGGGCCGGTCTCGCAGGGCCTGGGCTACGAGGAGGCCGGGGTCGCCATGGACCGCGGCTACGTCCTCGTCGATGAGTACATGCGCACCAACGTTCCGACCATCTCCGCCGTCGGTGACCTCGTGCCCACGCTCCAGCTCGCGCACGTCGGCTTCGCCGAGGGCATCCTGGTGGCGGAGCGTCTGGCCGGTCTGAAGGTCGTTCCGATCGACTACGACGGTGTTCCGCGGGTGACGTACTGCCACCCGGAGGTCGCCTCCGTCGGTATCACCGAGGCCAAGGCCAAGGAGATCTACGGCGCGGACAAGGTCGTCGCTCTGAAGTACAGCCTGGCGGGCAACGGCAAGAGCAAGATCCTCAAGACCGCGGGCGAGATCAAGCTCGTTCAGGTCAAGGACGGTGCCGTGGTCGGCGTCCACATGGTCGGCGACCGCATGGGTGAGCAGGTCGGCGAGGCCCAGCTGGTCTACAACTGGGAGGCGCTGCCGTCTGAGGTCGCCCAGCTCATCCACGCCCACCCGACGCAGAACGAGGCGCTCGGCGAGGCCCACCTGGCCCTGGCCGGCAAGCCGCTGCACTCCCACGACTGAGCCTTCGGTCCATGGGCGCGACGACACAGACTTCCGCAATTCGTTAGGAGCAACCGAAACCATGGCGGTTTCCGTAACCCTTCCGGCGCTCGGTGAGAGCGTCACCGAGGGCACTGTCACCCGCTGGCTGAAGGCCGAGGGCGAGCGCATCGAGGCCGACGAGCCGCTGCTGGAGGTCTCGACCGACAAGGTCGACACCGAGATCCCCTCACCCGCGTCCGGCGTGCTGGCCTCCATCAAGGTCGCCGAGGACGAGACCGTCGAGGTCGGCGCCGAACTGGCCGTCATCGACGACGGCTCCGGGGCTCCCGCAGCCACTGCGGCCCCCGCCGCGGCCGAAGCTCCGGCCGCCGAGCCCGCCCCGGTCGCCCCGGCCCCGGTCGCACCGGCTGGTGGCGCCGCGGGCACGGACGTGGTCCTGCCCGCGCTCGGTGAGTCCGTCACCGAGGGCACCGTGACCCGCTGGCTGAAGTCGGTGGGCGACTCCGTCGACGCCGACGAGCCGCTGCTGGAGGTCTCGACCGACAAGGTCGACACCGAGATCCCCTCACCCGTCTCGGGCGTGCTGCTGGAGATCGTGGTCGGCGAGGACGAGACCGCCGAGATCGGCGCCAAGCTCGCCGTCGTCGGCGTCCCCGGAGCCGCTCCGGCCCCGGCAGCTCCCGCCCCGACCCCGGCTCCGGCAGCTCCCGCCCCGACCCCGGCTCCGGCAGCTCCCGCCCCGACCCCGGCTCCGGCAGCTCCCGCCGCTCCGGCAGCTCCTGCCCCGACTCCTGCCCCGGCTCCGGCTCCGGCTCCGCAGGTGGCGCCCCCGGCTCCGGTCGCCCCGGCCCCGGTCACACCGGCTCCCGCCGCGCAGGCGACGGATGAGGGCGCCTACGTGACCCCGCTGGTGCGCAAGCTCGCCGCCGAGAACGGTGTCGACCTGGCCACCGTGAAGGGCACCGGCGTCGGCGGCCGCATCCGCAAGCAGGACGTCATCGCTGCGGCCGAGGCCGCGAAGGCCGCTGCGGCTCCGACCGCGGCTCCCGCTGCGGCTCCGGCCGCGGCGAAGGCGCCGGCGCTGGAGGTCTCCCCGCTGCGCGGCCAGACCGTCAAGATGACCCGGATCCGCAAGGTCATCGGCGACAACATGGTCAAGGCGCTGCACGAGCAGGCCCAGCTGTCGTCGGTCGTCGAGGTCGACGTCACCCGGCTGATGAAGCTGCGCGCCAAGGCGAAGGACACCTTCGCGGCCCGTGAGGGCGTCAAGCTCTCCCCGATGCCGTTCTTCGTCAAGGCCGCCGCGCAGGCGCTGAAGGCCCACCCGGTCATCAACGCCAGGATCAACGAGGCCGAGGGCACGATCACCTACTTCGACACCGAGAACATCGGTATCGCGGTGGACTCCGAGAAGGGCCTGATGACCCCGGTCATCAAGCACGCCGGCGACCTCAACATCGCGGGCATCGCCAAGGCCACGGCGGAGCTGGCCGGCAAGGTGCGCGCCAACAAGATCACCCCGGACGAGCTGTCCGGCGCGACCTTCACCATCTCCAACACCGGTTCGCGCGGCGCACTGTTCGACACGATTATCGTGCCGCCGGGCCAGGTCGCGATCCTCGGCATCGGTGCCACGGTCAAGCGTCCGGCCGTCATCGAGACCGAGGAGGGCACGGTCATCGGCGTCCGCGACATGACCTATCTGACCCTCTCCTACGATCACCGCCTGGTGGACGGCGCCGACGCGGCCCGCTACCTGTCGGCGGTCAAGGCGATCCTGGAGGCGGGCGAGTTCGAGGTCGAGCTGGGCCTGTAACGAGGTCGAGGATCTCCCGGCGAGGCAGTGTCCGGCCGGTGGTCGCACACTCGGCCGCGCTCCCCTTGGTGCCCCTGCCCGGAACTTCCGGGCAGGGGCACCTGGCTGTGGAGGCGGGCGGGTCGGCCCGGCGCGCGGCGCCACCGCGCCGAGGCGGAGGCCTCAGGGCGGCCGACTTCGGAGCCCACCGGGCTCCGAAGGGTCGCGGACCAGGTGTGTAAGTCTCGTCTCACCTGCGCGGAAGCATCCCCGTGCACCCTCCCCGCGGAGCGAACCCGCCGTATTGTCTAAACGTCAAAGCCCTCCCTGAAGGAGCCCCCATGACCGCGCCCGTCGTCCACTCGCTGCGCGAACAGATCCGCGAGCACATCGTGGAGGGAATCGTCAGCGGGCGCTGGCAGCCGGGCGAGCGGATCGTGGAGCGCCGGATCGCGACCGAGTTGGAGGTCAGCCAGACCCCGGTCCGCGAAGCCTTGCGCGAACTGGAGTCGCTGCGGCTGATCGAGTCCGCACCGAACAAGGGCGTCCGGGTACGGAACCTGACCGCCGCCGACCTGGAGGAGAGCTACCCCGTCCGGGCCGGCCTGGAGGCCATAGCGGCGGAGCTGGCGGCGGAGCGGCTGGCGCAGGACTGCTCGGCGCTGGAACCGCACGTACTGGCCCTGTACGAGGCCGACGGCAACGCCGACGGCACCGCCCAGGTGCGCCACACGGTGGGCTTCCACCGCGAGCTGGTCCGTGCGGCGGACAACTCGGTGCTGCTGCACACCTGGGAGGGCCTGGGCATCGAGGTGTTCACGGCCCTGTCCATCCGCTGGCTGGGCACGGTGCAGCAGTCGTACGCGGAGGAGCACGAGGAGTTGGTGCAGGCGTTCAGGCGCCGGGATCCCGCGATCGCGGAGCTGGTCAAGGCACACGTCCTGGGCTGCGCTCCGAGGGCTTGATGCAGCCGAGCACACCCATGCTCACCTGCACAAATGCTCCTGTTTGTACGGCACCGGGTGCCCAACCAATAGGCACCCGGTGCCTATTTTCTCCAAATCAAGAGGTTTTCCCGCTCAACCCTTTGATCGATCATCGATCAGGGAGTTACAGTCGCCGACGGACTTCTACCGAAGTCCGCTGCCCTGTCCTGCCAAAGACCAAGGGCACCCCCGAACCCTTACCGATGAGGGAACCCCCTTCGACTGAGGAAGGCGGCGACATGACCGACCCCCACGCCATCCAGCCGAGCGAGCTCGACCAGCTCCCGGACCGCGACCCCGAGGAGACCGCCGAATGGCAGGCCTCCCTGGACGCCGTGGCCAGGGAGGCCGGGCCGCACCGCGCCGCATACCTGATGCGCCGCACGCTGGAGCGCGCCGAGGCGGGCGGCATCGCGCTGCCGAAGCTCCTCGAAACGGACTACGTCAACACCATCCCCACCTCCGCCGAGCCGGCCGTTCCCGGCGACCCGGAGATGGAGGCCCGGATCACCGCCTGGAACCGCTGGAACGCGGCCGCGATGGTGACCCGCGGCTCCAAGCACGGCGTCGGCGGCCACATCGCCACCTTCGCCTCCGCGGCCTGGCTGTACGAGACCGGCTTCAACCACTTCTTCAAGGGCAAGGAGTCCCCGGATGCCGCCGGCTCCGGCGACCAGCTGTACATCCAGGGCCACGCCTCCCCCGGCATCTACGCCCGCGCCTTCCTCGACGGCCGACTGACCGAACAGCACCTGGACAACTTCCGTCAGGAGGCCGGCGGCAACGGCCTGCCGTCCTATCCGCACCCGCGGCGCCTGCCCTGGCTGTGGGAGTTCCCCACCGTCTCCATGGGCCTCGGCCCGCTGTCGGCGATCTACCAGGCCCGGTTCAACCGCTACCTGACCAACCGCGGCATCAAGGACGTCTCCGCCTCCCACGTCTGGGCCTTCCTCGGCGACGGCGAGATGGACGAGCCGGAGTCGACGGCGGCCCTCGCGCTCGCCGCCCGGGAGCAGTTGGACAACCTCACCTTCGTCATCAACTGCAACCTGCAGCGCCTCGACGGCCCGGTCCGCGCCAACTTCAAGATCGTGCAGGAGCTGGAGGCCCAGTTCCGCGGTGCCGGCTGGAACGTCGTCAAGACCCTGTGGGGCTCCGCCTGGGACGAGCTCTTCCAGCTCGACACCACCGGCGCACTGGTACGCCGGCTGCGCGACGTACCGGACGCACAGATCCAGACGTACCAGACCCGCGACGCGGCTTACATCCGCCAGGACTTCTTCGGCGCCGATCCGGCGCTCGCCCAGATGGCGAAGCTGCTGAGCGACGACAAGATCATCGAGTGCTTCCACCTCTCGCGTGGCGGCCACGAAGTCCGCAAGGTCCACGCCGCGTACCGGGCCGCCGTCGAGCACAAGGGCGCGCCGACCGTGATCCTGGCCCAGACGGTCAAGGGCCACACCCTCGGTGAGGGCTTCGCGTCGAAGAACGCCAACCACCAGATGAAGAAGCTGACGGTGGACGAGTTCACGACCATGCGCGACCTGCTCGACCTGCCGATCAAGGACAGCGACTTCGCCGACGGCACGGTCCCCTACGGCCACCCGGGCGCCGACTCCCCCGAGGTCCGCTACCTCCAGGAACGCCGCGCGGCCCTCGGCGGCCCGGCCCCGGCCCGTCGTGTCCACCCGGTGGCCCCGCTCCCCGCCCCCGCTGAGAGGGCCTTCGCCTCCTTCGACAAGGGCTCCGGCTCCCAGAACGTGGCCACCACCATGGCCTTCGTCCGCCTGGTCAAGGACCTGGTCCGGGACAAGGAGACCGGCAGGCGCTGGGTGCCGATCGTCCCGGACGAGGCACGCACCTTCGGCATGGAGTCCCTGTTCCCGTCGCTCGGGATCTACTCCCCCAAGGGCCAGACGTACGAACCGGTCGACCGCGACCAGTTGATGTACTACAAGGAGGCCAAGAACGGCCAGATCCTCAACGAGGGGATCACCGAGGCCGGTTCCATGGCCGACTTCATCGCCGCTTCGACGTCGTACGCGACGCACGGCGAGGCGATGATCCCCTTCTACATCTTCTACTCGATGTTCGGCTGGCAACGCACGGCCGACCAGATGTGGCAGCTCGGCGACCAGCTCGGCCGCGGCTTCCTGATCGGCGCCACGGCCGGCCGTACGACCCTGACCGGCGAAGGCCTGCAGCACGCCGACGGCCACTCCCCCGTCATCGCGGCCACCAACCCGGCCGCCCTCACCTACGACCCCGCCTTCGCCTACGAGATCGCGGTGATCGTCCGTGAGGGCCTGCGCCGGATGTACGGCGAGGCCAAACCGGGCGAGGACCAGAACGTCTTCTACTACCTCACCGTCTACAACGAGCCGCTGCCGCAGCCCGCGAAGCCGCAGGGTCTCGGCGTCGACGAGGGCATCGTCAAGGGCCTCTACCGGTTCAACACGGCGGAGTCGGCGGGCGTGTCCCCGGTCGCCAACGCCCCGCGCATCCAGTTGCTGGGCTCCGGCACGGCGATCCACTGGGCGCTGGAGGCACAGCAACTGCTGGCCGAGGAGTGGGGTGTGGCCGCCGACGTGTGGTCCGCTACCTCCTGGTCCGAGCTGCGCCGGGACGCCATGGACGCCGACGCGGCCCTGTTGCGCGGCGAGGAGCGGGTGCCGTACATCCGGCAGGCGCTGCAAGGTGCCGAGGGTCCGGTCCTCGCGGTCTCCGACTACATGCGCCAGACGCCGGACCAGATCGCACAGTGGGTCGAGCAGGACTACTCCTCGCTGGGCGCCGACGGCTTCGGCCTTTCGGACACGCGTGAAGCTGCCCGCCGCCACTTCGGCGTGGACGCCCGGTCGATCGTCGTGGCGGCCCTGGCCCAGCTCGCCAAGCGCGGCGAGGTGAAGGCTGCGGCGGTGAAGGAGGCCCGGGAGAAGTACGGGCTGTAGGGCCTGCGGCTCGTCCGCCGGTGGGGCCGTGTCCTTGGGATGCTGTTGGACCGACAGCATCCCTTCTGGGCACAGCCCCGGTGGCCCGGCTGAAGGTGGCGGCGGCGCTGCTGCCCGCATGTGTCCCGGGAGGGTGTGCGCAGACTTCCGTACGCGGTTGGTCCCCCGGCCGCGCGGGAGGCACTGGGCGGTGTGGGTGAGCCGGATGTCGAAGGCTGGGTGACCGCGACCCTGGCGGTGGAGTCGGAGGAGGTCGCGCACTCCCAGCTGACCGCGCTGGGGCCAAAGGCCGGGGTACGGGTGGCGACGGGCCTGCGAGAGTGGTTCGCCGGCGAGGCGGCCCGGACCGCGGCGCTGTACCGCCGCGCGGACACCGGGTGACGTTCCTCGGTACTCCGCGTGCGGCCCACCCGCCGAAGCCCGATGCTGGTGCAGTGATGGACGAGACGGAGTTCTGGGAACTGATCGACGCCACGCGCGAGGCTGCCGGCGGCGATCCCGAGGAGCAGGCCGACGTGCTCGTGGAGCGGCTCCTGCGGATGGACCCAGAGCTGGTCCTGGACTTCGCCCGGCATTTCGAGGCCCGCTACAACCGCGCCTACCTCTGGGAGCTGTGGGGCGCAGCCTGGGTATTGCTGGACGGCTGCAGCGACGACGCATTCGACTTCTTCCGGTGCTGGCTGATCGGCCAGGGGCGGGAGGTCTTCGAGGGCGCCCTGCACGACCCCGACTCGCTGGCCGGGCTGCTGGGCGAGTTCGACGAGGAGGTCGACGGCGACGGGGAGGAACTGGGCTACGCGGCGGACGAGGCCTACGAGCGGCTGACCGGTACCGTCGCGCCGGACCTGGGCATCGCACCCGCGCCCGCCGAGCCGGAGGGCAAACCCTTGGATTTCGAGAACGAGCGGGCGCTCGCCGAGCGGTATCCCCGGCTCTGGGACCGTTTCAGGGAGTGACGCGGTGCGTCGCCGGGTCGCCCCCCGTCCGGTCGGTCTTCCCCCCGTGGTGCATCGGGGCCGCATTGGCCCGGTCGAGGGCGGACGCGGTGGCCGCTGCCGGGCCGAAGAGAACGGTCGCGACCGCGCCGACGACCGCCCAGGGGGTGCGTGCGGGCCGGGGCCGGCCGGTCCGCACCGTGGAGTCCGCAGGTTCTGTCCCCGCCTCCGCGGACGTCGTACGGCTGCTGCTCATGGTCTCCGCCTCCCGTCGCCCCGTGCCGTGCATGACCGTAGGACCCCGGGCTGGGAGTGGGCTGCGTGGCGCCTAGGACGTCCCTGTGGGGGACGCCCCTGTGGAAGCCGCGGAGGGGGTGGCGGGTACGGAGGGCGTGGAGTGCCTGGCGGGTACGGAGGGCGTGACCCGTACGGCGACCGCCCGGCCCTGCAGCCGGGCCGCCGCCTGTCGGATGTCGGGCAGGCGGGCGGTGAGCGCCGCTCCGGGACAGCTGGTCATGTACGCGTCGTTGTGGCCGGCCACGGCGGGCAGGGTGGCGGTGCTACCTGCCCGGTAGCGGCTGAGGCTGTTACTGGAGACGAGACGGGCTCGGCCGCGCGGGTCGACGTCGGCCAGACCGAGCTTCCAGGCGGCCAGGGCGGCGATCGCGTCGGTCATGGCCCGGGGCACACGGACACCGGCGGTGAAGGTGCCGATGGCAGCGATACCGGTGGTGCGGTGGTTGAAGCCCTGGGTGTGGGCACCGGTGACCGACCGGTCGACGCCTCCGGCGCGGCCCTCGTAGATGGTGCCGCAGCGGTCGACGAGGAAGTTGTAGCCGATGTCGTCCCAGTGGCGGGTACGGGTCTGGCCCGCGTACAGGTCGCGAATGATGCGGGGCACCTCGGCGCAGTCGTACCCGTTGGGCGAGTCGGTGTGGTGGAGGAAGACGGCGACCACCTCGTCGTCGTAGCGCGGTGGCGGCTGGCTGCGCCCGGTGGCGCGGTCCAGCCAGGCGGAGCGGGGCACGATGGGCGGCCGGGGGGCACGGTGGACGGCTGCGTGCCTGGCGGCGGGGTGACCGTTGCCGAGCGCTACGGAGTGCTCGATTCCGCGGGCGCACAGGGCCAGCGCGAGGACGGCCAGCAGGCCGGGCAGCCAGCCGAGTACCAGCAGTCCGCGGGATGTCACCACGGCACGTGGTTTCCGCGCCTCCGGGGCTGTTCGGTCGACACGCATGGTCCCACTCTCGGGGCGAGGAGCCGTGCCCGCGATGTGTGCTGTGCCACCCGGTGGAACCATCGTCCTGGTCCGGGACGTTTCTGTGGATACACGCACACGAGGCCGGTCCCTGCTGTGCCGTCCGCCCGCGTGCGCGTGGTTGATCAGCCGGCCCGCCCCGTCCGTACTGAGGGATCCGAGAGAAAGGCGGCTCCGTGGACCTGCTCGACCTGGCGCTCGTGCTGGTGATCGTCCTCTACTCGGCGTCCGGTTACCGGCGCGGTCTGGTGGCCGGCTGCGTCTCCCTGGCCGGATTCGTCGGCGGCGCGGCCGTCGGGGTGTGGGCGCTGCCGTGGGTGACGGGTCAGGTGACGCGCGGGTCGACGGCGGCGACGGTGCTCGCGGTGGTGACGGTGCTGGTCCCGGCGGCGGTGGGACACGAGCTGGCCGGCCGGCTCGCCCTGCGGCTGCGCGGGGAGTTGGACCGGGGTCCGTTGCGGGTGGCGGACGGGGTGGGAGGCGCGGCGGCGAACGCGGTCGCGGTGCTGATCGTGGCCTGGGTGGCGGCGAGCGTGCTGAGCGCGGCCCCGTCACAGACCCTGACCACGGCCATACGGAACTCCACGCTGCTGGGGGCGGTCCAGCGGGCGATGCCGGACACCACGCCCGCGTGGTTCTCGCGGGCCACGTCCGCGCTGACCGAGGCAGGCTTCCCGCAGGTCTTCAACCCGTTCGAGAACGAGTCGGTGGCCGGGGTGGCCCGGCCGTCCGGTGACAGCGTCACGCCCGCCGCGACGAGGGCCGCCAGGGTGAGCACGGTGAAGATCGAGGGCACTGCGGGAGCCGAGGGCCGGGAGGGCAGCGGTTTCGCCTACGCCCCGCGGCACGTGATGACCAACGCACACGTGGTGGCGGGTATCAGCCATCCGAGCGTTCGGGTGGGCGGGGTCGGGCCGTCGTACCCGGCCCGGGTGGTGTTGTTCGACCCCGACCGGGACGTGGCGGTGCTGTATGTGCCGCAGTTGCGTGCCCCGCTCCTGCACTTTGACACGAACGCCGGGCGCGGTGACCGTGCGGTGGTGGCGGGCTACCCGCAGAACGGGGGCCTGGACCTACAGGCGGCGACGGTCGCGAACCGGATACGGGCGACCGGCCAGAACATCTACAACGACCGGACGGTCACCCGGGAGATCTACTCGATCCGTTCCACGGTCCGGCCGGGCAATTCCGGCGGCCCACTGTTGACCACGGATGGCCGGGTGTTCGGAGTGGTCTTCGCCCGCTCCACCTCGGACGCCGAGACGGGGTACGCCCTGACGGCGGCCGAGGTGGCCGGGGACGCCCGGCGCGCGGCCACGGCCACGACGCCGGTGGACACGGGCAAGCTGATCGACTCCTAGCCGCGGCAAGCGACGTTTGCCCGTCACGGAGCGGTCTCCGGTGCGTGCTCTCGGCGTGCCTGCCGGACGTCCTCGTACGGGCTGTACGTGGGCTTTCGGTCGGTGCGGCGAGCGTGCGTGCCGGGCGTCACGACGGGGCGAACGTTGCCTGGTGCGGCACGGGAAGAACAGGAGATCCAGCCGGCCTCTCACCAGCCCGGTTCACCGGCGACGACCGTGAACCAGGTTCACAGGCCACGGCCCATGAACACGTCGTCGACGTACTTGCCGTCCAGGTGGAACTCCTCCGGCAGCACGCCCTCGACGAGGAACCCCTCGGACTCGTAGAGCGCACGGGCGGGCGTGTTGTGTCCGAGCACGCGCAGGGTGAGGCGCCGCGCACCTCGCCCCCGCGCCTCCTCGACCGCGGCCCGGATCAGGATCCGCCCGATGCCCTGCCCGCGCGCGTCCTCGGCGACGGCAAAGCCCCGGATCGCCAAGACGTGCGCGTTCGAGGCGAGCGGGGTCGGACGGACCAGCCGGACGTAGCCGACGATGCGCCCGTCGAGTTCGGCGACCAGACAGCCGTCCGGGCCGTAGCGTTCGTCGAAGAACGGCCCGTATGGCGGCTGCGGCTCGGACACCACGGCATGCAGCGTGGACCAGGTGGCCCGGTCGAGGACGGCCAGCTGTCCGTCGTCGTCGAGTCGGGCACTGCGTAGGGAGGGCTCCGGCATGACGATCACCCTACGCCGGGCGCCCCTCGGCATCCCATCGGTTTCCCTATCGGTCGTGCGGCCGGTCGGGCTCTGGAAGGCGGGCACACCGCAGCGGCCGACGCGTTCGGTCCGGGCTGCGCTCCGGTGGGGTCCCGGCCAGGGCCGGTCCGGCGAACAGCGCCGGGGACGCACGGATCACCCGGCGCTCCCGTCACTGGCGGACCGTCAGCCCACCGCGTGCGGCGGCCAGGTGCCGCACCGGGTGGCCGGACGTACGCCACGCGTGTGCTGCGACCTGGTGAAACCTCGTGTGACCGCATGCGACCTCCATGCGACCGTGCCCTGGTGATGCGCGACTGACCCTGACCGATCACGGTTCTAACCTCGACCTGAACTCGGCTATCCCTGGGGCCTGTTGGGGGCATGACGTCTCCACCCGGCCGCGCAACCACAGGAGGGGCCTCGTGCTTGAGCCCGCGTACCAGGTGGACGTCGTCATCGTGGGAGCCGGCGTCGCCGGTCTCTCGGCGGCTCATCGGCTGACCAGCGCAGGAGTCACGACCGCAGTCCTGGAGGCCGCCCCGTACGTCGGCGGCCGCATGTCGACGGAGAAGGTCGACGGCTTCCGGCTCGACCGCATCGGACAACTGCTGTCCACGTCCTACCCCGAACTGCGGCCAACCCCGGGCCTGGGCCCCCTGGCCCTGCGCCGCTTCGCCCCCGGGGTCCTGCTGCACCGCGACGGACACACCCAGCGCGCGGGCGCACAGGCGGCCGGAGGTAGCGCGAGGGGCGCACTCCACGTAGTGCGCGCCCTTGCAAGCGCCCCCAGGGGAGCGGCGGCCCCGCCCGGCCGGGTGGGCACGCCCGTGGGCGGCGCGGTCGACCAGGCGCGGTTGGGCGCCGCCCTCGGCCGGATCGCCACGACCCCGGTCGAGCGCATCCTGGCCCGCCCCGAGATGCCGGCCGGTCAGGCCCTTACCCGGCGCGGAGTGTCGGCGCGCACCATCGACGGCTTCCTGCGTCCGCTGCTCGCCGCACTGTTGTGCGATCCGGAGCTGACCACCTCCAGCCGCTGCGCCGACCTGGCCCTGCGCGCATTCGCAGGCGGTCGGCTCTGCGTTCCGGAGGGGGGCGCAGAGACTCTCCCGGAGCTACTGGCCCAGGCACTGCCGCCGGGCACGGTGCACACAGGGGTTCGGGTCACGTCCGTGTCCACGACCTCGGTGACCACCGCCGAGCACGGAGCGATCCGCTGCCGTGCAGTACTGCTCGCGACGGACGCGCGGGCCGCGGCGGACTTGCTGCCGGGCCTCAGAGTGCCGGCCTTCCACCCGGTGACCGTGATCCACCACACCACCGACGAGCCCGCGGCGACCTTCTCCACCGGCACCTCGCTGCTGCTGGACGCCGACCGTGGCGGACCAGTGGCGCATACGGCGGTCATCAGCAACGTGGACCCGTGCCGGGCACCGGCCGGCCGAGTGCTGATCTCCTCGACGGTGCTGGGCACGCCGCCCGAGGGGGTCGATACCGCCGTCCGCATCCACCTGACCCGGCTCTACGGCACCTCCACGCGCCGCTGGGAGACGCTGGCCGTGCACCACACACCGGAGGCGCTTCCGGCGATGCGTCCGCCGCACGACCTGCGCCGGCCGGTACGGCTGCTGGCCGGTCTGTACGTCTGCGGCGACCACCGGGACACCAGCACGGTCCAGGGCGCCCTGCGCTCGGCTCACCGAGCCGCAGCAGCGGTCCTCGCCGACCTGGGCGCGGCGGGCCCGATGCACACGGCCGACCCGGCGCCGACGCTGCCCCGAGCTGCCTAGCCGGTCTGGCCGGACTGCGCCGGCCAGCGCGCCGGGCCGGCACCACCGGCGAGGTGCCCCGGGTCGCGGCCCGGGGCACCTCGCGGCTCACCCCAGGGCCGCGGTCTTCTCCCGGTACCCCCGTGCTGGTGCCGCGTCCTTGTACGGCTCCAGGCGGCGCTCGAAGTCCCTGATGTACTCGACCGCACGGACACTACGCATCTCGGCCGCTTGCCCGGCGGCCTCCGCGGCCAGCGCGCACGCCTGGTCGAGTTCCCCGAGGCCGAGCCGAGCGGTGGCGAGGACAACACGGCAGAAGAGGCGGCTGCGGGCGTAGGCGGGGGCGCGCAGTTGGAGGGAACGCTCGGCATGCTGCGCGGCGAGGCGGAACTGCTGCAGGTCGCGGTGGCAATGGCCGAACTCGTCGGCCAGTTGGGCCTCGTCGAAGAAGCGTGCCCAGTAGGGCACCTCGTCTCCGGGCCGGGCCGCGTCCAGAGCGCGCTCGGCCCGGACGAGCGCGGCGGTGCACGCCCGGACTTCCCCGAGTACCGCGTGTGCGCGGGCCTCGGAGACGTGCAGCAGCGCCTGCACCACCGGCGGCGCGCCGCTCGCGACCCCCTGCTGGGCCACCCGCGCCAGTTGCACCGCCTCCCTGCCGTGGCCCAGGTAGACCGCCTGACGGCTCATGGTGACCAAGACGAAGGAACCGTAGGCCCGGTCGCCGGCCCCCTGGGTGAGGCGCAGCGCCTGCACGAAGTAGCGCTGGGCCAGTCCGTGCGCGGCGATGTCGTACGAGGTCCACCCCGCGAGCCGGGTCAGGTCGGCGGCGGCCGCGAACAGCCGGCGGCCGGTCTGCTCGTCGTAGGTGCCGCGGAGCATCGGCTCGCACTCGTGCTCCAGGTAGCGCACCAGTGCCTGCCGGGCATGGCCGCCGCCGAAGCGCTCGTCGAGGGCGCGGAACAACTCACCGACCGAGCGCAGCGCCGCGATGTCGCCGCCGGTGACCCGGTGCCCGGGGGCACGCTCGGCGTGTCCGCGCGCCCGGGGCGGGGCCTGCGCGGCCGGCGGCCGGTCCTTGGCGGCTGCGGGGCGGCCCTGCTGGGGCACCCGGGGCAGCGGTTCACGAGCCACCCTGTCGTCGGGCTTGCCGATCAACCAGTCCCGGCTGGGCACGACCAGGCCGGCCGGGGTGAAGGCGATCTTGCGTAGCTCGGCGTGGCTCCCGGAGTCCTTGCGCCAGAGCCCGCTGACGATATCGATGGCCTCGTCCGGGGTCGCCGCGAACTCCAGCCCGGCGTAGACCGGCGCACAGGCGTCCAGGCCGAGGTCCTGGGCCGTGAGCCGACGCCCGAGCCGGCGGGTGAACACCTCGGCGATCAGAGCCGGGGTCGTACCACGCGGCTGCTGGCCGCGCAGCCAGCGGGTGACCGACGTCTTGTCGTATCTGAGGTCCAGTCCGTGCTCCAGGCCGAGCTGGTCGACGCGACGGGCCAGACCCGCGTTGGAGAACCCCGCCTCTGCGATGAGCGCGGCGAGCTGGCGGTTGGGGGTGCGCTGCGCGGGTCGGTCCGTCATCTGTGGTGCGGTCTCCTGCCTTCCGGGCCCCTGAAGTGCCCCGATCGCCTTTGAGCAGCCCTTATGGCCTCACGAACGGCGCGAATGTAGCGGAGAGTAAGCACATGACCGCACACGTTGACGCACATTCATCCGATCGTGTGAGGATTGCCCACAGAGCTGACGCGAGTCGGTCGGACGTACAGTGGCGTGGGCGCATGACGCGCCTGGCACACCCGTAGCCGAGGGAGGCGCTTGCCGTGAGTGAGTTGCGGTTCGTCCGCATGGGGTTCGGCGAGGACGCCGTCGACTACCAGGAGGCCTGGGACGAGCAGCGCCGGGTGCATGCGGCCCGGTTCGCCGACGAGGTCCCGGACACCGTACTGCTCCTGGAACACCCTCCGGTGTACACGGCCGGCCGCCGGACCGAGGACAGCGAGCGCCCGTTGGACGGCACCCCGGTCATCGACGTGGACCGCGGCGGCAAGATCACCTGGCACGGCCCGGGCCAGCTGGTGGGCTACCCGATCCAGAAGCTTCCGCGCCCGGTGGACGTGGTCGCGCACGTGCGGCGCCTCGAAGAGGCCCTCATCCGCACCTGCGCCGAGTACGGCCTGCAGACCACCCGGGTCGAGGGGCGCAGCGGGGTGTGGGTGCTCGGCGATCCGGTCGAGCAGCGGCCCGCGCTCGGCGGGCTCTCCCTCGACCTCGACCCGCGACTGCATGACGAGGAGTTCGACCCGCGCCTGAACGGCCCCGAGTACGCCCCTTCCAACGCGGGCCAGCGCCGCGAGGACCGCAAGATCGCCCAGATCGGGATCCGCGTCGCCAAGGGCGTCACGATGCACGGCTTCTCCTTCAACGTGAACCCGGACAACGTCTGGTTCGACCGGATCATCCCGTGCGGCATCCGGGACGCGGGCGTCACCTCCCTGGCCGGCGAACTGGGCCGGGACATCACCGTCGAGGAGGTTCTACCAGTGGTCGAGAAGCACCTGAGGGACATCCTGGAGAACGCGGACCTCAGGCCCCGGGTGATTGAGAGGGCGACCGCCTGAACCGGAACCGGACCGGGGCCGAACCGGCAAGGACCCTGCACCCCGGGGCCTCTCCCGTCGACAGGACCGAATAAAGCACGGGCGTACCCTGGTGTACGCCGAGGAATCGAAGACTACTCACAGCAATCAGCAGGGAGCCGGCCGTGTCCGCAGTCACCCCCGACGGACGCAAGATGCTGCGCCTGGAGGTCCGCAACAGTCAGACCCCCATCGAGCGCAAGCCCGAGTGGATCAAGACCCGGGCGAAGATGGGTCCCGAGTACACGAAGATGCAGAAACTCGTGAAGAGCGAGGACCTGCACACGGTCTGCCAAGAAGCCGGCTGCCCGAACATCTACGAGTGCTGGGAGGACCGCGAGGCGACCTTCCTCATCGGCGGCGACCAGTGCACCCGGCGCTGCGACTTCTGCCAGATCGACACCGGCAAGCCCGAGGCCCTGGACCGCGACGAGCCGCGCCGAGTCGGTGAGTCCGTGGTCACCATGGACCTGAACTACGCCACCATCACCGGTGTCGCACGCGACGATCTGGAGGACGGCGGCGCCTGGCTGTACGCCGAGACCGTGCGCCAGATCCACCAGCAGACGGCTGCCCGCGAGGGTGGCCGGACGAAGGTGGAACTGCTCGCACCGGACTTCAACGCGATCCCGGAGCAGCTCGCGGAGGTCTTCTCGGCCCGGCCCGAGGTGTTCGCGCACAACGTCGAGACGGTGCCGCGGATCTTCAAGCGGATCCGTCCCGGTTTCCGCTACGAGCGCTCGTTGAAGGTCATCACCGAGGCCCGCGACCATGATCTGGTCACCAAGTCCAACCTGATCCTCGGTATGGGTGAGACCCGCGAAGAGGTCAGCGAAGCGCTGCGGCACCTACACGAGGCCGGCTGCGAACTGATCACCATCACCCAGTACCTGCGCCCGTCCGTCCGCCACCACCCGGTGGAACGCTGGGTGAAGCCGCAGGAGTTCGTGGAGTTGAAGGAGGAGGCCGAACAGATCGGCTTCTCCGGTGTGATGTCCGGCCCGCTGGTGCGGTCCTCGTACCGTGCGGGACGCCTGTACCAGATGGCCGTCGAGAAGCGCGGCACCTACATCGCCGTGCAGGCCCTCTGAGTAAACGTGTGAATTCACGCACAAGAAATTACTGGCCAGTAATGGCCGAGTCACCGCGGTCCTGAACATCCTCGCTGATGAGGGTGCCCATCAGGGCCGCGTCGGCGTTTCCGACCCGCCTGCCAGGGCTTCATGGGCGTTTGACCGGTCGGACACGCCCTGGTAACACCAATCAGTGACACTGATATCACGCCCCGTAGACCAGACCGAGGGGGGACCTCGCACATGCAGGCCGCGCCCGTACGCGCAACCGCCATCCCGTCCTTCGCCGACGCCCTCCGCGCCGTCGAGTCCCTGCTCATGAGCGGCGGTCAGCGCACCGCCCGCCGCAACGCCTGGACCTCCGTTCTGGAGGACCGCCGCCGCGCCAAGGACCGCGTCGAGGCCCAGCGCGTCCTGGAGCAGGCCGCCACCCGCCCCTGACGTCCGCGGCCACTACCGGGCACTGCCGTCGTCGGCACTCCCGGGGCCACGTAGACTTCGTAGCATGGCGAGGAAGGAAACCGCGGCGGATGCCGCGAATGCCGGGCGACTGAAGCAGATCGCCCTTACGTACAAGATGACCCGAAAGGCCGACACGAAGATCGGTCTTATTCTCGCGGCCGTCGGCATCGGCACCCTCGTTGTCTTCCTCGCGATCGGTTTCTTGGTCGGACACCCGGTCTATCTGGGGATCTTCGGCGCGCTGGTCGGGCTGCTCGCGGCGGCGATCGTCTTCGGCCGCCGGGCCGAGCGAGCCGCCTTCGGCCAGATGGAAGGCCAGCCCGGCGCCGCGGCGGCCGTGCTGGACAACGTCGGCCGGGGTTGGACGACGACTCCGGCGGTGGCGATGAACCGCAGCCAGGACGTCGTGCACCGGGCGGTCGGCAAGGCCGGCATCGTCCTGGTCGCCGAGGGCAACCCGAACCGGGTGAAGAGCCTGCTGGCCGCCGAGAAGAAGAAGATGAACCGTATCGTCGCGGACGTACCCGTGCACGACGTGATCGTCGGCAACGGCGAGGGTCAGGTCCAGCTCAAGAAGCTGCGCACGACCATGCTGAAGTTCCCGCGCGTGCTGACCGGTGCCCAGGTGACGGCCACCAACGACCGGCTGCGGGCCATGGGCGACCTGATGAGCAATATGCCGCTCCCGAAGGGTCCGATTCCTGGACGTGGCGCTGGCGGTCGCTCCCCCCGGATGCCCCGGGGATGACGCCCGGCCTCACTTTCCCCCCTCTCCATGGGCGGGAAGGTGAGGATCGGCGAAGAGCACCTGTCACAAGGTCTGATGATCCGGCCCCGGGAGCGAGTACACGCCTTCGGGAACTGCGGCGGCACGAGCGACGTGGAAGTGGCCCGACGGAGTTCGGCGACCTCTTCCGGGGGTGACCAAGGGGCCCACGCCGAAGGACCACTGCGGCCACCGCGTGTGTCACGCCGGGGACCTCGTGGATCATCCAGGGACCTCGTGGATCAGGGACGGCGGAACTGCGGGCCGTAGTTGCCCGGAGCGTCGGGCATGGCGATCTCCATGAGCTCCACGGCCGGTTCCTCCAGCCCGCGCATGGCGCGGACGGCCGAGCCCAGGGCGCTCTGGCCGCCGCCGGACCAGGCACCTTCGAGCGCGTCCAGGATGGCGTCGTAGGTGCTGTCGAACTGGTCCGACAGCCGCCGCACCGGCGGGGGCAGGCGGCGCCAGCCACCGACCGGAACCCGGGCCATGGGGCGTGCGTCGGGGAAGGGCACGGGCGCGCCGGTGAAGTGCCAGCCACGGCCGGTGTTGCACAGTTGCCGTCCGTGGTAGATCTCCGCGAAGGCGTAGTAGTGCGCCGGGTGGTCATCTTGGAAGGCGTCGGCCGGGCAGCTGGCGGTGCCCTCGCCCTGCTCCTTGATGATCTCGATCGAACGCTCGACGTCGTCGAGGGTCCGGACCGGTTCGAGTACGTCGGGCCCGATCCGGCTGGAGAGCTGTCCCTCCACCGACAGGTACGGTGCCGTGTCACGCATCGCGATCATCAGGTGGCTGTAGAAGTCGCCGATGCTGGGCGAGAGGTTCGCCCTGCGGGCGAGCGGTTCGTCGGGAGCCTCGATCGCCATCATCACGTCCCGTACGAAGGGCCTGGTCAGCCCCGACAGGTAGACGGTCACCCCGGCGCGCACACCGCCGGGGAGCGGTCCGGGATAGCGAGGTGCCAGGTCCTTGAACCGCGGCCGCCCGCCCACGGCCACGAGCAGGTTGCAGACGACACCCAGGTGGTACATCTCGTCGTCGATGACCCGCCTGATCAGCTGCGCGGCGTCGCCGCGGCGGTCCTTCACGGACCACCAGCCGCACAGGTAGGGCGGAATCGTGGCGAGCTCGAGTTGGACGGCGATCTGCAGGGCCTCACGGAGCCAGCCGACCCCCCGCCCGGCCTCGGGTACGCCGAGCAGGCGTGCCACGGACCCGACCGGCGGGCCGGCCGCGGGCTCCGCCGCCCGCGCGGGACCGGCGACCGCCACCGGTGCAGTGGCGGCCACGGCGGCCGACGCCAGGAAACTCCTGCGCCGGATCGGGCCCGTCAGCTCGTCTGGATGTTCCCTGCCCGTCACCGTGGTCTCGCTTCCCGTCACGTCCCCCGCCTCGGTCCGAGGCGTCCCGGACCCTCCCGACAGCTCGCGAAGCTAGCAGCCCTCGCCGCCGTTCCCGGGCAGCCGGGCACCCGACGGCACGTACTCGCTCCTGACACGCCGCCATACGGAGCATCCGGCCGGTGATCGGCTCATGCGCTCTTAACCTGCCTCATGTGACAAAACGCCATATCACTTACCTCGCTTGCAGCTCGGCGCTCGTCGGTGCCCTCCTCGGCGCCACACCGGCGGCGGCCGTCCACCGTGTCCATGTGGTGCATCCGGGCGAATCGATCCAGAAGGCGGTGAACGCCGCCCGACCCGGCGACACGGTGCTCGTGCTGCCCGGCACGTACCACGAGAGCGTCACGGTGAAGACGCCCGGACTGACCCTGCGCGGAGTCGGTCGCCGCACAGTGATCGAGCCGACGGCGCAGCAGACCGTGCCGAGCGTGCCTGCGTCCAAAACGAGCTCCCGCAGGGCGTCCGTCAGTTGCAGCGACGGCGGCAACGGGATCTGTGTCGTCGGCTCGAAGGACGTCCCGCTCGGGGACGTCACCGTCTCCCACCTGACCGTGCGCGGCTTCCCGCGGATCGGCCTGTTCTCCATGGGCACCGACCATCTGACCGTGGAGCGGGTGACCGCCGAGGACACCGGGCAGTGGGGCATCGCCCAGGAGCATTCCACCCGAGGGGTGTTCCGGGAGAACACCATCCGGGGCAGCGGTGATGCGGGCCTGTTCCTCGCCAACAACGTGAAGGCCGAGGAGGGAGCCAGCGATACCGGGGGGACAGTGATCGAGCGGAACCGCCTGCAGGACAACCGGATCGGCATCACCGTCCGCAGGCTGCGCAACCTCACCGTCGCGCGGAACGCCATCACCGGAAACTGCGCGGGGATGTTCGTCGTCGGCGATGAGAACGAGCCGAAGGCCGGCGCCCTGACCATCAGCGACAACAGGGTCGAGAAGAACAACAAGTACTGCGAGAAGACCGCACGGCTGCCCTTCCTCCAGGGCTCCGGCATCGTCCTGACCGGCGCCGAGCAGACCCTCGTGACGCGGAACCTGGTCACCGGCAACTCCGGCACGTCCCCGCTGTCCGGCGGTGTCGTGCTGTTCAAGAGCCTCGTGGGCGTCACCAGCGAGCGGAACCGGATCACCGGAAACCAGTTGCAGGACAACACTCCGGCGGACCTCGTCAACCAGGAGGCCGCCACGAGCGGCAACGTCTTCGACGGCAACACCTGCCGGGCCTCCAAGCCTGCGGGCCTGTGCTGACCGGCCGGGCGTACCCCACCCACGCAAGGAAGGAAGGCGGCACATGACCGCACCATCCCCCGAGGTTTCGGCCCCTGCCCCGCTCTCGGCCTCGCCGGCGCCGGGGGACCCCGGTGACCGGGGAGCGTCCGCCACTCCGCCGCCGTCGATGCGTCTCAGGGAGCTCGTGTTCGGAGCGGCCTGTGCCGCTGCCGTCCGCGCGGCCGCCCGGCTGGGCGTCGCCGACGCGCTCGGGGAGGTCCCCCTGTCCGCGGCGGATCTCGCCACTTCGGTGCGGACCGAGCCGAAACCCCTGCACCGGCTGCTGCGCGCCCTGTCGTGCTACGGCGTCTTCGACGAGCGGCCCGACGGGACGTTCGCCCACACCGAGATGTCGCGGCTGCTGCGCGAGGACGACCCGAACAGCCTGAAGGCCATCGCCCTGTGGTGCACCGAGGCGTGGACCTGGGACGCCTGGCCCAGGTTGGACGAGGCGGTGCGCACCGGCCGGAACGTGGTCGAGGACCTGTACGGCAAGGAGTTCTTCCAGTACCTCAACGAGGACGCCCCGGAATCAGCAGACGTCTTCAACCGCGCGATGACCCGCTCCAGCGAGCAGTCGGCGCGCGACGTCGCCGGGCTGCTGGACCTGTCCGGTGCCACCTCCGTCGCCGACCTCGGCGGCGGGCAGGGGCACGTGGTGGCGAGCCTGCTGGACAAGTACCCGTCGATGCGGGGCTTCCTACTCGATCTGCCCCGGGTGGTGGAGCACGCCCTGCCGCGGCTGCGCGAGGGCGGGGACCTCGCGGACCGGGTGCACATCGTGCCCGGCGACGTGCGGGAGTCCGTCCCCGTCCAGGCCGACGTCTACATCATCAAGAACATCCTGGAGTGGGACGACGAGTCCACGGCGAGGCTGCTGCGCAACGTGATCAGGGCGGGCGGGCCCGGCGCCCGTGTCGTGGTCATCGAGAACCTCGTCGACGACACCCCGTCGATGCGGTTCAGCACCGCCATGGACCTGTTGCTGCTGCTGAACGTCGGCGGGGCCAAGCACACCACCGACAGCATGGTGGGTCGACTGACAGCCGCTGGCCTCACGGTCGGCGTCATCTGCCCGGTCAACCCCTACCTGCACGCGTTCGACTGCACGGTCCCGGCCTGAGCCGATTCCCTGACCTGAGACCGGTGCCGGGCCCGCGTGGAACGCGGGCCCGGCACCGGTCTCAGGTCGGGTTCAGCGGCCGGCGTCGCGCTCCCAGAGGTAGAAGCGCTGCGCCATCGCGTCCTTCGGCGACCGCCAGGTCTCCGGGTCGTACGCGCTGACGTACGCCGAGAGGCGCTCGCTGATGTCCCTGAACTCGGGGTGCGAGGCGACCCGGGCGATGGCCGGTCCCGGGTCGCGCTCGGACTCGACGAGGTGCATGTACACATCGCCGAACTGGAAGAGGCTGCGCCGGGTGACCCCGACGAGGTGCGGCAGCTCTCCCCGGTCGGACTCCGCGAAGACCTTGGCGATGTCCGGTGCGGAGTCCGGGGCCATCCGGGCGACGATCAGGGCCTGGTGCACGGTCTCTCCTCCCGCCGGTTCAGTCGGCCAGTGCAGGGGCGGGCCGGTGACCGGTCGCCGCCTTCTCGATCTTGTCCCGGATCAGTGCCATCTGGATCCGGGAGTTCTTGTTGATGTTGTCGGTCATCCAGGCGTCGTCGACGGGGGCGTCCGGCTTCATCTCGAAGTCCTGCGTCCAGACCATCCGGGTGCCGGCGGGTACCTCCTCGTAGCGCCAGTGAATGTTCATGTACGCGAAGGGACCGGTCTCCACGCGCCGGGCCCCGACGGTGAGGTGAGCGCGGTCGGGCTCGCGCTCCGAGACCCAGCTCCACACCTTGCCGTTCTCGTCCGGGTGCATGGTGAGCCGGAAGGTGGTCTTGTTCCCCTCCTTGGAGAGGATCTCGGCCGAGGCGTACTCGGTGAACAGCTGCGGCCAGTTCGCCACGTCGTTGGTCATGTCCCAGACCAGGTCGACGGGCGCGGCGATGGTGATCTCGTTCTCGGTGTGTCCGGCCATGTCAGGCTCCCGCGGGCAGTGCGCTGTTGACGAGGTCGAGGAACTGACGGGGCGTCCTGCACCGCTCCGCGTCGGGCGGCATCGGCGCCCCGTGCCGGTTTTCCAGTTCGCCCACGATGCCGAGCAGGCCGAGCGAGTCGATGCCCAGGGCGTCGAAGCCGGAGTCGTACTGCTGCTGAATCTCCTCCGGGGAGACGGTGATGCCAGCAGCCTTCCTCATGAGCTCGGACAGCTCTTCCACGGTGATGCGGTCATGCGCCACTTCTGTCATGAGAACTTCCTCTCCTTTCGCTGGTGAACGGCCGGTGGGCCCGGCTCAATCGGCGGCGCCGTGCCGCAGCACGAGCGCCGCGTTCGACCCCATGAGTCCGCGGCTGAGGATCAGTGCCGTGCGCGGCTCGCCGGCGCGTGCGCGGCCGGTCACGAGATCGAGGTCGTGGCAGATGTCGAAGATCCCCGGCGTGGGCGGGATCAGGCCGTGCTCCATGGCGAGCACCGCCGCTGCGACGTCCAGCACCGGGGCCGCGCAGTACCCACGGCCGATCCCGGTCTTGGGCGCCGTGACGGGCACGCGCCGGCCGTGCGCACCGAGGGCGTCCGTGATGGCCAGCGCCTCCGCGTGGTCGGCCGCCCGCACCCCGAGGGCGTCGGCGAAGACCACGTCGACCTCCTCCGGTGCGCAGCCGGCCTCGTCGAGGGCGCCGCGGATCGCGTGGGCGAGCCCGGCCCGCGACTCGGCCCAGCGGGAGGCGCCGGTGAAGGTCGCCGCGTGCCCGGCGATGGTGGCCCGCACCGCCAGTCCCCGCTCCGTCGCCGAGGCCATCTCCTCCACGACGAGCATGGCGCCGCCCTCGGCAGGTACGAAACCGCAGGCGCCGTCGGTGAACGGGAGGTAGGCGCGTGCCGGGTCGGCCTCGCGGCTCAGCTCCTCGTAGCCGAGCTGGCACACGGCCGAGTAGGGGGCGAGCGGCGCCTCGGTCGAACCGGCCACGATGACGTCGGTGCCGCGCCGCACGGCGCGGGCGGCGTGCGCGAGGGCGTCCAGGCCGCCCGCCTCGTCGGCGGCGACCACCGAGCAGGGTCCCCTGAAGCCACGCCGGATGGAGATCTGGCCGGTGCTGGCGGCGTAGAACCACGCGATGGACTGGTAGGGGCCGACGAACCGGCTTCCCCTGCTCCACAGTTGCTGCAGTTCCCGCTGGCCGAACTCGCCACCGCCGGAGCCTGCTGCCGTGACCACGCCCACGGAGAACGGTGCGCCCTCCGTATCGGCCCGGCCGAGCCGGGCGTCCTCCAGCGCGAGGTCGGCCGCGGCCATCGCGAAGTGGGTGAAGCGGTCGGTCTGGACGAGGAAGCGCTCCTCGATCGCAGCGACCGGATCGAAGCCGCGGACCTCGCCGGCCACGCGCAGGGGCAGGTGCGCGCAGCCCTCGCGGGTCACTCGGTCGAGGGTGCTGATGCCTTCCTGGACCGACTTCCAGAAGGTCTCCGTGCTCGTTCCGTTGGGCGCGACGACACCGATTCCGGTGACGGCCGCCTGCCGAGGAGAGGGTTCGCTCATCGTGTCCTTCCTCTCGGCCGGGTCAACACCACGGCGGACTGGAAGCCTCCGAAGCCGCTGCCCACGGACAGGACGCTGGTCAGCGTCCGCTCGCGGGCGGTGCGCGGTACGTAGTCGAGGTCGCACTCGGGGTCGGGTGTCTCGTAGTTCGCGGTGGGCGGTACGACCTGGTGGGCCAGGGCCAGCACACAGGCCACGACCTCGATCGCCCCGATCGCCCCGAGGGAGTGGCCCACCATGGATTTGATGGAGCTCATGGGCGTGGTGTAGGCGTGTTGCCCCAGGGCCCGCTTCACCGCGGCGGTCTCGTGGCGGTCGTTCTGCCGGGTGCCGGATCCATGGGCGTTGACGTAGTCGATCGCGGTGGGGTCGAGGCGGGCGTGGTCGAGGGCCGTCTCGATCGCCCGGGCCATCTCCAGACCCTCGCTGGTCAGACCGGTCATGTGGTAGGCGTTGCCGAAGGTGGCGTAGCCGCCCAGTTCGCAGTACACGCGGGCGCCACGGGCCCTGGCGTGCTCCAGTTCCTCAAGGACGAGCACCGCCCCTCCCTCGCCCATGACGAACCCGTCACGGTCGTTGTCGAAGGGCCTGGAGGCGTGTGCGGGATCGTCGTTGTTGGGAGACGTGGCCTTGATCGCGTCGAAGCAGGCCATGGTGATGGGGGATATCGGCGAGTCCGAGGCGCCGGCGATGCAGACGTCGGCCCGGCCTTCCTGGACGGTGTGGAAGGCGTATCCGACGGCGTCCAGGCCCGAGGTGCACCCGGTGGAGACGGTCTGCACCGGGCCCTGGGCGCCAAATCGTTCCGCCACCGCCGAGGCCAGTGTGCTGGGGGAGAACGCCCGGTGCAGTTGGGGACCCGCCTTGCGGTGGTCCACGTCCCAGTGCTGCCCGCTGTCGCTCACCAGGACGTAGTCGTGCTCCAGGCGGGTCGTGCCGCCGACGGCAGTGCCCAGGGACACCCCCACCCGCCAGGTGTCCTCCTGGGCCAGGTCGAGACCGGAGTCCCGTATCGCTTCCTCCCCGGCGACCAGGGCGAACTGTATGTATCGGTCCGCCCGCTCGATCTGCTCGGCGTCCAGGCCGTACGCCGCCGGATCGAAGTCGCACTCGGCGGCGATCCTTGACCGCAGGCCGCTCGGGTCGAAGAAGGTGATGCCCCGCGTCGCGGTACGGCCCGCAGCGAGCAGGTCCCAGAACGCCGGTATGCCTGTCCCGCCCGGTGCCACGATGCCTATGCCGGTGACCGCCACGCGCCGGCTCATGAACGGACCTGCCCCCGGACGGCCGGCTCGGCCGGGACAGTGGCGGAGAGGGGCTCCGTCTCCTCCGTGTCGACGTGGCCGAGATTCGGGCGCGGCGCCAACGGGCCCAGGTGGAAGACGATCCGCGCCTCGACGTCCCCCACGTTGCGGAAGCGGTGCCGCATGTTGATCGGGATCATCAGTCCCTGTTCGGGCCGCAGCGGGTGCGGTTCGCCGTCCAGGTCCACCTCCAGTTGCCCGCAGGCCACGTACACGAACTCCTCGGAGTACGGGTGGTAGTGCTCAGCGATGCGGTCACCGGGCTGCACGATGGCCACACCCATGAATCCGCTGGTGGAGCCCACTGTGGCCGGGGAGAGCATGGCGCGCAGATCGCCACCACGCCGGGTGTTGGGCTCGATCTCGCTGAGGTCGACGATCTTCGGAAGGGGCTTGATCACGACGTTCCTCCGTGGGGGTGCTGGCCTGCGGGGTCAGGCGCCGGTGAGTGACGGTCGGTGATGAGGTCCATACGGACGGCGTCGCCGTTCAGCAGGGCGGTTGCCGCGGCCACCGGGGTCACGTCCAGGTCCGCGCCGGCGCGCAGGTCGATCAGCCGTACGGTGATGTCGTCGCGCTGGAAGATCGTGCTGCTCACCACCGGGCTGGCCGGGTCCTCCGCCGCCGCCTCGTCCGCTTGGGCGAGCAGCTCGGCCAGCCGCATCCCGCTGCCCGGCCGGGCCGGGTAGTACAGCGCGTACCGCTCGCCCTCGGACCGTTCGTCCGCGGCGACGTGGTGCACGGCGGGCAGCGCCGCCCGCGTGAAGAACACCCGGGCGGACTCCGGGTCGTTGAGGTCCCGGTCGTGCTCCAGGTACGGGTTGAGGGCCTCCTCGACCTGCCGCACCTCCGGCTGCCGGGCGACGTGGCGCAGCGCCGCGAGCAGGTCACCGCGCACCTCGATGGCCCGGACGACCCGGTTGCCGTGCATGAACAGGGAGGTGCGGCACAGACGGGTGGTCTCGTCGACCCGCGCCTCGGGCGAGGCGTAGTTCGCGAGGATCTCGGCGACCCGCTTCTCGCTGCCCGGCTTGACCGTGAAGGTGAGCGCGTGCCGGATCACGCCGTCGCCGATGCGGGGCGACGTCTGGAGGCGGCGCTGGGCCGCGGAGTCCGCGGGCGTCTCGCTATGAGTCTCACGGACGATGTGGAAGCGCAGCGACCGGGTGTCGCGGACACAGCTGTGCAGCGGCTCCACCATCCGCACATGCTCCTCGCTGTTCACCCAAGCGAGGAACGGCGGGGCGCTCTCCCACTCACTGGTGATGAGCCACTGGGAGGGGTTCTCGATCGACTGGCACAACTGGTCACTGACGTGCCCGGGCACCGACGCTACCTGGTTGCACAGTTGCTCGTACGCCTCCAGGAACTGCTGCTGGGCGCCGTCGTGCACATCCACCAGCAGGACGACACGGAGACGGGAGCCGTCGAAGACGGACTGGGATACGCGTCTCGACACCTTCCGCGTCAGCTGTTCCGAGACCTGTTCCGATGTCGTGGTCATACCGCACGTCTCCTTAGCGGGGGCAGGGAGTTGACGTCGCCACCGATGACGCGACGCCAGCACTTTTTGATCCTGTTCCGCTCCCCCGGAGCGCGCGACTCGCGTGAACCAAGCGGGTGATTGAGCACGCGGACCCCCTCCAGCGGGGGCATGGAAACTCCGACGCGCCCCACACCCTGCCCCCTGTCTCTGGAGTCCTTGATGCAGCAGAAAGCCGATCACCAGGTCCCCGTCCTCATCGTGGGCGGCTCGCTGGTGGGCCTGTCCCTGTCCCTGTTCCTGGGCCGTCTCGGCGTGCGGCACATGCTCGTCGAACGGCACTCGGGAACCTCGATCCATCCCCGCGGACGCGGCAACAACGTGCGGACGATGGAGCTGTTCCGGGTGGCTGGCATCGAGCCGGACATCAAGGCGGCAGCCTCACTCCTCGCGGACAACCACGGCATCCTGCAGACACCGACCTTGGCCGGTGACGCCGGCGAATGGCTGTTCCGGGAGATCGACCCCGGGGGCGGGCTCGCCCGGTTCAGCCCCACGGGTTGGTGCCTGTGCAGCCAGAACGACCTGGAACCGGTGCTCCTGGACAGGGCCCGGGCACTCGGTGGCGACCTCAGGTACTCACACGAGTTGGAGTCCTTCACCCAGGACGCCGAGGGGGCGACGGGGTCCGTCGTCGACCGCGGCACCGGCGAGCGATACACGGTCCGCGCGGACTACCTGGTCGCCGCCGACGGCCCGCGCAGCCCCGTCCGGAGCCGGCTCGGCATCGAGCAAACCGGCCCCGGCGACCTGTTCGCCAACGTGAGTGTCACCTTCCGCTCCCAGCTGCTCGCCGACGCCGTCGGCGACCGGCGTTTCATCTGCTGTTACCTCACCGACCCCGAGGCCGACGGCGCCCTGCTCCCCGTCGACAACAAGGAACAGTGGGTCTTCCACGCGCCCTGGCACCCGGAGCGCGGAGAGACGCTGGAGGAGTTCACCGAAGAACGGCTCAGGCGCCACATCCGCCGGGCCGTCGGCGTCCCCGACCTGGACGTGGAGGTCACCGGAATGGCGTCCTGGCGGGCCGCCGAACGCGTCGCCGAGCAGTACGCGGCCGGCCGGGTCTTCCTCGCCGGCGACTCGGCGCACGAGATGTCGCCGACCGGCGCGTTCGGCTCCAACACCGGCATCCAGGACGCCCACAACCTGGCCTGGAAACTGGCCGCCGTCCTCGGCGGCTGGGCCGGACCAGGACTACTGGAGACCTACGGGACCGAACGGCGCCCCGTCGCCCTGGCCACCAGCGCCCGCGCCTCGGCCCGCTCCGTGGAACACAGCCACCCCGGCTTCGCCCCCGCCCCCGGCGTCGGAGTCGGTGGGAAGCGCGGCGGCATCCTCAACATCGTCCTCGGGTACCGCTACCCGCAGGGCGCCGTGGCGGGGGGCGACCCGTCCCAGCCGGTCGTACCCGAACGGGTGCACCTGAGCGGGGAGCCGGGCACCCGGGCACCCCACCTGTGGCTGCGCCGCACGGGCGAACGGCTCTCCACCCTCGACCTGTACGAGCGCTCACTGGTACTGCTCAGCGACGCCGACACGGCGGCGGGCGCGGCCTGGCAGGCCGCCGCCCGTCGCATCGCCGACACGGACGGCCTGCCGCTGCGGGCATACCGGATCGGTACCGGCCCCGAGGCGGAGCTGACGTACGACGCGGAGGACGAGGACTGGGCGGCAACGCACGGCACGACGGGCGACGGGGCGGTGCTAGTGCGGCCCGACGGTTTCGTCGCCTGGCGTTCCCCCGGGGCCACGACGGATCCGGAGGCAGAGCTGCGGGACGTACTGGCGGCGATTCTGCGGACCCGCTGAGCCGGGCCCGGCCCGCCGGGGCCCCGGCGGGCCGGGCGGCCTCCGTCTCGGCCGTGACCTTCGACCGACTGGTGCCGCCGGCCTCAGACCCTCACCTCGATCGTCTTCGCGATCCGGTCGTGCAGGCCTCGGCCGTCCCGGTCCCACACCAGCGCGGGGACGGCCAGGCACAGCAGCACGGTACGCAGCAGCGCGCGCAGCGGGTTGACCGTGCCGGTCTCCAGAGCAACGACCCGGACGCCGAAGAGACGCTTACCCGGGGTGAAGCCGATCGTGCCGACGGTCAGAACACTCATGACGAAGAAGACGCCGAGCGCCCAGTTGCTCGTGGCGGGGACCTGGTAGCCGTCGGTGATCAGGCCGTATGCGATCAGGACGCACAGCGCCCAGTCCACGGTGAGTGCGCCGAGCCGCCGTCCCGGCCGTGCGATCGAGTTCGGCCCCTCCTCCGGGAGCCCGAGTCGTTCACCCCGGTATCCGAAGTCGGCACCGGCCTCTTCCATGGCCGCGCGGGGCCCGGAGAGCCACGATCCGATTGCCTGCCTGTTGTCCACCCGTCCACGGTACTGTGCCCGGCTCCGGGCACTGCACCGAGGGGTGTGCCGGGGCTACGGTGGACACGTGCCCGGTTAACTTCTGCGAAACAAACGGGTCACGCCCGAGAAATCACCCGTCCCTAGGGTCATGACCAGCGTGTGCCACCGCACTGGCCGCACGAACGATCTACCACCCCGGCGAGGACGGTCGGGAGTAGGAGGAGCTGGATGTTCCAGAACGCCGACGAGGCCAAGAAGTTCATCGCTGACGAGGACGTCAAGTTCGTCGACGTCCGGTTCTGCGACCTGCCGGGCGTCATGCAGCACTTCACGGTGCCCGTTGAGGCGTTCGACCCGGACGAGGAGCTGGCCTTCGACGGATCGTCGATCCGCGGTTTCCAGGCCATTCACGAGTCCGACATGGCTCTGCGCGCCGACCTGTCCACCGCTCGTGTGGACCCGTTCCGCCGCGACAAGACCCTCAACATCAACTTCTTCATCCACGACCCGATCACGGGTGAGCAGTACTCCCGTGACCCGCGCAACGTGGCGAAGAAGGCCGAGGCCTACCTCGCCTCGACCGGTATCGCGGACACCGCGTACTTCGGTCCCGAGGCGGAGTTCTACGTCTTCGACTCCGTCCGCTTCGCGACCACCGCGAACGAGTCCTTCTACCACATCGACTCTGAGGCGGGTGCCTGGAACACCGGTGCCCTCGAGGACAACCGTGGTTACAAGGTCCGCTACAAGGGCGGCTACTTCCCGGTCCCGCCGGTCGACCACTTCGCCGACCTGCGCGCCGAGATTTCCCTGGAGCTGGAGCGCAACGGCCTGAAGGTCGAGCGCCAGCACCACGAGGTGGGCACCGCCGGCCAGGCGGAGATCAACTACAAGTTCAACACCCTGCTCGCCGCCGCTGACGACCTGCAGCTCTTCAAGTACATCGTGAAGAACGTCGCCTGGCGCAACGGCAAGACCGCGACCTTCATGCCGAAGCCGATCTTCGGTGACAACGGCTCGGGCATGCACGTGCACCAGTCGCTGTGGAGCGGCGGCGCCCCGCTGTTCTACGACGAGGCCGGCTACGCGGGCCTGTCGGACACCGCCCGCTACTACATCGGCGGCATCCTCAAGCACGCCCCGTCGCTGCTGGCCTTCACCAACCCGACGGTGAACTCCTACCACCGCCTGGTGCCGGGCTTCGAGGCGCCGATCAACCTGGTGTACTCGCAGCGCAACCGCTCCGCGGCCATGCGCATCCCGATCACCGGCTCCAACCCGAAGGCCAAGCGCGTCGAGTTCCGCGCCCCGGACTCCTCCGGCAACCCGTACCTGGCCTTCTCCGCGCTGCTCCTCGCCGGCCTGGACGGCATCAAGAACAAGATCGAGCCGGCCGAGCCGATCGACAAGGACCTGTACGAGCTGGCTCCCGAGGAGCACGCGAACGTCGCCCAGGTCCCGACCTCCCTCCCGGCCGTACTCGACTCGCTCGAGGCCGACCACGAGTTCCTCCTGCAGGGCGACGTCTTCACGCCGGACCTGATCGAGACGTGGATCGACTTCAAGCGCACCAACGAGATCGCCCCGCTGCAGCTGCGTCCGCACCCGCACGAGTTCGAGCTGTACTTCGACGTGTGACAGACGAATCCCTCGGGATCAGCAGGCCCCTCGGCTTCCGGGGGGCCTTCGTCGTGTCCGGTCGGCGCTTCTGAAAGCGGCCGGTGCAGCCGGGCGGCCGGGGCGGCCCGTACAGCCGTGGGCCTTTCCGGGTGACTCGGTGGCGCAGGTCGTCCATGCGCCGGACGATCGGCGTATGGGGTGCGCCGGCCGGGCGGCTCCCACTCGGCGCGCTCGCGGCGGTCGGGGCTGAACCGTGCCGTCGTCCCGTCCACCGCGTGGCCCGTCCGAATCTGCCCGCCCGGACCGCCGGGGCGGCCCTTCCCGCTTCTCAGACTTCCTCGTGTCGGGCCATCATTCCCTCTGGACCTGCCGGACGAGAGAGGCTGAACGGGGATGACGGAACAGGACGGCTGGGAGCGGAAGTTCGATCACCGCTGGGCGAATTCCGCCGAGCACAAGGAACCCTCGGCCCGGGCCCGGATGCTCGCCGCGCGCTGGAAGGAGAACCCGCCGGGACCGGTGCCCTTCCGCGCCGATCCCGGTCCGGTGCCGCGCCGGTCGTCGTGGGCGTCCACGGCCGTGGTCCTCGGCTGCGTGATCGTGGTCATGGTGCTGATCGGAATCGTGGAGCTGGGCTCCTCCCGGTAGGGAGGACGGACCACGCGGGACCCGACGGGGGATGCGGGTCCCGCGTGGCGTTCTCGGGGTGTCACCTCGCCGCCGCGACCTCCAGCAGGGACTGCGGAGGCGTCACCGGGGTGACGGACACCAGCCGCAGGCCCGCGGAGTCGAACAGCGCGGTCCACTCGTCGAGGCGGCGTTCCCGGCCTCCGTTGTTCACCATGACCTCGATGTCGATGAACTTGCTCCAGTGGTAGGAAGCGTCGTCGGGGACGATCGTGTCCAGCACCAGGACCCGTGCGTCCGACCGTCCGCGCAGCGCCTCGGCGAGCGGCCGCAGCATGGCGCGGGCGTCCGTGTCGGCGAAGCAGTGCAGGGTGTTCTTGAGCAGGTAGGCATCCGCCTCGGGGGGTGTGCTCTCGGGCAGGGTGCCTGGGAAGAAGGTGATGCGTTCGTACGCCGGGGTGCCGGCCAGGGCGGCTCGGGCCGCCTCCAGTACCTCCGGGCGGTCCATCAGCACGCCTCGCGCGGCGGGGGCCGCGCCGAGCAGGTGGTACAGCATCCGCCCGTGGCCACCGCCGATGTCCGCGATCACCGGGTACCGGCCGAAGTCATAGGCTTCGGCCGCTTCCGGGGCCAGTTCGTCGGTGAGACTGGCCCACGCGCCCTGGTATGCGCGGGCGAGGTCCGGGTGGTCGGCCAGGTAGGTGAAGAGATCGGTTCCGTGCACCTGCGGGAAGGACGGCGCACCGGTGCGCACGGTGTGCATGATCGCGCCGAACGAAGCCCAGGTCGGCTCCGATCCGAGCAGGATGGTGAAGTCCCGGATGCTGCACGGCACGTCGGAACGGAGCGCTTCCCCCATGGGGCGCAGCGAGAAACGGCCTCCCGGTTCCTCGGCCAGGACGCCGAGCGCGGCCGCGACACGCATGCAGCGGCCCAGTGCGTCCGGGTGCACTTCCAGGACCACGGCGAGCTCGGCGGCCGTTCGGGGCTTGTCGGCGAGCAGGTCGGCGACGCCGAGTTCGGCCAGGACGTAGAGGGGCTGGGACATCCACTTGCCGGCGACCAAACCCATCAGCTGTACGTGCGGCGGCAGTTGCGGTGCGGCGGCCATCGACCCCACTCCCTCCTTAACGGCGTTAGGTGTACTCTAACGGTGTTAGGGAAACGGTGCAGGCGGAATCTCGCCAAAAGGCGGGCACTCCGCGGCGCGAGGCACGAGGCGTCCGCAGCGGACGCCGAAGGAGGTGTCCGGGCAATGCGAGCTCCATGGAAGGGCGATCCCGCCGAACGGGCGCGCCAGCGCGCTGCGCAGGTCGAAAAGCAGCGCGAACAGGCCCGCAGGCAGGAGGACCAACGGCTCGCGCAGGAACTGCGCGAGCAACAGCGCGCGGCGGAAGAACGCGAGCGCGAGGCACGGCGAGCCGAACGGGACGGTCGGTGACGCTCCTCCCGCCGCATCCGGTGCGGGAGGAGCGGGCCGGCTCAGCGCACGTAGGCCGTCAGCCCGTCGATGAGCCGGTCCAGACCGAACCGGAACCGCTCGTCGAGGTTGGCCTCGGTGAGCGCGTCGACGGACTCCGCGAGGTACGGGAACTCATCGTGCGGCAGCGCCCCGATCGCCGCCTTCACCCCGCGCAGCGCGTCGGAGCGCTCCATGCCCTCGGCGTTGGAGGCGGACAGCGGGGAACTCTCGTGCAGGACGAAGCCCTGCACGTAGACGATGATCGTGTAGACGGCGTAGGCGGCGTCGTGGGACGACAGGCCGCCCGCGCGGAGCACGCCGAGGATCGGCTCCAGCAGCCGGGCCAGCGAGACGCCACCGACGAACCGGCCGGCGATGATGCGCGCCGCGTCACGGCGACACCGCAGGAAGGCGCGGTAGTTCACGGCGGTCTCGCGCAGGGCGTCCGTCCAGGCCTTCTCACCGGTGGCCACACGGTCCAGGTCGGCCGGCAGGGCCTCGGTCAGGACCCGGGTCAGCAGCTCGTCCGCCAGCAGATCGAGCACCTGCTCCTTGCTCTGCACGTGCCAGTACAGCGACGCGGCCTGTACACCGAGCTGCTCGGCCAGCCGCCGCATCGACAGGGCGTCCAACCCCTCGCTCTCCACCACGTCGAGGGCCGCGGCCACGAGGGCCGACCTGGTCACAGAGGGGCGGCGCCCGGCCGGAGCTGCCGCCCTGGGCCGACGCACCGTCATTCGTCCACCTCCGTCAGCGGCTTGAAACATAGCACGCCCCTCACCGACCACCTGTAACGGGCGGTGCCCGTCCCGCCCGACCGATGAGGAGTCCCGCCATGAGTTCACTGCCGAGCCCCGCGCCGTCAGCTGTGCGCCGCCGGCTCATTCTGCTCACCCTGTGCGTGTCCTTGTTCATGGCCATGCTGGACAACACGGTGGTGAACACCGCGCTGCCGACCATCGAACGGAAGCTCGGAGCGGGCATCAGCGATCTGCAGTGGATCGTCGACGGCTACAGCCTCGCACTCTCCGCTCTCATGCTGACCGCCAGCACGGTCGGGGACATGTTCGGTCGACGCCGGGCGTTCGTGGCGGGGCTCGCCCTCTTCGCGGTCGGGTCGACGGTGTGTGCGCTGTCACGGGACGTGAACGTCCTGATCAGCGGACGGGTGCTGCAGGGCGCCGGTGCCGCGGCCTTCATGCCCGGCACGCTGTCGATCATCCGGCAGGTGTATGCCGACGAACGGGAACGGAGTACGGCCATCGGGATCTGGGCGGGCGTGTCGGGGCTCGGCCTGGGGCTCGGCCCGCTGGTCGGCGGGCCCCTGGTGGACCACTTCGGCTGGCCGAGCGTGTTCTGGATCAACGTACCGGTGGGCATGGCCGGGCTGATCGCCGGGATGCTGCTCATCCCGGAGTCCAAGGACCGGGCGGGCCGCGGCCTGGACATCACGGGCCAGCTGCTGGCGGTGGCCGGCATCGGCGCCGGGGTGTATGCCACGATCGAGGGCCCGGTACGCGGCTGGTCGGACCCGGCGGTCACCGGCCTGTACATCGGCGCGGGTGTGGTGCTGCTGCTCTTCGTGCTGGTCGAGCGCCGCAGCCGGACACCGATGCTGGACCTCGGCTTCTTCCGGGACCGGATCTTCGCGGGCTCGGTGCTCGCCGGGCTCTTCCTCTACCTCGGCATGTTCTCGGTGCTGTACTTCCTCAGCCTGTGGCTCCAGGTGGTGCTCGGCTGGTCGCCCACCGGAGCGGGACTCGTGATCATGCCGGCCATGGTGGTGGTCGCCTGCGTGACCCCCCTGGCGGGCTGGCTGACCGGGCGGATCGGCGGCGGCTGGCCCATGGCGGCCGGCCTGGTCTGCTCGGCCTTCGCGCTCTACGGCCTGACCCGGTACGGCACCGGTGCCTCCTACCGGCACTTCTGGTGGCTGCTGCCGGTGATCGGCATGGGCATGGGGCTCACCATCACTCCGATCACGGCCACCGTCCTGGACCGGGTCCCGGCGGCCCGGGCCGGCATGGCCTCGGCAGTCAGCAACACCGCCCGGGAACTGGGCGGGGTGCTCGGCGTGGCGGTGCTCGGCTCGGTGCTGAGCAGCCGGATGGCGGAGCGGCTCCGGGAGCGGCTCACGGCCGCGGGCGTGCCGGCGTCCGAACGGGACCGGCTGGTCGCGGCCACGACCGGCGGCACCGGACGACCGCAGGCCGGGCTCGGCGCGGGAGCCCGGCTGTCGCACGCGGTGAACGGCGCCTTCGTGGACGGGTTGCACCTGGCCGAACTGTCGGGTTGCGCGATCCTGCTGGCCGGCGCCCTGCTGGCGGTGGCCCTGGTGCGCGGCGGCCGGGGCCCGGCTCCGGGGTCCCGCGGTGGCAAGTCGGGAGAGCTCGACACCTCCGACGCGCACGACGACACCGACGGCCGCGCCACGGTGGCCACCTGAGTGGGCCCCGGCCGTGCCCACCGTGGGCGGTCACGGCAACTTGGGCAGCACCCGGTCGACGAAGAGGCGCAGGCTGGACTCCATGCTTGCGTAGTCCTGACCGCCGTAGTCGACCTGCCACAGGAAGGTGTCGGCGCTCAGGTACTCGCCCAGTTCGAGGATCCGGTCGACCACCCGCTGCGGGGAGCCGACGATCGCGGTGCCCACGCTGCGGAAGTCGTCGATGCGCAGGTTCCGCAGGGAGAGCGCCATCTGACTGTAGGCCGGATAGTCCGACGAGGACACCCCCGTCCAGTCCTCGGCGGACTCGGCCCACACGTTGAGGTACTCGCGCAGGAACGGGTCGGCCGTGGCGAATGCCTGTTCGTCCGTCTCGGCCACGTACAGCGGGATGCTGACCGCCACCTTGGGCTGGCGGTCCGTGCCCGCGTGTTCCTCGCGGAAGGTGTCCAGGTACACCTCCACCATGTCCTTGGTGCGGGCGAGTTCCTCGCGGCGCGGCGGCGGAGTGACGAAGAGCCCGTGTCCGGCCTCACCGATCCAGGCGAAGCTCTGCCGGGAGCGCACCGCGGCGCACCACACCGGAGGATGCGGCGCCTGGGTCGGGCGGGGCAGGGAGGTGGCGTCGCGGTAGGAGAAGAAGGGGGTGTCCTCGGCGACCTTCTCCTCCGTCCACAGGCGCAGCACGGCCTCGATGGTGGCCTGGAACCGGGCCCGACTCTCGTCCAGCGGGACGCCGAAGGCCGCGAACTCGTACGGCAGCCAGGCGCGGGCGAAGCCGACCTCGAGACGGCCGCCGCTGAGCGCGTCCACCATCGCCGTGTGTGCGGCGAGTTGCACGGGGTGGTGGAAGGCAGCCTGGAGACAGCCGGTCATGAGCCGGATCCGGGACGTACTCGCCGCGACCGCGGACAGGAAGGACAGCGGGTCGGGGCAGTAGCCGCCGTAGTCGCGCAGGTAGTGCTCGGTCATCTTGACGTAGTCGATGCCGGCCGCGTCGGCGAACCGGCTCAGGGCGAGTACGTCGCGGAAGTAGGCGTTGGCGGACCGGCGGGCGGGCCGGCAGTCCGGCAGCAGCGAGATTCCGTGCTTCATGCGCACCTCACGGGTTGGAGAGGGGGTTCGGTCAGGCACCGGCAAGGAGGAAGAAGGACCACTGCGCGGCGGCGGACGCGAGGACGTCCGGCGTGTGCAGGAACAGCAGGGAGTTGACGGTGGCGATCACGGCGACGCCGGTGACCGCCGCGGGACCGGACCGGCGGACGGCCGGCAGCGAGCCGACGAGCAGCGTTGCCACGGCCGCGGCCAGCAAGCCGGCCACGGCACCAAGTGGCTTCAGGGCGAGGACCAGTCCGCCGCGCAGAGCCAGTTCCTCGACAAGCGGCTGGGCGGCCAGCACGGCCACCAGAGCTGGCCAGGGCAGGGTCCCGGCCAGCCCCCGCACCCGACCGGCCCACGAGGTGCGAGCCAGTCCTAGCCAGTTGCTGCCCCCGGAACTGGCGGAAGCCATGACGCGTCCCGCGGACGGGCTCCGGCCGCGGCCCTCGGCACCGCCCCCGGCAGCAAGAGCTCCGGACCCCGGAGCGGGCCCGAGGGGCGCGCGACCCTCGGCACCGGCTCGGAAGGGGCGTCGGACGCCGGGACCGACACCGGAGCCGGAGGGGCGTCCGGAGCCGGGACCGGCGCCGTCGTCGCCCGCGGATCCGGGCGGGGAGGCGGCCCCGGAACGGGGTCCCAGGCGCCCGGACCAAGACGGTGCACGGGTGCCGCTGCCCGATCGAGGCCCGCCGCGCGCGGTCCCGGCTCGCCCCGGCATGCGTGGGCGCCTCCGCACACGCGCGCGCAGCAGGGCCACAGCGTCCGCGGTGACCACTGCGAGGAGACAGGCGGCAGCGAACTCGCCGGTGCCGAGCAGCAGTCCGGCGGGGACGAGAAGCAGGTCGGCCCGGGAGCAGGCCAGGGTGTGGAGCAACCGTCCGGGTCCCGGGGCCACGAAGCCAAGGGCGCCGGCACCGAGGAGCATCAGGACCGCAGCGCCGGCCGTGCACGTGGCCCACAGCGCGTCCACGACCTCCCGGCCGGTGCGCGGGGCGCGGATCCGGCAGCGCAGACGGCCGGCCAGCAGATACCCGGCGGTGACCGTCGCGACGCCGATGAGCCCGCCGGTCACGCCGCCGGTCACCGCGGGCCCCCTGGCTCGGCCGCCGGGCTCGTCACCGGCGCGAGAGACGCCCGGGTCCCGGCCCCCACCGAGGCCGCGCGCGCACGCGCGCGGCTCCGCGGCTCGGCCGGGACAGCGGTCCCGGCCGGTCCCGGCACGGCGGTGGGCGCCCCGGCACCGATCTCCCCCACGGCGCGGCGCGGCGGGGACCCTGTCCCGGAGCGGGGGAGGAAACCGGCCCAGCCCCCCGGCGGCACGTCGACCGTGCCGGAACCGGTCACCGCCCGCGCCGGCCGCAGGCCGACGCCGTCTCCAGCCACTACCGGCGCCGCGCCCGCGCCGTGGGCCCGGGTCATCGGGTTGCTCCCGGTTGGACGACGACCGGGCGGTGACGCCAGACGTGCCAGTTGAACAGGGCGTGCCCCAGGGCGGCGGCGAGGACCGTGCCGAGTGCGAGGGTCGCCACCGTGGCGAGGACGGAAAGCGGCAGTTTGGCCAGGACCTGGCGCCAGCCGAAGAACACGTGCGACAGGGCGAAGGCCGCCACCGCCGCGACCACTCCCGTCGCGCGGGCGACTGGGGTGTCCAGTTGCACGGCCAGCCGCAGCAGCACGCCCCGGAAGACGCACTCCTCGGCGACCGCGGTGGCCAGGAGCCAGCCGAGGGCGAGGTTCAGATCCGTGTCGCGGCGGGTGGGTGTCCACCTCCGGTCGGCGCCCGTGTGCGCGGCCGACCGGAGGGGAGCCACCGTGCCGCCCAGCCCGACCGGCCGCAGCCGGCCCGGTGCCGCCCCCTCCCCGGAGGCCGGCGTGCGCGCCACCGCGGGCGGGCGGCGGGCCGCCGTCCGGCTGATCCAGCCGTCGGCCCGCACGACCACGGCCCCGAGCAGCAGTCCCGCGCCGACGGCCGCCACCGCGCGGGCGGCCCCTGGCCCGCCCCGCCACAGCCATCCCGGCCCGAGCAGGAGCAGCCCGCAGCCCGCCGTGACGGCGAGCACGGACACGTGCACCGGCACCATCCGCACCCCACGCGCGTCCAGCCGGCGCACATGGAGATGCGAGGCGAGGGTCGTCCCGGAGGCGGCGGTCAGGGCCAGCCAGGCCAGCGCCCACAGCCGTGCGTCATGGGTAGGGATGGGGGTCATACCGCCGGAATCCTCCGTACTGCTCGAAACGGCGGTGGGCCGCCGGGGGCGCGCTGGGCAGTGGCAGGCTGAGCGTGTCCGGCGACCAGACCCGCTGCACGCTGAAGCCGAGGTCCTCGATATCCACGGTCGACAGGTCGGCCCAGTACAGGCGCTTGCCCGAATCCCGGAAGGCCGCGACCAGGGACCGTACGACCTCCTTCGGCGTGCCCTGGGTGTCCGGGGGCAGGTCGGCGGCGGTCGCCCGGTCGCAGTCAGCGAACCGGCGTTCGACCAGGCGGCTTCCCTGGGCTCCCGCGTAGTGGCCGACGTTGGCCTCCAGGTCGTAGAAGTCGTTGTCGGCCGCCTCGCTGGGGCCGCCCCGGGCGCGCTCCTCGATGGCCACCCAGGCAGCGAGCCACTGCACGCCCGCGGCTTCCAGCAGCGCCCGGTACATCGCGGGCACCAGCCGGGCTCCGCTGCCCAGGCCGATGGCGACGCGGGGCAGCAGTCCCTCCGGCTGGCGCAGTAGGCAGGCCACGCTGAAGCCGGGCAGGTCCGCGTTGGGCAACAGGTGGAACTCGGGGTCGACCGGGGTGTCCGGGAAGCGCTGCTCCAGGATGCGGGTCAGGTGGCGGGTCCGTTCGTCCAGTTCGATGCGTACGCTGCGCAGGGCGCCGTGCCAGTGGCCCATCGCGGAGTCGAGCTGGACGACCTCCTCCAGCGCGGCGCACAGGGCGCGGCCGGGGTCGGTGTGGGCGGCGGTCCCGGTGGTGACGGCCGACTGCAGCCACAGTTCGCCGGTGTCCGGGAGGTGGCCGAGCAGGAACCACTGGGCGGGCACCCAGCAGTCGTCCTCGCCCAGCAGGGACCTCAGCCGCACCCAGTCCAGGGGCGCGTCGGGGGTGAACGGCTGGTAGGGGAAGCCGTCGCGGGCGTACTGCTCGGGGGTGAACAGGCCGAACGCGTCGAGAGGCAGGGTGGGTTCGCCGGCCTCGGACAGCTCCGCCCAGGTGGCCCGGCGGGCCGGGAACCGGCCTTCGGCGACCACGGCGTGGCCGGCGTACCGTTCCAGGGACTCGGCGAGCACCCGGATGTGGCTTTCGAACGGTACGGTGCCCGAGCCGCCCAGATGGAAGCTGCCGGGTTTGGGTGCGGGCCGGCCCTGCAGGACGTGGACGCCGGCCAGGTCACCGCTGGCGATCAACATGCGGGGGCCGGTGCGGGTGCGGCTGAGGAAGCCCATCGAGGTGAGCACCCCGCACAACGGGCTGTGCATCCGGGAGCGCAGGGCCGTGGCCCGCTCGTCCTCGTCGCGCAGCAGCCGCAGGTCAAGGGCCACCGGTTCGGTGCTCAGGGTGTCAGTCATCCAGCCACGTCCTCGGGTCGAAGACGAGGCTCGTGTCGTCACGCTCGGGCACCGGGGCGCAGCCGCGGCAGCCGGGCATGCGCAGCACCTCGTTGTAGGCGATCTCCATCGTCGGCAGGTAGACGCCGAGGACCTTGTCGATGCTGAAGGTGCTGCCGGAGTGCAGGTAGTTGACGGTCTCCAGGCCCAGGTGGGAGGCGAGCAGACCGGTGAGCGCAGGCAGCACGGGCGCCTCGCCGGCCAGGACGTCACCCTTGGCAAGGGCGTTCTTGTAGGTCAGGTAGGAGGACGCCTCGCGCAGGTTCATGGTGACCCGGGTCTCGAAACACTCCCAGCAGGCCGAGCGGTGCGGGACGACGGTGGGGCCGACGAAGACGAAGGGCCCGTCGAGTGCACCGTGGATCCAGGTGATGTTCAGCTCCTGGGCGAGCCGGTTGAACGCGCGGAACCTGAGGGGCCGGATGGTGCTCTCGGCGAGGACGGCGAAGGAGTCTCGCCAGGGGGCGAACTCCTCGGCCAGGGCGGCGACGTCGAGCCCGTCGTGGAGGGCGGCGGGCTCCAACTCGGTGAAGCGTTTCCACAGCGGGTCGGCGGCGCCGGGCCGGCTGACCGGAATGCGCAGCGCACCGCCGGACTGGGCCTCGATCTGCTCGGTGATCCGGGGGTCACCGAGCAGCAGCAGCCGGTCGGCGAAGCGGGGTGCCTCGGCCGCGGCACCGATGGTCGCCACCTGCTCCACATAAGCGTCGAGGGCGCCGGTCGGCGTCTCCTCGATAACACCGAGGCCGTAGAGGTGATCGACGACCGCCTCCACATCGGCACGGCTGACGCCTTCACGTTTGGCCAGATCTCGACGACTGAGCGAGCCATCCAGGCCCGAGACGATGTTGAAGAGTTTTCCCCCCTCGGTCTCGTCAGTGAGCGTGAATGATCTCGGATTCCACACGCCGGTCCGCAATTCCACGACGTCGGGGCTGTGCCCGATGACCGTGAACGCTTTTCGGACACGCGGGTTTATTGCGCTTGCCATTCCTTCTCCCCGATGCATCGGAACAGTACGGCACCGCCCTGCCGGAGTCGCGTTCCGCAAGAAGATGGAAAGTGGCAGCGCGGAACAGGCAGACGTGCCGAAATCCGGAAGTCTTTACCGAACCCGTCAGCGCGGAGTACCCACGATCACGGTATGCACTAGGCATTCATAGACGCCGTCAATATCGAGCGCATTGTTGGACTCGTCGTCGTAGAAGCCCGAGAAGTCCACGGCGCCGAGGCCGAGGGCCGTGACGGCGAGGTGCGCGTTCTGGGCGATCGCACCGGCCTCGTGGAAGACGAAGCGCATACCGCGCGGGCCGTACTTGCGCATGGCCCGCCAGGGCCGGGCGACCAGCAGCAGCACGGCGGCGGCGCGATCGAGTTCCACGGTGCCGTCCTGCACGTCGAAGGAGGCGAGCAGGGTGTCGACGGCCTCGGGACCGGCGTGCCGAGCAAGGGCGTCACGGTCCGGGAGGTAGCGCAGGACGCCGGGGTCCATGCCGGCCACCCGCCGCACGGCCACCCACAGCTGTACGGGGTACAGGCCACCGGCGCTCGGTGCGGCGCGCAGGGCCACCGGCACCGTGCCGCCGGTCATCAGGTCGGCGACGCCCTCGGCGGTCACGGAGGCGGCGTGACGCACCACGGCGGCCAGTTCCTCCTGCCGCACGGGCTCGCCCGACCAGGTGCGCACGCTGCGCCGGGAGGCGACAGCCGCGGTCAGACCGGCCTCCAGCGGGCTGGACGGGGCAAGGGGCAGCAGGTCGGCGCCGGCCTCGGGTTCGCGGTCGGTGCGGGAGCGGGTGACGACCTCGCAGTCGGCGCCGTAGGAGGCGATGGACAGCAGGGTCTCGCGGTCGCAGCGGCGCAGCCGGGAGGCGAGCAGGAACTCCTCGGCGGGGCGTGGAAACCGGTCGGAGGAGAGGTTGTCCAGGCGTAACGCGTGGGTGCGCAGACCCACTCCGGCCAGGCCCGGACTGATCGTGCGGCGCGCGGTGGACGCCACGGAGGACAGGATGAGGTCGGAGTCGACTGGGGTGTCGCCCACTGGCGGGAATCCCTTCTTCACGCCCTGGGTGGAGCCGGGCGGGCCGCATGCGGCCCGACCCGACCCCAGGGCTGCGGATGTCAGCCGCGCGGGCGGACGACGGCACCGGAGCAGCAGCAGCACGCACCGGGCACGAGAACGGCCTGGTTGCCGGCCGCGCCGAACGCCTCAAGGGCCGGCTGCGCGGAACGGCTGCGGTGCTCGGTGACGACCTTCGCCGTGAGCTTCATGATGACCTCCGAATTCTGGACGACAGGTTTGCTGTACAGGCCCGGGAAGATCGGGCTTCCGGCTGGAGGATCACTTGCTGGCGGAACGGACCCTTCAGGAAAACCGCGTTCCCGGCCGTCACAACGTGGGCCCTTCGGTGTGACGCGACGAACCTAACACCATTTGGCTGGAACCAGTCAACCCCCAATCGATGAACAAGATGAGGGACCGCGCAATACTCTGGAAACACACCAATAAACCGGATGGCCGCCCTCCGATTTACCTGACGGCAACAAATAAGCAGGAGCAGCTCTTTTCTGTTTCTTTTACCTCCTTTTCCTTGTTGTACCGGGCGGGCCGCCTTTAGTTTCTGGTGGCCTGCGGTGGACGCGGAGAAGGAGATGACGTGCCCGAGCAGCCGATCGACGTACCCGACCTGCCCGCCCCCTTCGGCGCCGCCGACGCGGCCGACCCGTACCCGTCGTACGACCGGCTGCGCGCGTCGGGCGGCATGCGGAGGATCCGGATCCGGCCGGGGCTCGCACCCTGGATCGTCTCCCGGTACGAGGACGTGCGCGAGGTGCTCGGAGACGAACGACTGAGCACAGATCCGGCCACCACCACCGAGGAGGTGCGCGCCGCCATCCGGAGAGGCCGGGCGGAGGAGCAGGTCGCCCTGCTCGGGCGCAACCTGCTCAGCGTGGACCCGCCGGACCACACGCGGATGCGCCGCGTGATGTCCCGCGCGCTCACCGCCCGGCGCGCCGCCGATCTGGAGAAACCCGTCACCCGGCTGGCCGACGAACTCCTCGACGAGCTCGGACGACGCAGCGAGGCGGACCTCCTGGCCGACTACACGCTGCCGGTCGCCGTGAGCGTCGTCTGCCGGATCATCGGGATACCCGAGCGGGACCACGGACTCTTCCGGGGCTGGGGGCGGGCCCTGGTGCGCGCCGAACTGGAGGACATGACCGCGTTCGACCGCGTCAGCGACGAGATGGCGGAGTACTTCGTCCCGTTCATCCTCGGCAAGCGGCGCTCCCCCGGCGACGACCTGGTCAGCGTGCTGGCCTCGGCGCGGGACGAGGAGCGGCTCGACGACCACGAGCTGATCTCCCTCGTCTACCAACTCTTCTTCGCCGGGCACGAGAGCAGCGCCTACTTCATGGCCAACGCCGTGCTCACGCTGCTGCGGCATCCCGCCGAGCTCGCCCGACTGCGCGCGGACCCGGAACTACTGCCCGGGGCGATCGAGGAGCTGCTGCGCTACGAGGGCTCGGTCAAGGTGCCGACCTGGCGTTTCGCCAAACAGGACCTGGTGATCGCGGGTACGGCCGTCGCCAGGGGCGAACCGGTCCTGGCCCTCCTGGCGTCCGCGGGCCGCGACCCCGAGCGCCACCCCGAGGGTGCCGGCGCGCTGCGCATCGACCGTGTCGACACCGCACACCTGGCCTTCAGCCATGGCATCCACCACTGCATGGGTGCCGCGGTCGGCAGACTGGAGTCCCGGGTCGCCGTCTCCCGGCTGCTCGACCGCTTCCCGGACCTGCGGCTGTCCGTGCCGGAAGACTCGCTGCGCTGGCGGGTCAACCTGATGATGCGGGGTGTCCGCGAGCTCCCGGTCACCGTGGGCAGGCCGGCGCTCTGACCGCTTCCCCCAGCGGATCAGCGCCCTGACCCGGTCACCGGCCGTCCCCGGATCCCGACCCTCAGGTACGTTTTGCCGCGCCTAGGGCCGTTCGGGACCTCCTCATGGGACGCGGCAGGTGCACACTGGACACCGGGAAGAGAGCCTGACTGCGGGGTGATGCAAGATGCAGAGCCGCTTCCGGAACGACCGGCGGCTGACCATGCGTATGGGTTTCACGATGTTTCTGCTCGGGTTGCTGTACGTGGGGTTCATCGCGGCGTTGATCGTGCTGCTGAAGTCGTGGCTGCTGGTCGTCGTCCTGATCGGCGCGATGTTCGTGGCGCAGTTCTGGTTCTCCGACCGGATCGCCATGTTTGCGATGCGCGGGCGGGTCGTGGAGCGGGAAGAGTATCCCGAGCTGCACGCGGTGGTGGACCGGCTGTGCGCGATCGCGGACATGCCGAAGCCGGTGGTCGCCGTTTCAGACATGGACATGCCGAACGCCTTCGCGACCGGACGCAACCCCGATCACGCCGTGGTCTGCGTGACCACCGGACTGCTGCGCCGACTGGAGCCCGCCGAGCTGGAGGGCGTGCTGGCGCACGAGCTGTCGCACGTGGCGCACAAGGACGTCGCCGTGATCACCATCGCATCGTTCCTCGGGGTAATCGCCGGGCTGATCGTACGGTTCGCCTTCTACTCGCAGCTCTTCGGCGGCGGCCGCAGGGACCAGAACACCGCCGTCATCTTCGCCGCGGTGATGGGAGTCTCGGCGGCCGTGTACGCGATCAGCTTCCTCCTGATCCGGGCCCTGTCCCGGTACCGGGAACTGGCAGCCGACCGGGCCGCCGCGCATCTGACCGGCCGGCCCTCCGCGCTCGCGGCGGCGCTCACCAAGGTCACGGGGGACATCGCCCGTATTCCGACCAAGGACCTGCGCACGGCCCAGGCGTTCAACGCGTTCTATTTCACCCCGGCGACCGGCAGGGAACCCGGCATCGAGCGCTACTTCTCCACCCATCCGACCCTGGAGCAGCGGCTGGACCAGCTGGGCCGGATCTCGACGGAGCTGGGCGAGGCCGCCACCCCGGAGCAGGCGGACTGAGGACCATGGAACTGCGGAAGGCGGACTGAGCGTTGGGCCTGCTGGACATTCTGCTGGGGCGTACGAAGCCGGTCGCGCCCAATCTCGACCAGTTGTTCGCGCTGCCCTCAGCTGCGGTCGCCCTGGAGGCGGCGGCCGGATTCACACCGACCGGATGCGGAGCGGTGTGCTTCGCCACGGTGGAGGGCGCGGCCTTCGAGCAGACCCATCGGGAGGTACAGGCCCTGCTGGATGCGGACACCGACCGCACCGGCCCTCCGGTGGAGCTGCGACAGGACGACTACGGATACTCCTGGCTGGTGTCCCGGCGGGCTCCCGACCAGCTCCCGCAGCTCGTCAACGACCTGCACGCGGTGAACAGCTCCATGGAGGTCAACGGCTTCGGACCGCAGCTGCTGTGCTCCCTGGCGGTGTTCACGGACGACGCCGGGCGGAAGCTGGCCCTGGTCTATCTCTACAAGCGCGGCACCTATTACCCGTTCGCGCCCCTGCCCGGTACCGGCGAGCGGCGGGACAACGCGCTGGAGCTGCGGGTGAAGGCGGCCCTCGCGGACGACCTGCGGATCGAGCAGGACCTCGGCCGCTGGTTCCCGGTGTGGGGCGCACCCGGCCTGTGACTCGGGGGGCTCTGGCCCACCGGTTCTCCTCCCGCCCTGACGCCGGCCCGGCACCTGGCCCCGAAGGGCGTTCCCCCGGTCTGCCGCCCGGTACCGGCGCCCGCGGGGTACGCCCGGTGGTGCTCGTTCAAGCGCCTCCGCACCCGGTGACCGGCAGCCGGTCACACTCCGGGCGCGGCCGTCACCACACCCGCCGCGATGGCCGCGCCCAGGGTGGCGTGGTCGGTGACGGTCTGGTCGGCGTAGGCGAGGGCGAAGTCGGCGACGGCCCGGTCGAAGGTGTTGGCGCCGCCGAGGTAGGCGGCGATGGCGATGCGGTCGCCGGAGCGGGCGTGGGCCCGCGCGAGGGTGGTACCGCACAGGCGGGCGTAGGCGAGGAGCCCTGCGGGGTTCATGCCGGCGACGTCCGCCGATTTCCTCCCGTCACGCAGTCGGCGCCAGTAGAAGGCACGGCCCTGCGGTCCCGTCATCCAGCCCAGGAAGATGTCCGAGGCGGACTGCAGCAGCCGCTGCCCGGCGACGACCCGGTGCCCGGGGTGGATGAACGGCCCGCTCGGCAGGTGTTCCTCCAGCACCGCCGTGCGCGCCTCCTTGATCTGCAGGAACAGCGGGTCGTCGGTGTCGCGCCCGGCGAGCAGCACGATGAAACAGCGCAGGCCGACGCTGCCGACGCCGACGACCTTGCGGGCGGCGTCGACGAAGCGGTAGCGGTCGAGCAGCTGGCGGCGCTCCTCGGAGAGGGTGGAACGATAGTCACTGAAGATCTTCCGTAGGCAGGCCGTGTCGGGAGCACCGGCGGGTTCGAGGAGCGGCGGGTCGTGGATGATTCGGCGCTGGCCGTCGACGACCTCGGTCAGCTTGCCGAGGGCCTGGAGGCTGGTGCGGCGACGGGCACGGGTGAGGCTGGACTCGGCTCGGCGCCGGCCGCGCGACGACCGGATGAGGGGCAGCAGGCTGTCGGCGTCGACCCGCTCGTACCAGACGTGCAGTTCACCGAGCCCGGCCAGCCGCCGCATGGCGGCGCGGTAGCCGTGCACGGCGGCCTGCGCTGCCGCGTGTGCCTCGCCCTCGCTGTGCCCGTTCTCCCGGGCGGCGACGGCGACGCTGGCCGCGAGGCGTTTGACGTCCCATTCGAAGGGACCGGGGAAGGTTTCGTCGAAGTCGTTGAGGTCGAAGAGCAGAGCGCGTTCCGGGGAGGCACACAGCCCGAAGTTCAACAGGTGGGCGTCACCGCAGAGCTGCACGGTCAGACCGGTGTGCGGCTGGGCGGCCAGGTCGGCGGCCATCACGGCGGCGGCACCGCGCAGGAAGGCGAGCGGTGAGGCGGCCATCCTGCCGTACCTGATCGCCAGCAACTCGGGCAACCGGTCGCGTCCCTGCCGCTCCAGCACCGCGACGGGATCGTTCCGCTCGGCGGACGCGAGCCAGCGGCCGTGCGCGGAGCGCGAGACGCGCTTGCGGGCGCCTTTGCCGAGTTGGGCCCGGTCCTCTGGGGTGCTCATACGGCGGCCTCTTTCCGGATCGCTCCCGTCACCTCCTGATCGCAGTCAAGGACAGGTGGGCGCCACGGCGCATGCGCAGTCCGGCGAACGGGTGACGGGAACAACGGGTGACGGAGCCCGGGAGGGGCACGGAGACGAACGCGGACCTGGGCGAAGGCCTGAGCCGGGACCGATAGTCAGTGGCGTCGGCGACCATGCTGACAGGATGTGGTGGCATCGAGGAGGTCGGCGGACGAGCCCCGGTTGAGCGAGCAGTTCGTGTACGCGGCTGGGAAGAGCTACGAGGGCCTGCACACGGTCTCCTCCCGCCTGCTGCGGGTGCTCGGTGTCGAAGGCAAGGTGGTCCGGGGCCGCCCGCTCGGCTCCTGGACGTCCAGCCGGTTCCGCTGGGCACCTGCGCCCGAGCACCCGGAACTGGACACCGCCGAGGCCCAGGCGCGGCTGCTGGGCCGCTGGCTGGGGGTGTGCGGCCCGGCGACGGAGGCGGACCTGAAGTGGTGGACGGGCTGGCGGGTGACCGAGGTACGCCGGGCCCTGGCAGCGGTCGGAGCGTGGGAGGTTTCCCTGGACGAGGGCACCGGGTACGTCTGCGCGGACGACCTGGCCCCGGTCCCGGACCCGGGGGAACCCTGGGCGGCCCTGCTCCCGGCCCTCGACCCGACGGCGATGGCCTGGCGGCAGCGGGACTGGTACCTCCCCGCGCAGCTGCGCCCGCTCCTCTTCGACCGCAGCGGCAACGTGGGACCGACGGTGTGGTGGAACGGCCGGGTGGTGGGCGGCTGGGCACAGCGCGCGGACGGCGAGATCGCGTGGCGGATCCCCGAGGAGGCCGCACGGCGAGAGGCTGCTGCGGCGGTGGCGTCGGCGGCTGAACGGTTGCACGGGTGGCTGGGGACGACCCGGGTGACGCCGCGGTTCCGGACGCCGCTGGAACGGGAGCTGTCCGCTTGAGCACGGTGCCGGGTGCCCCGTGCTCCGGAGCACCCGGCGCCGCGGCTCACCGCGAGTAGCGCATCAGTGCCCGCACCATGTGGCAGGTCGTGTCCGACGGCGGGTGCACACCGATGCCCTCCGCCGTGCTGCGTATCGTCTCGTTGCGGGCCTGGTCCGGCAGGAAGACCCCGGAGTCGAGCAGTGCGATGGCGAGGCGCATGGCCTTCAGGCGGCGGTTGTGGCTGACGTACCACTCGCGCGGACGTCCGGCCGGCAGTGGACGCTTGTCCACCGGCACGTAGGGCGAGTCGAGCAGCACGGAGCGCTTGGCGGTGGACTGGGTCGGCAACGGCTTCGGCTTGAGTGCGGCAGCGGGCACAGGCATCCTCCTGTCGCGGTCAGGCAGCCCACCGGGGGTCCGGCGACTGCCTCGAACACTGCTTCCAGTGTACCGGCGGGCACTGACAGCCAGGGTTCCCGGCGACGAACAAATGCCCAGTTGAGAAGGGACGTTGTCGCCGTGTCACTGCAGTTCGAGGAGTGCCGGTCGTGGCGCGTGAAATTCGAACAGAGCCGATGGCGAGTAGCGTGTCCCGCATGGAGGTCTGGATCAATCCGGCGTGTTCCAAGTGCCGCGGCGCGCTCAGCCTGCTCGATGCCGAGGGAGCCGACTACACCGTCCGCCGGTACCTGGAGGACGTGCCGGGCAAGGACGAGATCAGGGCCGTGCTCAAGCGGCTGGACCTCGAACCGTGGGACATCACCCGGACCCAGGAGACGGCCGCGAAGGAACTGGGCCTGAAGGAGTGGCCACGGGAGGCAGGCGCGAGGGAGCGCTGGATCACCGCGCTCGCCGAGCACCCCAGGCTGATCCAGCGCCCGATCATCACCGCCGCCGACGGCACCGCCCTGGTAGCGCGCACCGAGGAGGCCGTACGCGCGGCACTGGCCCGCGGCACGAGCTGAGCTCTGTCCAACTGCCTTGTGGTACAGGTCACTTGCTGGAACTTCCGGCGTTGCTGAGCAACCTCTTTCGGCATCCCGTACATAGCGGCGTACGCTCCCCTACCTCTTCAGGAGGCGCGCATGTCGCGCAGGAGAACTCTCAGTACGAGGAAGAAGATCGCGCTCCTTGCGAGCGCCGCGGCGGTGGCGGGCGGCGGAGCCTTCGCCCTGGCCACCACCTCGAACGCCGCCCAGCCCGCACGGCACGCCGGGACGCTGTCCGCCGCGGATTCGACGGTCTGCCAGGGGTTGGCCACGGCCCTCGGCAACAACCAGAAGTTCATCGACGGCCAGCGGGCGAACCCGGATGCCCAGTCGGAAGCCCGGATCGCCAACCGCCAGGCGGTCATCAAGGAGATCAAACGCAAGCAGGCCGCGTCCGGCTGCACGGTTGGGGAGTCGGCTCAGGGCTCCCAGACCGGACAGCAGGGCAACCAACAGGGCAACCAGCAGGCCGGCGGCGCCCAGCAGAGCGCACAGCCCGCACAGTCTGGTGCCGCGGGAGGCGGCGCCGCGGCATCCGGTCAGCAGGTGTGCAAGGGCTCCACCGTGACCCTGTCCGGCGAGGGCGGCGCCCCGGCCGCGTCCAGCAACCAGTTCCCGGCGGGCACGACCCTGAAGGTCACCAACCTGGACAACAACAAGTCCACGACGGTGAAGGTCACCTCCGTCTCGGGCAGTTGCGTCCTGCTGAACAACGCGGCCTTCGAACAGGTGCGGGAGCCCGGCAAGTTCCTCATCCGTCACGCGGTGATCGAGAAGGTGGGGTGAGGCTCAGGAACCGGACAGGAAAGGGGTGAGATGGCGGGTCAGGGCGGGCGGCGCGGCCTGCGGCAGCGCATGGTGGGAGACGTCCGGCAGCACGGCGATCTCCGCGTGCGGCAGCAGCGCACCGGCCCGGTCCGCCACCTCCCAGGGGTCATGGGTCCTGCTGTTCGCGGCCACGAGCAGCAGGACCGGCACGTTCAGGGCGCGCAACGCATCCGGTCCCGGGCGCGGGCCGGTCACCGGCTTCGCGGAGGGGAAGCCGGCGGCGGCCCGCTGGAGGTTCAGCCAGTCGGGGTCCAGGGGTGCGCCCCCGGTCTCCCAGGTGAGGAACGCGCTGACGCCGCGAGGCGTGGGGCGCAGCACCGTCGGCAGGGCGCGGATCAGATACGCCGCCTTGTACCCAGCGAAGCACTGGGTCGGGTCCAGGAGGAACAGGCGGCGCACCCGAGCGGGGGCGTGCAGGGCTTGGTGCAGGGCGATCCAGGCACCGTGGGAATGGCCACCCAGGTCGGCCGAGGATGCGCCCAGGCCGTCGAGGACGGCGTCCAGCCAGCCGGTCAGGTCGGCGACCGTACGGGGGTGGCGGTCGCCCGCCCGGCCGCTCAGGCCCGGGGCACCGATCAGGTCCACGGCGTACACCCGGCGGATCGAGGAAAGGGCGGCGACCTGGGCGTACCAGGACGCGGACGTCGCTCCGCCACCGCCCGGGAGCAGCAGCAGTGGCGGTGCGTCGCGCGGGCCGCAGGCGTTGACGCGCGTGTCGCCGAACGGGGTGCGGACCGTCAGCGCCGCGCGGTCGGCCGGCCATTTCGCCAGGACCTTGTCGTACGCGACGCGGAAGCCGTCACGGTCGTATCCGGTCATGGATCCCCCTTATTATCTCGCTTACCAAGATAATTGCTCGGCGAGATGATAGCCCGAGGAGTCACTGTGCAGACCGGACCCGAGGCCGAACTGGAGATCGTCCACCTACTGCGCGCCACCGCCGTCGAACTCTGGCTGCACAGCGCCCGGTTCGCGCACGCCAACGGCCTGCACCCGACGGACGTGCGCGCCCTGATCGCCCTCATGGACGCGCGGCGGGCGGGTGAGGAGATGACAGCGGGACGGCTCGGAGCTGCGTTGGGCCTCAACTCGGCCGGGACGACCGCGCTCGTCGACCGGCTGGAGCGGGCCGGGCACGTACGCCGGACGCGCGGGACACGGGACCGGCGGAAGGTCGTCGTCGAGGTGGCGGACGACGCCGTGGAGCTCGGCTGGGCGTTCTTCGGCCCGCTCATCCAGCGTTCGACGGAGTTGCTGAGCGGTTACGACGAACACCAGCGGGAGGCGATCCGCGAATTCCTGGCCGGGGTGCGGAAGGCCGCGGCCGGGGCCGGGGCCGGCGAGCGTCCCGCACCAGGCCCCGCATCCCCTCACACTGCGGGGCGCGACGCACCAGCACCGGGTAACACCGGGTTCACCGACGGGCAATGACCGGGAAACGGCCTGTTGACAGGCTGCCCGGCAGATCGAGCGGCGCCCCGGTGCCGCAGCACCCGCGCGTGCGCCCGACCCACCCGAAGGATGTGGCCCCGTGACCTTCAAGGCTGAGTACATCTGGATCGACGGCACCGAGCCGACGGCCAAGCTCCGTTCCAAGACGAAGATCATCACGGGGGCTCCCGCCGGTCTGGATGCGCTGCCGGTCTGGGGTTTCGACGGGTCGTCCACCAACCAGGCCGAGGGTCGTGCCTCGGACTGCGTACTCAAGCCGGTCTTCTGCTGCCCGGACCCGATCCGCGGCGGCATCGACGTCCTGGTGCTGTGCGAGGTGCTGAACACGGATCTCTCCCCGCACTCCTCCAACACGCGTGCCGCGCTGTGCGAGGTAGCCGAGAAGTTCGCCGCGCAGGAACCGGTCTTCGGCATCGAGCAGGAATACACCTTCTTCGACGGACCCCGCCCGCTGGGCTTCCCCGAGGGCGGCTTCCCGGCCCCGCAGGGCGGCTACTACTGCGGTGTCGGCGCCGACGAGATCTTCGGCCGCGAGGTCGTCGAGGCCCATCTGGACAACTGCCTGAAGGCGGGCCTCGGCCTGTCCGGCATCAACGCCGAGGTCATGCCCGGCCAGTGGGAGTTCCAGGTCGGTCCACTGTCCCCGCTGGAGGTCTCCGACCAGCTGTGGGTGGCCCGCTGGCTGCTGTACCGCACCGCCGAGGACTTCGGCGTCTCCGCGACCCTGGAACCGAAGCCGGTCAAGGGCGACTGGAACGGCGCCGGCGCGCACACCAACTTCTCCACCAAGGCGATGCGCGAGAGCTACGACGCGATCATCACGGCGTGCGAGTCACTCGGTGAGGGTTCCAAGCCGCTGGACCATGTGAAGAACTACGGAGCCGGTATCGACGAGCGTCTGACGGGGCTGCATGAGACCGCCCCCTGGGACGAGTTCTCCTACGGCGTGTCCGACCGCGGTGCCTCGGTCCGCATCCCGTGGCAGGTCGAGAAGGACGGCCAGGGATACATCGAGGACCGCCGCCCGAACGCCAACGTGGACCCGTACGTGGTGACCCGTCTGCTGGTGGACACCTGCTGCACCGCGCTGGAGAAGGCCGGCCGGGTCTGATCCACCCGGAACGTGGCGAAGCGTTCTCCGAAGGGGCGCCCGCCACCGGCGCCCCTTCGCCGTCGCCGGGCAGCAACAGCGGTGTGCCGGCCCAAAGGGACGTACGATCCGCCGCTCTGCCCTCAGCGGATTCCTGCCTGCCCAGTCCGGCTCCGGGCAGGATCACCTGCATGAGACTTCTGGTGCTGGGCGGTACGGAGTTCGTGGGGCGGACCGTGGTGGAGGCCGCGCTCGCGCGTGGCTGGGAAGTGACCGTCTTCCACCGGGGACGGCACCGCCCCCCTCCGGGAGTGCGGTCGCTGCACGGCGACCGCACCGCTCCCGACGGCCTCGCCGCGCTCGCCGCCGACGGCGGCACCTGGGACGCCGTCGTCGACACCTGGTCGGCCGCACCACGCGCGGTGCTGGACGCGGCACGACTGCTGTGCGGGCGAGCCGGACGGTACGCGTACCTCTCCAGCCGGTCCGTGTACGCCTGGCCCCGGCCACCGGCGGGCGGAGACGTCGAAGACGGGGCGCTGGTCGACGGCGCTGCCGCCGACGCGGGGCCGACTGACTATCCGCGGGACAAACGCGGCGGCGAACGGGCGGCCGTCGAGGCCTTCGGCGCGCAGAACTCGCTGCTGGTCCGGGCCGGGCTGATCCTCGGCCCGTACGAGAACATCGGCCGGCTGCCCTGGTGGTTGTCCCGGATGGCCCGCGGCGGCCCGGTCCTGGCACCCGGGCCGCGTTCGCTGGCGCTGCAATTCATCGACGCGCGCGACCTGGCCGCCTGGCTCCTCGGGGCGGTGGAGCAGAACCTGAGCGGACCCTACGACCTGGTCGGCCCGCCCGGGCACACCACCATGGGCGACCTGCTCGAGGCCTGTGTCCGGGTCACCGGCTCGGGGGCCGAACTGCGCTGGACCGAACCGGCTGTACTCGCCGAAGCGGGCATCGAGCCGTGGACCCAACTGCCGGTGTGGGTACCTCCGGACAGCGAGACGTACGACGCCCTGCACCGTGCCGACGTGACACGGGCGCTGGCCACAGGGCTGGTGTGCCGCCCGGCCGCGGAGACCGTCGCGGACACCTGGCGGTGGCTCACCGAGATCGGTGGCAGCGCACCTCAGCGGCCGGACCGGGCGGCCGTCGGCCTGGACCCGGAGGTGGAGGCGAAGGTGCTGGCCGGGCCCCGGTGGGGTGTAGCCGGCACCACCCCCCGGGAGCGGGCTTCGGGCGAGTGACTCGCGTGGTGCGGTCGGCGTTTTCGGTAACTTCCGCTACTCATGGGGCTGTTGAGGCTGCTGTCTCGCAGTGATCCGGTAATGAATTCCCCAGACCGGTGAACAGCTCCGGGGCGGCGTCCGTATGGATGGACGCCGCTTCACTCCTGTCGGGTGCCCCGATGCTGCACCGCAAGGAAGTCAGAGGAGTTCCATGGGACGCAACACACGAAAGCGCCGTACGCCGCTGGCCACCAAGGCCATAGCCGCATCGGCGGCCCTAGCGCTCGGCGGGGGCGGGCTGATCTGGGCGAACTTTTACGCCTCGGCGCACGAGCCCAACCACCAGGCATGGGGAGGCAACCAGACCAAGGCCGCGGCGGCTCAGGTCGCGACCATCTCCTGCCCGGACGTCGGCCAGAAGCTCACGAATGTGCCGAACCGCGCCCGTCGCGAGGTCGCCGGGGAACTGGCCACCCTTGACCGCCAGGTCACCAACGCCTACCAGCGCCTGGCGACCACGCGGGACGCGCAGGCCAGGGACGCGAGGTTCGTACAGAACACCATCTTGCAGCCGCTCAAGGACCGGCGTAAGGCGATCCTCGACCGGATCAAGCTGGAGATCACCCGTGTCGGCGGTACGGCACCCAGTGATCTGAACGCTCTCGCCGCCTGCACCGGGCAGCCGGCCGGCCAGTCCAGCGCCGGCGGGCAGAACGGACAGAACAACAACCAGCAGAACAACGGCCAGCAGAACAACAACGGCGGGCAGCAGCAGGGAGGCGGCGCGGGCCAGCAGCAGAACATCGGCGGACAGGCCGGCAACGGCCCGGTCGCGGCCGACTTCGTCGACATCACGAAGGTCCAGCCGAATGTCCCCGCCAGGCCCCGACGAACCGCCAACGCCTCGACCGGCTCGTTCGTCACCCGGTGTGGGGTGAACGCGAACAAGGTCCGCAACACCGACAACGTGATCGTGGCCCCGGGCGTGAACAACGGCGCGCACCACACCCACGACTACGTCGGCAACCAGAAGATCAACGCGTTCTCCAACGACGGCAACTTCCTGCAAGGTGGGACCAGTTGCCAGAACAAGAGTGACCTGTCGGCGTACTACTGGCCGGTGCTGCGCGTACAGGACGGCACCCAAGAGGTGGACCAGAACCAGCTCGGCGGCGGCAAGGAGGGCAACGTCGGCCGGATCGTGACCCCGTTGGCCGCACAGATCAAGTACATCGGCAGCCCCACCAGCAAGGTTGTACCGATGCCGCAGTTCCTGCGCATCATCACCGGTGACGCCAAGACGACCACCAACGGCCTGAAGAACGCCAACGCGCACTGGAGTTGCACCGGTTTCGAGAGCAAGGTGCAGCTGACCACGCAGTACCCGATCTGCCCGAAGGGCAGCAAGGTGGTGCGCTCGTTCGCCTACCAGAGCTGCTGGGACGGCCAGAACACCGACAGCGCCAACCACCGTACGCACGTGGCGTTCATGGACGCCGACGGCAACTGTCCGAGCGGGTTCAAGGCGATCCCGCAGCTGACCATGCGCCTGGTGTACGACGTACCGCAGCCGACGATCCAGAACGGCGTGGTGAAGAACGCCTTCGCAGTGGACGGCTTCCCGGAACAGCTCCACAAACCGGCCACCGACCACGACGATTTCATCAGCATCACGAAGGGTGGCCTGGCGAACAAGATCGCCTGGTGCATCAACCACGGATGTCGCTGCGCCTGACCCGCTGCAGCCGACCCGCCGCCTCCGGTCCACTGGGGCGGTCCGCATGACACAAGCCGGTGGCGCCCCCTTCGCCGCCGGCTTGTGTCATGCCTAGATCACATGCCAAATCAGGTGCATGACGAACACCACCGTGGCAAGGTGACCTGGTGACCGACGACTGGGAAGACCGCGTGGCAGCTGCCTGGGCCACCTTCGACGGCTATCCGGAAGAGCGCGCGCACGAATTCCGTGCGCTGATCGACACGCTCGTCGCCGAATTGCCGGACGACAGCCCGCTGAGGCCCTTCGAGCAGGCCTGTGCCTGGGACTCGACCGGGCACTCGGACAGGGCCGTGCCGCTGTACCGGGAGGCGCTCGCACGAGGACTCGACGGCTACCGGGGGCGCAGGACCAGAATCCAACTGTCCAGTTCACTGCGGAACATCGGCCGGGCGGAGGAGGGCGTCGAACTGCTCACTCCGGAACTCGAAGGCCCATCCGATGAGTTGGACGATGCGGTACGGGCCTGCCTCGCGCTGTGCTTGTCGAGCCTCGGCCGCGACCGTGAGGGGCTGTCCCTCGTCCTCGGCGCCCTCGCCCCCCATCTGCCGCGGTACCAGCGGTCGATGGCCAACTACGCACGTCTCCTGGTCGACCCGGAGGAGTGAACCACTCATCCGGTGGTGACCAACCATCGACTCGCTCGTTCTCCCGGACGTGCAGTCACAGGATGTAGCCCAGCACCATGCGCCCGCCCCCGCCGAATCCGGTTCGGTCGATGTCGAGCAGGCCGAGGTCGCCCTCGCCGAGCACTACCCGCGCCTGGTCCGCATCGCCTACCTGGTGCTGTCTCCAGACCTCGGCCGCAGCCGCCGGGTGCTGACCGCACACGCGCTCGCCCAGCGCGCGCTGCCCCGCGGACGCAAGCGGCCGGACGCGATCCCGGCCCAGTCCGCGGGCCGGGTGAGCGACCCCGGGTACGCCTACCTCCGCGAGCGCGTCCTGCGAACGGCCCTGCGGGCGGCCCGTCCCCGCACCGGTCTGCCCCGCCTCGCCCAGCTACCACCGCTGCTGCCCCAGGTGTGGGGTCTGCGGCTGTTCCCGCGCTCGGGCGGCGCCGACGCACTCGCCCTGGATCAACGCCTGTCCGCACTCTCCGGGCCGGCCAGGGCCGCCTGTGTGCTGCGCGGCCTGGAGAAGCTGTCCGACGCGGAGATCCACAAGGTACTCAAGGCCGCCGGAGTCGACGACCCGGGCGGGGCGCTGGCCAGGGCGGACGGCATGCCGGCCCAACCCGCGCTGCTCTCCTCCGCCGAGTTCGACCCGTGCTCGCTACAGGCCCGACCCACCGACCTGATGCGCCGCCGGCAGCACACCAAGGCCGCGCTCGCCGCCGCCGCGGCGCTCGCGGTGTGCGGAACGCTGGTCGCCCTGCCGGGCGGCGGCTGGGGCCCGGACGGGGCCGCCGCGCCGGTCTACGCCGAGAACCCGGCCGCCGAGGCCGCCCTCGACCCGGCCAAGCTGACCCGCATCTCCCCCGCTGCCTGGAAGTCCTCAGCGCGCACTGACTTCTCGGTCTGGCCCGCACGCGGCCCACTCACCGGTGACAAGGCCCTGCTGCGCCGCGCCCTCGCGGTGTGGGCCCGGCCCGGGGAGAAGGTCCGTGTCTCGGCGACACCCGGCACCCAGACCGGCGGCCCCGCCGGGCCGCCCCAACTGCTCTACGCGGGCGCAGTCGACAACGCCCGGGTGGTGATCCTGTACGACGGACTGCGCATCGCCCGCTATGCCGAACCGAAGGACGGCACCCAGGGCGCGGCCCTCGACTTCGCCCGCGCCGACGGGGCGTCCCGTGCCGAGGCGAGCGCACTGGTGCTGGGACGGTCCGACGGCAACGTCAGCTATCTGATCGCCCCTTGGGTGAAGAAGGCAGCGTCGCGGGACCTGATGAAGCCGGAATCCACCGCGACGCCCCTGAACGTCAGCGACGGCGTCACCGCCCCACTGGCCAGTCCCGCCCTGCGGCCCGGCAGTTGCACGTCGTGGACGGTGCTCCAACTGACCGACACCTTTGGCACCCGGCTCTCCACCGACCTCGGCGAACTGGTCCCAGCCCAGCTCACGGAGGGCCGCCCCGGATCGACCGGTGCAGTGTCCGGTGCCGAGGGGCTGCGCGCCTGGGCACCGTTCGCCTGTTCCCTGGCGGCCGAGCGCTCGGCGGGCATCCGGAGCGTGAACGCCTGGGCCTACGCCGAACAGCCACTGCCCGACGGCAGCGGGGCGGGCGACTGGGTGTGCACCCGAGCCGAGACCTGGCGCGGCGCCGGCACGGCCGTGCTGGCCCAGTTCCACCCGCCCGGCAAGCCGGTCGGCGCGGTCGTGGCCAAGGGCACCGACGTGCCGGCGTGCGGGCCGCACGGCCCCCACGTGCTGGCCGGGGTGTTGTGGAAGTCCGGCGCCGGAACCTGGTACCTGTTGGCGGCCGGCGGCCGGGACACCGGTTCGATCACCACGACCGGCGGGGTGCGCGCGAGCTCGCAGGGCAACCTACTGGCCGTACGGGCGAAGCAGGGTGTGCAGGCGAGCTTGCAGGGGACGCTGAAGGACGGCCAGGCGATCGACGGGCTGCACTGAGCTCCCCACCGGGCCTGCGACACGGCCGCTCGCGCCCGGCGGGCGCCGGGGTGCCGTCGGCGACACCCGCGAGGACACTCCGGGGCGCGGCGCACCGACGTGTGAGTCCACCCGTGCGCGTCCGTACAGGTCGCCGCACAAGTCGCCGTACGAGGGTTCCCCTGGGACTTACTCCTCAGTACATTGACGGTATGTCTAACAAGCAGCTCCGGCCGCCCCGGCCGGTGGAGTCCGAGCGCATCCCGCTCAAGGCCCGCAACGTGTCCTTCTCGTGGGAGGACACGCCGCTGCACTGGGTGCCCGGAGATCCGTTCACCACGCACACCATCAACGTGCTGCACCTGCTGCTGCCCGCCGGTGAGCGGTGGTTCGTGCACGTGTACAAGCAGGCGTTGCCGCTGATCCGGGACGATCGGCTCCGCGAGGACGTCATCGGCTTCATCGGGCAGGAGGCCATGCACTCCCGAGCCCACGACGAGGTGCTGCCGCATCTGAGGGCGCTGGGGCTCGACCCGACTCCCTACACCGCCCAGGTCGACTGGTTCTTCGAGAAACTGCTCGGCGACCGCACACTGCCGCCGGGCCGGGCCCGCCGCTGGTGGCTGCTGGAGCGGGTGGCCCTCATCGCGGCCATCGAGCACTACACCGCCTTCCTGGGCGACTGGGTACTCAACGCCGCCGAGCTGGACCGGCGCGGCGCCGACCCCACCATGCTGGACCTGCTGCGCTGGCACGGTGCCGAGGAGGTCGAGCACCGTTCGGTTGCCTTCGACCTGTTCACGCACGTCGACGGCAGTTACCGGCGCCGGGCGCGCACCTGGGCGACCGCCTTCACCGCGCTGGTGTTCCTGTGGCAGCGCGGAGCCCGCTTCTTCATGGAGAACGACCCGACCCTGGTGGACGGCAAGGCCTCCTTCCGGGACTTCCGTCGGAGCGGCCGCCGGGGCACGCTACCCACCACCGGTGCCATGGTGAGCTCCATCCCGCGCTATCTCAGCCGCACCTATCACCCCTCCCAGGAGTGCTCCAGCGCCCAGGCCGTGGCCTACCTGGCGTCCTCCCCCGCCGCGTTGGCCGCGGAAAGGGCGGTGTCGTGATGCCGAAGCCGCACACCATCGCGCTCGTCGCGGGCGCCGCCCTGCTGACCCGGCGAGCCCTGCGCCGCCGCGTCCAGGCCTCCCCGCTGTGGCCACTGCCCGCCCTGGACCCGCCCGTCTCCGGCCGGCCGCGCTCGCAGATGCTCCGCCTGCTGCTCGCCGGGCACGAGACGGTCGCCGACGGTGTCGTACAACTGCGCCTGGAAGGGCGGGAGTTGCCGCGCTGGGAGCCGGGCGCACACTTGGACCTGGTGCTTCCGTCCGGGCTCGTGCGGCAGTACTCGCTGTGCGGGGACCCGACGGACGCCTCCTCCTACACGATCGCCGCACGGCTGGTCGAGAACGGGCGCGGCGGCTCCCGCGAGGTGCACGAGCAGCTCGCCGAAGGCATGGAACTGGAGGTGCGCGGGCCCCGGAACCGCTTCCCGCTCGTCGAGGCACCCTCGTATGTCTTCATCGCCGGAGGCATCGGCATCACCCCGGTCCTCCCCATGCTGCGGGCGCTCCCGGACGGCACCGACTGGCGACTGCTGTACGGGGGGCGGACGCGGGCCTCGATGCCGTTCCTGCAAGAGGTGCGGGAACTCGCCGGCGACCGCCTGACGGTCGCCGCCGAGGACGAGGACGGCCGTCCTGATCTCGCTGCTGTGTTCGCCGGCACCGCGGAAGGAACCGCGGTGTACTGCTGCGGCCCCGAGGGTCTGATGGAAGCGGTCGAGGCCCGGCTGCCCGCGGGGGCCACCCTGCACCTGGAGCGGTTCGCGCCGCGTGCGTCCGCGGACGGAAACCGTGAGTTCGAACTCGAACTCCGGCGCAGCGGAAGGACCTTGGCGGTCCCCGCAGACTCCACCGTGCTGGCCGCCGTGCGCCGTGAACTGCCCGGCACCGCCTACTCCTGCGAGCAGGGCTTCTGCGGCACCTGCCAGCAGCGGGTACTGGAGGGAGAGGTGGACCACCGGGACGAGCTGCTGACGGACGCGGAGCGTGCCGACTCGATGCTGATCTGTGTATCACGAGCCAGAAGTGAGCGTCTCGTGCTGGATCTGTGACGGAACCATGTGAACACCACGTCGGATCCGGAAGGTTCGCGGCCGGATCCGATCGGTAAGGTGTGGGCATGGGTACCGGGGTTCGCCGCAGGATGGGCGTCGAGGAGCGGCGGCAGCAGCTGATCGGCGTCGCCCTCGAACTGTTCAGCCGACGTTCGCCCGACGAGGTCTCCATCGACGAGATAGCGTCGGCCGCGGGCATCTCGCGCCCGCTCGTCTACCACTACTTCCCCGGCAAACTCAGTCTGTACGAGGCTGCGTTGAAGCGTGCCTCGGAGGACCTCGCGGGCCGCTTCGCCGAGCCGCACGAGGGCTCGCTGGGCGCCCGGCTGCTGCGCGTGATGCGCCGCTTCTTCGACTTCGTGGACGAGCACGGTCCCGGTTTCTCGGCCCTCATGCGCGGCGGCCCGGCCGTCGGCTCCTCCACCACCAACGCGCTCATCGACGCCGTGCGCCAGGCCGCGTACGACCAGATCCTGTCGCACCTGGGAGTGACGGAGGCATCCGCGCGCCTGGAACTGGTCGTGCGCTCGTGGATCTCGCTCGCCGAGTCCACGGCGCTGATCTGGCTTGACGGGCGCCGCGTCCCGCGTGCCGAACTGGAGCTCCAGCTGGTGCACGACTTCGCCGCGCTGACCGCCGTCAGCGCGGCCTACGACGCCGACATGGCAGCGCTGCTGCACACCATGGTCAAGGACGAGCCGGCCGACGGCCCCTTCGCGGAGTTGGTCGGCCGGCTCATCTCCCTGGCGTCCTGACGCACTAGCGGTCGAACTTCCGGTACGACGCGTCGAGGTCGCGGACCTCGGCGGAGGCGTGCAGGGTGAAGTCCTCCTGCGCCACATGGGTGCGGAGCAGTTCGAGCGCCGTCTCCGTCAGCCGCGCCTTCGTCTCCGCACTGCGTCCGGCGAGAAGCCCGATGATCACGTGGACGACGGCGTACGAGTCCTCCTCCGCGTCCCGGTACCCGACCAGAGTGCCCTCACTGGGCCGGAACAGCGACGTGCAGCTCTTCGATGTCGCCCCCGTCACCTCGACGGCCGCCCCGTGCAGGGCTTTCGCGAACCCCACGATGTCGAATCCGGCGTCCACCAGACCGTCGGTGTAGTCGATCGTGATCTGGGGCATGAGGGCACTCCTGTCGTCTACGGCACAGGGTTTGACACTAGCTCCCCACCCGGGTGAACACTGCCACGGTCCGTGCCGGAACCGTGAACGTGCCCGAACCCGCCGCGTAGGAGGAGGCCTTCACCACCGGATCGGCTCCGCGGGCCTGCACCGGATGCAGCCGGTAGTGCGTTCCGGCCACGGCGTCGAGCCGCTGCTCCTGCTTCTGCGGGGTCGCGTTGAACACCACGACCAGGTCACCGAGCCGCATGGTGATCACGCCCGGTGTCTCGTCCTTCCCGGACAGGGGGAAGGACAGCTGGTCCTGCACTCGCGCGGTCGTGCCCAGCGAGAACGCCCGCTCCGTCGTACGGATCTTCAGCAGGTCCTGGTAGGCGGCCGAGGCGCCGTTGATCTGCGCACAGCCGACCTTGACCGTGCCGAGCAGCGGCTTGGCGTACGTCCACTTGGACGCGTTGTCGGCCGCCATGGGCAGCCCGCGTCCGAAGCCGTTGCCGTCCGCGCAGTTCCAGTGGATCGCGTTGAACCAGTCCCCGCTGTCGTAGGAGTTGCGGTCCAGGGACTTCGAGCGCAGCAGGTCGGTGCCCGCCTGGGACAGGGACGGCCCCTGCGAGAGCGCTGCCGTGGCCATGGCCAGGACCTGCATCCGAGCCCGGTCGGACGCCGAGGTGTCCTTGGGCAGTTTGTAGGTCAGGGCGTCGAACAGCGACTCGTTGTCGTGCGCGTCCACGTAGGCGAGGGCGTCGCCCGGCGCGTCCGCGTAGCCGGCGGGCGAACCGTTGTAGTCGACCTCGGCTCCGGTGACCTCCCTACCGTCGTCGTCCGTGAAGCGGTACTTGGCGAGGTTGCCGGTCAGACCGATCTTGATCAGGTCCTGGTAGTGCAGTAGCCGCGCCTTCTGCTCCGCCCTGGTCCCGTTGGCCGTGGAGGAGTTGGGATCGGTGTACAGCCCGGACCCGAAGCCCTGGATGCCGGGGTCGGAGTCGAAGGGGCCGCCGCCGCGCACCGCGTCTCGGGCCCGGTCGGAGAAGGTGGCGATACCGGTCCCCGCCATGTTGGCCTGGGTGGCCTGGACGAACCGGGCGTCGTTCGCCACCTCGCCGAAGTTCCAGCCCTCGCCGTAGAGGATGATCTTCTTTCCGTCGACGCCGTCCTTCTTCAGGGTCAGCGCGTCCAGGGCCTTCCTGACCGCCAGGATGTTGGCCTTGGGATGGTGCCCCATGAGGTCGAAGCGGAACCCGTCGACCTTGTACTCCTTGGCCCAGGTGACGATGGAGTCCACGACGAGCTTGCCCATCATCGCGTTCTCGGGTGCCGTGTTGGCGCAGCAGGTGCTGTTGGCCACCGATCCGTCGGCCAGGAGCCGCTGGTAGTAGCCCGGCACGATCTTGTCGAGCACGCTGGTGTCCGCCTGGCCGCTGGCCGCGGTGTGGTTGTAGACGACGTCCATGACGACCCGGAGGCCGTCCTGGTTGAGCGCCTGGACCATCTTGCGGAACTGGACCGTACGGGCGGTGCCGTCCGGGTCGGTGGCGTAGGAGCCCTCGGGGACCGTGTAGTGGTACGGGTCGTAGCCCCAGTTGTACGCGTCCTTCGCGGCGGTCTTCGCCACGCACTCCTGCTGCTTGGCGGAGTCTGCGGGGTAGGAGGCCAGATCACAGTCGGGGCGCGCCTGGTCGGCCTTCTTCTCCGGGATCGAGGCGATGTCGAAGGCGGGCAGCAGGTGGACGTAGGAGGTGCCGGCCCTGGCCAGTGCCCGCAGGTGCCGGGAGCCGTCACTGTTCTTGTCGGTGAAGGCCAGATAGGTTCCCGGGTGCTTCGAGGTGGGGTCCCCGATGGAGAAGTCCCGGATGTGCAGCTCCTGGATCTGTGCGTCCTTCAGCGGTACGGCCTTCGGTTTGCGCAGCTTCGACCAGCCGCGCGGCGCGAGGGACCGGTCGTCCAGGTCGGCGACGATGCTGCGCTCGGAGTCTGCGGTGAGTGCGACCGAGTAGGGGTCGGTGACCTTGTTGGTGACCATCTTCCGGACGCTGGGCGCCCAGACCTTCACGACGTACCGGTACGGCTTGCCCTTCCAGGACCTCGGGCCCGTCACGGACCAGACGCCGGTGGTGCGGTTCCGGTGCATCCTGACCGTACGACCGTCCAGGTCGAGCCGCACGGACCGGGCCGTCGGCGCCCAGACGGACAGGGTCGGCCTCCCGTGGTGGAACACCGGACCGAGCGCGGCCTTGGTCGCCTTGGGGTAGAGGTCGTCCAGTACGCCCGCGATCTGGACACCGGTCGCGGCCAGGACGGCGCCGTTGGCAGCCCGCTGCGAGGCGACGAGCTGACCCCTGAGTGCCCGGCGCACCCGGTCCCGGTCGCGCGGGTCCACGGACCAGGCGGTGTAGTCCTTCAAGTGCGGGAACTTCGCCTTCTGGGCCTCGCTGAGCGTGGTCTTCGTCAGGCGCAGCCATCGCTCGTCGTCGCTGGTCAGCGTCCCGTCCTTGACGGTGATGGAGCCGTCGCGGGAGTACAGCAGCTGACTGGAGGCGGCACCGTCGATGCCGTTCCAGGCGAGGGTGTCCCGGTCGATCCAGATCGCCTTGGAGGTGGTCAGGTCCAGGGCGGCGGCACTGCCCGCCGGCTGCGGCAGCAGGTGTTTCTCCTGGCCGTTCAACAGCCATACCTCGTAGCCGTCGGCCTTGAGGTCCAGGGACTGGTCGGCGGGCAGGTCCTTCTCGTCGCCCTTGTGGACGATGTAGCTGAGGCTGGTGGCACCCTCGGTGAGCGGCACCTCGAAGACCGCGCCATAGGCATCAGTCTTCACCGGCTCCAGCGGATGCGACCAGTCGGTGGGGTTCGCGGCACCGGTCCAGACGTGCAGGCCCCAGCCGTCGTAGTTCCCGTCGGCCCGGTGGTAGTGGATGACCGCCTTGGTCTTGTCCGGGGCCGGGTAGTCGGGCCGCTGGGTCAGTACGTCGGCCTTGCCCTGCTCCACCCAGACCTCGCCCGTTCTGCTGACGTCGATGCTCCGGTCGGCCGAGACGTCCTTGTTGCCGTCCTTGTCGATGACCAAGAAGCCGACGTTGGAGGCACCGGGCTTGAGCTTGACGTAGGCGAAGGCGCCGTAGGCGTCCCGGCCGATGAAGGGGTGGCTGGCGGGCCAGTTGGTGGCCTCTCCGTCAGCGATGTCGCCCCAGGCGTACAGGCCCCAGTCACCGTAGTCACCGTCGGCGCGCTTGTAGTGGACGATCGCGTAGTCCCGGGAGGAGGCCGTGGGGACCGTGGGGGCGGGCGGCGTTCCGGTGGTGCTGCTCGCCGTCGCGCTCGCGGTGTGCCCGGCCGAGTCGACCACGACGGCCTTGTAGCGCAGGGCGGTCCCGGCGGGTACGTCCTTGCCGATGACTTGGGTGACCCGGTAGGGGGCGTGGTCGGCGGAGCCGAGCGTCCGCCACCTGCCGTTGCCGACCTGGGCGGCGAAGACGACCCGGTTGAGCTGCCCACCGCCGACGTCAGCGGTGAGGTCCACGGCGCCCGTCGCCCCGGCGTCCGGGGCCGTCAGGGTGACCGTGGGCTTGGCTGCGGGGGCGGCGAGGGTGCCGGCCGCCTTGTAGACGACTGCGGATTCGGCCGGGACGGAGACGGTGACCCTGCGGTCGCCGCCGGACTGCACGGAGCCGGTGGCGCCGTAGACGCCCCGGTAGGCCATGTCCGCGGAACCGGTGGCGAAGGTCGCCGTCTTCGATTCACCCGCGTTGTTGAAGGCGACGACGTACTCCTGGCCGGTCCGGGCGTCGGTGCGGGTAAAGGCGTAGACGCCCGCGCCGTCGGCCGCGTACCGCTCGGTCTGCACGCCGTCCGTCAGGGCCGGGTTCGCCCTGCGCAGCTTGGCGAGCGCCGCGATCTGCCGGTAGAGCGGTGCGCCCGGGTCGTAGGAGTCGCTGGCGTGGGTGCGGTCGGTGCCGATCTCGTCGTCGTCCAAGTAGTCGGCGACCTTGGAGGCGAACATGGTCTGACGGGCGTCCTTGTCACCGCCGGAACCGGTGAAGCCCTGCTCGTCCCCGTAGTAGACGACCGGGTTGCCTCGGCTGAGGAACATCAGCTCGTTGGCGAGCTCGTCCTTGCGCAGGATCTCGGCGTCGGTGGCCTTCGGGTTGTCCTGCTTGAGGAAGTAGCCGATGCGGCCCATGTCGTGGTTGCCGAGGAAAGTGACCTGCTCGTACGCGTTGGCCTTGCCGGTCGTGTACTTGTAGTCGTCACCGAAGACGCTCGCGAGCCGCTGGGCGCTGCCGCCCTGGGAGGCGTAGGCGCGGGCCGCGTCCTGGAAGGGGAAGTCCAGGGTGGCGTCGAGGCGGCCCTGGGTGACGTACGGGGAGGTGACGGAGGTGTCGGCGGAGTAGACCTCGCCGAACATGAAGAAGTTCTTCCGCCCGTGCGCCGCCGCGTACCTGTTCAGCGCGGTCGCCCACTGCGTCCAGAAGTCCATGTCGACGTGCTTGACGGTGTCGATCCGGAAGCCGTCGACGGCGAAGTCCCTCACCCACCGCTCGTAGATCTTCTCCATGCCGTGGACGACCTCGGGACGCTCGGTCCACAGATCGTCCAGCCCGGAGAAGTCGCCGTAGGTCGTGGACTCGCCCGCGTACGTCGAGTCGCCCCGGTTGTGGTACATCGTCGGGTCGTTGAGCCAGGCCGGAACCTTGCTCGCGCTCGTGACCTTCGGGGTGTAGGGGAAGGAGTCGGTGTCGACGGCCGGGAACTTCCTGCTGCCGTCGGCGTAGTCGGCGTCGTCGAAGGGCCGGCCGTCCTTGGTGAGGTACGGGAAGGCGCCCTTGGAGAGGTAGTCGGCCGACTTCTCGCGGTAGTTCACGACGTCGGCGGTGTGGTTGGTGATGACGTCGAAGAAGACCTTCATGCCCTTGGCGTGCGCCTTGGAGATGAGGGTCTTGAGGTCCTTGTTGGTGCCGAAGTGCGGGTCGACCTGGGTGAAGTCGGTGATCCAGTAACCGTGGTAGCCGGCCGAGGCATCTGCTCCGGTTCCCTGTACAGGGCGGTTCTTGAAGATCGGCGCCATCCAGATGGCGGTGGTGCCGAGTCCCTTGATGTAGTCGAGCTTCTTCGTCAGGCCCTTGAGGTCGCCGCCCTGGTAGAAGCCCTTGTCGGTGGGGTCGTAGCCGGTGCTGAGGCGGGAACCCGTCAGGCCGCCCCGGTCGTTGGACTTGTCCCCGTTGGCGAAACGATCCGGCATGACGAAGTAGAACTGCTCGCGGGTGTCGCCGTGCCGGGTGGGTTGGGCGGCCAGGGCCGCGTCCGACGGAGGTGGGGGCGGGGTGGCGGCGCGGGCCGCGACGGGCTGGACGAAGGCGGCGGCAAGCGCCGCGAGGGTGACGGCGGTTCGTCTGAGGTAGCGGGTGTGGCGCCTCCGGGGCGCCGGCCATCTCGGTATCACAGGCGGTGACTCCTTGCGATTACGGCTCTGTTGGGTCCGAGCCCAATGCCGTGGCACGGCCTAGCTGCCCGGCGCCCGCGCGACCGTATCGCTAACGAAAGGTTTACAGCAAGACACTTGAAACCGATAGCAAGAACTTTCACTCGGACTCTTGACGTGCCCTTCTCAGCAGCAGCACTCTCACCAGTTGTTGAAAGCCGAACCCCACTTTCGGAGCCGCACATGACCAGACACCGACCACCGGGTGTCCTCAACCGCACGGCAGGCGCCATAGCGGCAGGGGCGCTCACGCTCCTGGGCGTGACCGCCCTGCAGAGCACTCCCGCGCAGGCGGACACGACCGCGAAGGGCGACGTGATCGCCAACTTGTGGGAATGGAACTGGAACTCCATCGCCTCGGAGTGCACCCACGTGCTGGGCCCGGCCGGTTACGGCGCGGTCCAAGTCGCACCGCCGGAGGAGTCCCTCAAGCAGTCGAACTACTACTGGTGGGACGTCTACCAGCCGTACTCCTACGACCTGAACAGCCGCTTCGGAACGGAAGCGCAGTTCGCGAACATGATCTCGACCTGCCACACAGCGGGCGTCAAGGTGTATACGGACGCGGTGATCAACCACACGGCCGCGCAGACCGGCACGGGCTACCACGGCACGACGATCACCGACCCATACGAGACGCCGGACTGGACGCGCACCGACTACCACGACTCCACCGAGTGCCCGACCTCGGACCTGACCATCCAGGACTACTCCGACCTCACCCAGGTGCAGAACTGCGAGTTGCTGGGCCTGCCCGACCTCAAGACCGAGTCGGACACCGTGCGCACGGGCATCGCCGGCTACCTCAACAGTCAGCTCGCCCTCGGCGTCGACGGCTTCCGGGTGGACGCGGCCAAGCACATACCCGCGACCGACCTGGCAGCGATCGAGTCCAAGCTGACGAACACCACGTCGGGAACGGCGCCCTACGTCTTCCAGGAGGTGTACCCGGGATCGACCCCGCAGCCCAGCGACTACTACGGCACCGGTGACGTCCTGGACTTCACCTACGCCACCCGGATGAAGTCGGCGTTCCAGGGCAACGTCTCGGACCTGTCGGGGCTGTCCACGTCCGGCATCCTGCCGGCCGCCAACTCGGTCTCCTTCGTGACGAACCACGACACCGAGCGCAACGGTATGGACATGTCCTACAAGGACGGCGACGGCTACCGGCTCGCCAACCTCTTCGAACTGGCCTACAAGTGGGCGACGCCAACGGTGTTCGCCAGCTGGGAGTGGACCCAGAGCGACCAGGCCCCGCCGAACTCCTCCGGGTTCGTAACGGACACGGACTGTTCCAGCGGCGCCTGGTACTGCCTCGACCGCGACACCGCGGTGGTCGGCATGGTGGCCTGGCACAACGCGACCGACTCGGCGGCCGTCTCCGACTGGCAGACCAAGTCGTCGGACGTCATCGGCTTCGGGCGCAGCGGCAAGGGCTTCTTCGCGCTGAACAACGGTACGTCGCAGGCGACGTACACCTTCACGACCGGCATGGCGGACGGCACGTACAAGGACGTCGTCGACGGCGGCGCCAGCACGGTGACGGTGTCCGGCGGCAGCGCGACCCTCACCATCCCGGCGAAGAGCGCGATCGCCTTCTACGACTCCTCCTACACCTGCACTGCCGGCTGCGGGAACACGGGCGGCTCCGGGGACACGGTGAACGCAACGTTCAGCGAGTACGCGTCGACGACGTCCGGCACCGATGTCTACGTCGTCGGGTCCATCCCGTCCCTGGGCGACTGGGACACCTCCAAGGCGGTCAAACTGTCGTCTACCGGCTACCCGCTCTGGTCGGGCGAGGTGAGCGTGCCGGTGAACACCGCGTTCGCGTACAAGTTCCTCAAGAAGGACAGCGCCGGCAACGTGACCTGGGAGTCGAACGCGAACAGGTCCGCGACCACGTCCACTGCAGCCCTGTCCCTCAACAGCTCCTGGAACGTGGCGGATTCCGATGCCACCGATGTCACCTTCAACGAGTACGCGACCACGGACTGGGGGACCAACGTCTACGTCGTCGGCTCCATCCCCTCCCTCGGCTCCTGGAACACGGCCGATGCCATCCCGCTCTCCTCGGCGTCCTACCCGACGTGGAGCAAGCTGGTGATCACCCAGAAGAACACCGCGTTCGCGTACAAGTTCCTCAAGAAGGACAGCGCCGGCAACGTGACCTGGGAGTCGGGCAGCAACCGCTCGTACACGACGGGCGGTTCGTCGGGCTACACCACGAACGACACCTGGAAGTAGGCGGCCCCGGTACCGGTCCACGGGCTGCCGTCGAGATCATCTCGGCGGCAGCCCGTTCATCCGTGGGCGGCCCGGACCCCGTGACGGCCGGTGGTCATGAGCCGGCCGGGCACCGTAAGAACAGACGCCAAGGCCCGCCGCCCGGACGGGCGACGGGCCACAAGGCGTTCGGCAGGTTGTCGCGGGCGAGCGGCCGTCAGGCCGTGGTCCACCACACCGTGGAGTCCGCGGGAACCTTGGCCTCGTCGCCAGTCTCCGCGACTTCGCCGCTGCTCAGCAGCACCCGGCCGTACGCCGGGGTGCTGACCGACTCGCCGGTGGTGTTCGCGACGCAGACGAAGTCGCCGCGGCGGAAGGCCAGGACTCCTTCGGGGGCGCGCAGCCACTCCACCGTGTCGCCCTCACCGAGCGAGGGGTGGGCGCGGCGGGCGAGGAGGGCGGAGCGGTACAGCTCCAAGGTGGAGCCCGGTGCGCCGGTCTGCGCCTCCACGCTCAGCTCGCCCCAGCTCGCCGGCTGCGGCAGCCAGCTGCCGGCGCTGCCGAAGCCGTGGGAGGAGCCCTCGCGGGTCCACGGGATGGGGACACGGCAGCCGTCGCGGAACCCGTCCTGGCCGGCGCCGCGGAGGTACGCCGGGTCCTGGCGCACCTCGTCGGGCAGGTCCACGACGTCCGGCAGCCCCAGTTCCTCACCCTGGTAGATGTATGCCGAGCCGGGCAGGGCCAGCATCAGCAGGGTGGCCGCTCGGGCTCGGCGCAGGCCGAGTTCCCGGTCGCCGGCGGCGCGGATCTGGGTGCCGAGCCCCGGGGGGTTGGCGAAGCGGGTGGCGTGGCGGGTGACGTCGTGGTTGGACAGGACCCAGGTGGCGGGGGCACCGACGGGCCGCATGGCCTGAAGGGTGCGGTCGATGACCCGCCGCAATTCCTCCGCGTCCCACTCCGTGCCGAGGTACTGGAAGTTGAAGGCCTGGTGGAGTTCGTCGGGGCGGACGTAGTTGGCGGTGCGCTCGACCGTCGGGGTCCAGGCCTCCGCCACGAAGATCCGTTCACCCGAGTACTCGTCGAGGATGCGGCGCCACTGGCGGTAGATCGCGTGCACGCCGTCCTGGTCGAAGAACGGCATGACATCGTTGCCCAGCAGTTTCAGCTGGTCGTGGGAACCGAGGTCCGGCAGGCCCTCGGCCTTCACCAGGCCGTGGGCCACGTCGATGCGAAAACCGTCCACGCCCATGTCCAGCCAGAAACGGAGGATGGAGCGGAACTCGTCCCCGACGGCCGGGTGCTCCCAGTTGAAGTCGGGTTGCTCCGGGGCGAAGAGGTGCAGGTACCACTCGCCGGGCGAGCCGTCCGGTTCCGTGACCCGGGTCCAGGCCGGACCGCCGAAGATGGACTCCCAGTCGTTGGGCGGGAGTCCACCGTTCTTTCCCTTGCCGGGACGGAAGTGGTAGCGGTCGCGGAGCGGGGAGCCGGGACCCTCGGCAAGGGCGCGTTTGAACCACTCGTGCTGGTCGGAGGAGTGGTTGGGGACCAGGTCGACGATGACGCGGAGGCCGTGCGCATGGGCGTCACGGATCAGTGCATCGGCGTCCAGGAGGCTGCCGAACATGGGGTCGACGGCACGGTAGTCGGCCACGTCGTACCCGGCGTCGGCCTGCGGGGAGGCGTAGAAGGGGCTGAGCCACACGGCGTCCACGCCGAGGTCGCGCAGGTAGGGCAGACGGGAGCGTACGCCCTCCAGGTCACCCATGCCGTCGCCGTTGCTGTCGGCGAAGCTGCGCGGATAGACCTGGTAGATGACAGCGTCCCGCCACCAGTCGCGATGGTGGGCGACGGTGGCGACGGCGGAGTGGTGGGCCGGTGCGGCAGGGTGCTGCTGGCTCATGGCGTCCTTGGGAAGTGACGTAGTTCGGATCATGGGCGCGTGGGTACGGCGACGGATGCGGGGCGGGGTGTGCTTGGCGGCCGCGGTGCCGGCGGGGTCTGGTCGGCCCCCGGCTCAACGAGCTCGGGGGAGGACACCGCGGCCGCCCACCCGCGCGACGTGGCGCGCGGGAGCCTCTGTCCGGCCAAGGGCGTCAGCCCTTGGTGCCGCCGGCGGTGAGACCGGTGACGAGGTTCTTCTGCACGAGGTAGAAGAACACGGACACGGGTATCGCGATCAACACCGCGGTGGCGGCCATGTAGTTCCACTGGGCGTCGTGTTCGCTGACGAAGGTCTGCAGTCCGACGGCGAAGGTGTACTTCGAGTCGTCGAGCATGAAGGTGGTCGCGAAGGCGACCTCGCCGACCGCGGTGATGAAGTTGTAGAAGGCGGCTACGGCGAGACCGGGGCGAGCCAGCGGCAGGATCAGGCGGGCGAACGTCCCGAAGGGGCTGAGTCCGTCCACCCGGCCGGCCTCGTCGATCTCGAAGGGGATGGTGTCGAAGTACCCCTTGAGCAGCCAGGCGCTGTACGGCACGGCCGTGGTGCAGTTGATGACGATCAGGGCCCAGTAGGTGTCGATGAGGCCGAGTTCGCTGAAGATCTCGTACATCGGCACGATCAGGATGGCGATCGGGAAGGTCTGGGTGAGCAGCAGCACCCACATCAGCGGCTTGTAGCCGGGAAAGCGCATGCGCGAGACGGCGTAGCCGGTGGTGGCGGCGACGAAGACGCCGATCACGGTGGTGCCCCCGGCCACGATCATCGTCGACTTGAACCAGTCGAAGAACGCGGTGTGCTCCAGCACGAAGCTGTAGTTGGAGAAGGACAGGCTGTCCAGGATCTTGCCCGGGTGCAGGTAGTCGTCCTTGTCCGGGCCGAGGGAGAGGTAGAACAGCCAGGCCACCGGGGCGAGCGCGATGAGGCTCGCGAGAGTGAGACCGCTGTGCAGCAGGGCGTGGCCGAGCGGGCCGCGCTCGCCGCGCCGGCGGCTGCGGCGCCGCGGCGCCGGGGTGGGGACCTGCGCGGACTCGGTCTTTTCGAGGGTCGTGGTGCTCATGGCGGCGGCTCCTGCGGCGTCAGACGGCGAGCTGGTCATTGCGCTTCAGCCAGCGGAAGTAGAAGGACGTGAACACGGCCAGCAGCGACAGCAGCAGCACGCCGTACGCGGCGGACTGGGCGAAGTCGCGGGGCTGCTGGCCGAAGCCGAGGAAGTAGGCCCAGGTGACGAGGATCTGTGCGTCGGGCGCGCCGGTGGGGCCGAACAGCAGGAAGATGATCGCGAACTGGTTGAAGGTCCAGATGATGCCGAGCAGGACCACGGTGGAGCTGACCGAGCGCAGCCCCGGCAGGGTGACGTGCCGGAAGCGCTGCCAGGCGCTCGCGCCGTCCATCTCGGCGGCCTCGTACAGGGAGGAGTCGATGGACTGCAGGCCGCCGAGCAGCGAGAGCATCATGAACGGCACACCGCACCAGGTGTTGACCATGATCGCGGCGAACCGCTGCCAGAAGGTGTCCTCCAGCCAGCCGGGCTGGGGCAAGTGGAGGGCGCCGAGGAACTGGTTGACCACTCCGGAGTCGGCGAGCATGATCCGCCAGGAGAAGACGGTGACGAAGGTCGGCACGGCCCAGGGCAGCACGAGCAGCAGGCGGTAGAAGGTGCGACCGCGCACTCTCTCGTTGAGCATGAGCGCGAGGCCGAGGCCGATGGTGTAGTGCAGGAACACGCAGGCGGCCGTCCAGAAGACGGTCCACAGGAAGTGCGACCAGAACCGGTCGTAGGCCGTCGGCCCGAACAGGATGTCTTTGTAGTTGTCGAGGCCGATGAACTTGTAGGTGGCGGCGATGTGGTTGACGCCGATCGTGCGCGCCGAGTTCAGGCTGTTGGCGTCGGTGAGGGTCAGGTAGGCGCCCCGCAGGAGCGGGTAGCCGACGATGACGGAGAGCACGACGACCACCGGGGCGATCATCGCGTAGGCGTACCAGTACTTCTGGTAGCCGTTCCGAATGCGCTGGCCCAGCCCGGGCCGAGGCGCGCGGTCACCGCGGCGCTTGCCGGTCGCGCGGTCGATGGCGACTGTCATGGTTCGACACCTTCAAGGGATCAAGGAGTTGGGCTGGGCACAGGGCGGTGGCCGTCGGCCCCCCTCTCCCGAAGAGCGGATCCGACGGCCACCCGGGCTCACTTGCTGAAGTCTGGCACCAGCTTGGTGATGGCCAGTTCGGCGTTGCTCAGGCCCTTGTCCAGCGACTCCTTGCCGCCCGCGATCTTGGGCAGCTCGGTGTCGAGCGGACCCCACAGGCTGCTGTACTCGGGCAGCGCCGGGCGGGGCTGGGCGGTGGACAGGACGCCCTGGTAGCCGGCAATGCCGGGGTCGGCCTTGACCTGGGCGGTGTAGGCGTCCTCGCGGGTGGGCAGGGTGGAGTTCTTCAGAGCGATGGTCTCCTGGGACTTCGCCGAGGTCATGAACTTCACGAACTTCAGGGCCGCGTCCTGGTGGGCCTTGTTGGACCCGGCGTAGACCGCGAGGTTGTGGCCGCCGGTCGGGGCGCCCGCCTTGCCGGCGGAGCCAGCCGGGACCGCGGCGATGCCGAGGTTGGACTTGTCCTTGAAGGCGCTGCCCTTGTAGAAGTTCGTGATCTCCCAGGGACCCTGGATGATCGCGGCGACCTTGCCGTTGACGAACGCGTCCTGGATGTGGGCGTAGGCGTCGGCGGTGGTGTCGGCCTTGTGCAGGCCCTTGCCCGAGAACAGGCTCAGCCAGGTGCCGTAGCCCTTCTTGGCGGCGGCCGAGTCCACGGTGATCTTCTTGGCGGCGGCGTCGACGGTGTCGGTGCCCTCGCCGTAGAGGAAGGGCTGGGCGAAGTAGGCCGCGGTGGAGCCCCAGTAGCCGTCGACTCCGGTCTTCGACTTGATCTTGGCGGCGTCGGACTTCAGCTCGTCCCAGGTCTTGGGGGCGTCGGCGATGCCGGCCTTCTTGAACAGGGCCTTGTTGTACACCAGGGCCAGGGTGTCGGTGACCAGCGGCACGCCGTAGGTCTTGCCCTGGTACTGGGCCTGCTTGATCAGGTTCGGCTGGAACTTCGCCTGGTCGGCCAGGGCCGCCGTGCCGTCCAGGGGCAGGAAGTACCCCTTCTTGGCGAACGCGGGGGTCCAGCCGAC